>CAKZMM010000001.1 GCA_937128505.1 uncultured Thermogutta sp.
ACGAAGTAGCGATGATCTTACGGCGTAGACTTCGTGAAGTCTAGCAAAGGCATAGGGGCCGTCACAGGAAACTCTGCCCCATCGCCGATCTTAACCCTCCAAGCGGAGCGTTGCGAGCAGCCCCCAAGCTCCGCTCTCAAACTGACGAGGAGCCCCGCAGAGACTATCTATAAATCAATCTATAATCAATCTATAATCAATCGGCGCACGCTATAATCAATCGGCGCACGGCGAAGAGCGCTGTACTACAATTGGCCGACGCCGGGAAGAACGGTAATCGACCGGCGCACAGGGGAGAGACTGAATGAACCCCGGCGCCCGGGGTGAAGCTGCCCCGATGGGGCAAAAGCCTATCAGCGCACCGGTGACCAATCGGCGGCCGTTCGTTGCCGCCAACCCATGGGATCCAGTTCCGATAAACTCGGTACCCCTTTGGTTCCGGGACTCCGCTCCAAAGCCCCCCGCACGCCCAAGCTCTCCGGATTCCGCGCGATGCGGTCTGAAAAAACGCGCAAGTCCCGCAAAACCGGCTGGAGTTGCTGCGTCAATGCATCCACCTGTAAAACGAGCTGATTGACGTTGTCGTATAGCTCCGAATCTGTGGTCAGCTTTCCGAGGGTTGTGTCGTCCCGACCCAGTTGCTGCGAAAACGCGGAGAGCTCTTTGCTTAAAGTCGCCAAGCCGCCGAGGGTCTCCTCCAGGCGTTCGGCAATTGCCGGTCCTCTCTGCCCAAGGGCTTGGGTAAATTGCCGTAAGTTGGTTAGGTTTTCTTGAGCGGTCGTGCTGGCTATCTTGAGCTGGTCGAAGGCTTCCTGAGTTTTGCTCAGCGTTTGGCGGGCATCGGCAAGAACGGCTGGCAAATCGCGGCCGGCTTGCTGGATTTGTGCCCTAAACTCCGGGTCGCCAGCTAGTGCATTCAAATTCTCTACCAGCGTTCGCAGTGCCCGGAGTGTCTCGCTGCTTTCGCTTGCCAATTCGCGGATTCGCTCACGCGCAGCCTGCAAGCCGTCCTCGTTTGCAACTAGCTCGTTTAGTCGGCTAACGAATTGCGCGATTTGATCACTGGCATTTCGCACTCCCCGTGCTCCTTCCGCCAGATCCGCCTGCAAATTGGCAACGACTTCCATCGGATCGGCCAGTACCCGACCGCGTAACGGAGGGCCTCCCGGCGGGATTTCCTCCCGTTGCACCACCGCCGTGGCCCCATTTGAAACCAAGAAGACCGCCGGTGAAACAGTATGGGAACGCGGCGCGAGGTTACTTGCCTGTGATTGCCCGTTTGCCTGCGGAGCGCTTTGCGGTTGAAGCTCCTCCGATTGGTTGGCGCCGGTTGATCCGCCTGTGGCTCCGGCCGGCGGAACACGCGGGCTACGCCGGCGGACAAATTCCAGCACCGCATCCCCCAAAAGAGTCCGACGCATCAGGCATTCTTCATCCGTAAAGATCTTGCGATGATAATCCAACTCTATCGTGACAATGACCCCACCCCAATCGGCGTATTCCGGGATCTCTTCGGCTAATTGAACGCGGGTAACCCGGCCAATCAGCACGCCACTCTTACGCACTGGGGTGTTCGGACTAATCCCCGGAGCTTCCGGAAAATGAATCAAGATTTCCTTCGTGCGCCGGAGGAGGGGCTCTTGACCCGCGAACATTCCCAAAAGAATACTCAAGACCACTATCGTGGCCAAAACCATCAGTCCGACCAAAAGTTGCAGTCTCCGCTCCTCCATGATCTCGTTCCATACTGCTAATGGGTGTGGGGGCTGTACAACCGGGCAATGATCGATTTAAAAATATCTCTACCGATTTCGGGGCGATGCCCCAATCGACCGAGGTTTTCCAATCTTTCTCCTCTTACTGTTCTCTTTGCTTTTCTCTGGAATTGAGTTACTTCAACTGAATCCATTGCCCCACGAATTCACGACCTTGCCACTGGCCCGCCGGTCCAATCGGCAATTCTCTCCGCACAAGCAAGGTCCCCATCCCTCACTCGCATGCGTTGAGGACCGATTCGTCGGTCCGAGCTCTGTTCAGGCTGTCGACCCGATCACCGGCATGCGTTGGGGACTGACGGCCTGCCAAAAAATGAGTGCTTGAGCAGCCTTTCCGTCCTTCGGCCGATTCCGCCTTTTGCCGACTCCCTGACTCGCATTCGATTAACGGAAAAACCTCGCTCAGCCAGCCATCACGCCGCAAATTGTTCGGCTGCTGCTTGGGTTTCCAAAACTCGGGAACCTGCCTCCCCACGCACAAACTGGCGAACCCGCGGGTCCGATGACTCGTAAATCTTATCCGCCGGACCATCGTACAAAATTTGTGGTTCATCCGCGGTCAATCGGCTTAGCGGGTAAAGCATCACGATGCGGTCGGCCACCTTACACGCCGTTTTCATGTCATGGCTCACCAAGATGCTAGTCACCGCATGGTGTCGCCGCGTGCTGAGCATTAACTCATTGATCACATCGGCCATAATCGGGTCTAAACCCGTCGTCGGTTCATCGTAAAGAACAAGCTCCGGATTGAGCGCCAATGCCCGAGCCAGGCCGACACGCTTCCGCATTCCTCCGGATAGTTCCGCCGGCTTTTGCTGGGCCACCGACGGTGGCAAACCTACCTCCGCCAATCGCGCTAGCACGATTTGCTGAATTTCCTCGTCACTCTTTTTGGTGTGTGAGCGAAGGGGAAATGCGATGTTTTGCCCCACCGTCATGCTGTCGAAAAGGGCCGCTTGTTGAAAAACGAATCCGATTCGGGCCCGCAATCGGGTCAATTCTGGCTCGGAAAGCTGGGCGATATTTTGACCGTCAAAGTAGATGGCTCCCTGACACGGCCGCAATAGGCGAATCATTGTTTTCAGCAGCACCGTCTTTCCGCAGCCGCTTTCGCCGATAATGGCCACGGCCTCCTGGCGGCGGATCTCCAGCGAGATATCCCGCAGAACCAACCGCCGCCCAAACCGGACCGAAATGTTGTCAATTCGGACCAGCGGCTCCATGGCCTACGATCCTTTGAACATTTCTTGGTAACATCGTGATTTGCGGAAAGGGGCGTAAAGCTTTTCGTACCTTTACCTGCGGCGATTCAGTACGACTTTGCACTTGCCGTTCCGCTTGGTCTGCTAGTTTGCCGTTAATCTGCCGGGCTTAGAATACTTAGATAGTCTGGGGAGCCTCCGGCGTTTTGCGACGCCTTGGCGCGGCTCCGCATGATGCAATATCCAAATCCAATGCTTCCTGCTTATGGAACTACGCATCCTGCTTAAGGCAAATTCGGGGTTCAAAGTTCCTATATGATTGTTCCTATTATCATTGTTCCTATATGATTTGGGGGCCCTCCGGCCACAATGCTAAGTAAATTTTCTCGATGATGATCCCTAGAAAAAGATCCAGAATCAGGATTACGACAAAGGAGTAAACGAACGCCGTGGTAGCCGCCCGTCCGACCCCCTCCGCCCCCGGATCGCAGTGAAATCCTTGATAACACGCAATTAGGGCGATGGCCCCGCCAAAAAAAATCGTCTTCACGACACCTGCCAGCACATCAAACCCTTTGATGTATTCGGCGGAATTCTGAAGGTAATGGTGCGAGTCAATTCCAAGCAGGTAAACGCTGTAAAAGTAGCCCCCAAGCACGCCCATGAAATCTGCTATGATGGTCAGGGCGGGAATCAAGAGTAAACACCCGAGAAACCGTGGGACAACCAAGTAGTGAACCGGATTGGCTCCGAGGGTAATCAGAGCATCGATCTGTTCGGTGACCCGCATGGTACCCAATTCCGCGGCCATGGCTCCCCCCACACGGCCGGCGAGCATGGTTGCGGCCAAAACCGGCCCCAATTCCCTCACAATTGCCATGTTAATGACGGCCCCTAACCGCGTTTCCATGCCGATCATGCGGAATTGGGTGTAACTCTGGACCGCTAATACCATCCCCACGAAGGTTCCTGTCAACGCCACCACGGGAACGCTTTGTACCCCAATTTGGAAAAAATTGGGCCAAATCGTCTCCCGCCGGGGCTTTTCGCGGAAAAGCCAAAAAAAGGCGGACAAGATAAAAACAAAGAAGTCCCCGAGCCCCTGAATGGCGTCAAGAACTTGGTTCCCGAGGTTCGCCACCCATCCGACCAATTTCTCCCCGAGCCATTCCTTTGAAGAGTTCACCGAATTTGTGGATACGCCGCTGGATGGCGCCGTGCGGGCACCCTTTTCAATCATCATGAACCAACTCCCCAAAACGGGGTTTTGAGAATCAACCGAGAAGTCGGACTGCCGGGCTCCACATGGCTATGGACCAATTTGATCAGATTGTAGCGAAGAGCGATTTCATCTGGGTTGGCCGCCTACGGAAATTTGCAGGGCCGGCGATCTGCGGCTTGCGATCTGCCCAATTTACTTCGGCATGCTCGAAAGGCCAGCTTCACCTGTTTCTTGAGTTAGAGAAATTGGGCAGTCCGAGATTTTTGGGAAACTTTTTTGGGAAGGAAAAAGTTCCTATTTTTGCTTACGTTTAGCTTGTGTTTTTTGATTTGAATTTCCAAAAAGCGTTCAAAACAAAGCGGGCAGCATTAGACGGAAAATAAACGGAAAACAATAAGCAAAAAGGATAAGCACACTCAAAAGCAATAAGGGCAAAAAACGAATATAGGCAAACTGGTGGAAATGACGAATTGGCACAAACAGCTCCAAAAAGAGCCCACAAAGCAGGTCAACGAGCAAAATGCTTTACCAGGTTTGCTAGCATAGTGCTGTTTCACTAATGAACCAAAAGCTCTACAAAGTGCCGTTTCACCTAACGGGGCTAAAGATATGGCGAACGAAGATAAACATCTCCAACCGACAAAAGTTCAATATCCGCTGAGAAAAGCGCGGCTTGTGATCGTTCCCTCGCCTCTAATGCAGCACCCGCCGGCGCGCAGCCATCCGGGCCACCCTTGTCTTTTGAGAATTAACAACCCTGGGATCTGGGGAATTATCAACCCCTGTCTCTGGAGAATGAACAAAAAACCGCGGCCCCAGCAGGAACCGCGGTCGTCCCGCCAATCTAATTTCATTCGTAAGGGTGGGCATTATACAGGGAACATGAGCCGCAGCTTCTTTGCCGCTAACGGCTCCGATGAGCCTAGCCGCTACGCCCGAAAGGTTTTCGCGTCAATTGTTCAGCGGTCCACCTTCTGACGATCCGCCGACGCCCGAACCGGCTCCCACTACCGCCGGTTGCTGCGGCTGATCCACCGAGCCGACGAACACGAACTGCTTCTTGCCGCCGACTTCCTTCACATCAACCGTAATCAGGTTCTTGCCGTCGAACTCGCCCTTAAGCAGCTCTTCAGACAGCGGGTCTTCGATGAAGTTTTCAATCGCCCGACGAAGCGGCCGAGCCCCGAAGTCGAGGTTCGAGCCCTTCTGGATGATCAACTTCTTGGCCTCTTCGGTCAGCTCAAGCCGCAAACCGCGTTCGGCTAAACGCTCGCGTACCTTGGCCAGCTCCAGTTCGACCACTTCTTTGAGATCCTTTTCCGTCAGATAACGGAACACAATGATATCGTCCACGCGGTTGAGGAATTCCGGTCGGAAGGTCCGCTCGATCTCCTCCTGAACCCGCTCCTTCATCCGTTCATAACTGACGTCAGGATCGCCGGTTTGGAACCCGAAACCACCTTCGTTCTTGATCGCTTCCGCCCCGGCATTGGTGGTCATGATCAAGATGGTATTCCGGAAATCCACGTTGCGGCCAAAGCTGTCGGTCAGCCGGCCCTCCTCCATCACTTGCAGGAGCATGTTGAAGACATCCGGATGCGCCTTTTCGATCTCATCGAACAGCACGACCGAGTACGGCCGCCGCCGAATCTTCTCCGTCAATTGCCCACCCTCTTCGTAGCCCACATAGCCCGGGGGAGCCCCGATGAGTCGGCTGACATTGTGCTTTTCCATGTATTCGGACATATCGATTTGTACGAGCGCGTCCTCATCACCGAACATAAATTCTGCAAGCGCTTTGGCCAGCAACGTCTTACCGACACCGGTGGGGCCGGCGAAGATGAAGCAACCCATCGGCCGCTTCGGGTCTTTGAGCCCGCTGCGACTCCGGCGGACTGCCCGCGAAATCGAGCGCACCGCTTCGTCCTGGCTGACTACGCGCTTATGGAGTTCCTCCTCCATAAGCATGAGCCGCCGCGAATCCTCCACGGTCAGCCGCGTCAGCGGAATGCCGGTCATCTTCGAGACGACCTCAGCAATCACGTCTGCATCGACCACACCGCTCGAGTCCCGCGAGCGTTGCTGCCACTCACGCGTCAGTTGGGCCTTCTTCTTTTTGAGTTTGTCCACTTGATCGCGGATAGCGGCCGCCTTCTCGAAGTCCTGATTGGCAACCGCTTCCTCCTTCTCGCGATTGAGCCGTTCAATCGTCTCGTCAATTTCCTTCAGATCCGGCGGCCGGGTCATGGATTTCAGATGCACCCTTGCGCCGGCTTCGTCAATCACGTCGATCGCCTTATCCGGCAAGCAACGCCCGGTTACGTACCGGCTTGAAAGCTCAACGGCCGCCTCGATCGCATCATCCGTGATCCGCACATGATGGTGCTTCTCATAGCGGTCGCGGAGACCGCGCAGAATATCGTTCGTTTCCTCTTTGGTCGACGGCTCGACGATAATTTCCTGAAACCGTCGGGCCAAAGCGCTATCCTTTTCAATGTATTTGCGATACTCATCCAGGGTGGTCGCACCGATGCACTGGATCTCGCCCCGGGCCAGGGCCGGTTTGAGCACGTTAGAAGCATCGATGGCCCCTTCCGCCCCGCCGGCTCCTACCAGGGTGTGCAATTCGTCGATGAAAAGGATCACATTCTTCGCCCGGCGTACCTCGTTCATCACGGCCTTAATTCGCTCCTCGAATTGGCCGCGATATTTGGTACCGGCGACCATCAGCGCCAGATCCAGGACGACAATCCGCCGATCCAACAAAAGCTCCGGAACATTGCCGGCTACCACCCGCTGCGCGAAGCCTTCCACAATCGCCGTCTTACCCACGCCTGCTTCGCCCAAGAGGACCGGATTATTCTTCGTGCGGCGGCAGAGGATCTGCATGGTCCGCTCGATTTCGCGCTCGCGGCCGATGACTGGATCCAGTTTTCCTTGCCGGGCCAATTCGGTCAGATCGCGGCCGAAGCTATCCAGCGCAGGGGTGTTGGACTTTCCACGTCGCGAGACTTCCTCGGCCGAACCGCCTCCACCGCCGGAGCCAAAACGCTCGGAACCTTCTCCGCCTTCCATCCCGTGGCCCAATAGGTTCAGGACTTCCCGGCGAACATCCTCCAGCCGCACCCCCAGGTTCATCAGCACCTGGGCCGCTACGCCTTCTTGTTCGCGAAGAAGCCCCAACAGCAGATGTTCAGTCCCCACGTAGTTGTGGTTCAAATTCCTCGCCTCTTCCAGCGAGTATTCGATCACCTTCTTTGCCCGTGGGGTATGGGGCAATTTCCCCATGGTCACCATATCCGGGCCGGCCTGCACCAGCTTTTCGACTTCCATGCGGATTTTCTTCAAGTCGATGTCCAGATTGCGGAGAACGTTCGCGGCTACTCCGCTTCCTTCTTTGACCAGCCCCAAAAGGATGTGCTCCGTCCCCACGTAATCGTGGTTGAACCTCTGGGCCTCTTGGTTGGCCAATTGCATTACTTTTCGAGCACGCTCGGTAAAACGCTCGTACATCTTAGGCCACCTCACTTGGCGAAACCTCGTTTGATGTCCCCTGGGCCCATGACTTATTTGGGATTGTACGGTGTGCCAGAGAAACTGTTTTTTAATAAATCCGGTACCTTTTCACTTACAGCTTCGAAGGCTCTTTGAGACCGAAGCATAACCGCCCCAGTCGAGAATCCTTCAATAAAATCTTTTCCATGACCTTATTTTCGTCATCCTAACACTTGTGTCCGATATCCTTGAGTCTGGTATCCTTTTCTCCGCCGATCTCGCAGAGTTGACTACTCACGAGGGAAAACCGCGAAACCGCCTGTTAATTTCGCCGAAGCTACCGCCCCGCAAGGTCTTCCTTTGGTAAGCAGGGCTTCGTCTTCCCAAACCCCCTGTTTCCCAAGAGTAGGGGCGACCATTCAAACTTTCAATGGGCGCTTGTCCCGGGAGTTGACGAAGGGTTACGCCGACTTCCTCCCCAACATTTTCTACGTTTCTTTTTCCATCAAATGCGCGCCCTTGTGCGAATTTATTTCGCTTAAGGCCATGTAACATTTGGCGTCAGCATCCACGTGATATCCCTTTGAGCAAAACCTGTTCCAAAACGGCACAAACTCTGTAAACCGCAGAATTTGGAATACCCGATTCACGTATCGGAAATGGCCGCCGATCGCACCCCTAGCCCAAAATTACATCATTTTGCTCATCGATAACGGTGGATCTTGGAGAATGGTCGATCTTGGATGACATCAAGATTACCCATTACACGATTAATTCATAAGGCTCTAACAGAACAAGGTATACGATCATTTTTTCTCTCGCGGGTAATCCTGCCGACGTCCTTGCACTTGGCACGAACCTACGTGGCAATTCTGCAAGCTTCCCCCGGGGAGACTTTGCCGAAAAACTCCGCTATCATTTCGGCGGTTCCGATTGGCGTTCCCGCGTTTATGAGGATGAACGAGTTCAAGTTCGATGGTTGATGGCCATTACCCTGTCGTCACTCCAATTCGCTCACTCGTCCGAAATTTATCCCCCCGCTTTAACCTTGTTTATTCCGCGTTTATTCTGCTGCCTAAACGGTGGGTTTGTTCCCCTCAGATGCCGTCGAAGAAAGATTACTTTACAAAAAGTTTTCCCCAGATGTTGGCGCCGCCCGCAGCGCGGAAATTAAAAGAGGGGACTTCCTTCCGTATATGCGGTCTTCTGTCTTCATCCATAACATTCCCCAACTTCTCGTCTTACGCCGCAACTTCCCCTCATATCCCATCCTATTCCGCAACCGCTCCGGCAGTTTTCGGCTAAGGGATCAAAACGTGGGGTTTTTTCTGCCGCCACTGTGAGCTCCCTGCACGCTGACCTGTGAACCGTATGATTTTGCCCCGCGAAAATGATATGCCAAATTGGCAGCTTTTCTAACAATTAGCATGGCCCTTTTGAATTTTTTTTGTTTTTGACTTGCTGAAACCGTGCCCTCTTACTCGGGCCATCTTTTTCTATCGTGCGATCCTATAGCGCAGACCGACCCCTAAAACCATCGGGCTCCAGAGCCCGGACGCTTCCGTTACATCGTCTCTTTGTTTAGAATAGGCCATTATTACTATAAATTAAGTGATTTACCTTAAATTAAGTGATTTACCTTTCCTCAAGGAAACGCGTCCACGTTCAGGCCGGGCGGCAGGCGTAGCTGTGCAGGCATAACTGTGCCGTTTGTACTATGAAGCACGAACGCCTCTTCGGTCATGCGGGGCGGCAAGGCAAAAGCGTCCTCCGGCAAATTGCCGGGGTTACCGGCCAACTTAATTCCGTGAAATCGAGATCTATTTGAAAAGTAAACTCACGTAAATTCACGGGGATTCTGCCCTGACAATCGGCTCTTCAGAAGCTTCCATCGCTCTTTTGATGAGCTGAGATTCGCGCAGGATTTCCAGAACCCACTTTCGCGAATAATCGCAGTCGCTTAGCTTACCGAGTTCAGCTTCCGCTTCATCAAACTTTTTGAGCCGCCGAAGTGCCGTTGCCAAAAGCATTCGGGCATCGACATCTCGCGGGAATCGGGCGAGATGCCGCCTTAAAGAAACCACTGTTTCGTGCAGATTTCCGGATAAATAGCTGTCTAAAATTGCGGGATATGGATCGTTCGAACTGCCGGCGGGGGTCTCACGGTCGCCGGCTGAAAGGGTTCGCATCGAGCTTTCCCGGGCGGATAGGACCAGGTGGGTCCCCCAAGTCGTCAGTAACATTACCCACCCGAAAAGCAGACTTTTGCCCGAAAGCAATTCCGGCCACCAAACGGTAGCCATAAGCTGGCAATCCAAGCAGGCCCAAAATACCGCGGCGATAGTCAAACGAGCCAATGATGGCTCTAGCCGGGCGGAGGGAAATCCGGGAATTAGTGCACCTGCATGCCACACGGCTGGCAGCCTAATTTTTTGCGACGAGCCGATCTTTCTTGCCTTTCTTGCCGAAGGAGTCGCGGTTGCGATTCTACCGTCTCGCTTAAGGGCCGTTCAAGACAAGCTGAGCGGAGCTGATAAAGGGGGCAAACAAGGCCGATCAGCCAATCTATCATTGGTGAGAGAAGAATTCATCTTCACCATTCGCGAGAGAAGAAGGCACGCTTGGACGCAAGTTAGTATGCCATTTGACGAGGTCCAAATCGGTCGTGAGATCAAGAAGTCGGTTTACCTCCGGAATTCCGCCTATCGATATCTCAGTTAACGTGTTACGCGATTCTCCTCCAAATCTCTTCCCGCGACGGGTTGCAACTTCGTACTCTTTGCCCCGGGGAATAACGACTTTGCCCCGGGGAATAACGAATCGTCAGAGAACCCATGGTTTAAGAACGAATGTTTTAGGAGGGCTGACTGCCCGGCAAGCTCCGAGTATTTTTGCAGAATTCAACATTTTCGAAAGTGATCTGGGAGCCGGATGAATCACTTGTGGATCCGACTTGACCGGCCGGCTTGAAAAACATGGCCCTGAATACAGGCTCCCCGCTCAAGCGCATCCGCCTTTCAAAATGGGTGCGGAAATCCAGCTGGTGCCGCGGCTCTGCCTCCGGTTCTACTACCGGTCCGAGAAGGTGCCCTTGTGCAACAATCAATTCGACCGACTCCTGAAAATACCACTCTACATCCGTCCAGAAGTGGAGCCGCCCCCCTTCCATGAGCACGCGGCTTACATCGCGAACGAAGCTCGGGCGGATAAGACGGCGTTTGGCGTGCCTTTTTTTCCACCACGGATCCGGGAAATACACGTGGACCACGTTGACGGATTGATCCGGCAAATAGTCCGCGAACACCCTCAGGGCGTCACCCAGGACAATCAGCGCATTTGGAACCCCGAGTTTCGCCAGCCGAGCCGCGGCAAAACGGGCATATTTCCGCGATATTTCGATCCCCAGGAAGTCGTGCTGAGCACAAGCGGCGGCAGCTTGTCTCAAAAAAAGTCCCTTACCCGTGCCGACTTCAACCTCTAGGGCTGCCCGGCGATCAAAAAGAATCGTTTGGTCCCATGGCTGAGGAAGCTCAGCTAGGGGTATTAAGTAGCCAGAAAGATCAAGGTCGGGATCAATTTTCCGCAATGCACGCCGGCCCATCTTACTCATTAAAAACGATACGGTGGCTTGGGGCTCTTTTGTCTGGAACTCACGTGTCGCCTTCCTGGTGGGGAAAACGGCCTCTTTGTCGAGAAACAAGTTGCGGCAACCTTCCACGCAATTCAGCCCAAGATACAACGGCAATCATTCGTTGGATTATTCTTGGATTATTCGAGTTTCAGTCCAATCGGGTTGTAAAGTAACCGAATCGCAGACGTAAAAGGCGCATGCACGCTTCATTCCGACACGTGGCGAATTAATTCTCACGAAGTTTTTTCATTCTTATGTAACTTTTGAGGGGCGGATAGGACCACCCATCCGCCGAACCCCAACTGGCTCATGTCCAGCCAATGGGCTCCTCACTCCGCGCGATACTTTGCGTACGCTTGGATCATGCTTTGCGTACCGTTGCGTTTTTCTCCGATCAATACCATTTATTCAAATCAATCGCGGTTGATCAAAAGCAGCCGCGATCTACCATTCGACTAAAGCCACCGTTTAAATAGAGCGGCTTTCGAGCGGCGAGGAGTTAGACGGAAAGCTTCGCCACTTGCGCTTCATGATTGCCAAGACCAAAAAAGGAGTCCAGTATTTCAAAAGCAAACCTTCCATGAGCAAAGCAAAAACCCATGCGGATTGGCAGCCGGCGCAAACGGCGGTAAATCCAACCACGTTACGAGAGTGCGAAACCGAATATTCATCAGCCCTCGCAAACGGGGTTAAACCAAAGGTGTTTTCGAGGCAAATCCATGCGCTCGACGAGGGCAAATCCATGGGTTGGACGGGGCAAATCCATGCGTTTGAACGAAGTTTTGCGATCAAAAAGGTAGCCAAGGAGGAGCCGGAATGGTCATCGTACCCAATTCGCTGACCCTAATGGGGAACACCCTCCGAATAGTTTGGGAAGATGGACTGGTGACCTTATGCGACCCGGGCCAATTGCGGGCCGCCTGTCCTTGCGCGACATGTCGGGCGCAACATGAAATCTCCGCTGCGGAGCCGGGGGGTCAGGGCGAAGCAAATCTCGCGCCGGCAGGCTACAGTCCGGCACAAGCTCCGGGGGCTCCGCAGATTACTATCCGCGGCATGCGCCCGGTGGGCAACTATGCTTATCAGATCACCTTCAGCGATGGGCATGATACGGGTATTTTCTCCCTCGAGCTTCTTCGGGAACTGGGTCGTCCGGAGGGTTGAGGATGCGGTCTCAAGAATGATAGCGTGCGACGCGAGCTTCAAGTGATTCGGCTTACCCCCGAGCTACTACAGGTGCCCGAGATCCGAGAGGCGGGCGAACGTGATGAGGGGGCAAACAACGGTGCTCGCTTCGCGAATTCACTTGTGTTCTGCGGGAAGTCTTGAGTATCCGCCTAACGGTCGGAATCATGTCAGTTACCGAGTTGCACATGCTGGCTTTGTCCGATGCAATGGCGTGAAGGCGAGGTCCGCGGGAATCGTCTCAATTAACCACTTGCCCATGCTGGTTTGCATGGACTCTCATACATTCGAACAGTCGAAGAAAATGCATGCGAAGAAAAGATCAGCAGTCGCTTCGGCATTTGGAAGGGGCAATCGAGTCGAAAAGCGGAAAGAACCAACCGAGCTGCAAATAGGGAAATTAGGAAATCGTGTCTCGAAAATATTAAATCATCAGCGGGCAAAACCGAGGTCGGGCTGAAAAGAGCAACCAACACTGAAAGAAACCATTGAATCGGAAAAAGGGCAGTTGGGGCCGTCGGGGCTTTACCGCTTGTGTGGGGTGGCCCGCGGGATTATTGTGGGGCAAAAAGAAACTATACTGGGATTTTTCGGCGACTTCGTTCAGGGCGAACCGTACCGCCAAAAATCAGCAATCCGCGCGCGGACGGAAGC
>CAKZMM010000002.1 GCA_937128505.1 uncultured Thermogutta sp.
GCGCTTTACGGGCAGGAGGAAGGGCGGCGGAAGGAGTGGACCGACGAGGCCTGCCACCGGTGGAAGCACGAGGGGGGGCGGAGTGTGCGTCAGTGGTTAGAGAGCTTGGATTTGGGGACGGCCTCGGCGGAGGTGAAAGAACTGCACCGTCAGCAGGTGCAATACTTCCGCAACCACGAGCACAAGATGGATTACCCGCGATACCTGGCCAACGGGTGGCAGATAGGCTCAGGGCCGGTGGAATCGGCGTGCAAGACGGTGGTGGGCAATCGGCTCAAAGGGGGTGGGATGCGTTGGGGCGACGCCGGGGCCAATGCCATATGCCACCTGCGGGCGCTGTACCTGAGTGAACGCTCCTGCTGGGACAGCTTCTGGCACCCGCCACCCCAAAACGCCTACCTACAAAACTGACGCACACACGCTCGATGGCCCGGCTTTCTGCCATGGACAAAGGAGTCATTGAATCTAAAGACAGGAGCAATATAGGGAATCTAAAGAAGGAGCAATATAGACGGGCGAATACGAGGGGCCAATGCGGCTCGTTAGGTTTGCCAATGCACCAAACTCAGGGTTGCCCAGCAAGTGTAGGTGTTACCCCAACGGTTATCCTTTGCCCAGTGACTCTGGGGTTAGTCGAGTTGGTTACACCGGAACTTTAGCACGTGTCGAAGGTTACGCCACCAATTGAGGAATTTGAGAAAAACCCTACAATTACATCGGAGGTTGTAGTTAGCCTAATAAAGTTTCGGGGAGCTTAAAGACTTGAGCGGAGGTATTTTGGCCATCTTAGAGTTCCTATTTGGTCATGCAGGGACTCGCTAACTGTTTGAAGGTGTGGCCTTGCCAGCGGGTCGGTTGGTTAGCCTCTTTTGCCTGACAAACTCACATGCCGATTTTTCGTTGATAAACCGCCGGTTCTTCGTTGATAAGCTAAGGTGCCGCCACGTGGCGTGGCACCAAAGGTTTGGTGTGGATCATTCGCTACCGCAAGGAGCAGCAAAGCTCCGAAGTTTTGCCCGGGTATCTTCAGAGAAATGCAGGTTCAATCAATGCGCGTCCAACAATGAGCGCGCGGGCTACGAGATTGCACGGATGATTGGGCTGAAGGCTTGCAAATTGATCCGGAATGGGGCTCGCCTTGGAGTGTTTCCCTCCGCAAGCCCTGCCTAAAGTATATAAAAGGAGATATAAAAGGACTCAGAAAATCGGTGGCCATTTCATGATGATCTTGATCCTAGCTAATAACGAACAGTCCAAAAAATTAACAAAGAGACCAAAAATTTAGACTAAGAAATTGAGAACCAATGCGGGCGGCGTAATCATCACCAGTTCGGGAGCCGAGGGCTACATTAGGGCCAGTGGGCTCAGAGCACGGCATGGAGGTTCTGTGAATCCCAACTCGTTGGTGATATGCCAACTCAATGTGCCGATATCGTGGCTTTCAATATCCTAGTATCCCGACTAATATGCTGACCTCTTTGAAGTCGTAGCGTGTTTGCTGCCTTGTTGTTTTGCTGCTTATCACTTCTAGGAGTTGAGTGCTTTACTTTCTGTAGGACTTGAGTGCTAGGGTTCCAAGTTGAGGCGACATTCCCTCCAGTTCGAACTGTACGAGCAATGAGCGAACTACGCCACGAATGCGGTGTTGCAGCTATCTATTACTTTTCACCGGAAAGGGGAAGTCAGCTTGTTCAGCCCCAGGAGGCGGGGGTTGTGTCGCGGTTGTTGCCCCGTATCCTGCTGGATGTACAGAACCGAGGGCAACTTGCGGCGGGAATGTCCACCTACAACCCGAAACGCTCCCAGCTATTATCTACTTATAAGAAGCTGGGGACCGTGGCAGAGGTCTTTCAACTCAACGATCGGGAGAGTTTCGATCGCCTTATGGCAGACTATGCGGGGCCTGCCGCCATTGGACACGTGCGCTATGCAACGTGCGGGCAGGAGTCGGTGAGCTACAGTCAGCCGTTTGAACATGTCCATGTCAAGCGGCATAAGTGGTTTAGCTTTGCATTCAACGGACAGTTAGCCAACTACAGAGAGCTGGAAGAAAGAATCCTCGCCGAGCCGGATAGCTACCTTGCTCGGCACACAGACACGGAGATTGTTCTGCTGCTAATTTCTAGGGCTCTTTCGGGTCCTCACCAACGGCCGCTTTTAGATGTGGCTTGCGAGGTCTCAAGCCAGTTCGATGGGGCCTACAGCTTAGTTTACCTCGATGCCATGGGGCAAATGATGGTGCTTCGGGACCCCCTGGGCATCAAGCCGTTGTGCTATGCCGTTGATGGCGGTTTGTTCGCGGCAGCAAGCGAAAGTGTGGCTCTGCTGAATTTGGGTTTTTCTCCGGAGCAAATCCGCTCCTTGGAGCCAGGGAACCTCGTCTTGATCAGTAATGGTACGCTGCAAATTGAGCGCTATGCAGCCAGCAATCGTCGGGCTCACTGCTTCTTCGAATGGATTTACTTTTCGAATGTTGCAAGCACCCTTGATGGTCGAAGCGTCTATTTAGCGCGTAAAGCCTTGGGCGAGGAACTGGCGAAGTTGGAGACGGTCCCGTTGGATCGGGATACCATCGTGGTACCCGTACCAGATACAAGCAAAGCAGCCGCCGATGGCATGGCTTATAAACTAGGGCTGCCATGCCTTGAGGGGTTGATTCGGAATCGCTTCACCGGCCGGACCTTCATCGATGAAAAAGGCCGTCGGATGTTGAAAGTTCAATTGAAATACACTCCCCTGCGCGAAGTTTTGGAGGGTAAACGGGTCCTTTTGGTAGAGGACTCGATCGTACGCTCGACAACCATGCGGGCATTGTTGCGGCGGATTTATCAGGTAGGTCGACCGAAAGAAGTTCATGTGCGGGTTGCCAGTCCCCCGATTGTGGCCCCGTGTTTCTACGGCATCGACATGTCGACGATCTCCGAATTATTTGCCCCGCGGTTTATTCGGGGTGGGGAGCTGACCGAGGAAATCGCAGCCGAAATGGCGAAAGATCTTGGATGCGACTCGCTGCGATACTTGCCCGTGAAAGCCATCGCGCGGGCAATCGGGCTTCCTGCCGACTCGCTTTGCGAGGCCTGCATTACCGGTTGCTATCCTACTGCCTGGGGTCAGAAACTTTATGAGATTGCTCAGGACCGAGCCCGCTTAGGAGTTGCCGGCCGAACTTACGAGGCCCTGCCGGTGGAAAGCTAAACAATTGGATTCCCTTTCTGGGTAGCCGACGGTTGTTAGTTAATAGCCCCTCCTCAGGGTCCGCATCTTTTTTCCGATAAAATCGCATCAAGAGCGGCTTGAGATCTTTTCGCTGCGCTTCCGTAGACCCCGGGGGGGATAGTAGGGCTTTGCTTTTGCGATTTGGAGCGGTGTAAATGAGTCGGACCGAAATCAGGAGGGTATAAACCTTACGATTGGGTTGTCAGATTTTGGTTGGTGAGGCATGCCGGCACGATGATCTCGTTAAATGAGCACGCGAAAATGCGACCTGCCCGAGTTTTTACTCATCTACCTTTCTTTCCATAAATGGGAACAATCAATTGATGGAACAAAGCCCATGGATCTTGGCTTGGCGGGGAAGATTGCTTTGGTCACGGGGGCAAGCCGGGGTTTAGGTCGGGCAATTGCTTGGGCATTGGCCCGGGAGGGAGTCCATGTGGCAGTGCATTACCATCGTCAAGCTGATGCAGCCGAGAAATTGGCGGCAGAGATTCGGCAGCAATTTAACCGGAAGAGCATTGCAATTCAGGCCGATCTCGCTTGCTGCGATGAATTGACACGAGCGTTCCAGCAGGCGGAAGCCGCTCTGGGGCCATTTGATCTCTTGGTCAACAACGCGGGGATTTGGCCCACGCATTTTGTTCGGGACATGCCTCATGAAGCGTGGGAAGAGGTCATCGCGATCAACTTGCATGGGGCTTTTTGGCTTGCACGCTTGGCCATTAATCAATGGATTAATCGCGGACAGCGTGGGGCTATTGTCAATGTGGTGTCTCAAGCGGCATTTCGCGGGGCGACTACCGGTCATGCTCACTATGCGGCGGCAAAGTCCGGATTGGTGAGTTTCACCGTCTCCTTGGCTCGCGAGGTGGCCCCGTGGGGAGTTCGAGTCAATGCGGTAGCTCCTGGCATGATGCATACGGACATGGCCCAGGAGGCGTTGGCACAGCGTCTGGACGAGTACTTGCAACGGATTCCCTTGCGGCGAATTGCTCAGCCCGAAGAAATTGCGGAGGTGGTCGTTTTTCTTTTGTCGGAACGCTGCGGTTATGTGACCGGGGCGACGTGGGATGTCACAGGCGGAATGTTGATGCGCTAAGCCAGCGGAGAAACCTCGTTCTCCGGGGGGCTCCCTTGTCGTTTTTGAGCCGGAATTTGAAGTCTCGCATGCGACGGCAAGAGCTTTTATTCGTTTGCCGATCAAAGCTTCTTTGCCTCGTGGGTCGCCTTTTATTCCTCTGCCGAAAATGGTGTTCGGCCTCTTACCAATGGCATTCTGCTTCTAATAAACGACTTGTGATAAACGGGGTTCTGCTTCTGATAAATGGGGTTCTACTTCTGATAAACGGGGTTCTACTTCTGATAAACGGGGTTCTACTTCTGATAAACGGGGTTCTACTTCTGATAAACGGGGTTCTGCCGCTCCAAAACATCATTGACGTACTTCCGGCATCTCCCTCTCCCCGCCCGAGCTATTTTGAAGTATGCTAATCGAGCCTCGGGATGCGGCTTCAATTCCTGTGAATTGCGCGACCATCGCATCCGCAAGATTACTAACTGCTTGGGGCCACGAGTGTGTGCCTCTCATACCTGATGCGGTTTATCTTCGGAGGATTACTATGCTGGTAACGGCACGTGAGGTGTTGCAGGAGGCCCGGCACGGAGCTTATGCCATACCCGGTTTCGATTGCGTGGAAGACGTGATGGTGCGGGCTATCCTCGAGGAGGCGGAAGCGCAACGGGCGCCGGTGTTCATGATGTGCTTGGTCCCCGATCTCCAAGGAAACGGATGGGCTTATTTGCCGGGATTGATCCGGGTAGCCGCCGAGCACCATCGAATTCCCGTCGTCTTGCATCTCGATCACGCCACGGACTTGGCCGATATCCGCCGTGCCGTGGAGTTGGGCTTTACCTCGGTGATGATCGACGGTTCGCAACTACCGCTGGAAGAGAATATCGCACTGACGCGCGAAACCGTGCGGATTGCCCATCCAAAAGGAGTAAGTGTGGAGGCTGAATTGGGGCATGTGGGTGGGGCGGATTTGGAGTGCACGGTGCAAGCAGAAAATGTATTGACGGACCCCGCGGAGGTGACCCGATTCATCGAAGAAACCGGCGTGGATAGTCTGGCGGTTTCCATCGGTACCTCCCACGGGGTGTACCGGAGTTTGCCGACGTTGCACATCGATCGGCTGAAAGAACTCAGTGCGGCAAGCTCGGTACCGCTGGTGCTTCATGGTGGCTCAGGGACGCCCGATGAGCAGATCCGTGAGGCGGTGGCTCATGGCATCTGCAAGTTGAATATTTATGCGGATTGTCGCATTGCCATGGGACGGGGCCTAAAGCGGGCGGCTCAAGAACTGAAGCGGGTCGACCCACTCCCGCAACAAATCTTCGGCCCCATGAAAGAGGAACTTCAAGCGGTCGTTCGTCAGAAGATTGAATTGCTTGGGACAGCCGGGCGAGCGTAGGAGAGTGGGCGAGTTGCGATGAAACTTCTTGCCATTAGCGACGCCTATTTGCCTGCCCCCGTTATGGCCGAAGGATTGCGGTCGCTCGAAGGTTTCGGAATCGAGATAGAAGTCCGACGGTGGGAACACTCAACCCTTATCGAACTTCAGGAAGCCAATCTTCTCATCGAGCGGCATGGGCCCGATGCGGTGCCGGTAGGGCCGGAGCATTTAGACCGGCTCGAGCAGGTGGAGATTGTCGTAGTTCAATTTGCGCCGGTTTCCGAAACTTTTTTGGAGCGGGCACCTCGGCTAAGATTGATCGGAGTTCTCCGCGGAGGAACGGAGAACGTTGCAATCGCGGCGGCGACGTGTCGCGGAATCGCCGTCGCAAACACCCCTGGTAGAAACGCGCGGGCTGTGGCGGAATGCACGGTTGGGCTTATCCTCGCAGAAGTCAGAAATCTGGCGCGAGCTCATGCTTCGCTGATTCAAGGCCATTGGCGGCGGGAGTTCCCCAATAGTGCGGCAATTCCCGAACTTAACGGGAAGACAGTGGGACTGATAGGTTTCGGGGCTGTCGGGCGGATTGTTGCCCAATTGCTTGTCGGTTTTGGATGCCGGATACTCGTTTACGATCCGTATCTTCCAGAGGTATCCCCGCCTTGCGAATCGGTTTCGCTCACCGAGCTATTGGCTCAATCGGATATCGTTTCGTTGCATGCGAGGCTCACTCCCGAGACCCATCACCTTTTGGGCCGTGAAGAGCTCCGGCGAATGAAACCCTCTGCGATTCTGGTCAATACGGCGAGAAGTGCCCTGGTGGATGAGTCAGCTTTAATCGATGCCCTCCGCGAGCGGTGGATCATGGGGGCTGCGCTGGATGTCTTTGATACGGAGCCGCTTCCCCCGGACCATCCCTTTTTGAGTTTAGACAATGTGACGCTGACTCCGCATCTTGCGGGCAGCACCATTGGTGCGTTCCGGAATAGCCCGAGGCTTTTCGCCGAACAATTGGAAAATTTTATTTTGGGCCGGGGCAAGTTGCCCATTGTTAACGGAGTTGAGCCGGCGTTGTCGCGCCAGGTTTGGAAAGCTTCATCGCGCTGAGCTCTGCCGAAATAGTTGCGCTGTGGCCGCTTCATGCCCGGTCTTGGGGACAGGTTACAGTCCGATGGGGCCTTTCCGGCGTCGTTGAGCCCCTGCGGTTCGCAAGGGCCCTTTAGAGAAGAGCACGAAGAAGCACAATAGAATGCCCTCAAAGGGTTAGCAAATAGCACTCGGATTCCATCTCTTCGGGCTTTACTCACTTTAATGCTCACATATCAACTTAATGCTCACGTATCAACTCGGGATTGAGAGATTTCAAACCGGACCGATTTGGCTGCTCGGACGTGCAATTTGGCCCTTTGAGGCAGCTCTTTAATCCGCACTGCCTAGATTCCCGATCCGTATTCTCGCCTTACGCGAAAATCCCAAAGCTTAAGAAACAAGTGGCAAACGTGGAGATCAATGGCGCGTGAGGATGTCACAATAAAAATGAGGATGCCCCAACAAAATAGGGAAGGGGCGAAATGCACCCTTCCCAACATTTGACTACGACGCACTTTGACCGCTTGACTCTCCGGCAGATCAAGCCGACAAGGGTAGCGTCACTTGCCGGCTATTCCGATCGCCGAAAGTGCCCCTAGGACTCCGGGCTTGGAGGCTGTTCGGCCGGGGCGGCCGGTTGTTCCGCGGGTGCAGCAGGCTGCTCCGGCTGAGCAGGTTGCTCCGCGGCAGGGGGCTGCTGGGTCTCAGCAGGCTGTTCCGCCTCCGCTGGTTGTTCGGCTGCGGGCTGCTCGGCTGGCATGCTCGGGGTCTCTTCGGCCGCCGGCGGAGTTGCAGGTTGCTCGGGCTCTGCCGGCTGCTCAGGGGTGGGCGCAGGGGTGACTGGAGGCGGACCACCCGTCGGAGCTGGGACCCTCCCGCCGGGTTGAGGCTGTGCCGGACCGCAGCCGGCAATCATGCCCAAAATGGCCAAAAACGCAAACGCCAAGACCCAGTGTCTCATCGTGGAGCTCCTTGTCGAAAAATGTCTCCCACAACTGAACC
>CAKZMM010000003.1 GCA_937128505.1 uncultured Thermogutta sp.
TGTTTCCGAAAATTAACTTACGGCAACGCGAGTTAGCCTTCGGTGACCCATTTTGCACAAAGCTTGATATATTCTCTCTGATGTCGGGGTCAATACCCTTTTCTTTCGGCGCCTAAATTTTTATTTCGGCGCCAAAATTCTTCGCCGATGGGCACACTTCTCCAGCAGATACAGAGCTGAATGAAACCCGCCGAAGGCTTGAGCGGTGCGAATTAAGATCGCTCGGTTCCCGTTTGTGCCGATGGGTTCTTTTTTGCTCTTTTTTACGTCCTGTTTTTACGTCCAGGCGTTTTCTCGTTTTTCACAATTATAATCGGCTTATTCCACTCTAATGTTAATAATAGTTGTGGTAGAAAGGTCGGGCAAGGTCACTCAAAAAGACGAGAAGACGAGCCTTGCTTTCGATCAAAATTTGTTCCAATTCTTTTCCGTTTCTTTTTCGTACTTTCCCAAATTTTTCTAAGCTTATTTGCCCCCTCCTGCACCAAGACGGATGCGGTCCGCCCCCTCTGCGTACCGATTTGGCTTGTCGTAGCCGTTCGGCGGTCGGTTACCCAAAATGTGCAGGAGCCCGTCGGACGCAGCGCTGCCGGACTTGCTACCGTTAGCGTGCTCGAAACCCGGCAAATTCCCCTCGTGACTCCGCTCTGGGCGGAATGCCACCGTGATGCCCCAGAGCGTCGATTTTCTCTCAAGCCATGCGTATACTGGTTTTGTCACAACGGAGCGATCCGCCATGCACCGAATTTCTCTTCTCCTCCGGCAGAGCGGGCGCCCCCTCCTCGAGCGATCCCCGCACGCCGAGTTTCTTTTTTGCCTCGGCGGGCATTTGCTCTTTTGTGGGTACAGGAAACGGCTGAGGATAGCATTCCCAATCGCGATCGTATATCCTGGTGAGGCAATCCAGGTCTATTCCGTCGGGAAAAAAGCAACCAAGCGAAAGGTCAACCTCTTTCTTGAGGGGCTTGCACATGAGCGATTTTGATTCGTCCGACGAGCAGCAGATGCAGGAATGGTACGACCGCAAAACCGCATTGATGGAGGAGGTGTTGGGCCCGGAGTATCCGATGGTGATGCATGCGTTGGTTCCCTACGCAATCGGCGGCGGATTAGACCTTTTCTATTACACGGAGAGGCTCCCAGGAACGGCCGTCGCTACGAAAGAACTATCCGAACTACCGGGTCAGGGGTCCTCCAATGATGTCTTCCGGTGCTACGAGTTTGTCATGTTTACTCGACAAAATCTTGACCTCGACTCAGCTTTAGATGAGCACACCCCCTTTGGAAGAATGCACCAACGACTTAACGCCATTTTAAACCTGCTTGCACCCTATAGCGCAGAAGCCAGGATTAATCCGTATGACACGGGCGCTATTCCGGAGGATTGTCCCGAGGTGGGTGGGGCCGCCTTGATCTTCGTCGCTTACCCATCAATCCCTGAAGAGGAGCCCGCGGAATTCGGGTTGATGGCGATCATCGAGATCCTTCCCTCAGAGCTTGAATACGCCCGCGAGAAGGGGGGAGCCCAGCTAATAGAACGCTTAAAAGCTGCCGGTCATTATCCTTACTCGGACCTGGACCGGGACCCGGTGGTATAAAATCACTTGAGCCGGGGGGAATTAAGTTTCCGATCACCGATTTCGCACGCTCGCTTTGTTGGCTCTTGAGGCGTGATTAGAATCTCCGATGGTCCGGCGGAACCCTCAGCTCGCTCAAACTCGTACCTGAGTAAGGAACCCGCTCCCTTGCCGACTAGTGGTGGGATGAACCGTTCGCAATAAATCGTGATAGACCGCAAGTGCAAAAGGAGATTGGGCCTATGGAGCGAAGACCGATTCTGCACCTGCCTTTGGCTTATCTCTCAGCCGTCACACCGGCGCACCGCGTCGCGATTTGGGGAGGATGGCTTTTCGGCTTGTTGCTACAGGTGAGCCTTGCCTTGCCGGTAAAGGCGGAAGTGCCGCGGGTACTTCCGCCCGGGGAACTTCCGGCAGATCGGCGTTTGGGCCCGCTAAAGACCCTGGACGATTATTTCCCATTTACCCCGGCCTCGACCCCGGAGGCATGGACCCGACGTGCGGAGAGGGTTCGCCGGCAAATGCTTGTGGCTTTGGGGCTGTGGCCCATGCCGGAACGCACCCCGCCGCATGCCGTTATTCACGGTAGGGTGGACCGCCCGGAATACACCGTGGAGAAGGTATATCTGGAGAGTTTCCCCGGTCATTTTGTTACGGGAAATCTTTACCGGCCGAAAAACGCCGCGGGCAAGCGGCCCGGAGTTCTTTGTCCGCACGGGCACTGGGCTAATGGGCGATTTTATGACGCAGGACCAGAAAACCTGAAAAGAGAGCTAAAGACCGGCGGGGAAAAACTCGACCCGTGCGGCCGCTATCCGCTGCAAGCAAGATGCGTTCAATTAGCGCGAATGGGTTGCGTTGTATTCCACTACGATATGGTGGGGTATGCGGACAGCGTTCAACTGGCGCATCGGCCCGGGTTGCGCGAGCACATGAATACGCAAGAAAACTGGGGCTATTTCAGCCCGCAAGCCGAATTGCGGCTTCAGCACATGATGGGGCTGCAAACGTACAATTCGATTCGGGTACTTGATTGGTTCTGCGAGCTTCCGGAAGTAGATTCGGCGCGAATCGGGGTCACCGGCGCCAGTGGCGGGGGCACACAAACTTTCATCCTCTGTGCGATCGATGACCGCCCCAAAGTGGCTTTTCCCGCGGTGATGATCTCCACCGCGATGCAGGGGGGTTGCACCTGCGAGAACGCCTGCTACCTGCGCGTTGATACGGGCAATGTGGAGTTTGCCGCGCTTTTCGCCCCCCGGGCGTTAGGGATGACCGCCGCAGATGATTGGACCCGGGAAATGCCCACCAAGGGTTTCCCTGAATTACAAGCCCATTATCGGATGCTCGGTTGCGAGGACCACGTGATGTTGGCTCCCTTGCTGCAATTTCCCCACAACTACAACTATCCCTCGCGACTGGTCATGTACCGGTGGATGAATCGGCATCTGGGGCTGGGTATTCCCGAACCGATCGACGAGCAGCCCTTCGAACCGTTAACGGTGGCGGAGATGTCGGTTTGGGACGATGACCATCCGAAACCGCCAAGCGGAGAAGATTACGAACGCAGCCTTTTGCGCTGGATCACTGCGGATACGAATCGGCAAATGGAATCGCTTTTACCCCATGATCCCACCAGCTTGGCGAAGTATCGGCAGATTTTGGGCGGCGCTTTGGAGGTGATGATTGGCCGCGGACTTCCCTCTCCCTGGGAACTCGAATTCGACGAAAAGATCGACCGTCGGGAAGACGGCTATCGGCTCCTGGGTGGGCTGCTGCGGTACCCCGCTAAAGGGGAAGAAATCCCAGTGGTGGCTCTCGTCCCCGAGGAAACCCCCTGGAACGGGCGTGTGGTCATTTGGGTCACCGAGCAAGGGAAGCAAGGACTTTTTCAGGAAGATGGCCGACCGATCGCGGGGGTCCGCCAACTCTTGGCCAAGGGTTTCGCCGTGGCCGGCCTAGACCTTTTTGGTCAAGGGGAGTTCACTCCCGATGGGAAGCCGATGGACAAGAATCGACTCGATCCTAAGCGCCCGAATTACGCCGGATATACCTACGGATATAACCATCCGCTCTTTTCGCAACGAATTCACGACATATTGGTGGCTATTGCCGCCGCCCGAAGCCTTCCAGAGGTGGAAGCGGTGTATCTGTTGGGCCTCCGTGGGGCTGCGCATTGGGTAGCCGCCGCGCGGGCTCAGGCGGGATCGGCGGTTGCTCGGGCAGCCATAGACACGGGCGGGTTTCGGTTCGCGCAGTTGAATTCGTTTGATCATGCGGACTTTCTGCCCGGCGCAGTTAAGTACCTGGATCTGCCGGGGCTACTTTCCCTTTCGGCTCCTCACGAGCTTTTTGTGGCGGGAGAACCGCATTTGATGGATAGCCCCGTGGCGAAAGCTTACGCCTCGGCCGGGGCCTTAGCGAATTTGAGCCAATGCAAGGAAAATGCCCCGGAAAAAATCGAGGAAGCGGCCATTGATTGGCTGACCCGGTAGCGCGTAGTCTCCCTCAAGGTCCGTCGAAAGCTTGAGCCGCTAGAGCGTTGGAATGACTTCTTATAGATCACGGACGAAAAAGAGGAGGAGATCACGACGAAAAATAGGCGAGGGAGAGCGAGCCATCGGGCTAATGCCAGCGCGAGGCAAGAACTTAATCAGTGAGACAGGAACTTGATCAAACGGGCAGGAACTGAAAAAAGTTGCGGCCCGCAGAAAGTGCGGGCCGCAATATCCCTAACAATCTTTGTTAAAAGACTTTTTGTCGAAATGCAGATTGAGTAGGAACCGTTTGCTTACGGCTTCCCACTCCGCTCACGTCCTTTATGCTTCATGCTTCATTTACGCTTAGGCTGATGAACCGGCTTAGCAGGGAGTTGCCCCGGCGAAACAGCTGGAACCGTCGAAAACGCTTTTTCTTGAGTGAAGCACTCGGTCCGAGATTCTTCTCCCTTAAGATCTTAGCCGGAGTGAGCTTCAGCTTCTCAATATGGATCATTTTGGCTTAATGGATTATTTCGGCTTTCGGCGCTTTTTGCGGTGGCTCAAATGTTTGGGCCTCGAGCGGTAGCGAAGCACGCCGAACCTTTCTTCAAGCTTCCTTAGCTCGAGGTCCATGTACCGACTAAACCGTCGGAAGGCCTCCCGCGAGAGCCTCAACGGAGGCTCGCCCAATTTAAGCGAACTTCGATAAGAGGAACTCCAAAGTTTCATGGTGCGCTCTCAGGATGTGATTTTGAATGGAATCTCGCCAGGTTTAACCCTTCAAATTGACCCTGCCGGGACACGCCGCCGGTCAAATTCGCATGCCACTCCTTTCGTGGTCTCCTTGGACTGGTGTTTGGCTGTATCCCTTATTGTACACACGTTGCTCGGGAAGAAGGGGAATCGGGACGGGGAATTCCGCTTTTGGATTCTGAGTCCCTACGCATGGCTGCATCGATAAAGTCGCCTCTTACACTCGTGTTTTGCCTTTGAGCAAATTTTGTGCCTTCTTGCCGTGCGGTTAAAACTTCTTGCCGTCAGGGCAGAAGACGACTGGTGAGGGGGCGAGGCAATCGCGATAACTTGCACAAAACGGATTCGAGCTGCCGCAAGAAATTGGCCCGGAAATCAAAAATTTGTAATCGGAGAAGTGGAGATTAAAGTGCTTGCTTGGCAGGAAGAAGGGGCGGAATTTCGCAAGCTGGTCGGAGGGATAAGGCTACGTAATATTGCCGCAGGAAAATTCGGGAGGCACGCCATTTCGACAATTGCCTCAGCCTCGTCGACGGCAAAGGTTCGCGGCCCTTTGATGGCCTTCGGTGGGTAAGAAGGTTTGAGTTTTAAAGTGAATTAAACCCTTGGAGGAGCTGAATTGATTAGCATGAAGTGATTAGTCTTTGGGCACACACTGCGCAAAGCAATTCCAATTGAGCCGCCTGCAACGGTTTCGTTTCTTCGAGATGCTTGCATGGAAGGGAAGTGCTTAAAAGACGCGATGGCTCGATTGATCGCGCAAGAGTGTGCAGGCTGAAGTCTGCTTGCACTCGGTTGAACGGCCGGAGTTAAATGATTGATTTTAAGATTCATTTCTTGGTGATCATTGTCAAGATAGGATATGCGTTGGGTAGAAGAAACATTCATTATTGAGTGGCTAAACAAGTCTGATGGAGTGGCTTCACGCAAAATGGGTTGCTAAGCTCGGCAAATCGTTCGAGGGGTCATCGCGGGGAGCCGTAGTGAAATTGGTAGTGAAATTGGCACAGCAACAATCTCAATCCGAGATAGGAACCATTGCCCCCTGCTCGATGCCAAATCAATTTGATGGCGCCTGTTTTTAGCTCAAATCGTTTTGTTTTGACTCAGATGTTTCCCAGTAACTCAAATTTTCTCTTGTTTTCCAGTGGGTGAGATATATTCGATGGGGCTACGAATTATGTAAATGTGGATCATATTCGGCACGATACGCGACTCGCAAAGCAGTGGGCGCCAAAACGGGCATTGCCCGGGAAAGTCAATCTCCATATTATTCCGAACTTGACTTTATTATTCCCAACTTGACTCTCTCCAGCCGGTAGCGGCGGTTTCTGCTTCTTGCTTTCGAGAATTGTGGTCCAATTTTGAAG
>CAKZMM010000004.1 GCA_937128505.1 uncultured Thermogutta sp.
CAAGCACTCCTTACCCTCGGCTGCATCCTGATCTGCTATAAATGCCTGTGCGGCTCATTTTGTTAGAGGCTCTAAGTAGGCCACAGGGGGTGCATCTCTTGCAGACAACCCACACGGAAATGAAGGTGATTCTGATCTCAGGCCCCCAAAAGTGTACGAGGGCATCGGGTGTGTGGCGAAAGTGGCGGATTCCTTAAGGGCAAACCTCCGGGTGCACGAGGGGGGTGGTTTGTACTTGGTCCGGAAGCGGTCGGCGCGCACCAAGCCCCCGGGTGCACGAGGGGGGTGGCCACGAAGAAAGCCGGTTTCCTATAACAAGATCAGGCCCCCGGGTGCACGAGGGGGGGTGGGGCGTAGCATCGTTCATGCCCGTCCATGTGTTGGCAAACCCCGTTGATACGAGGGCAGAAGGTGCCCGGCGTTTCGGCAGACGGAGTGTTTACTCCGATTGCACTTACGGATTGGATCTACTGATCCGATTTAAGCTTGCCGAGCCACCCGAGGGGACCGCGCCGAGCCCGGGCGGGTGCCTCCCAGGGCTCTTCCGGCGAATACCCCGCCGTGGGGGGCTCCCCATGATCCGGGCTGGGTAGATCGGGGAAAAGGCCGGGAACCGGACTCCGCGGAGGGGCTTGTGTCGCGGCGGGATGAACCGAGGAATCCGGCCTCCCCGTGCCCTCGGGGTGCGACAGCCCCATCTCCCCTTGGTGAGAGGAAGGCGAATCGGCTGCAAGATTCAAGGCGCGTCCTGCTTTTGGTAGGGCATCGATCTCCAGTCGGCCCTCTAAAGAGCCTTGCGCCTGAGCCTCTTGCAGGGCCTGAACCACATCGGGATAAGTTCCCCCGAGCTCCGCAATGGCGCGAATGACTTCCTCCAACCGATCGGAGACGACCCGTTTTTGATCCGGTTCATTTACCGCGAATCGGCTGATGACCACCTCCCCGGGCCGGCGACTGACGACCATGATTTCGTTCCCGGCTTCGGTAGCCAGGGGAGCTTTCAACCGCTGGTTTCGGCCGAAAAGGACCACCTCAGGCCGGCGGCTACGCGTGAGATGGACCATGGGTGGGCCCTGTGCTTCGAGGACGTGAAAATAGAATTGCCCGTTGAGATGCTCGCCTTGAACCACCGGGTCTTTGTATTCCATGGCCGTCAAGGCCCGGAAGGCTCCGTAGCGCGTTTCAGCACTGGGGCTGTCCAAAAGCGACCGCAGTTCCGCGGCAGCCACGGCGTCATCCATGGCACTTAAGGCCGCTAAGGCAAAAGCCCTGAAGGCCGGCACATCGCGCGCGATCTCCGCCAGCGGTTGAACGGCCTCGGTCTGATCCAGATAGGCCAGCGCTTCCGCCGCATAAAATCGGACCTGAAGATCCGAGGCCTGCAATCCTTTCCGTAACACCGGGAGGGCATCGCGCCCCATGGCCTCCAGTTGAAGGGCCGCCGAGGCTGCGATGCTGGGGTCCAGGAGCTGCTTCTCCAAAAGCGAAAGGCGCTCTTGTCGTAACTGTTCCATATCCCGCAGGCTGATGGCACAGAGCACCTGCGCATACCGCGAAACATTGTTCGTGTATCGAGGATGAATTCGGATTTCCACGTATTCGTCGGTTTTGGCCTTGGCCACCCCGAGTTTGCGGCCGCGGTCGTACACGTGAAACCGCCGGTTGACCGCTGCCTCGATCCGCGCACTGTTGAGCACGGATTGATGCTCCGGCCGAAGCACCAGCGCCAAAGGCCGGCTAATCTTCGACGTTCCACCGCCGAGAATCCACCCGCGGGCCTTAAGCACCGCATCGTTTTTAGCCTGGGCAAAAGGATCGACCATAATCGGCCCGCTTGCCTTGCCCATGGTGTGTCCGGTTCGAAGGGAATTGTCGGAAACGAGCGCGAATTCTTTTAGTTCCGTATCAAGGAGCCATCCCCCGCGAAGACTGGTGGTATCATCCTGGGATGGAATACGGACTTCGATATCGAACCGATCGCCGCGCTGAATACCAGGGGGAAGTACCCCACGCACCACGACCAGTGCCGTATTGGGCGAAGCGAGCACCGCTTCGGGGTCGGCGATACCGCGAGCCCTCATCTCCGCCAACAAACTTTGCCGCATCCCGGATGGCCGCGGATCCCCGCCTGTTCCCCTCAACCCCGTGACCAGCCCGACCCCCTCCACCGTCACGGGGTGGAGACCAAAAGGAACCGCAAGATCGCCCACCAGGTGAGTCGGTTTACGTTCTTCGCCGGCACCGACGATTTCCTTGGGGCCGACTTTTCCTAAATCAAGCCACGTGCATCCAATCGCACAAATGACCGGCAAAAGCTTCAGAAAAATCTTTGCATGAAGATGGGGGCGTAAACACCAGATCCTATTCCGCCGGCAGAAATCCACGGTTTTCCACTCCCGATTGGGGGTTGCAAAGGTTGATTTGTAAGCTCGAATGCCGCCTGAACTCCTGAAGATCTCAGATCCTGGGATTTCGAAAGTGGCGGGTTTCGATTTGGGTTTTCACAAGGTCGAGCATGGTTCATGCGTGCTTTGGTGGCCCAGATTTCCGGAGGAGTCTCCTGATCCGATGTCCGCCGGAAAAGCCAGCTTTTGCTCTGCAAGAAGAGACGGCATTTCCACTTGGAGTGGGAGAATAAGACTTTGCCGCCCTTAGGTCAAGAGAACACGGAGTCGAGCGGAGTCGATGGGCTGAGGGGTGTTGAATCATCAGGGGGGCTGCCAAGTGCGGAAGCGAGAGCTTCTTGCGTTTTTGGGCACGGGGGACCAGGGGGAATTGTTTTCCGCCGTTATCGCTTTCTCATCGCGGAGATTATTTTAGCAAAAAGGAGCACTTACCGGCTCAGCCTTGCCCCGGCGTGATAGGGGCAATTGCTCGGTGGCCGCGAAGGGATATTCTGGCGGGAGAATACGGGCAAAAGGGGGAGTTTTGCGAACAAGAGTTTCGTTCGAGCAATTTGGCAAAGTCCGGTAATTTTAGTAATCATCAGTGTTTTAAAAATTGTGGATAAATGTCATCTAATTTGTGTCGCTTTTTTGGGCGTGCCCCCAGGTGCTCGCCAGTTGCATACTTTGGGGTGAATGGGGTAACACTATTGGGCTTGGAATGGCTAAAGAAGTTTGAAGTGGCACGGCGTTGGTTTGGAGTGCTGTCCCCGCTGGTATCGGGGCCCAAAAGAAGCTGAAGCAGCCAAAAGCGTTGTCCGTTTGCCGGTCAATCCGGCGCGGAAAGGGTGAGGGAGTAAATGGGGCCCGGGGAGGAAAAATCGCACGGCAGAATATCGCGGCTTCCCTCCGTTAAGTAGAGCTATGAAGTCGGCGGTAGGCGGAAGCTATAGTACGGCGGTGGATGCGACAGTAAAAATAACAGAAGATTTAGGGTGCGACCTTAAGAGCGTCTCAGCGGCCCGAATGGGTTCCAGAACGACAAACTTGGGTGTGGAATGCCCGGGGTGTGAGACCTGTCTTTGGCGTCTAAGTGTCCCAATTAGAGCTTTTAAGGCCATCAAATCGTCCCGTTAAAAATTGTATAGATTGGTAGCCGACTTTCGGACGTCTCCCGGGGGTTTTCGTGCTTATTTCTGGTTCTAAAAAGCTGAACGAATAAGAATTTCGCGATCGGATTGTGGTTGATTGGCGATTACGTTTTAATGAATTTCATGGAATTGGAGATTCAATTCATAATTCGGGCAGCGGGAAATCGCGCAATTCTAATATCTGTCTAACCTTAGTTTCGGTGTTGCTTCCTTTCCTTTAGTTTCGTGTTGCTTGAGTCTCCGCGATTTATTTCAGAAACGCTTGGTAGTGGGTGAGTGAACAGAGCCGTAGAGAACTCAGTGGATAACCTTTCAGGATTTTGGTCTCGAGTTCGTGAAAGGATTTTTACAGATTTAAGTGCACAGTTTAGTTTAGCGACTTTGTTGATGAACAGTTTGTAGTGTTGTAATATTCTCAGAATATTTGAATCGCGGTATCTTGGATCGCTTTTACTCAGTCTAAAATTTCATTCAGATGCTCAACGCCACGAGGCGGATAGCGATCAATCGAATAAGGTGGAGAATGGCCAACCTCCTAATGAGCAATCTTAAAGTGGGGAAAAGAATGGATTAAAGAATGGATTAGAGTAAGCGGTATAGGAAGAAAGCTCTAAAAAGAAAAGAACTGTAAAAGAGGGGACGGAGACGAACTAAGGAAAAAACCCCCAAGTGTTGGCTCACTTTAAAGAGGAAAACGGGGCTAGCCATAGAAACGGAGAGGTGGCCGAGTGGTCTAAGGCGCGGGTTTGCTAAATCCGTGAGGGGTTCATGCCCCTCCGCAGGTTCGAATCCTGTCCTCTCCGCTAAGTCCTTTTGTAACAACAAGTTGCGTATCGTCAGGAATCGCAAAAGCGGCGCACCCGACAGGGTTTGCGCCTTCCTCTTGCGATTCCCCGCCCTTCGCGGCGCGTCCCCTCTGCGCCGCATTTTGTGCGCTTCGTGCGCCGCTTTCTGCGCCGCCTTCCTTTGTCGCTTGGGCCGCCCGTTCAAAGTCGGCGTCGGTCACTTGCAGGTAATGCTTCAAGGCAATGCGGGGCGTGTTGCCCAGCCACGCGGTAACAACGTGGATCGGGTATTCCTTCGCCAGTTCGGTTTCGCGGCTCGCCCGCATGGCGTGGAACAGTCGGGGCCAGGGTTGTAGGCCGGCACGTTTAACGATCCGCTCGAATTGCGTTCGCAGGTTGCAATTCCGCCAACCGCTCGCCGTGTTCGCCGCTTCGCGATGGTTGCCGTCCACGACGTACACCGCGCCGTCGGGGGCCAGGTCGAAGGCTTCGGCCAGGATTGGCCGCAGTTCAGCGAATAGCGGGATAGCGCGGCTCGCCTTGCCAACGTGGTGTTCCGTCTTGGGTGATTGCACCACAATCCGGCCGGCTTCCCAATCCACGTCTTGCCAGCGGAGCGAAAGAACTTCGCTGGGGCAGCGCAGGCCGCCGTAACGCGACAGGGCCACGATTATCCGCCACGTCGGATTGCAAACGGCCAACAGCCGGTCGGTTTCCTCTCGCGTAATGAATCGCTGCCGATCCTGCCGCATTACGGCTTTGGCCGACACTTCGGCGAATGGGTTGTCGGCAATCAGCTTTCGCCGCTTCGCCGCTTTGAAAAACATGCGGGCGAATTGCAGCCGCTTGGCAACCGTGGTCGGGGCCAGCTTTTGCCCCACAAGGTACATCTTGAAGTCTTCGGCGTCGGCTTCGGTCACTTCGGCCAAATCCCGATCCGCGCCGAAATGGTCCACAAGGCTTCGCACCACTTGCGACCAAACTTCCTTTGTCGCGGGCTTCACGTCGATGCGGCGCTCCACGAAGTCCGACAGAAACGGCCCCAGCGTTGCCGCCGGCTTGGCTTCGGGGTTGGGAATCAATCCCACGGCCGCAAGCCTCTTGGCCAACCACGGTTCCAGGTCCGCTACCCACCCGGCCAAATCGGCTTCCATCGGGCGATTGAGATTGAGCGATTCAAGCAGTTGCTCCACCCGTTACTTGATGCTCTCGGCCGCCCGCTGGGAAACCTTGCCCAGTCGGATCGTCGGCCGCTTGCCGTCCGGGGCGATAAACAGAATCCGCCGGCAGCCGTTCTTGTCGCGTGCGATGCTGGCCATAGTTCACTTGCCTTTCGTGTCGGGCTTGTAGCCCAGGTGAATTGTCAGTTGCAAACACTCGCCCAGGGCGTTCAAGGCTTCCATCGAAAGCCCGCAATGCCCGTTGTAGAACTTCGCCAAGGCGCTTTCGTCGATGCCCGTTCGCTTGGCGATTTCGTAGCGCGTCAGCCCGCAATCGTCGATTGCTTGCCGCAATTGGTCGGTCAGTTTCTTTGGTTGTTTCTTCGCCATGCCGTCCAATCTATCGACTCCGTACCAAAGGGGAAAGTCGAGAAACCGGCCGCATCGGCCGCAGTCCCGCCGGATCGTGGTTCCGTTGTGCGGGGCGTGGTGTAGCACCACGTCACGCCAGGTTGTCGAACCGCATCGGCAAACCGGCTTTGCCGGCGCGTGCTTCTCTTTTATAGGTGTCCGGTTTTGTCCGATTTCGCCGTTTGGTAACGGTTCCGTCGCGGGCCGCAGCATCGCCAGCAATTCGCCCTTGTGCGCTTTCAGCCGGTCCAGTAGATCGGGCGTCACGGCCGACCGGGGAAAGTACCGCAG
>CAKZMM010000005.1 GCA_937128505.1 uncultured Thermogutta sp.
TATCCGCCGGCAACGCAGTCTGAAGCGCAAGCCTGGAACATGTGCACAGGCACATCCGCGGGCGCGCGGGCAACGCGCACGTCAACGGTGGGGGATGATCCCTCGGGGCGGCACATCCGCGGTCAACGCTGCCTTCCCTTTTTGCTACGACTCAATTGGAATGGGGTATCCGTGGGCCCAAAGATGCCCCTACGTAACGATGGGTACCGTCATGCACAACCCCGCCGTATCCGTGGGCGCAAAGATCCCCTTTATGGGACCGGAGCACCATCCGTGTCGTATCGGAAGATCGGAAGATACGCGTGCACAGGGATGCCCCGTCCATCTGCACTACTCAGTAGAAATACAGTTCGGAGAACGCGCGGAGGTGCCTCACAGGAGCAATGCTACGAACACCACGGCAGATCCGCGGTTGCGGAGGTGGCCTGGACGACTCCCGAAAGTCCCTCATCCGGCTCGGACTGACCGAGCGGCTTTAACCGCGGGTCTCATGGATCACAAACCCTAGGGCAAGTGTTAACGGCCATGCTGACGCGCATATCAACGACAAACGCTCGTCAGCCTAAAAGGTGCGGAATTACCCGGCAAAAAATTTCGCCGCGGAGATATCTCGCAAATAGCAGATATCGCCCGAAAAACAAACTCACTAACTCTCCCACCGCGCAGAAGAACTCTCGCGCGGAATATCACACAGTGCTGAATCAGAGTAATTGGAAGGGCTTTTCCTGATCCCGGGCAAGTGCGGTTAATCGGCCTTTGCCGTCGATCGCGACCACGCCTGCCATACCTCTACAGCCGCGCGGTACAAGCCCTCGGTGGTCCAGGCGGTCAATTCGGGGACAACGGCCGACCCATCGCCGCACGCCACATAGAAAGTCAGCCTCTTCGTACCGCTTGGGACCAACTCCAGGGGGAACTGCATTCCATCAGTCACAATGGCCGGTTGATCCCGGGCGCCGCCGACATCGACGTAGTACCGTGCTTGGTCGCTCAGCTGTCCGGCAACTACACGGTTCAAATTTGGGCGTTCATCGCCCGGAAAGACCCAAATGACATTAAGGATCGGGTTGTGGTCGGGCGCGCCGGCCACCGGTTGGACGCTCAGCGAAAGCCACCCATCACCACTAACATCCGCGGCCGCAAATGGGAGAACACCGGGTTTATGGCGGCCCCAACGTTCCAGCGGATCCACCAGCACCGGTCGAGCACCTTCGACCATGCAAAGGATAGGCCGCGAACCGAGGCGGGAATGATAACTTTCGCAAATCCCGAGGATGACTTGGGCCTTAGACCCCGGCTCCACCCGGAAGCGATAACGGATCGGGATTCCCCCCATCCCTGCGCGGATGTTGGCGAACGCCGGATCGCACTCGCCTTCCGGTTTCGCCCAGCCGGGCATGGGGGTAGTGTCGATCGTGTAACCCCAATCGTTCGCCTGAAGCTGCTGCTGGGTTTCCACAGGGATGGAAAGAACGACCCGATCTTCCACGCGGGCCGTGGAAAACCCCGTGCGGGCTTGGGGCGAAATCTCTAGGCCCAAAGTCAACTGCCGGCTTTGACCGGCAGTTTCTTCAAGCTCGACACAAAGTACATCCATCCCGCCGGGAAAAATGGGGGCACGATAGGCCGTGGCCCCGACGAGCACCGGGCCAAAACGAGCCGTCCAACATGCCGCCGGCACGCACTCACTCAGCATGATGCTACGTAGCGAGGTTTCCTCCGGCTGAAGGCCTTCCCCTGTAATTCGGAGCTTCACACTTCCCCAACTTTCAACCAGTCGGCCCTCCGGCTCGAAATGAGAAGGGGCAAACCCCGGCGAGCTGATGGCTACCGGCTCCGAAGCGGTCAGCACTCCCGGGACCAAAACGGCAAGGAGCAGCGTCATAAACCATCTCATCATGCCCGCCCTCCATACTGGAATGTGGAAAACCGCGGAGAGTGCGTCACTTTAATCCCGTAAAGTTGGCAAAAGCCCTCGAGTACCCGGCGGTGATTCCCCAGCGTGACCACCTGGTGGAAGCCGAGCGTGTCTCGCGAATCCTCGATTCCATCCAAAGCGATTTCCACGGAAGTACGGCACCCTCCGGCCGGCGGAGTCTGCACATTCGATACTACCGTTCCGGTATCGATGATCATCTCGTTGGCGTTCGTGAAGCGGACCAGCGTAATCGGCTGACGCTCCGGCCAGAGCACTTGCATGGCCACCCCCAGGTCAGATTCCGAGTGGCTTCGCAAAATGTACTCAGCCGGGGGCTGATCGAAACCCGCAATTCGCGTACCCGAGGTGCAGTGGGCCGCAATCAAGGTATTGTGCACGGTTTCCGGGACCGGATCGTTCATATATCCGGGCCGATCCAGTAGGTAGCTGGTCATCATCAAAGACATGGCCCCGAAAAGATCCGCTTCGCAGCCGGCGGTAATCCCTTGGTCTAGCAGCAGAGTCCACGCTGCACAAGGTGGGGTAGGAACCAGCTTTGCCCCCACCATGCCGAGGCAATCCATGCTCAGGGCGTTGGCCTCTTCGGCGGCTAAAAGACGTTTCGCCGTCACGTAAGCCCGCATGGCGTTTAAGGCATCTTCCTCGTTGGGCTCCACGATCTGCTTGGCGCTACGCCGCAGGTCCGCGGCCAGGTCGCGCACTTCCTCGGTGACCGGTTGCTTGTCGAACTCTTGATTGAAAGTATCGCGAGGAATAGCGCGCACCTTGGTACCCAAACGTTCCACGACGGTTTCGCTGCGCTGGTTGCCGCGGATCCACAAGACCCGCGTTTCTTCAAATAGGCGTTTAGCGCGGATCATGCGGAGGCCCCACTCTACGGCGGACCACTCCAGCGAAGAAATCACGTGGATACCCGTCCTGCGGCTGGGCCCGGCTAAATGCCCGGTGAAAGCCGTTCCAACCGGGGCGAATACAATCAGCGGCAGTTTGGTCCGCTCTGCAATCCGGTCGACCCACTGCCAAATACTCAGATGCTGCATCATCACGAGCACGCCGTGGGGTTTTTCGGCCAAAAGCTTCTCGATCCACGCGTCGACCATCGCCTCGCTATTGAGGGGCTGAGCTTCACGCTGAACCGAGATTCCCAGTCGCTGGGCCGATTGCTCCAACAGAGCGCTATACTCCCGTTGGTGGCCCTCCAGATCATAAGCAGTTCCGGGCCAACCGAGCCAATACGGTCGGGGCAATTCCAAGAAGGTCGCCATTACCCGCACTTGGGGTTGCGGACGAAGCCGGGCCGGGGCTACATAGTCGCTGACCGCCGGCATCCCCCCGGCAGCGGCGCTTCGCCACGCCGTGAGCACCCCGGCCCCCATCGTCGTTAACGAGATCATTTTCAAGCAATCACGTCGATTGAAACACGATCCGCATTCATGCTGGTAACACATAGGGTTTGCCTCCTGACTACAGACTAATCGCCGAAACGTTTCTTCCGCCAATCCTGCCACTTTCGTGGCCCACCACAACAGGCACCCACCTCAGTCTATGGCGGCGCTAAAGGCACCGCTAGCTTCTCAAAGAACCTAGGGAGTAAAAAAACTTCGAATGTGAGGAAAACTGGGGCAAGAGAGATAAGGACTTAGAGGGGAGAAAACGATCTTTTGGCCTAGGGAAGGTTTTCCCAGCAGAGATAGAGATAGGGACTTGGCGAGAAGAGACGATCTTTGGGCTGGAAGAAGGCTTTGGCAGCAGAGATAGAAATCGGCAGCGGCGAACAAAAGTGGAAAGGAATCTCCCGGAAGCAATCTCAATTTGGCAGCAGGAATATGAAGGAGCGCACCAAAGTCGAAAGCGAGTCTGCCGGGAGTAATCTCTGTCGAACGAATTCAGTGGGACGCTATCGCCGGTTTGGCGAAGCAATTCCCGGGTAATATGCCAGTTAATGAGGCGAAATCAATAAAAAGAAAATGCGACAAAATTAAAAGAAATAAAATTGCGGCATTCGATCAGATGAGAAACTACGCATTCAGAAACCAAGCCGCGTGATCACAACAACCGATTCGGCAGAAAGATAGTGGCGTAACGCCAAACCGGAAGATCACAACAATTCGTGCCGCAAAAGCCCGCATAAAACTGGTAACACAACAAAAGAACTCGTAGCCTAACCTAACTTAGCGCGAACTGTTCTCGATTGCCCCCGAGTGCGTCCCCTATGGCTTAGCGCGATTCATTCCGCCGGCACCATCCAACGACTCACCGAGGCTGACCTCGCTTCCTCCGCCCGGGCTGGAACTCCCACGGACTCCCGCCTTCTGGAGCCGAGCCCACGCCAGTTGCGCTTCCTTATGATTCGGATCCAACCCCAAAGCCGCTGCAAGCCACATCCGGGCCAAATCCGGCCGATCCAGCTCCTCGGCTAATCGCGCCAATTCGAAGCGGATATCGGCCCCGTGCAGGTCACGCATCGCTTTCTCGTGCAAGTCGGTAAATTGACGCTGGATTTCCCGCCACTTCCGCATCTGCTCGAATTCAAGCTCGGCCTCTTCTTTTTTCCCAACGCGCTGATACGCTTGAGCCAACTGAAAATGGGCACGCCACTGTTTCGGATAGCATTCGACATACTTTTGAAAAAATCGCACGGCTTCCTCGCTGTCGTTTTCTTCCAACGCCAATTGCCCGGAAATCACCAGTGCGCGTTCGTGGCAGGGAGCCATCTTGAGGGTTTTCTCCAGAAGAGCGCGGGCCTGGTTTTTTTCTCCTTGTGCCCGGGCACAATCCGCTTGGAGGGCCAAAGCCTCTGGCGAAGGTTCACAGGAAGCCAAAATCGCGGCGGCTTCCGCAAACCGTTGTTGCCGCGTCAAGCAGCCTGCTAACTCCAATCGTATAGCCTCGGCTGCCAACGGGGGGGGTGAACACTCCAATGCCTTCTGATAATAAACAGACGCTTTGCCCACCTCGTCAAAATCCCGGTAGATCAAGCCGATCAATCGGTAGGGCCGGTAATCGTCGGGCACCAATTGGCTTAATCGCTCCAGCTCGTCGATCGCATGATTCATCGCCCCAATATCGTAATAGGCAGCCGCCAAGTAACGGCGGGCATCCGCCAGCTTAGGATCCATCTGCAAAGCGATCGTTAGGATCCGGATGGCCTCGGCGAAGCGGCCGAGCTGATAAAGCGCATCGCCGGAGTGGGCATAAGCCAACGCCTGTGTTTGCGGATGTTCTCGCGCAAAGCCGAATCGCTCGATGGCCTCTACCCATCGGCCGGCTCGCAGGAAAAGTAGTCCTTCGAGCAAGGAGGCATGGGGTTCCCAGCGGGGTAGGCCGCGGAGCGACTCGCTCAAAATTTCGAGCGTTTCCAAATCATTTTCCCGGAAAGCAGCTAAGCCGGCTTGGAAACAGGATTCGGCAGCCCGCGTCTTCTGGAGCCATGTGCTGCCCATCAAGCCGGCACCTGCGGCCACCAAGAAAAGGAGCACCGAAAGTAAAAAACTTCGCAGATGGCGGCCCTTCAAGTTTCCACCGGCTTTTTCGGGGATAAGGCCCGATTGGTTTGAATCGCTTTGCCCTTGATCGCTTGCCGCTTCCGCCATGAGTTCAGCCCCGCTTGACCGAGTCTTTTGTGGTAACCCAGACGCGCGATTTTCTCCGCCGTTTTTCGAAAGTTTTTAAGTGCCTAAAACTCGCCGAACCTGCACCGAGAAGCTGCTTCATTCCGTATCGTGAGTCAACTTTGCCAAAGGTGCCCCCGTCGGAAGCCCGACAAGGGCGGCTCGCTCCGTTTGACTTCCTTCCTGCAAGGTAGACAGGGTATTTACTTTGGGAGCATTGCACTGAGTGTTTCCTGACCTTATTATTACAGAGAATGCCTTCTAAACAACCTCGGTCGAGTAGGGGGGAATGAAACTTATCCGGACTTCGGCTTTCAAGCTTTTTCTTGCGGTATTGGTGATCGGAATAGGGCTGGTAGCGGGCTGGCTAGCTGCCCGGCCATGGCTGGTGCGATCGCATCTGGCTTCCGCCGAGCAGGCCACGATGCGGCGAGATTACTCCACGGCATTAGCGGAGCTACGGGCCGCGCTGCGGATTGCCCCGAAAGACCCTGCCGTCTTCCTGGGGTTTTGCCGAATTTACCGCCGGCTTGGGCAATTGGAACGAAGTCAATTCTTCCTCTCTCAGGCCGAGAAATGGGGGGCTTACCCGCGCCGCATTCAGCAAGAAAGTTGGCTGCTGGCCGCTCAATCGGGCAACCTGCGGGAAGCCGAGCCGCATCTTGGCCAACTGTTGCTTGAAGCGCCGGAATTGGCTGCGGATATCTGCGAGGCCTTTGTGATTGGGTATTTCGCCAACTTGCGATCGGCCGAAGCCCAACGATTGCTGGATGCATGGGAGAAGGACTTTCCTCAGGATTTTCAGCCGCCTTTTATGCGGGGATATCTTCTGCATGCGATGGCCTTATATCCCGAGGCGGTAGCGGCGTACGAGCGCGCCCTGGCTTTAGCCCCCGAAAACATCGCGATCCGCTGTCGAATGGCAGAGAGTCTGAGAGAATTGCGTCGTTACGAAGACGCAGAGCGCGTCCTGCGGGAAGCGCCGGAATCCGCTCGGGAGCACCCCGAGCTTTTGTCGGTTTTAGGGGACCTGCTTTTTGTCGTGGGTCGAATCGAAGAGGCCGAAGACGTAGTGGCCAGGGCGGCGGAAAAATCGCCTCGTAGCTTCACGGTACGTCGGCTGTTCGGACAAATCCTTCTGGCGATGGGAAAGCACAGCGAGGCCAAAGAGCAGTTGGAAATCGCTCTGCAAATTCGGCCGAATGATCCGTTGGCGCGGAATGCATTGGCACAAGTGCTGGTAGCTTTGGGGGAAAAAGAGGCCGCGAAACTCCACTTCGACTATGTGGCGGAAGCGGCGCCTGCCTTGCGACGTTTTGATCAGCTGATGCGGGTTGCAATCGAGGAGCCGGACAATGTAGCTTGCCGGTTCGAGGCAGGAAGCATCCTCATGAAATACGGGGACCCGGCGGACGCCCTCCGGTGGTTACAGAGTGTTCTGCAATTGGATCCGAAACATGCCGGCTCGCATCGGCTCTTGGCAGACTATTACCTGGCCCGGGGGAATTGGCGTTTAGCGCAGATGCACCTGGCACAGCTTCCCGCCCAAACCGGCAGTGAATCGCAGCCACAGGAGGCAGCATCGCAAAACATTCCGGCGCCACCCTCTCAGGAGCATTCCACCGAATAGGGTATCGCACGGCAAGGTTTCCACTGGGGCGGAGGAATTCGCATCCTCATGGAGTGAGGCGACTGGTGTCTTGGATGCTCTTAAAGGATCGCGACTTTCCGTCGCAATTAAGTTGTAACCCCGAGGGAATCGAACAAACGACGGATGGGTAAGGAGCCAAAAAAAACGCGTATGCTTGGTCGGCATTGGGCGAAGCGGGCTATCCCGCAACGATTGATCGGTCGGGCTTTCGGCCGGCATACCCGGCGAATAATGTGCCCTTTGGTCCAGAAGGAAATTTTGGGGGCCATTGGGTGGGTATGCCTCGCGATTGGCTCCGCGACCCTTTCGGGTTGCCAACGGCCGGCTGCTCCGACAGGGGAAGGGAAGCTGCACACAGAAAACTTGAATTTGTCCGCGGCGGCAGATCAACCAATCTCGACCCCTTCCTCGGCCATGGGGCGAATGATTCGCCCAAATCGGGCGGACTTTACGCCGGTGATCGATCCTCAATCGCTTCCGCCCAGTCCCTTGCGATTTCGCGACGTCGCAACGGAGGTGGGTCTTGATTTCGTTCACTATGATGGGCAGACCGGACAAAGATACATTATGGAAACAATGACCGGTGGTCTTGCCGTATTCGACTACGACGGGGATGGCCTGGACGATATCTACTTCACCAATGGGAGCCACCTTCCGGGGAGTCAACGGCTGGGCAAACCCACGAATACCCTTTATTGGAATTTAGGAGCTTGGCGATTCGTGGAAGTGGGGGCACTGGCCGGCGTGGCGGATCCCGGGTTTGGCCTCGCGGTTTGTGCGGCCGACTATAACAACGATGGATTCGCGGATCTTTACGTGAACAATTTCGGCCCCAACGTTCTTCTGAAAAACAACGGCGATGGTACCTTTAGCGATGTCACGCAACAGGCCGGCGTGGCCGACGACAGTAAATTTGGGGCCGGGTGTGCCTTTTTGGACTTCGACGGCGATGGCGACCTCGATCTGTACTCGGCCAATTACGTCCATTTCGAATACCGATTCCACCGGATCCGCTACGTAGGAGGGGTACCATTTTCGCCAGGGCCGCTAGACTTCGTGCCTGAACCCGATACCCTATTTGCGAACTTGGGGGATGGCCGCTTTGCGGATGTCTCGGCCGCCTCGGGCGTAGCGGCTAGCGCGGGCACGAGCATGGGGCTCGTATCCGCGGATTTCGACCGCGATGGCGACCCGGATATTTTCGTGGCCAATGACGAGATGGCCAACTTTCTCTTTCTCAATGAAGGGCGTGGTCGATTCAGCGAGATGGGAGTGCCCTTGGGGGTGGCTTTTGACCGATCGGGCATCCCCCACGGAAGTATGGGCGTGGATGCCGGCGACTTCGACGGCGACGGATGGATCGACCTTTATGTCACCTCTTACGAAACGGAACATGCCGTCTTATATCGCAATATCCAGGGACTTTTCTTCCAGGATGTTTCCGCCCAAACCGGGGCGGGGTTTGGCACACTGAATCACGTTACCTGGGGAAATGCCTTCGGCGATTTTGACAACGATGGCGATCTCGACTTGTATGTTGCCTGCGGGCACACGGACGATACGGCCGTTTTGCGGAATCCGCTCAGTGCGTATCAGGCCCCTAATCTACTTTTGGCCAATGATGACGGTAAATTCGTTGATGTGTCGGATTCGGCCGGCGAGGGACTTGCCGTCAGAGGGGTGAGCCGGGGAGTGGCTCTTGCCGATTTCGATCGGGACGGACGCCTGGATATCGTGGTGGCTAATCGTCATGGACAACCTACGCTTTTACGAAATGAAACCCGCGTGCCTCATCACTGGCTTCAAATCCGCCTTATGGGGCGCAAAGCCAATCGGAATGCCGTTGGAGCCCGAGTCGAGGTAGCTGCTGGATCGCTCCGCTTGGTACAGCAAGTCCACAGCGGCCGAAGCTACCAGAGCCACTTTGGCCTCGAACTACACTTCGGGCTGAGCGAACACGAGCGTGTTGATTCCGTGACGGTGCATTGGCCGGGAAGTCGGGGGAAGACCGTCGTGACGGAAGTCCCGGCCGACCAAGAGCTTGTCATTTTCGAGGATTAAACTATCCCCTCGCGGCGAACGCCAGGACTAACTACGCCGGGCAGCCTCCTCGGTTTAAAACGGTCGGATAAAAAGTTCACAGAAAAAAATGGCCAGAAAGAAAGTTCACGGATTAAGACGGGCGAACAATAAGTTCACAAATAAAAAATGGCCCGCGGGTTAAGCGGGCCAATCGAATGTGATCCTGTGCTGTCGGTTGCAACCAACGGCTTGCCTGCAAATGCGGATTTGACACCGGTAACCAAGACCGGTTTGTTTCAGCAACAAGGCTTGGTTTTTTGCGGCGGTCCCAGCATTTTGAGGCAATCTATAGCCTCGGTTTGAATTTGCCGTGCCGGTTTGCAGTCTAGGTCGAGCAACAACGCTACACGCCCGCAGGGCAAACCAGCAAGCTAACAATCACCCTGCGAGTGCGATCCCTAGCTTCTGACTACTCCAGCCGATACGGCTTCTCCTTCTATTTTCTACTCTGTCAAACTGTTTCTACTCTGTCAAACTGAAATTGTATGGCCCCTTCGGAACCTCGACCTCCAGACCGGAGGTTTCGGGGTTGGCGTATTTCGCCGGGATTCCCCCAGGCTGCGTCGCGCTTGCAGGTTGCGCCGGCTGCCCCTGAGCCGCCGCCATCATCATTTTTCCGTAGTCGGCGGAGGGATTGCTGGCATCAATCGCCGGGCCGCTTGCCTGCACAACCGTGACCGAAACTTTGTAACGTCCCGGTGCGGCACGCAAACTGTAATTACCTGAGGAGTCGGTCATGGCCGTCGCATTCTGTCCGGTGCCCACCGGCTTGAAGACCAACTGAGCATTGGCTACCGGATTGCCTTGGAATGTGACTTTACCGGAAACTGAAACTAAATTGTCCCCGGACCCACAGCCTGCAAGGAACAAACCAACAACCACCCATGCCACAAGGCCGCACGCTACTCGGCTTGCTAGACTTTTCATAAGACCGCCTCCCCTTGTTCTGTTTGACTGTCCTTGGGTCATCGCTTTCCCATTTGCAGGAGCCTGCCGGGCTCCCTACCACCTTCAAGCGCCGTCGGCAACTATGCGCGAGCGACTCATTCCAAACGAACCGCTTTTATGCCCGCCCTAAAGATGCGAAAAGCACCGGAGCGCAGAAACTAGCTAATGAAATCTTTCCCCTCGGGCGGAAATTCGCGATGATCCTTCACCAATTTCACACGCTTGCTTGGTGAAAAGCAGGATTCCCCTCCGCCTACAGAAATCCCCAACTAGAGGGGGCGGGTTTTCCCCAATTTCACCGAGTCGGTTATTTAGACATCCATCTATTCGGGGCTATATTCGGCAACTTAACGCCGAGATGGCACAGGACGAATTAGAGCTAACAGCACCGCAATTGCCGGTTAAGCGGCTCTATGACGCACCGTCTACCAAATTTACACACCCCAGCAAGAATCACCAGCTACCTACTGCCCGGCCATCCCAACGGTCGCCTAACCGTTGGTAGGTAGCATAGTCGATCGTCTGGGAAATAAAGTGCACGGAGCCATCGCAAAGCAGGAAGTTTGCTCCGCCCGGGTGCAGCGATTTGAAGCCCTGGGAAGTCTGCCAGTTGGCGAAATGGTTACAGCTTAAGCTACCGTCGGTTCCTGGCGGCTCACCGGGGCATGTGGGAAAGTTAATCGGCGGTGTGGTGGCGGTCCACAGGGCATTGGTATTGTACCATCCTGCCCGGTGGTGATCGCTGCACCAGGGACGAATCTCACCCATGGCGATCACATTGGAGGTGCCGTCGGTCACGTCCTGCATCCGAGCAGCAAATACCCCACGAGAAAACACGCCGGATGTCTCGCGATCGCTATCGGTATTGCCGTGACCTGCAAGCCCGCTGCGGAAGTAATCGATGATATTCGGCGGTTGATAAGCCGTGCATGAATTTCCCTGGGAGGGCATGGGCGCAAATCCGATTGAAGGCGCGTAATTAGTGTGACCTTTCTGCCGCAAGTTATCGCTGGGGCAACGGAACACAGGGATATCACGCGTATTGTCTCCCACGCCGTAGCCCAAGTTCACAATTTGAGCCACAACATCGGTGCGGAAGTCGAGTTGCTGATACAAGCTTGTCTGCTCGACGAACGGGAGCAGCTTAACCAGCGTGGTGCCCTTGCGATGAATTCCTGCGTCCCAAAGGTACCCGGTTGAGGATTGGATGGGGATATTCGGCGGGAACTGCTTGTGAACATCGTGATAGTTGTGCAACGCTAGACCTAACTGTTTGAGGTTGTTAATGCACTGACTCCTTCGGGCGGCTTCCCGCGCGGCCTGAACCGCCGGCAGCAGCAGCGCAATGAGAATCCCGATAATGGCGATAACGACTAGAAGCTCCACCAGGGTAAAGGCCCGTCTAGACATAGTTTCACCTCCCTCCGGAAAGAAAAGAGACACCTTACACCAGAACCCATCTCTTGAGGACATTTTCCACGCCCCCGGAAATCGCGACCAGAATCATGCAGAATCATAGCCTCCCAGAAGCGCACAAGTGGTATAATAACTCAAATTCTTTCTTATTGTCAAGAAAATTGCAACGACAAAACTTTGAAGCGATCTCCGCTTCAGGGGCGACATTTTCGGCCGCAACCGGTCCGTTTCGGGGGCCCGCAGCTTGCTTCCGCGCTGCGATTTGCACCCAGCCGAAACCCTGCTGGCAGTCCAAATCTTGCATATCCGGTAGAGCAGGGACTTTTCGCTGACTTTTCTGTAGGCGGAAGCTTCGGAATCTTGTGAAAAATCAACCGCTTGCCGGGTATGGCGGTGCGAAATGCTTGCTGCGGGAGGCGCCATTCCGGGGGAAGCCGTTGGTTCTTGCGCCACCGAAAGGCAAGTAGGAGGGCAACAAAAACCAATCAAAGCTAAGAACATAATCCTCCGGTGCTTTTTTGGCACCATCGCACCCAACCCATGGCATTCTCTCAGAGAGAGGAATTACGCTAGCGGATGCCGAATTGCGGCGCGCGGGGCCGGCAAATGTATCACCCGAGAGCAAACGGCGAAACCTTCCCAGTCACCCAGCCGGATGCATCCCACGAAGCGGACCCCCAACACCGGGGAACATTAGTCGCAATCCCGTGACGAGCACCATACCCGGGATAACTGTACTGCTGATCAGCACTTCTGGCCGGCTGCCGACATTCCAAGCGTAGTAAACTGCGGTGTTGCCCGATAGCCACCAAGCAGTAGATGTAGCCAAAAGACGGGGCACAGAAGGGAATGATTTGCCACATAAGACTTACGATTTATCGGACGTACGATCCGATCGGTGCAAAGTGCGGACGGCTCGCAGCGGCTCATCCAGCCCACAAGCACATTTGCCCTGGGCAAGCAAACCACGCCGCCAATCTAATTCATTCGCAGGTGACCTGGACTAAACGACCCGCATTCTCAGGCGGGGCAAGCGGTTTTCGCAGGGCCAAATCTCTCAGGCTTTTTTGGTTCTGAAGCCAACGAGAAGTTTCCTAAGCTACTTTCGCATTCGGCCTACTGGCGATGGAACAGAACTTCGGTACGATATGGCAGGAAACATCCGATGGCGCTTGGCGGCGTTGATGCCCGGCCACACCTCCTTTCAACACATTGTTAAAGGAGCGATTTGCCCATGGCGGATTACATTTTAGCGTTAGATCAGGGGACGACATCGAGTCGGGCCGTGATCTTCGATCGTCAAGCCCGGCCGGTGGCGACGGCCCAAAAGGAACTCCCGCAGATCTTTCCCGCGCCCGGCGTGGTCGAACATGACCCGCATCTGATTTGGCAGACCCAGTTGGAGGTGGCTCAGGAAGCGTTGGGGAAGGCCGAATTGACTCCGCAACAAGTGGCGGCCATCGGCGTGGCCAACCAGCGCGAAACAACGATCCTTTGGGATCGTCGCACCGGCCAACCGGTGGGCAATGCCATCGTGTGGCAAAGTCGCGTCAGCGTTCCCATTTGCGAGCGGCTCAAGGATCAGGGCTTAGAAGGGCTCATCCGCCAAAAGACCGGCCTAGTGGTGGATGCTTACTTCTCGGCGACGAAGATCGCCTATCTTCTGGAGACGGTTGAAGGGCTGCGCCAGCGGGCCGCCAATGGGCAAATCCTTTTCGGAACCGTCGACACGTGGTTGGTTTGGCAGCTCAGCGGCGGAAAGCTGCACATGACTGATTACAGCAATGCCAGCCGAACGATGCTTTTCAATATCCACACTTTGGATTGGGAGGAGGAGTTGCTGGATATCCTCAAAATTCCGCGGTGTATGCTTCCGGAGGTCCGCCCTTCTAGCGAAGTATACGGCGAAACGCACCCGGAACTTTTTGGCAGGGCCATTCCGATTGCGGGCATTGCCGGGGACCAGCAGGCAGCTACTTTCGGGCAAGTGTGCTTCGAGCGCGGAACCGCCAAAAACACCTACGGCACCGGATGCTTTCTCCTGATGAATATTGGAACCAAGCCGATCCTTTCCCAGAACAATCTTCTGACCACGATCGGCTGGTACCGCGAGGGGCAGCCGACGTATTGCCTCGAAGGATCGGTCTTCGTAGCCGGGGCCGTGGTGCAGTGGCTGCGGGACAACCTGGGGATAATCAGAAGCTCCGCCGACGTCGAACGGCTGGCGGGGACCGTCCGTGATTCAGGAGGGGTGTTTTTCGTCCCGGCATTTGTAGGCTTGGGCGCCCCTTATTGGGACCCCTATGCCCGGGGAGCCATTCTGGGATTGACCCGCGGGACTACCGCCGCCCACATCGCCCGCGCCGCAGTGGAGGCGATGGCTTATCAAACTCGTGATCTGATCGAGGCCATGCAGGGAGACGCGGGCACCCCCATCGGCAGCCTTCGGGTGGATGGCGGAGCCGCAATCAACAATCAACTCATGCAGTTCCAGGCCGACCTGTTAGGGATCCCGGTTCGTCGGCCTACGGTCCGGGAAACCACCGCTTTGGGGGCGGCCTACTTGGCCGGACTGGCCACGGGTATTTGGGATAGCCCCGCCTCGCTCGCCCGATTCTGGAGCCTGGAGTGCGAGTTCAAGCCGCGAATTTCCGCCGAAGAGCGCGAGCAAATTTACCGACGTTGGCAGGAGGCTGTCCGCCGGGTCCAAGGGTGGGAATTGGCGATCGGAGCACCGCTGCCCACTCCTGGTTCCGAGAACGAAGTGCCTCGAAGCTGAATTCAATTCGTCGGTTATGCTGTTATCCGGTTGAATGCCTTCCGCTATCCCTTTGCATGCATCCCGCAAAAGGCCGCGACTTTAAGGATCGCGCGGGGATGACGCGCTGCCGGCTTCCGCGTTTTTTCCGCTTTGCCGCATGAGGAGCTCTCGCTAAACAAGGGGCACTTGCTTACCCGATCTCCGATACCCGAGCTAATCCTTAAATGCGTGCATTATTCGTTAACTGTGGGGGGTGCCGTCGCGGGGGCTGCCGGCTGTACAGGTGCGGTCACCGGTTTTTCGGCAGGCCCGAAGAGCTCTTCCAGGTGTTGATCGAGCCTGGGTCCCCGCACATCCGTCGCCAGCACTTTCCCGTCCCGACCCACGAGGAACATCTGAGGAATCGAGAAAATGCCGAGCTTGTCGGCCATTTTCTCGCTGGAAGCCTCGTCGAATAGCACGGTCCAAGGCAAAGGATTCTGGCCCAAGAAATCTACCAAGTCTTGGCGCTCGCGGTCCACGCTGATAGCGACGACCTCAAACCCGCGATCATGATAAGCCTGATAGTTTTTCAAAATCCCTGGGATTTCCGCCCGACACGGCGCACACCAGGTGGCCCAGAAGGTTACCAGCACCACCTTGTCCTTGTACTGACTCCAATCCAGCGACTGACCTTCGAGCGTTACGCCGGTGACTTCCAGCGGATTGCCGACGAGCTTCATCCGGCGACTGGTCCCCAGCATGAGGGTGCCGATGCGTTTCGCCTGCGGATCCTGGCTACCTTCCAGAAGCTTCCCCAACTCCTCGTAATTCAGGGCGGCTAACTCCGAAAGCTCTCGCGATTCAAGTACCTGGCACAATTTAAAAGCGAGAAGGGCCTTCTCGGTTTCAACAGGGCCGGAGCTCAAAAACGCCTTCACGTCTGCGGCCAATTGCAGTAGATCGGCCTCTTCGAGTTCGGCCGCTTGATCCACCCGACGCTCCAGGGCGAAACCGCGGGCAACATCCGCCAACTCGGTCTTACCTTCCTTTTCCAATTGGTCCGGCAAACCCGCCAGTTCCGTCTGGGCCTGTTGATCCCCTAAATCGCTCAAGATCGTCAGGCCGACCATTTTCAGCCGCACCCCGATCTGCATCTCCTCGGGCGTGGCGACGTTCGCCTGAGCCAGTACTTTATTGGCCACGGTGACCAAGGTGCTAGCGAGCTTATGGCGGAATTCCTGGATGGAGGCGAAATCGTCCCCCGCGGGCCGAGCATCACGCAACTTTTCCAGGTAGTTCAAGAGTTCGCTCGGGGGGCCGTCCGGGACGGTAAATGGATCTTCGGCTGCCATTGCATTCTGCGGTTGAGCCGGGGTTAATCCCGGAAACGCCGGCGCACCGCCGCTGGGAGTTGCCGGGGTTTGAGAGCCGCGCGGTTGGCTGCCCGTTTCGCTCGGCGGTAAAGGGGCTTGTGGTCCGGAGCTTGACGGCTGCTCCGGCTGGACAGAATACGAATCTTGCGCCAAAGTTCGGGATCCAATTTGCGGTTTGCCCGAACCAAGCTCCGTTTGTCCGCCCTGCTTGCTGCAACCGACCAAGACGGCCAAACCAACGACACAAAAAACAAGAATGCTGCGACAAAACATCGGACTACCTTTCCTCACAAGGTTCATTACTGTACAAACGTTCGCTGCAAGCCGTCTGGTCGGTAGGCAGCAAACAACACCTTAAAAAACTTGCTCAACTGCTCCAAAGCGGACTAATGTTGCGGGGGTCTTCCAGGGTGCGGATCGGTGAGTGAAAGCTCGCCCCCCCCAACCACCGGATCGACCAAAAAAAACTTTCCCGCTTAACGCGGGGTCACTCACCCACGTTATCACGGGGTTACGCACTCAGTCTTCTTTCACTACCTCAAAAGGCATGTAGCTCTAAAAGGCACGATCGCCACCGCAATCGGCCGTGCCAAACAAACGGGAATGCGGCATGCCGACCAAAAGGCGCGCCCAGTTCCGGGGCGGATAGGCCCACGATTGCTCCGTGTTAAAGCTCTCCATGTTAAGCGCGGGGAAGGCAAATGGTAGGAGTCGCTTCGCTCCTCTGGCACCCAAGCCCGGGCACCTTCAGTTGCAACCGGCGGACCCGGAAACATAAGTAATCTTAGCTCCATTCTCCTCGACAGACTACCCCAAAATGCCCCTTCAGCAGGTTTTCAGGATTTTGTGCCAATTCTGAAAGATTTTCGAGCCATCTTTTCTACTGGTTTTCTACTTCCGGATTTCGTTCTTTATCCTGCGTAAGCCGGCGGCCAGCTTAAGCCGAAAACAAAATCGTGTCTATAAGCTTGGTACCCATATTAACGCATAATCTTAATGCAGATGTGAATCCACCTCTGAATCCATCGAATGTGGGTCATCAGAGAACTTCAGAGGACGCCGTGCGATTTCGTATCCAGCCGTTCCTGCCGGTCGTACGCCAAAATTTTCCAGCTTAATGGCAAAATGCTCGCGTGTTGAATCCGGTGCCGTAAGTCATCGGATGCCTTTACTCATTTCGGAGGCCTTTACTCATTAACGCCTCCAAGACATCTCTCGACTGCCAGACATCTCACAATCGCGAAATATCTCTCGATTGCAAAACACAATTG
>CAKZMM010000006.1 GCA_937128505.1 uncultured Thermogutta sp.
ATCAAGCACTCCTTACCCTCGGCTGCATCCTGATCTGCTATAAATGCCTGTGCGGCTCATTTTGTTAGAGGCTCTTAGTGTCTCGAATACCCGCCTTGGCCGCTTCGAGATTCTGCCGATTCCGCCTGGCGGTAAAGCCCGTGGCAAGCAATGTATTCTTCCACTGCCCGCGGCGTGCGAAAACGGATGCTTTGCCCCCGCGCGACCCGGCGGCGGATATCGCTACTGCTGAATTCCACTAAGGGCATCTCGATCAAATGGTGGCGGATTTCCGCCAATCGCTCCGGGGAGACAATCGGCCGCAACTGCTCGAAATCCGGCTCCGGCGATCCCGGCCGATGCGCTACCAAAGGATCCGCCAAACGGCATATTTCCGCCGATTCCCGCCAGTTGGGCAGATCGGCCAGCATGTCTGCCCCGAGGATGAGGAACACCGTCGCCTCCGGGCGTTCTTGGCGAAGTTGCCTCAGAGTATCGACCGTGTAACTAACGCCCCCTCGCTCCAGCTCGCATTTCCAGACACGGAAGGCCTTGTGACCGGCCGTGGCAAGCTCCAACATTTCCGCCCGCATTTTTCCCGGGGCGAGGACTTGCTCCTGCTTATGGGGTGGTCTTGCGGAAGGCACAAACCACACTTCGTCAAGTGACCATTGCTCGTGCGCACATTCCGCCAACAGAAGATGCCCGTAATGCACCGGATCGAAACTTCCGCCTAAAAGTCCTACCCGCATATCCTTGTATCCTAAACAGCGTATGCTCTATCTCCTAAGCAGCCTAATGTTGTAATACGCAGCCTAGTACTGTGAAAAATTTTTCCGGCTTGCGGCAAGAGGCTCTTGTCGCTTTAACGATGCCTTTCCGCCCCCGGCAAAAAGCTCGCCCTCCAATCCCAGCCTGATAACGCGACGGTGTGCACCGCGGCTAACGAGTCCGAAACGCAAAAAATCGAATATCCGAAGGAACGGAAGCCTCTGCCACACCCGCTTTTTCGACCAAAACGATTTTTCGGCTTCCGGCGGTTTACCCATCAACTTTTGCTCATTTACACTCTGCCATTGTATCTTTTACGATCCTTGATCAAATAGACGGGATGAAAGCAAACTTGAGCAAGCAAAAGAGAGCGTGGTTTCTTGGAGGGGTGGCTCCGTAGCGTACAAGGGGGATCCCCACCGTTTTGCGTCTGAGGATGCGTTAACCGAGTCGCTCCGTCGCATACGCCGGGGATGAATCATTTCCTCTTCGTGCGGTCGGGATAGGGCGCGATTTGCCGATCGTAAAAAGCGGGCGGCAGAATTTGGTGTCCTGTAATGGGCAGATTAAAAGCTGCGATCAAGCAGCCGCGATAGAGCCTAGGTGTGCTGGTCGCGGCGGTAATGTACCGATTTCGTTCTGCTTGCCGCTGCTCAACGGTGCGGCTTGCTAGTGGTCGGGATCTATGGCAGGGACCCAAAACCAACCGTGGCTTTTCGATACGCCTGCGGGCGAGCAACCCGCGGAAGAATGGTGCATTGCCGAGGTGGTTTTTTTGCGCTCTGCCGGTGGCCCCTTTGATTATTTGGTTCCGCCTGGTTTGGCCCACGAACCACTGGTCGGCTGCCGGGTGCGTGTACCGTTGGGTCGATCCAATCGACTTGCTGTGGGTTTTTGCATCGCGTTGAGGAGGGAGCAAAGCCTAGAGCGCCGGCTTAAAGAGCTGGTTGGTTGCCTCGACGAAAAGCCGTTGATCCCGCCGTCTCTACTGCAATTGGGTCGGTGGATCGCGGAGTATTATCTGCTCGATTGGGCCGAGGTGCTCGAAGCTTTGATTCCCGCCCCGGTCCGCCGGACCTTCCACCGAAAAGTCCCGATTCGCCTGGAGGTAGCAACCTCGGTACTTGAAGCGATCATGGCAGGGGAAAAAATCCCCGGGCTTACCGACAAACAATGGGGCGTGCTCACAGAACTGGCCAAATCGGGCCCGCTACAGGCCGCCCAGCTGGCACGACGATGCCGCTGTAGCTTATCGCCGATCGAGTCGCTTCGTCGCCGTGGCCTCATCCAGGGGGTGCCCCATCGGGGCTTGCCTGCTCCGGTAGTGGGGCCCACGGCTGATGTTTCCATCCCTACACTTAACACGGAGCAGGACTCGGCCCTAGCGCGAATCGGCAAAATAATCGATCAGAAGCAACACAAAGTGGTGCTCATCCACGGCGTCACGGGAAGCGGAAAGACGGAGCTATACATCCGTTGCATCGAGAAGGTCATCCAGCAAGGCCGCCAGGCCATTGTTCTGGTTCCTGAGATCAGCCTTACGCCGCAATTGACTGATCGATTTCGTGCCCGATTTGCTCGGGTGGCTATCCTCCACAGTCATCTGACTGATCGAGAGCGCGAGCACTATTGGCGAGAGATTGCCGAGGGTGGAGTGGCGGTGGTGATCGGCGCACGCAGCGCCGTTTTCGCCCCAGTTCCTCGGCTAGGAATTATCGTTATTGACGAAGAGCACGAATGGTCCTTCAAGCAGGAAACTAACCCGCGGTATCATGCCCGGGAGGTGGCGATTGCCCGGGGAGAACTGGAAAAAATCCCGGTACTTCTCGGGTCGGCCACCCCCTCCTTGGAAAGTTGGTACCGAGCCCAAAAGGGCGTCTACGACTTGGTCACCCTAAGTTCGCGGGTCCTTCAGCGAACTTTGCCACCGGTGGCCTTGGTGGATCTGCGCGAACCAAGGGCGCTGGCGTCCACCCGGGGAGCCATTACTCAACCACTCCATCAGGCCATTCATCAAGCGTTGGAGGACGGTGGCCAGGTGATCCTGCTGCTCAACCGCCGGGGTTTCGCGACCCATATCCAGTGTCCGGGGTGCGGCTTTGTGCTCAAATGTTCCTTTTGCGACATTGCCTTGCGGTATCATCGGGCGGAAAGTTTTGCCCTTTGTCACTATTGCAATTACCGACGGGATTTGCCGGAAAGCTGCCCCCAATGCTCGGCAGCCGGGATCCGCTATTTGGGGATTGGTACCCAACGTTTGGAGGATGAACTTCGCCGCCGATTTCCGCATGCCAAGCTCCTGCGGATGGATGCCGACGCCATGCAGGCCCGCAACGCATATGAGCAAGCCTTGGCTGCATTTCATCGGGGAGACGTGCAGATTTTGCTCGGCACGCAAATGATCGCCAAAGGCCTGGATTTTCCAAATGTGACACTGGTGGGAGTGATCAGCGCCGATACGGCGATCCACTTACCGGACTTTCGGGCCGCCGAGCGAACTTTCCAACTACTAACCCAAGTAGCGGGCCGGGCAGGCCGAGGACCGAAAGGGGGTCGAGTGCTCATTCAGACATTCGATCCAAATCACCCGGCAGTCCAAGCGGCGGCCGGGCACGCTTACCGGCCTTTTGCCGAAACCGAGTTAAAGGCGCGGGAAGAGTTCGGTTACCCACCGTTCGGCTGCATGGCGCGGGTACTTGTGCGTGGTGTCCGACTGGAATTGGCCCAGTCGCTCGCCGAGGCGTTGCAGGGCGTCATCCGCCAGGAATTGGCGGCCCTCGGGACCAATTCGCCGTGCCGAATCCTGGGCCCCGCTCCTTGCCCACTGCTGAAAATCCGCAGACACTTTCGCATTCAAATGCAATTAATCGCTAAAGAACATGCGATTTTGCGGCGGCTGATCAGCAGGGCACGTGCGGTACCGGTCCCGGAAGGAGCACACTGGATTCACGATATCGACCCGGTGGACATGCTATGAAAGCGGCGATCGAAGGGAACTAAAAATTTGGTGGTTTCCGAGGATCCGTTTACCGTTTGGGAGTGCCGTCCGAAATGGAGCCAGCAAACGCGAATTGCGGGGCGTCGAATGTCATTCATCTTGACCTTGGGCTGGAAGCCTGGGTAAGTTTAGCGGCAAGTACGCTGCCAAAACCGAAACTCCTAGGGTTGATAAGGCAGCCGATAAAGACGGACTCAATACCGAATCTGGCATATTGTGATCAACGAACTCTGTTTATATCGCAAAAGCTGGCTTAATGATTTAGCTTTAATTTGTGGAAAAATTCTAGCTAATGCAGTATTGTGGCCAATTTCAGGTAATTTAAGATATCGTGGCTAATCTAAGAAAGGAAAATGGATCGCCTAATCCTTCGTGTTAGAGCTGCTGAATCCTTAGAAGTCAAATCGCTAAAGTAGTGGAAGTAGCAAGGTGCGAAATTTGGTTGGATCAGACTTGCTGAAATCACAATGGAAATCTCCATATTGGGCATATAATTGAGAATGTATTAAGAATCTGTTAACTCAGGCAATTTACGAAAGACGTCCGGGAATTCTCGAAAGATAAAGAGGTTTGCTGACGCCCAATCAACTGACTCATTTGCACCGCTCAATTGACGTTTTTTTGCAGGCGATCAATTAATAATTTTTTGCAGGCGATCAATTAATAATTGGCTGAAGCATGCTCGGCATCGAACTGGCGGCGGCCCAATACTTTGAGCGATTGACCGCTGAATTGAAGCGGATCGACTTAAGCGAGGTGGAAAAACTCGCGGACTTGATCTTCGAGACTTATCGCCGCGGCAAAACGGTTTTTGTCTTCGGCAATGGGGGATCGGCTACCACGGCATCCCACTTTGCGGAAGACTTGGCCAAAGGCACCTTGAGCCCCGACGATTTGTGGGCTTATTCCCCAAACCGACTCCGCGTCATAAGCCTTACGGATAACGTCGGTTGGATTACGGCTTTGGCAAACGATTTGGCGTATGAGCAAGTTTTCGTCCAACAATTGGTCAACCTGGCTCAACCGGACGATTTGGCTGTGGCGATTAGTGGTTCGGGTAATAGCCCCAATGTGCTGCGGGCCGTGGAATGGGCAAACCAACACGGACTTATCACCTTCGGGATGACGGGGTTCGACGGCGGTCAGCTGAAGCGAATTCAACAATATGGGCTGCATGTTCCCACACAGGACCTGGGGATGGTCGAAAGCCTCCACGCTTGTGTGCTTCACTGGATTGTGGACGACCTTTATGCCCGGCTCCATAAAGTGGCCCGCTATCAAGCGTCTTAGCCCACCGAAAAGGGAAAAACTTGCCAGTTGGTTGTGCCGAAGCAAAACACGCTCAGCAAGTTTGGGCTCTCCATTGGTAAAGACAATAAAGCCCTTTCATGACGGATCGCGCACCTTCTCTCACGCGTACGAGTTTTTTGTCAAACTCAATTTTTTCTATCGAGAGTGAAATTTTTCGATTCTTTCTTGAGACTAAAATTTCGGTCGAAAGCGGGTGTCCATTTTGAAGAACGCAGCAAGTCGGTTGAAGATCGCGGTAAGCCGGCGCTGAACGACGTGCGGGGATTCTTCACTGTAGGAACTGAAGGAGCCCAAAACTTAAGTATCTTATTTCGACTCTGATGCGGTTTTTGACTCGATTACAGCCGCAAGGTAGGGGATTGGCTTGATTCTTTTAGGTATGCCGGCTCTTGATGGATGCCGGTCCTGATCGGCTGCTCCCGCTGGGAAGCGATCGAAAAATCAAGGAGCTGCATGGATGCGGGAAATCGCTGCTGGGATGCAGGACGCGCTGGAAGCGATCCTTCGGGCAGAAAGTTGCCCGCCGATTCTCGTCTTTGGTGATCTATTTCTGGAAAGACTTATTTTTGGCGATGTAGAGCAGGTTTGCCCGGATGCACCGGTACCGGTGGTGCGCATAACCGGTGAGGAGTGTCAAATCGGCGGAGCCGGGCGCGTTGCCGCATGCGCCCGCGCGTTCGGGGCCAAAGCCACCGTTTTGGCGGCGATTGGCTCCGACGATGAATCAGCCGTTGCCCGCCGCATCATGGATGAATTAGAGCTCGACACGCGTCCCTTGGTAACTTCTCCCGACTGGCCGACGGCCGTGCGAACGCGGGTAATCGGCGGTACTCCGGGCGGCAACTTCCAAACCTTGCTCCGGTTGGATCGTCAATCGGGAACACTTTTGCCGGCAGCTAAGGCGGAAGAATTAATTCGGCGCTGCGAGCGGTTGATTCCGGAATCACCTTTGGTGCTGATTACCGATGAACAGTTGGGTGTATGCGGTGAGCAGACAATTAGCCGAGTCGTCTCCCAGGCTGCGCAGCACGGAAGCCAGGTAATCGTCAAGCCGGCTCAAACTCCTGATTGGCGGCGTTATGCCGGGGCGAATGCCATCGCCGTTGAATTCGCGGATTTGTGCCGAATTTTTGGCCGGAATCTTGCCAGCGTTCAAGAAACCCTTCAAGCCGCTCAAGAGCTGGTCAAACGCTTTTGCATCGATCAGATGTTCATCGCTTGGTCCACCGGAGCTACCGCCTGGACGGATGCCCAGGGACGCTCCGAATACCTCCGCCGGCCCAGCGACCGAAGTAAACCGAGCTGCAATACGGCGGATTTGGCACTGGCCTCTCTGGGTTATGCGCTGGCTTTGGGCGCGGAATGGCCGATGGCCCTCCAACTCATGCAAATCTCCATTCGAGCGGCAGCGGATTGTTCCGGCCCTCATCGGATCACCCGCGAGCGATTGCTTGAGTTGTTGCGGTCGAAGGGAATGAGAGCCGGCCGAAAAACGATCTCATTAGCGGAACTTCAAGACCGGCTTGTTCGCTTTCGGCAAGCGGGTAAACAAGTGGTCCTAACTTGGGGAAGTTTTGATTCGATCGATGCTCGCGAAATTGCTTACCTTCAGCGGGCCCGAGGGCTGGGCGACTGCCTTGTGGTGGCACTGTGCGGTGCGGCGAGCCCGGGTCAGCCAGCCGGGCAATCGCCACCGGTTAAGCGCTTGAGCGAGCGTGCCCAAGTGCTTTCGGCGTTGGAGTACGTCGATTACGTGTTTTATTTCGACCGCTATAGCCTTTCCAACATGGCGGAAGCTATCCGCCCCGATATCCTAGCCCGATGGCCGCACGCCCAGGAAATTGAAGAGATGGCGGCAATCATGGAACAATTTTGGGCAAGAGGGCTGGGGACGCAAATCGTGGACCTCTCCGCCGCGGAAACTTCCGAAAATCGAAAAGTTCCCTCTCCGTTGCAAGCTTCGCAGTGGCAACCGTCCTCAGCCGAACGCAACGGGGATGAATTTGAGTTGGCCGTTATTCTTCCGTTTCCTCGGGCTGCTTAAGGCCCTGGGTGAACCGACCCCCGAACCGTAACGGCCGAAGCGTGACGAAACTATCGGCCGAAGCCATCTATCGAAGCTTCGCAGAAACTGCATGAACAAAGTTCTCGTGAGAACCGGTGAGCGAAAGCAAGCGCGCCAATTGCTGACAAAAGTGGTTATTGCCCATTGACGAATGCACACACTTCCTGAGTTTTGGACAAGGTACATCCACCCCATAAAGGGGGCTGAATTGACAGCACTTTTCGGAATCGACGCCACTTAAAAAACTTTCCTGCGCGAAACGGCTTTGAAATTTTACCTGCGCGGAAGGGCTTCCGAATCGCAAGTAACCGCCAAAAACTACAACTTGCAACGAAGAACGCCTTCGTTTCCCGAGTTAAACCGTGCCGCAGTGGAAAGGAGTCTGGAGTTAAACAAGGAGCCAAAGCCGGTGGAGCAAACGCCGCAAAATATCGGCATTTTTCTGCCGAATTGGGTGGGGGATACCGTGATGGCCACTCCCACCCTTCGGGCAGTAAGAAAGCGCTTTCCGCCCCCGCATCGTTTAACCGGGATCATGCGGCCAAAGATGGCGGAACTTTTGGCCGGCACCGACTGGCTGGATGAATACTGGTTTTGGGAGCCGAAACTCATCAGGGGGCCGTGGTCACAGCTTAAGCTGATCGGCCGCATGCGCAAGACCCGGATCGATCTGCTCATCCTTCTGCCCAACTCCCTACGAAGTGCTCTGCTTGCATTTCTCGGTGGAGCGAAAAAGCGGGTGGGTTATGCGCGGGATGGTCGTAATTGGCTTCTCACGACAAAGGTGTACCCGCCGCGGCGGGGTGGAAAAATCGTGCCTCAGCCGATGGTTCAAGCCTATCTCGCGTTGGCAGAAGCGGCCGGATGTCCGCCCGCCTCACCGCGGCTAGAATTACGCTTAACCGAGGAAGAACGGCACTTGGGAGAGGCGATTTGGCGGCAATTGGGTCTTGAGGCACATCGGCCCGTGGTGGCCATCGTTTATGCAGGGGCCCAGGGGCCCGCTCGACGTTGGCCTGAGGAACACTGTGCGCAGCTTGCCCGGCTCATCACCCAGTTTACGCCCTGCCAGGTGCTCATCTTTTGTGGGCCGGACCATGGGGAGGAAGCAAGGCGGATTGTGTCGCGAGCTGCTTGTTCCCGGGTAAAAAGTCTCGGCGAAATCCCCAACGGTGGCTTGGCGGTCGCCAAGGCTTGCCTCGAACGGGCCGCACTGGTGGTTTCACCCGATAGTGGTCCCCGGCATGTCGCGGCAGCTTTTGGGAAGCCCCTGATCACGCTCTATGGGCCGACCACACCCATTTGGGGCGAAAACCCCGAGGTACGGAGTGTGAACCTTTGGACGGATCTGCCTTGCCGCGGGTGTACCCAGGGAATTTGCCCCTTGGGCCACCATCGGTGCATGCGCGATCTATTGCCGGAGAAAGTCTTCGAACATGTTTTGACGTTGTTAGAGAGAATCCGCGAGGTCCGTGCCGCTTAAAATCGCAGAAGATGGGGGAGAAATCGAGTCGGTTTGAAAATCCGGAAAATGAAGCTAAGAGTGCGGCAGTTTGTAGACTCGCACGGGATACCGGGAAAACACAGAGCTTTGACCCTTCCGGGTTGCTTTCTGCCAGGATTTCGGGATCACTTTGGGAAATGCTTTTTCGGAGCTTGGGAAAGAGGATCGCTCTCGAGGGGGCCTTGCCACGGGTTTGCAAATTGGGTCGCGAGGTTTCGATCCATCCTCTGAATCCATTTTCTGAGGGGTATAAGGATTTCTGAGGGGTATGAATAAACGGGAGAGGTCCGTATCAACGCAATCGGATGGAAGTCCATGGTGGGGGTTGAATAAGTGGGATCAGTTAGCCGCACACGGTTAGCCGCTCCGCATAAGGCACTCAGGCAAGGCGAGCTCGACGGGCTTTTGGCCGAATGGATTGGCCGGTGGGCCGCTCGGCAGTTCGTACCGGCTGACCCTTGGATGTGGTTCTCTCCAAAATATTCCCACGTCTTGAAGGAACAAGAGCTGGAGAGTTTCGAGCGGGTTATCGGCAGCGAGCATGGGGTCCGTCTTCGTTCGCTTCAAGAGCGCGAAAATTGGTTTTTTCCTGCCTCCGCAGCTACTATCGGGACTTCCGAGCGGGATTTTCCCAAAGCCTCAACCGCTGGTTTGTACCTAAAGAAGCACCGCATCCGACTCCGTCAAGAGCCGAGGCTTTCCGCGGCCCAAGCGGCGCGAAGTGACGGCGGTCCGCCCCCCGGCACCAGCCCCGGTGTGCTCGAGGCTTATTACGCCGTGCGACTTCCGGAATTCGGAATTCCGACGATGCCGGTAGTGGCTTTTGGTCAGCGGACTTCCCCCGGGGGGTATCAGGAGTCCTTTTTCCTCAGCGAGGAGCTGGTGGGGTTTACGCCGCTGGATCTGTTTCTGGCACAGGAGAGCCCGGCAAGGGCAGGGGAGGGGAGGGCCACGCTGCAACGCCGAAGGTCGCTGGTAAAGGCCGTAGCAGACCTGGCCCGACGCCTTCACGCCGCCGGATTCAGCCATCGCGACTTTTACACCTGTCATATTTTCGTCCGGGAAAGTTCGTTTGGGAAATTTGAATTAAGACTAATCGACCTTCAGCGCATTCAAGAAATCCCCTATCCGGGTGAGCGGTGGTTGGCGAAGGACTTATCTCAGCTTTGGTATTCCACCCCCGAGGGCTGGCTTAGTTGCCACGAACGGCTCCGGTTTCTGATCCGCTACCGTGGCAACGGTCAACTCCTGCCGGCCGACGCCCGCTTTGCCCGCCGCATCGCCTTCCGAGTGTGGTGGATGAATTTGAAGTCGGGAGCGTATCCATGAAAGTGGGGCTGGTTGTCAGACGGTTTAGCAGTTGCCGTGGGGGGAAGGAACATTGGAACGTTCAAATGGCTGAATTCCTGGTGCAACGGGGTCACCAGGTGCATATTGTGACGGCCAACTTTGATCCTGCCGATGGGGCCTTACCGGTTGTTCGTCATGTAATCTCGGGCGGGCACGATAGCATGCGTTTTGCCGAGGAAGCTGCCCGCTGCCTGCGCGGAGTATCGCTGGATATCGTGCACGATGCAGGGGACGGCTGCTTTTGCAACATTCTTCAGCCGCATGCGGGTTCGCTCCGGTCCCTCACCCGCCATAAACTACGCAGTTATCCGGTGTGGGCACGGCCGCTGAAACGCCTGCTCAATGCTTTTTCCGCCCGACAACGTAGTTTGGCGAGACTCGCCAGCCGGCAGGCCGCAGCCCCCATCGAGGCCTTTATTGCCGTGTCGAACTTTGTGGCTCGTGGGCTGGTGGAGTTTGATCGCATCCCTGCGGAACGTATTCGGGTCATCCACAACGGCGTCAATACGGAGCGGTTTTCGCCGGCCAATCGGGTCCTTTACCGCCGAGCCATAAGAGATTGGCTAGGTGTGGACGAGCGAACGACGCTCCTTTTGATCGTCGCCCACAATTATCGCCTCAAAGGCCTCGAGCCGCTGTTACTTGCCTTGACACGATTGGTGCGGCGAAACCGCCCTGTCAAGCTGATGGTTGTGGGCGGCAATCCGCGCGCCTGGAATCTACGAATTCGCTGGCTAAACCTGTCCGACCATGTTCACCTGGTGGGTCGCTTCCGCGATGCCGCTCCGTTTTATGCGGCAGCCGATGTCTACGTCCACCCGACTTTCTACGATGCCTGTAGTTTGGTGGTGTTAGAAGCCATGGCCAGCGGACTGCCGGTGATTACCAGCCGTTTCAATGGGGCGGCCGAGCTACTGGAGCCGGGAGTCGACGGCCTCATTATCGATGATCCGTGGAACATCCAGGCTTTGCAACAGGCGATCGAGCTGGCCTCGGTACCCGAAGTCAACCGCGAAATGGGGATCGCTGCCCGAAACAAAGCCCTACAGCATCGCTTCGGCAAAGTCGCCGAGTCAGTCCTCCGGCTATATCACGAGCTTTTGGGAAAAGAGGACGTACCAGGATCGTTTAATGCGTGTGTTCCCACTCGGGCCGCCAAAACTTTCTAAAGCCTAGGAATTTCGCGATGAGATGCCCACTTACGGTTCTCATCCCCTGCAAGAACGAGGAAAGCAACATTGCCGCCTGCATCGCCTCGGCGCGGGAGATTGCCGATGAGATCCTCGTGGCCGACTCGCTCTCTACAGACCGAACCTTGGAGATCGTGCAGCACTTAGGGGGTTGCCGAATCATTCAGCGTGAATATATCGATTACGGTAATTTCAATAACTGGGCCATTCCCCAAGCGACCCACCCGTGGGTCCTCCTGATCGATGCAGACGAACGACTCACCGATCCGCTTCGCCGCGAAATTGCCCGACTTCTTGCCAGCCCTCCTTGCCATGATGGCTACTGGATCTACCGGGACAATTATTTCATGGGTAGGCGAATCCGCTTCAGCGGTTGGCAGCGAAACCGAGTATTGCGGCTTTTTCGCCGCGATTTGGGTCGATTCAACGACGCTGGTGACCACTCACGACTGGTAATCGCCACTGGAAATGTGGGGCGATTGCACCACCGACTCCTTCATTTCACCTACACATCTTATGACCAGTACTTCCGCAAATTCCATCGGTATACCAAGCTGCAAGCTCAGCGCTGGTTTGCCGAGGGACGCCAGGTGGGGTGGTTCGATTTGGCCTTGGCAGGTCCGGCGCGATTTCTCCGGGCGTACATCCTGCAATTGGGTTTTCTCGATGGCTTGGCGGGCTTGCAGGTATGCATGTTGACGGGCTTCTACTCTTTTGCAAAGCGCGCCCGACTTTGGGAACTTTGGGCCCAGCACGAGGCCGCTCGGCTCCAGGGCGATGAATCGCAGGGAGATCCTCCCGGCCCCGCGGTCGGCCTGGCGACCTCTGGGTCCAACTTCAGTGTTCCGCAAGCCCGCGCACCCTTACGGCGAGCAAGTTGAGCTTTAATCGTGGCACCCCCCAAATAGCGGGTAACGTCAAGACAATGACCGGCGCGGCGAGCTTCATGCGCGGAGGCCGCCACGCGCCGCGGTTCAACCTGGGGAACTAGGGTCCGTTCGACCTCCACGCGCGGAGCCTGCCCGTAATCACCTTACCTACGAAAGTTACTATCAGCTTTCGAGCTTCACGCGCGTAGCCTGCCAACCAAACGAACCCGCGAGAGAAGCTCCTTGGGGCGGGCAAGTCCCGCTTCAATCGCGGTTCCCACTCACCGATTGCAAAAAAGGCCGATCGCCCGCCCAGCATCCGAAAGACACTTGCAACATACTCGAATACGGAATCCGGTAGCTGGCCACCTGCCCATCAGCCGAAACCTGGGCGCCGGTTATCTTCGCGGTATTGAAACGTCTCAAGTGCGTACCCATCCCCCTGAGCGTGGGTGCAGGCAGCCGGAGCCCAAATTGAGTTGATTTCGCTAAAGCCCCAAGAATTCTCTTAGCTCAGACGTAAGACAAACTTAAATCGCCCCGAGGTCAGAAAGCCTTCATTTGAATAGCCGCACCAAAATGTTCAGGATCACCGTCAGAACAATGCTCAGTACCACGCAGGTCATTAAGGGGAAATAGAAACTCCACCTTTCCCCCCGGATCTGAAAATCGCCCGGTAGCTTTCCCAGGGGTATCCCGAGCTTTGCCGTCACAAGCAAGCCGACGCCAATGGCAGCCAGGATCACGCCAATCCAAATCAGGCCTTTCGCAAGGTTGCTCAGATCCATTGCTGCAAGCCCCCAAATTCCGCGAGATTTGTCGTCATGAATTTACGGAATTCCCCGACGATACGTTAGCTTCTCGAGCCAGTGCGATCGCCCCATGCACGACCACCTCTTCGCCCAGGGCCGCCGGAACGATCTCGAAGCGCCCTCTGAGCTGCGGGAAAACATATTGATCGACATAGCGTCTCAGCGGAGTAAACCACACCTCCTCGCCGGCGAGGGACACGCCGCCACCAACCACCACCACATTCGGTGCGATCAAGGTAACCATCTGCGCGATCGCCCAACCGTAGACCCGGCACGCTTCCTCGAAGGCCTCCTGGGCTAAGCGGTTGCCATTGCGGGCCGCCTCGGCAATGGTCCGCGTATCAAGTTTCTCCACCCGGTGGCCGCACCGTGCAAGGAGGTCCGCCACCTCGGGAGTTTCGGGATTCGAGTCCCGGAGCTTTTCGCGTAAGCCGCGGGCAATGGCCCAGCCGCTGGCAAGCGATTCGACATCCTTATCCGGGGAATCGGCCTGCAAGCCGGGCCGAAGATGGCCGATTTCCGCCGCCACGCCCGACCCTCCGCAAAACAGCCGGCCTTCGAATACCAAAGCCCCACCGATCCCGCTGCCGACGTTAGTGTAGAAGACAACCTTTCGCCCGCGACCCGCCCCGAAAATCGCCTCGGCCAGCCCCGCACTATCCGCGTCGTTGGCGACCATCACGGGGCGACCCCATTGGCTCTGGGCCCATTGCCTTAGAGGAAATCGCTCCCAGCCGGGTACCTGGTGACTGATGATCGTAGATCCTGATTCATACTCCACCGGTCCCCCGAAGCCGATTCCCACCGCCTGCACCGGATATCGCTCCAGAAGGAATGCGGCAAGCCGACAAATCTCGTTCCGAATCCACTCCGCATCCGCTCGTGGTGGAACGGCCTGCTGCAATCGTGCCACCAAGGGTGGCCCCAACCCGCTTCCTACACCCAATTGGAGTTTCGTTCCCCCGATCTCGATGCCTAAAAACACCGCTTAAGCCCCATTTGCTTGCGTCAAAAAGTCTCGCTATTACTAGTTGGGATGTGACTTTCGCATCGTTTTCTGGCTAAATGCTTCGCGTGTGACATCAGGGGGAAGGGGCCGCCGAAAATTCAACTCGCCGGTTACGTCGCGTGTTCGGCCAACTTTCTCGCTTACTTTTCTCAAAGTTTAATAACACCGTGTGCACGTGAAAACTCCTCGGTACTTAGCCGGGCCGGTCAAGCGCAGTAAGGACAATTAAGAAATAGTCAAATCAACAATTAATTGAAGAGTTACATTCCGTGACAAAGGCCGAACGCTTTATTCGGAGCCGCCGTGGCGATGCCGTCTGCTGAAACCGCCGAGCTGATTTCCGTCTCTTCTGGTTTCAATCGGCATCGAATCGGCTCGTCGAAAACCCCCTTTCGAAGCATGCCCGCGTGTGCGGAAAGCGGTCAACACCGGTTCCATGTGCTGTTTGCTCAGCACGAACTTCCCTGCGTATACGGACAAGGGGCATGTTTCTCCTCCTTTCAGTTGGGTTAAACACGAACTTTTCTGCGTATATGGACAAGGGATTTTGAGCCGTTTCAATCACATGTTGCTGGAGGAAAATTCCCCGCATGTGCGGACAAGGCCCATGGGTGGCGGGCCGCAATTTGCCTCCGCTCGAAAATTCCCCGCGTGTACGGATAAGGCTGCCGGCTTAGCAAGTAATGTTCGACGCCAAAAGAAATTACCCCGCTTCTGTGCACAAGGGGCGAAATCAAAACTCATAGAAAACTAAACGATGTAGCTCGGGGCAGGGCGGAAAAGCAAGAAAACGGGGCGGGGCGGAGAAACGCAAGAAGACCGAGAGAAAGCACAGCAGGGTAGGGGGAGGGGACTGAGAACAAGTAGCACGAAGGAAACGAACTGGCGTGAATACCGCGCACCGAAAGCCGTCACTAGTGACCACTGCCAAAGGCTTATAGGATGACCTCACGCGAACGCTTCACTTCGGGCGAATTTCGAAATGGATCCCCGATTGCCCCGTGCGTCCGCTATTACCATCTTCCACCACCAGCCGCAAGAGGTATTTGCCGGCCGTCAAATTCCGAGGCAACGTAAAATCGTACCCCAGGAAAAAGTCCCGACGGTACTGGCGGCAATACTCCTCGCTGGTGGGAAACTCGTGACTAGCCACCCGTTGACCTTCGCTATTGAAGATTTCGAATTTGCTGCGGGACGCCGTGTAATAGCCCTTCGGCGTCGAGACGCTTTTGAAATTCTGCACTTCGGCATACAAAAGGACCCGTTGGCCTGGCTCAAACTCGTATTTCTCAAACGGCGTGTACACCCCATAGCTTTGGATATCGGTGACAAAAGCGAGGTTGCGCACGACCAACGGGCAGCTCGTGCGGAGGAATTGCAGGGCCTCTTCCAAGTGGGTTTGGGCCTCGGCTAACCGTGGGTCGCCTGGCATCCCCGTGGCTTTCTCCAGCAAACAAGCCAGCCCAAAAAGCTCCCAACGCCAAAACTCCTGCAAGTCGACGGAAACGTCGTCGATGGGCTCGAGGGCTTCTTCCCGCAGACCAAAGGCCAGTCGCAGCAATCGGCGTCGGGCCTCCACAGCATGAGGGGAGACGCTACCGCCTGCGTTGGTCGCCCAGTGTTCTTCGAGCAAGGCCATGGCCTGGTCCACCCCCCGTGTTCCCGGGTTAGTGCCCCGATTTTCTTGCGGTCGCTCGGAGGTTCTTTCCGCGCCAAAATTCCCCCTAGCAACTCCTGTTGAGGGGTTGTCCCACTGGGCCGACGGTGCCACAAGCCCCATAGAGCTTTGCCGGTCAATGGCCGCGGCTTGGGGTCCAAATTCCGTCGGTCCTCCCGGCGATTGCATCCCCCCGGCGAACCGAGCGGCGTGTGCCGGATCTGAAGATTCGGCCACGTATCCGGCGGGAACCACCCCTGCAGTTGCTGTCCCGCTAGCGCGATTACCGAATGGTAAGTGCCCGCCCTGGGTCGAGCTGGCAGCGGTCCCGCGAGCGTCCGCAAGTACGGGCGGAACACCCGGGGGCCCTTCTTCGTTCAACATCCCACTTGGTCGCGAGGCAAGCGCTAGTTCCCCGGTGCGGATAGCGTTCCCCAAATCCGGGGGTTCCGTGCATGAAGCTTCCCGCCCACCGGCCAGACCAACTTTACTCAGCAATCGGCACTGTTGAGCCAGTAGCGGCCAGAGCGCCGGATCCGTTTGCTCGAAGGAATTCAGAAGCTCTCTACAGGCTGCCGGGCTTGCGGCACTCAGTTCGGCAACTGCCTGCATTACCTGAACCATCCCCGCTTTGTCGGGGCTACCGGGTAGGTGCCCTGCGAGATTCTCTCCCCCCGGTACATCCGGCCCTATAGAGCCGGGATGCTGCAAGCGACGATCCGGCTGGTTGCCGGCAAGCTCATGGCCGCAAATCGACTGCGATAGTCCGGCGGCCTCTCCGGGGGCCTTTGAGAGAGTCAGGAACCCTGAAACCCCCTGGCAACCGGAGAGAATCCCTCCGAAAAGGATCGCCAAAAGTAAACCGATTGGCTTGCGGTCCATGCCTGGCCAACGAAAGAGGACAAGAAAAGCCGACAGGAATTGAGTCAAAGCGGTTTGGTTTTTCCCACGAAAAGCAGCCGGATGATACCGTTAAGGTTGGAAGCTAATCAAGATTGCTGACGGAAGGCAAGTTAATTTGGACAGTATGATGCGTTTGGGTGGAATGAATAGTTTAAATGATGCGACGATTTTTTAGGCCCGGCCAACACGGAGCTAGCTTATTTCAGCTAAATTCGGTGTAGATATTTTTGGTAGATATTGGCAAGTTTATCTTACAGAGTTCACGCCTATTATTCCCGCTGATTTCCTGGCAACAGATCCATTAATTCATCCGGTTATTTAGGGACTAAGACTCGAACGTAGAGTAACTGATCCAGAGCCGGCTCCTCCTCCGCCCGCGCAGCAAACAGGTCGTGATCCTTTCCACGTTCCCGTCATAGAGGGTTCCTCCTCCGCCCGCGCAGCGAACAGAAACTCCGCCCCCCTGATGGACAATATGATAACGTTCCTCCTCCGCCCGCGCAGCGAACAGAAATTAACACACGCCTCAATAGCGAGTAACGTCGTTCCTCCTCCGCCCGCGCAGCGAACAGCGAAAAGGCTCGTCAGTCAGCCTGACCGGGATAGGGGAGGGGAGTTGCG
>CAKZMM010000007.1 GCA_937128505.1 uncultured Thermogutta sp.
AATCAAATGGAGGGTTTGGGCAGCGTGCAGTCCTTTGAAAAGAAGGCGGATTTTCGGTAAATTGGCGGAGCAATTTGCGGCCACCGGGGGACGAATTTACGGCGGAGGGACTCGGAAAGGCTTAAGAATTGACAACTTGCTTTTTTCCGGTTGGTCCAAGTTGCCTTTTTGCGATGGTTCCATAGTGTCTGCATCGTTGGTTGTAACTACGAAAGACGGACTCTTCACGGCCTCACGCTCACCGAAAAAGCAGCGAAAGGTGGATCCGACTGAGTAAAGTAGCCCGTGTTGGGAGGAAGTTGTTTGGGGGGGAGCGTTGCGAGCTATTAAGCCAATTTTCTTCAATGTTGATACTGGATTGGTCGGCGGATGACATCTCGGCGCAATGACGCTACATTAAAGCGAAGTTGAAGTGAAATTGTAACCTTTCGTCTATTTGGGTTCATATTTTAGCGGAGGACCGACGGATAGATCGGAGCGTATTCATCGGGGGAAAGCCGTAATCGGTCGTCAGCGGAAAGCCATATGCCGTAGCGCTTGTAGCTCAGAGGATAGAGCGACGGTTTCCTAAACCGTAGGTCGGAGGTTCGAATCCTCCCAGGCGCAATTTCAAGGGTACTTAAGGGCTCGTCTAAGGCCGGCTGTTGGCACCGATTCCTTCCATCAACTGGGGGGCTTTTTTGACATCTACAGGTTTGACATCTACAGGAATGAAATGCATCCCCCGCGGGGAACATCCCGTGCCCGGGCAATGAGCACTAGCTGGGCCGCTGGAAATGTCATCCCCGCAGGATCCCGCCACTTGCAGGGCACTAGTCACCACCTTTTGGAACTGAGCCTAATGGTTTCGCCCGGGGACGAATTCGCCCCTGGGGCAAATTCGCTCCGTGGGCAAATACGGAACTATTCGCGCCGCAAAGCTCTCAGAAGCTCAAGCCGAAGCATCCGCTGCACGGCCACAACCCCGGCAACGATTCCCGCCAAAAGAATGCATCCGAAAATCGCGGCCAACTGCCTCCACGGTAACCCTACGCTCTCCGTTGTTAGATTCGGCCCGACAGCGACTGCCGAGGCCCCCAAGGCCGCCAAAAAACCGAGCGAAAGCACCACGACGTTTTCCAGAAAAAGCAGCCTTCCGAGGAACGACTTCGAGAAGCCCAAAGCACGCAGAATGGCCAACTCCCGCCGCCTTTCGTAAACATTGCGAAGCTGTACCGCCGCAAGACCCGCCGTTCCCATCAGCAGCCCCAAACCTCCAAGCATCTGGAAGGTTGAAAGATACGTATTCTGCACGGCGGCGAATCGAGCCAGTCGTTCCGAGGTGCTTTCCAGCGTCAAACCGTAATCGGCCAATGCCTGTTGAAGCGTGCGCTGCACCATGGGCAAGCCCCCGGCAGCCGTGGTCCCGCCCGCCGTCGGCACAAACCTGCCGAGAAGAATTCGGTACCCGGTCGTTTCGGGAAAACAGCGGATCAGGTCCTCTTCCCGAATGAGGACATCTCCTTGGAAGATACTTCCCTCTAGTACAGCTACCACGTACAAGCGCAGGGGATTGCCCCAGGCATCTTGAATCTCAAGGTGCTGCCGTTTGCCCGGGGTTAAATGCAGAGCATAAGTTGCCGTGGCATAATCGACGATTGCGGGGACGACCGGCACCGGGTCCGCAGAAGCCGGTTGCCGATCCATCAAAAGCCACGGGTTCGCGCGCTCCTCCGCCGCACAGGAAACCCAAGGCCGCAGCCGGAACACTCCCTCCTGCCGTAAGCGCATGGGTACGCCCACCAGTCGTGGGCGCCGGGTTTTGTAAAGATTGGTGCAACTGGCGTCATCTCCTTCGGTGGCCCGCAACGCAACAAGATCCAGCGAGGCGAGCTTTTCCAGTTCGCTTTCTTTCAAGCCGGCTTGCCGCCGTCCTTCCGAGGTGGATAAGTCCGCTAAGATGGGTAGATCCACTTCTCCGTATAGAGCAAAACCACCACTACCCAAATGGGAACCCGGCTCCCATTGTGCCGGCTCGACCCGAAATACACTGACGGCGGCAATGACGAACACTGCCGATGCGAGCACCGCGGCGGTGGCAGTGGTCCGCTGCGGATTTCGCGTCAAATTCATCCAAGCTAATCGCCAAAAATCCGGTGAAGGCGGTGCTGTGGGCTGTATTGTTCCGGCCAACCGAAGCCGTCGGCCCAGTTCCAGCATGAAGGCCGTAAGGACCATCGCGCCGGCCCCAAAAAAGGCTAAAGCACGTTGCTCCAAACCGAGATTCGCGCTTCCGGCCCAAAGCCCCAAACTCACCGCCCCCAGCAGACAAACCCCGGCAAGCCAGCGGCTTACTCGCGAAACTCGCTCCAAACGCGACAGCTCCAGCCGGCCTTGCACCAGTTCAATAGGAGCCAATCGACGAGCGCCCCCATAAGCCCAAAAAACCGCAAGCAAACTAACGCCCCAACCTGCCAAATAACCCACCAGGCACGACTCCCACCGCAGGGAAAGCTCGACAAACGCGCGACCGATCGCGGGAAGCCACAAGGTGTGCAATCCCCAAATTAAGCCTTGGGCATAAAGAATCCCGACCGGTACCCCACATGCCGCCGCCACCAGGCCGACCAATCCCCCTTCAAGCAAAATGAGCTGGAAAACGAGTTTTCGCGGAAAACCCAGTGCAAGAAGGAGCCCCATCTCACCTGCCCGATGATCGATACCTAACCGGATCGTAAGTACGATCAAAATAACAGCCGATACGATGACGAAGAAGCTAAAGCCCAAGAATAATCCGGCAAACGCAGTGGTACCTTCCGCGGCCAGAAGAGCCTCCTGCTGAAGATCGAGCACCTGGAGCCCGAGACTGGCAGGATTGATCCGCAGTCGTTCTCGCAGTGTTTCCACACTCAAGCCCGTTTCCGGCAAAATGCGAAACGATGTCGTCTGTCCGAAGCGGCTTCCCCAAAGCGACCTTCCCGTCTTCAGGGACACAAAGCCCTTGGGGGTGGTGCCGAAGCGGTCCCAATAGTCTTCGTCGTTGCCGGGGCCAGGTTCCGGACCCATTCGCACCCATTCCGGATGAAACGGTTCGAAGGGGGCCTCCCAGTCCTGAATCGATCCCTTTTCGGTCACTCCCGGCACTTGCGGAGTCCATAGCGGATCGGCCGCTGCCTCCGTCAGCCGAACCACGGCCGCCACGGGAAGATGCACCCTCTTTTCGGTCAGGGGAGTGGTAGGGCTTTCCGGATCGAAGTATTCCATCTCGACCCAGTCGCCGGGCCCCACTTGGAGGTCTGCCGCCGCCCAGTCGTTCAAAACCAGGCTGCCATCGGGAATACTCGGGAGGGGTTTCCCCTCCACCGTTAGGAGAGGTCCTAACGGAGCTTCCTTGCTCCAGTCGGTAAGCTCCAAGGCACTAATCATGGAGTAGGGGATAAAACGCCCGTCCACGGAGAGCGCTTGCGTCGCGCCATCACGCGATTTTGACGGGTTGTCGGCCGGCTCTCCCAGGCTAACCGCAACAAGCCGATTCGCCAAATAAGTGAGTACCGGTTGAACCTTCAAACCGGATAAGGCCGTCAGGATCTCCTCTTCAAGAGGTTTAGGGAAGAGCATCATCTCGCAGGTGAGATTAAAATAGCCGCGGCTGGTCTGCTCGATTCGCAGCCCAAATTCCGTTGCGAACCCCCGGAGCAAATCCTCCAAAATCCTCGCCGCGGGAGGATCCTCTGCGGCCTCTAGCTTGCGCGGTGCAACCAGAATCAGGTTGCAAGTCTTCTCCACGTCGAGCCTTTCCAAAGCCTCGTGAGCGATGAAGGCATTAAGAACCTGCTGCTGACTGGCCGCAAGAGAAAACTGCACCTGCTCGCGATCCGGAAGGATTTCGATGACCTCGAGGCTCAGCAGGCCAACCAGATTCTTTTTGTCGCCCAGCACACTTTCGGTCGGAATCGGACCCGCCAAGGCCAATCGAACCAGCAGCCGATCCCCTATGCGCGGTGCTCGACCCGTAGGATCCACCCGCGCCAACCGCTCCGCCAAGGCTTCAGAAAGAATAACTTCGCGGGGGCCAGGCAACTTCCGCGGCCGGACACTCGCAAGGTGCCAGAACCGCTCATCGCAGGCAATTAACTGGACGCCGTTCAGTTGGATCGGTCCTTGCTCGGATTGGCGGCCATTTTCCACTCTCATACTGGCCCGAAAGACCCCCACGGGAGCCGCCTTGACAAAGTAGCGGCTAAATTGCGGATCGGAGGCCAACCGATCGACCGTCGCTCGGGGGAAAAGCCTGGCGGAATTCACAGCCCCTCGAAACGGACCTAAGCGCCTCAGGGCCAATGCCCGGAGGCTTTCCCTCAAACTATCCCCGAGGACCAACGCACCGACGAAAACGGCAGTCGCCACCACCACACCGAGCCCCACGGCCAAGTGAATTCGCCAAAAGTATCGCAGGGATCGGCCGACCAACCGAACCGAGGAAATAGCCCGAGTCTGCTCCGGCAGTTTCGTTTCGGCAATCCGCATGGTATTTCCTATGTACCGAGCGATTTTTTGGTTCTTGGGAAGTAACCAGGCGGAACGCCTTTCGCCAGGTCAAAAGTCAAAAAAT
>CAKZMM010000008.1 GCA_937128505.1 uncultured Thermogutta sp.
AGTCCCTCTTCAACTATTGGAGCGATTGTGTGTCACCTGAAGTTCTCAGGTGTTGCTACCGTGGTATGCAAATCGAGAAAAAGCGGCGCTATGCGCTTCGGAAAAAACACGATGGGGCAAAAACCGCAGGAAAAGTTCCCCAAGATCCGGCGCCGGGAGGAATTGGCCAGTCTGCAAACACGAAGCACTCGTACGACCGATCTCCCGAGGCCTTGGGTGGGGTGTCTTCCCCCCGAGTAACGGTAAGATGTACTAATACGCGTAGGTAGTGATCTTACCTCCGTGTCTACTCCGCGAGTAAAGGTAAGATCCTTCTACTTTATCGAGCATAACACCAATCAAAGGGTCTTCCCCGCGAGTGAAGGTAGGATGAATTCTGCCGTATTGGGCACCACTTTAGCCCTCGGCGAAGTGTGATCTATCCCCCCAGACGCTGTGAGGGAAATTCGCAATAATCAGGACGATGGTCGCCCCCGCATTCCAATTTGCGTAACAAAACGTTGAAGCTTGCCTCAAAACAGCCTTGCAACTGCCCGGTTAATCTGACCCGCTTAATTTGAAGGCTTCGAGGGATCGGGAGCTGCTTCACTCGGCGGAGCAAGACTTTCAGAGTCCGGGCGACTTTGCGCCGTGGCTGCCTGCCCCTCGGCGAGTTCTGAGCCGGTAGCCGCTCTCACATTGGCTTCGGAGGTCACCCCTTCATCCGGTTTTTGAGCCGCCGGCGGGGCGCTGATTGTGGGCGAAGTCTCGACAGGCTGCGCTGAAGCTTTTTCCGACTCAGTACGTTGCTTTTCTTGCTGCCCGGAATCTGGCTTACTCGTGGCAGCCGGTGATGCGGCCGACTGAGTCAGCCCTTGCTCCTGCGATTCCTTGATCCGGAAAAACTGCGCTAATTCCGAAAAACTGCGCATGGGCCTTTTACCCCGGAGGACAGCCTCCGAAAGCCGCGGAAGTTCTTGGGCACGCTTGGTTCGCGGAGGCTGCCTTCGCTCAGGCGGCGGACTGGGGGCCGCACGTTCAGGCTCCGAAGGCATGTATCGGGCCGGTGCTGGTGGGCTTTCGGCCGGCTCAACAGAACCAGCTCCCGCGGCCTGCTCGGTCGCAGAACCGCTGACGGCGGAAGCAGCCGCTGGGACCTCAGCCTCAGGAGAAACCCTGCCCACAGGCCTCGACGATGGCGCACCGCGTTTCCCTTCCCGGGGAGCTCGACCGCCTTCCCGCCGTTTGGATTCGCCTGGGGGTCTTCCTACCTGTTTCCGCGGCTCCTGAGCGCGTCCCCGGGGCGTTCCCGGCGGAATCATGGTCAGAGAGACTCGATTCCGTTGGCGATCCACATCCAGCACCCAGACCCGCACCCAGCAGCCGATGTCCACAACCTCGTATGGATCTTTCACATAGCGCGTCGAAAGCGCGCTGATGTGGACAAGGCCGGTAGTCGGAAGACCGAAATCCACGAATGCACCAAAGTCCACAATGTTGGCGACTTTACCGCAAAGTTCCATCCCAGGTTTCAAATCGCTGAGCTTCAAAACCCCTTGGCGGAAAATCGGGCCCGGGAAATCTTCCCGCGGATCGTGCCCAGGTCGGGCAAGCTGCGACAAAAGATCCTTGACCAACAGTTCTCCGACCTCCAATCGCTTCGTCAGTTCGTCGAGCTTCGCATGCCGAATAACCTCGCGAAGTTTTTTTGCGCGCTCCTTGTCGCGAAGGTCCTCGACGGAAAAGCCCAGCAACTCGAGCAAGCGAGTGGCCACGGGATAGCTTTCCGGATGGATCGAGGTGCCATCCAGCGGGTTATCGCCGTCGGGAATGAAGAGGAAGCCGGCCGCCTGCACGAAGGTTGCATCTCCAATACCTGGCACTTGGCGAAGTTGCTCCCGGTTGCGGAACGGCCCGTTCTGTTGCCGATAGGCGTAAATCCCTTTCGCCGTCAGTTGGTTGAGGCCCGAAACGTACCGCAGGAGCGAAATGCTCGCCGTGTTGACGTTTACCCCGACAAAATTGACACACGATTCCACCACTTGGTCGAGGGCGGCCCGCAATTGCACCGGCTTAATGTCATGCTGGTAAAGTCCCACGCCTAGGTTTGCCGGATCGATTTTCACCAGTTCGCTGAGGGGATCGAGCAAACGTCGCCCGATGGAAATCGCACTCCGCACCTCCGGGGGCAGATCGGGAAATTCCTCTCGACCGATCGCACTGACCGAATAAGAGCTACTGCCGGCTTCGTCGACGATTACGTAGGAAATTTGCTTATCTTTCAGTGGGCCAGCAATCAGCCCACTAATCCAATACTCCACCTGGCGCGAGCCGGTCCCGTTGCCAATTGCGATCAGAGTCAGCCCCAGCCGGTTCACCCAATCGCAAACCAATTCCCGCGCAGCTCCGCGCTCCGTGGAAGGCCCTACCAAAAAGATTTTGCCATGTTCCAACAGATTTCCGAATTCATCCAAGGCCACTACCGGACAACCGCTGCGAATCCCCGGATCGATCGCCAACACTCGGCGGTTTCGTACCGGCGGCTGCAACAGCAGGTCACGCAAGTTCCGCGCAAAAACTTTCAGCACGTGCGCCTCGGCACGCTCCAGCAGTTCCCGCATCAATTCCCGTTCCAAAGCCGGTAGCAAAAGCCGGGTCAACGCGTCGCGGAGGCAACCCCGTAAAAAGACGGCATGGGGATGATCGGCCGGGACACACATCGTCTCTGCCGCTTCATACAGAGCAGTGGTTTCATATTCGAGCTTGACGCGGAGAACACCGAGCCGTTGTCCGCGGTGAATCGCCAAGACACGATGGGCCGGTATGGTTGTGAGCTTTTCGCGGAAATCGAAATAATCGGCGAATTCTTGGCGACGCTTTTCTTGGGAATCGAGACGCCCTTTGCCCCTACCTGCTTGAGGCCTTTCCACCTTCTTTGCCGGCGGCGCTGCGGCAGTTGCAGGGGGTGCTACCCTTTCCGCGGTAGGCTCGGTGGTGGCTTCATCGGTCAAGACCGTCTCCTCGGCGAGAGCATCCCCGGCTTCCAGCGAAGCTGCCTCCTGGGTCTCCACGGGCGCCAAATCGGCTGAAGGGACCTCTCCGATCGGAGAAAGAGCCTCCTCCGCCAAAGGAGGAAAACTAGCTGCTTCTGCGATGGCCTCTGCGGCCCCATCTGTGGCTGCTTCCGCACCTTCCGCCTGCCTCTGCCTCTCTTCAGAAGGCATCTGCGGTGAGGTGATGTCCGACGAAGTGCCCGAGGAAGCCATTTCCTGTGATGTGGTGAACGCCTCGGGGGCCGTTACCCCCTCAATATGAGGAAGCTCGGGTTGCACGGCCGAATCTTGCGCAGTGACTACATTCTGCACTGTGACCACATCTGAGGCTTCGGCAGCAACTTCTGCCTCCTGGGTAGTTGGTGAAAGCTCGCCCGGGGCCAGCTCTTCCGTTGACTTACTCACGCCCGACTCTACCGGAGGAAGTTCCGTCTCGATAACCGGCTGTGCCACCCCGGGTTTTTCCTCGGTAACCGCCGGGGTCTCTATCTCGGGCTTATCGGAGCCGGCCTCGGACGGGGTTTCTCCGGTTGGAACATCCGTGGTGCCCGCCTGTCCCGAGTCCACAGCCATAGAAGCCAGCTCCCCGGACATGGCTTCCGGTAAGTCAGCCTGAGCTCGCTCACCCGAAAACTCCGCCGAAGCAGGTGAGTGCACTTCACTGAATTCTTCGCGAGGAGGGCCTTGGGGGGAGTGGCCGTCTGCCCCCTCGCTGCTGCCGTTACCGTTTCCTTCATCCTCGGGCTCCAAATCCGGCGGATCAATGTGCCCCCCGTTGCCATTCCCGTTACCTTCATCGTCCTCATGCTGGTCGGAATCCGGCCCCAGGACCGACCCAGCACCCTTTTCCCCACACTCAATCGGCTCCGTGCCCTTGTCGGCACAATGATCAACCGGCTCCGTGTGCTTTTCGGCACAATCAATCGCCAGACCTTCTCCTTGAGGATCTGGGTCATGGAGCCTCTCAAGCTGCCCAGTGCTGCCACTTTCTGATTCCGTGGGGCTTGCGGGGGTTTTGGGCTCAGCATCTTTCAGCGTTTGCCCGGTGGTTCCCTCTAAACTTTGGTCCCCCTGTACTGTGGCAATTGATATACCGCTATCCTCCGCGGAAATAGCGGAAATATCTGAACCAGAATGCTCCTCATCTTTTCCAATACTGTAAGGATCTGCCCCGGCTTGATCGGCGGCTGCGGACACTTCGTCACTCGCTGGGGTCTCTGCCGGCCTAACCTCAACCTCAGTAGTGCTTTGATCTGTTTCCGAGTCTTGAGGCCCAGATTTCACCCCGGGAATTGCACTCACCGAAGTTTCGGGAGAAATCACCGCTGGGAGTGTCAGCTCCCAGGCCGGCACGGCCTCCGAGGGAAACGTGGCGGCTACCGACGAGGCGGCAACCCAATCCAGATCCCCAGAAAGCTCTGGCCCGGAAACCACATGAGAAGAGGAAACCGTGCCCGAACCCACAACCCATTCGGAGCTTAACGGTTCACAACTCCCGGTGATTAACTGAGGAGCTGCCTCTGCCTCCGACGGCACCTGGCGTCCTTCATCTCCTGGAGCCGCCGCTATGTCCTGCAAGTCGGAGCCTGTCGGCACAGCCGATGTTTCTCCGACCGTAAATTTCGCTTCTTTTTCCGGAGCTACCGAAGGTTCCGGTTCCCCCGTCGGTGTAGCCTCTGGAGTTTTTCCCGTCGCTGCCGATGAGCCCGGTTTCTCCTGCGGCGAACTGGTCAATTGTTGACCGCCACGGGACTGGGCAGAGACCGCGGCTTTCCCCCGACGAGCTCCCCACGAACCAGGACTCGCGGTCCCGGCAGCCGGGGCCGGTTGAGCCTCCCGCGGTTTGCCAGTTGCAGTTGCCCTTTCTGAAGGAGCCATGGGTGGCGGAGGCGGGGGCGGCGCTGTTTCCGTGCGGGTGCTCACCAAAACCGCCATCTCATGGAGCATGTCCCGCAGTTTCTGCCGCAGATCCGCTCGCTCGCTAAACTGCTCGGCTATGATGTGACCTGCTCCCGCCAGGGCGTCGGCCACATGGTGTACCCCCTTTTCCGCGCTTACAAAGTCCACCGCACGGGCATCCAGATCTGCACACTGCGGGGCGGCAGAAAGAACCTCCTCGGCCAACTTTTCCAGCCCTCTTGCCCGAGCCAGCGTGGCCAGGGTTTGCTTCTTAGGCTTGAAGGGTACATACAAGTCTTCTAGCCGGCTCGCACTATCGGCCGCCAGAATCGCCTGCTCCAATTCCGGCGTTAATTTCCCCTGGGCCTCGATCGATCGAAGAATCGTTTGCTTCCGCTCGGCTAAAAGCCTTAGGCTACTGAGTCGGGACTGAATCTGCCGAATTCGCTCCTCGTCCAGTCCCCCCGTTTGGTCGCGCCGAAACCTCGTGATAAACGGAACGGTATTGCCCCGTTCCAACAAATCGATGACCGCTGCGACCTGCCATAGCTCCGCATCGATGCCCCGGGCAATGTCCCGGATGTCTATAGCGACCGGCTTGACCATATAGGACCTTAAAATGCCTCAAAAGCAAGTTAAAGATAGAACAAAACCAATCCTAACTTTTTCGCCCTCAAAAACCCGACTTTTCCGCGAGTAAACACCAAAATTCGTGAGAACCACGGATCAATAAACGCCGCAGTTTCAAGTCGTAGAACGACAGGTTTGCCGTGCACACCAATCCCCCGCATAACCCCGCAAAGCCGCTCCGTTTCCAGACGGCCGTCCGCTACTTTTAGCCGGCAGCCGAACCGAAAACACTTATTTTCCAAAAAAAAACCAATCCGTCTACGGTAGCGAAAAGCATTCACTTGGAGGTCAATCGTTGGTGGACCCGCTCCGCCGCCTGCATCGCCACTTCAAGTCATCCCCTTTTGCCGGGTTTCGCTGGACACCACGGGCTCGAAAGTGATCCTACCGGCTGCGGTGGCTCACCGAACCCCTTCAATTCGACCTGTTTTCCTTGGCAAATGCGCAGTCTACACACGAAAACGAAGGGCCTAGGTTCCACACTGACCTTTGGCCTCGATTTCAAGGTTACCCGGTCAAACGAATTAATCGGACGAGCCGGAGTTGCCGATAGAAAAGGCACCTAAGGAATACAAAGCTCGGACGAACCCGAATTTTAAATTTCTCAGGGGTATTTCGAGCTTTTAGATCAACTTGCAAAAGTTTATGCAGACTGAGTGCACAATTTGGATCGCTTCTTTAATTTTTGTGGACCGGTTGGGCTAACAATCCACTCAGGGATAAAGCTACACCGTTGCGTAACTTGTTCCGAAAATGGCGATCGCGCCAACTTATCGACCCTAGTTTGTTAGGTTGATGACGATTGACATCTGACTATAACCAATACTTATATTTAGTGCAAACAAAAGTTATAAACCACGTTGTCCGATTCGCTATCAAAGGGAAAAACGTGGTTTCGGATAAGGATAGATAAAACGCTAGCACAAAAACCCGGCAAACTGCGAGGGGGAAGCTATCAGAGCCAAAGCATTGCTTCATTAAAACGACAAAGATTAGAAATTTTTTAGCTACACTCCTGTGGCACAAGAGGCTGCCTGCTAACGTCGCAGGGAAAGTCGGAAAAAACAACGGACAAAACAAAATTAAACCGTAACCTTGAGAGGGGAACAAAAACCGGGAGTAAAAACCTCAGATTCCGTCCCCGCCGCGCAATCGAAGCTCTGCCGAACGGCCAAATTGATCACGTGGCCGCATCGCCGTGCGCCGCGACTCCCCATCTACCACGAGCCAAACCCAATGGAGGCACATGTTCGGTAAGGAGCTTCAACAAGTGTTTAATCGGAGTCGCGAGATTCACGCACGGCGAAAGTTCGGAAAGTCAACAAAAACAGGTACATGACGGCTCCAAAGAACATCGGATAACTAGACTTTTCGGCAGTGAGTGCAGTAGTCAGGACCGAACGATGAACGCTCCGCAACTTCGTATCTACTATGGCCCGCCTGCAAGCTGCGACCAAGAGCAACCGTATGTCGAACGCGAAGAGGTTCGCGTAGCCCTCGGCGATATCCTGCCCGCGCTGGTGGATGCCTATCAAAGTCGGCGAGCGTGGCTGCGCGATTTCCAGGATGAGGAGGTCGTAATCTCCGCCGATCTGCACGAACTGATTCTTGCTTACCGATTCTATCGGCGTCCTTCCGCTTAAACCCCGAAGGCACGCTCGGCCCATTCGCGCCTTGCCAAATTCGCGCTTTATCAGAATCCAAATCCCGGGGGCAAAAAACTCATCTTCTGACGCTGTTGCGCCCCAAGTTGCAACCGGCCGAAAAGGAAAAGGGGTTGCAACGAGAAGCTCATCCGGCAAGACTATCCCCCGGTTCGCCTTATTTTACGCTTCGGTTTGCCCCCCAACCTTACCTCCACCTTCCCTTTCGGTTCAAACTTGAAAGGGGACACGATCATCCGTGCAAAGCGGGCAAAACCCGCTAGCCTTTTGGCGTTCGCCGTTGGCTTGGTAATAGTCGCTCCGGCCCGGGCGGAAAGCATCCGCACTACGTTCGAAATCAGAAATCGCGGGGATGAATTCTGGCAAACACCCGAATCGGCAGCCCCTGGATGCGTAAGAAACCTTCGGCATCCGTTTGATCATAATCGCCGCCGGCCTCCATCGTAGCCAAGCCCGCGTCGTAAAGGCTGCACGGACTGCTGCGCTCCACGACGATGAGGTTCCCCTTGAAAAGCCGCAGCTTTACCTGGCCGGTGACCGGCTTTTGCGCCTCCCTGATGAACGCCATAAGCGCATCCATCTTCGGATGGTACCAAAACCCATAGTAAACCATCTCCGCCACCTCGGGTGCCAGGCGGTCGCAAAGATGGAGCAAGTCGCGATCGAGGGTCAGTTGCTCAAGTACTCGATGAGCGAAATAAAGGATCGTCATCCCGGGCGCCTCATACACCCCCCGGCTTTTCATGCCCACGAAGCGGTTCTCTACCATATCGATCCGCCCAATCCCATGGCGCCCTCCGATCTCGTTAAGTGTCCGCACTAATTCAAAAGCCCCGAGCCTGTGCCCGTTCACGGAGACCGGTCGCCCTTGTTCGAACGACACCTCAATCACTTCCGGCTTGTCGGGTGCTTCCTCCGGGGAAACGGTCATCCCGAATTGAACGAGGTCTACCCCGCAGACGCCGAGATCCTCCAACTTCCCGGCTTCATAGCTGATATGCAGACAGTTTTCGTCGGAGCTGTACGGCCTTTCGACCGAAGCTTTGATGGGAATTCCGTGCTTTTCGCAGTATTCGATCATCTCGCGGCGGCCTGGGAACTGCTGGCGAAAACTCGGCATCCGCCACGGCGCAATAACCTTAATTCGGGGATTGAGGGCCTCAGCCACCAGTTGAAAACGGCATTGATCATTCCCTTTGCCGGTAGCTCCATGGGCGAAGGCATCCGCCCCTACTTCCCGCCCCACCTGGAGGCACTTGCGGGCAATAAGGGGACGGGCAATCGACGTTCCCAGCAAATACATCCCCTCGTATTTGGCCTGCCACTGGAGAATGGGAAAGGCAAAATCGCGGCACAACTCTTCGCGCGCATCCACAAGCCGGGCAGAAGCCGCACCCAGACGTTCTGCTTTCCGCAAGATTGCCTCGCGGTCTTCGCACGGCTGACCCAGGTCCACATACACGGCGTGCACCTGGTGCCCTTGCTCGACCAACCACCGCAGGATCACGGTTGTGTCTAACCCGCCGGAATATGCCAAAACACAACAGGCCATACCAATCTCCCTGAACAAGTTCCGTTGCATGCAAAGTAAAGCGGCTCAAAACCTCGGTCCCAATTTTGCGAAATCCTGCTCGATTTGCCTAGGGGAGGCCGCACCCGTTTTAGGGAGAGGACCGCGCGGTGGTTTACGGATCGTAGGTTTTGACGGGCCACACACCCCGAACCATAATCAAACGGAGGCTAAGGTACCCCTTTTTCGCCAAAGTTGCCCTGATTTCGAGCTTTTTGCCGTGGCGACGCCGCAATTTAAGCACCCGAGAATACTTGAATTTTCGAGGGCGAAATCTTTTTTCCGCCCGGACGAGACGGGCATCGATCGAGGCCATGCTCGGCGGGCAACGGGCGAATAAAAATAATAATGGATTTGGCCGCGTTTGCTCTTGCCACCATTGGCCTTGAAGCCGTGCTTTGCCGGATGATCTTTCGAGCTCAAAAAGCGATCCTAAAGCCGGAGGGAAGAACCGATGCTACTGACCCAGGCAGCCGTTTTCGCCATGTGGTTGGGCCTCTTGATGGGGACCCCGGAGTCGAACGCAAAAACCCCCGTTGCCGAGCCACCTTTCGAGTATTTTCGGAACCCTTGGCAAGTCGTCGGTTTGAAAGATTACGAGCACGGAACAAGGATTTCGCCCGACGGCATCCTACAACTCAGTGCTGGAGCACAAGTGCGACTCCGTTTAGGTCCAGAAGCACGTCCAATATCTGCCCAAGATACGAAAACACTTCTACATGGTTGGTTACCAATCCTGGTGACAACGGCGGATGAGGAAGGGGTCCGCTACCAGATTCATTACTTCGCTACCCCGCTAACCACCGTGAACGATTGGAATGCTGCTTTTTGCTGGCCGAGCGAGGGGGAAGATTTCCTCACTTGGATTCTCGTGCAAATGAGGCCGCTGGGGAGCGGGGCGGCACCGGGAGTGGTTCGGGTCGAATTTTGGGACGGCCAAAAGAGTGATTCGAAAGAATTCTGCCAGGATCTCTCGGGCGATAAGCTGGCTGGCGCAGCATGGTCCATTACCTATTTGGATCCACAGGGATTGCAACCGCAGGAAATCCCCACGGCTGAACTTTGGCTTGAGCGGATGGTTCAGTTTTGGACGAAGCTCCTGCAATCCGGGACTCAATTTGAACTACCGTGCCGAAAGACGACCGAAGCGCTTCGGGCCGCTTGCGTCTGCCAATTCCTCGTCAGTGACCATGGGCGGCTTCACGGGGGGGAGGGATTCTACGATGAATTCTACATCCGCGATGGGGCCTACCAGCTAATGCAATTGGAAGAAGCTGGGTTCTGGGACTCCGCTGCTCGAGCCGTGGAACATTTCCTGAAAGCTCAGCGGGAGGACGGCCGATTCGAAACCCAAAAAGGTCAGCTCGACGCCAACGGTCAGGCGGTTTGGGCCCTGTGGCAATACTACTTAATGACGCGGGACAAAGCCTTCTTGGAGCGGGCATATCCGGCGATGAAGCGGGCCGTCCAATGGACTGCAAAGGCTCGGCGGCTTGAACCGCAGGATTCCCCCTTCGTTGGTTTGCTCCCCCCAGCGGTGGCCGACGGCGAATATCTTTGGGATGGGAAGCACCGCATCGTCGGCTACGACTTTTGGAATTTGCGAGGGATCCTTTGCACGGCGGCAGCCGCGGAGGCGTTAGGTTATCAGGAGGAGGCTAAGCGGCTGACACTTGAAGCCGAGGATTACCGTCAGGCCCTCGATGCAGCTTGGCGGCGATTGGGGCTGGAATACTTCCCCCCAAGTTGGGAAAAGGCAGGCACTCATTGGGGGAACACCGAGACGCTTTGGCCCACACCACTTTTCGAGCCTTTCGATCCCCGCGTCAGCGCTCTCATCCGCCACGTTCGTACTCAGTATGGCGGCGGCTACCACGAGGGGACAATCCGCTGGATTGGTCACCGCGAGGCAATCCACCCGTACATGGGCGCATACACCACCACGGCGATGCTCCGGCGAAACGATCGCGAGGCCGTGGTGGAGGATTTCTTCTGGTACCTTCTACACAGCAGTAGTACCCATGCCTTTCCCGAGGGGATTTACCCGGAAAAACGTTGGGCATGGTCGAACACCATACCCCATCCCACCGGGGCCGCCAACTTCTTCCTCATGCTGCGGCATATGCTTATCGATGAAAGGCATGACGAATTGCACTTACTGGCAGCGGTCCCCGATCAGTGGCTATCGCCGGGAGAAGTGATCCGCGTCCTCAATGCACCGACGCATTTCGGCCCCGTAACCTTAGAAATCCGTGGCGAGAATACTGGCCTTAGCGGAACGATCCGGGCGGATTGGCGTGAACCGATGCCGACGAAAGTCGTTCTTTATGTGCCGGAAGACAAACCGTGGCACGGTCAGGTGGTGATGAATAGGGCAGTGCCTGTGGAAGTTGTAGCAAGGGCCCGGCAGAAGACCCTTTGTGACTTTGCCGGGATGGTTAGCCGGTATTTGCAAAATGCTCCGCCCCGTGAGGGGCCGCGTATCGAGGGCTGGTTAGCCCTTCCGGTGCTTCCTCCTTTGAAGGCGGAGCAATGTCGCTTCCTGGATCTTCGACCGGTCGCCAATACCGATCCTTTTACCGCACCGTTTGCCGTGCCGAATCCTGGGAAATTTATCTTTGGAGAGCTGAAGACCGGGCAGCAAGTGGTCGCGGGGGTTCCGTTCGAGATCATCGATCCGCGAGCAAACCAAGGGAGGGGCCTTGTGGTGCTGCATTCCCCGAATGCCCCGACGCAGGCCGCACTACCTCAGCAAGTGGAAATTCCTGTCGGATTCCGGGGTCAGCGCATCTACTTTTTGGGACATGTGGTGGGCTGGTCAGCTGAAGATCGAGGGGCGGGCCCACTTGGGGCCGTTGCTGAGTCGGTCATTGTGTACGAGGACGGCTCTCGACAAATAGTACCGTGGATACTCGGGGAAAGTGCCGATGATTGGGCCGCTTCCCCCGATGCTCAACAGGTGTGGGTTGGGCTCCGTGGTAACCCGTGGCATTTAAATGTCCTGGGCGTGAAACTGCGGCCGGTGGTTATCCGCAAACTTGTTTTCCGAGATTTGGACACGGTTTCCGCCCCTTTACTCGCCGCAGTAACCATTGAAAATTAAGGGGGTTACATTTTTTGAGGACGGCTTACTCAGAGCGGCCCCAATCCGGAAAAAACGTCGGGGACCCAGGTCGGCTTTAAGGCGGAAAAAGCGTGCGAAAGCTTGATGCGAAAGCTTGATAGGAGCGATAGCTCCATCGGATCAAGCTGCGTCGCCATCTCACATGACTTCAGAGTCACAAGCCGGGGAAGGGCCTTGTGGCTATTCCTAAAAAAACGTTTAAACATCTCACATGATTTTAGAACCGTAAGCCGCTTTCTTTTGCAGGTTTCACTGCCACATTTGCAGGCTCTGATCCTGCGTGCAAGACGGTAACGCTTCGAAACGTAGCAATTCATCCCGAGTAGATGGACCGCCCCGTAAAATCAAAATCAATAGGGTTTGGAGGGTTTGACTGAATCGGAAAATTTTAAACCGCGCAGATTTGCTCTCTTGCTCTCGTAACCTCAAATCAGCCGGATGGAGGGGGCTGTTGGACGGCTGAAACCGCGGCCTCTGTGCAACAAACGTCACACGGGAAAACCTCAGCGTCCATGCTAAAACTCAAGCGGTAACGCTATAAAAACCTATAAAGACAAAGACTGAGGCTGTAACGAATTCGGGGGCATGACCAAAATGAGAGGATCTTGCGGGCTCACTCCGCCATTGGTTGCTAATTTTTCTCTGCCACGCGTCGCAATTTTGATACTGAGTTTTTATGCCACGGCTTTGCACCGTGCTTGGGGGGGACCTATTGAGCCACCTGCGATGAAGATCGACCCGGATCGGGCTTACCGGGCGGGGGTTCGCCGGATCGAAGGCCAACGCCTCACGTTGTGGACCGACGTCGCTCCGCAACCCGCAGTGGAAGAGCTTTCGGAAGTTTTCGCGCAGGCTTTTGCTCAATGGTGCCAATATTTCGGTGTGGATCCCCAAGTTTACTCCTCATGGAAATGCACAGGGGTGCTGATCGGTCAAGCGGACCGGATTCGTGAAGCCGGCCTCCTCCCCTCAGAGTTACCCCCCTTTGATTTCGGCTTTTCCCGGGGGCGCGAACTGTGGATTATCAACCCACCGAGCGATTACTATCGCCGGCACTTACTCCTTCATGAAGGGGTTCATTCGTTTATGAACACTATTCTCGGGAATTGCGGGCCCACTTGGTACATGGAAGGTATCGCTGAGATGTTGGCCACGCACCGCTGGGAGAAAGGAGAACTTCAGACGAACTATTTTCCCCAAGCGGAGGGGCAACTACCGCTTTGGGGTCGGATCCGCATGGTTCGCGACGATCTGGCGGCCGGGCGGTTTGTATCCCTCGAAGAGATTCTGCATCTTAAGCCGATGGATAATCAGCGGCTGCAACTTTATGGCTGGTGCTGGGCCGCAGCAGCGTTTTTAGATCGACACCCTGATTATCAGAACTCCTTTCGGCGACTTCCGCAGTGGGTTACCAACCGGGCATTCAATCGTCTTGTCCAGGAGTCGCTCGGGGAGGATTGGGGGAAAATCGAAGAACAATGGGCGTGGTTCATTTATAGCCTGGAATTCGGTTACGACGTCTCGCGCGAGACCCTCGACCTGACGCCCGGTAAACAACTTGTGGTCGGCCAAACGCAAGTATCGGTGTTTGCCGACCGTGGCTGGCAAAATACCAATCTCCGGCTTCGGGCAGGCACAACATACCGAATTCAGGCTCAGGGCCGTTACCAACTGGGACAGCATCCGGTGATCTGGTGGTGCGAACCAGGGGGTGTTTCGATTCGCTATTACCGGGGAAAACCCTTGGGAGTTTTGTTGGCGTGCATTCGCCCGGATCAAGACCCCCGAAACTCCTTGGCAAATGCCTTCAAAAACCCGTTGATGATCGGTTTGGGGTCAACGATTCGACCCGAGCGGGAAGGAACCTTGTACTTTCGGGTTAATGACTCCGCGGGAGAACTCCACGATAATATCGGGCAATTGATCGTGAGGATCGAGGAAATTCCGATGAGCCTGACAGAAAATCAGCGGCTGATACTCGTGCCGCCCTAGCATCCCCTGCCGAACTTGCGGCCCTCCGCTTTGGGGCGAGGCGGAGGGGTTAAGCCGGGGGCGTCGGACTTCCGTCTCCTGACTAGCCCCAAAGTAAATCGATTTAGGCCGAAAATAACACGTCGAAAAAAATTTGCCTCTGCTTGACTTATCGAAAACCTTTGCTTTAATACGTGGTTGGGGGGTGGGGTGGGAGTTTTTCCAGGCAGTCTTTTGGGGACGTTTTGAAACTTTTTTTCCGGGAGGGACCTGCATGAAACTACCAAAGTTTGGTCGCGCATTGGCTTTTCTGCTGATTGGTATCCTTGCGTTATCCTGGGGATGTGCCCGCGAAGACACAGGTGGAAAGCTCCCCATTTCTGGTAGGGTCACCCTGAAGAACCAACCCCTCGATCAAGGCTCGATCGAGTTTCGCTCGGTCGATGCGAGCCTTCAGTTGATGACCGGTGGGCAGATCCAAAATGGGCAATTCAGCATCCCCGCAGCCAAAGGTTTGCCGCCGGGAAGATACCGGGTAAGGATTTCTGCACCTGTTGGGGGGGCAACTGTAGCTCCGGGAGAAGCACCGGGCGATTCCACCGAAGTAGCTCAGGAGCGTATTCCACCGGAATGGGGTGCTCAAAGCACTCAAGAGATCGAATTGGCGGAAGGAAAGACCAACTTCGAATTCAACATCCCGTAATTTAGTGATTTATTAATTGTCGATTTTTCAGCGAGTTTACAAATCCGCTTTTACCGCAAGTGTCAACTAGGTCAGTAGTTGTTTTGGAGGAAATCAGCGATTGCTCGGTCTAGGACATTGCGGAAATTCGAGGATTTCTATTCACCGCAGAGTGTCTCAATTCGTTCGCTTTGCTGGTAACTTGAATTCTCTGAGTTTCTGTTACTTCCAGTCTCATTGGTTCATTTCTTAGGAGGTTTAATCATGAGGCACCGTAGATTCGGGTTTACGCTTGTGGAATTGTTAGTGGTAATTGCGATCATCGGGATCTTGATCGCCCTACTCTTGCCTGCCGTGCAAGCGGCGCGAGAAGCTGCCCGACGCAGCCAGTGTTTGAACAACCTCAAGCAAATCGGGCTGGGAATGCACAATTACCACGACATTCACAAGACATTGATGGTCGGCGCCTATGCTTGCTGCTGGGGAACTTGGAAGGTGGCATTGCTGCCGTTTATTGAACAGAAGAATCTTTTCGATATTTACGAACATGCTCCGAAGGGAACCGGTTCGGATGGGTTCCCCGATCCTCCCAATCCGCGTCCGTGGCGAAATCGGTACAACCACCCGGCGAATTTGCCGGTAACCTCGGCGGATATTTCGGTTTTTCGTTGTCCGAGTGATACGGCGAATCAACCCATTTCGCCAACTTTCCAGGGTGTCACGTACAGGATTCAGTCTCACAATTACGCCGCCAATTACGGGAACACGGTCATTTGGTATACCGAAGGATCAGCGCACCCGGCCGATCCTACATTGATTCACCGCGGTGCGCCGTTCGACTATGTTCGAGCAAGCGGCTCGTGGATGGAGGTCCATCCAACCCGTGCGAGAAATTTTGCTTCCATTTTGGATGGTCTTAGCAACACCTTGATGGTTTCGGAAGTCATCATTGGTCAGGGAAGTGATTTGCGCGGGTTCAGCTGGTGGGGCGATGCTTCCGGGTTTACGACTTATCTCCCGCCGAATAGCCCCTTACCTGACCGAATTTACACGGCATCCTATTGCCGTAATCTGCCGCCGAACCCGCCTTGTGATGTCAGCACGAGCACCGACCCGACGAATTTCGCCTCCAGAAGCCGCCACCCGGGCGGTGTGCAGTCGGTGATGTGCGATGGATCGGCCCGGTTTTTCTCGGACTCCATCGACTTGGGCGTGTGGCGGGCAATTAGCACGGCACGCGGTGGCGAGGCGGTGTCGTTCCAGTAGGCTGCTCAAATTTGTCGGCGCTTGCCGATTTGGTTCAACGCGCGACGCAGGTTTTTGCTCTTGGTGAGATAAGCCCGGCGGGCTCATCCGTAAGTGACGGCTATCGTGTCTGCGAGGTAGTCGAACTTTCTTTGTTGGGATCGAAAGAAAAGCTTAAGGATGAGAGTGAATCGCTAAGAGCCGTATGTATCAGGCTTTTACAGCCGACGCGTTTCCGGAGGAGAGCCCTGGGTTTGATGCGAGCTAGTCCCAAGACTTGGGGTCTCTCGGAGATAGGACTTTCCAGATTGCTGACAAAAAACCGCGTGGGCAAGTTATTCATGCGGGTTTTTTCCGCTGGATACATCCGAACTCCGAAACTCCGAACTTCGGCCGGCGGGAAAGGCTTGACGCCCAATTCGGAAATTTTGTAAATTACGCTTAAAGTGCGGCAAAGCCCGAAATTCAACAGCGTCGTCGGTACGTTCGTTCCTTATCGCTTTTTCAGCGTTATTGCCGACGGCGCTGCTTTTTTGCGCACAAGGGGCAGGCCGATTACCCGCGAGGTACCTTCCTGTTAGCGCGTTGAGGATTTCTTATTTTCGGCAACCTGCTGTACGGGTAACGAAACGGGTAGCGCACGCCATAAGTAACGGGGCACGGCTGCTTTTGAGCTTTCTCGATGGCCCCTATAATAAGCCTCAACCTTCCCTTCCAACCTCCTTATTCTGACCTTTTGGGTTCATAGGTTTTGCGCAGAAAATCGGAACACCTTCTGCCCCCTAGTGAAGGCGAAGATAAGTACGAGATGGATTTTGTTCGTTCTTACATGATCGTCGCTCTCGCCACCGCCTCAACGGCTTTCCGGTAGGTTAGTCTTCTAGGGGCCGGTGTATTTCTCAGTCCAGAATTCTCTTAAACGATTCGCCTGGGATTTCCTGCACATAACGTGGTACCGCATAAGCGGGTAGGCGCTCTCGAAGTCGGTTGACGATCTGTCTTCCTTCCTCGATGGGAACCCAATAGTGAGCCGTGCCACTCACGCAATCTAACTGGTGAAGATAATAGGGGGTGACCCGAAGGTCGACCAATCGTTCGAACAGCTCAGCCAAATCCTCTGCGCGATCATTGATCCCGCGCAGAAGCACGGTTTGCGAAAGAAGCGGAACTCCGCTATCCACAAGTCGGGCTACGGCCTTCTCGACTTCAGGATCAATTTCCTGCGCATGATTGACGTGAAGAACGATCCACGGAACCAGTCGGGTTCCACGCAGAAGTAGCACAAGTTCATCCGTAATTCGCTGGGGCAAGACGATTGGTATCCGGGTATGGATCCGCAGTCGCCGGACGTGGGCAATTTTAGCCAAACCAAATACGAATCGGGCCAAAACTTGGTCCGGAAGGACCAACGGGTCCCCACCGCTGAGAATAACCTCGGAAAGAGAACGGTCCTCCGCAATCTCACGCAGCACTGCTTGTTCGATATGCTGATGGCCCAAAGCTCCTTCAAACTGCTGCTCCCGACGAAAGCAGAACCTACAGTGGACCGCACATCGGGGGGTAGCCAAGACAAGGCAACGTCCGTGGTATTTGCGCAGGATGGGTAGTGCCTTTTCCGCAATCCGCTCCTCGAGCGGATCGGGTCCAAATCCTTCGGCTGCTACCACTTCTTCACTTTGCGGCAACACCTGACGGAGAATGGGATCGGCGGGATTATCGGGGTGAATGCGTGCCAAAAATGGCTCTGGAACCAGCGTGGAAAATGACTCTTCGGCGGCCCGCTCGGCCTCCGGATCCACACTGGGTAAGCCGAAAATCTGACGCAGCCTGCCTCCATCACGGATAGAGCGTTTGAGGATCTCGCGCCACGGCCTTTCGATTTGGGCTGCAACAGTTTCAGATGAAGCGGAATCCATCGGTGGCTGCGCCGCCCCTAAATCGATTGCGGCGCGCGACAAACTCCCAAGATCCTGGGCCGGTAATTGCAAAGCTTGTCGTGCCCCTGACGGAATTTCGGTCTTAGGGATCTGGAATGGCATATTCGTTAGCCCCCGTAGGAGGAAAGGTGTTCACAAGAAAGCAGACGTTCGTTGAATCTAGAGATTATTTTTAGGGATCAAGCTACAGAATTAATCACTATATTGTAAAGTGAATCATCATTATGTAAGGTGTATTGAAAGAACTGGGCGGCGCCCTATAGGATGATAAGCCAAATTGAGCATTGGTTGATCAGCGGTGCAACTTTATTCGGCCGAGGATAAAGCTGTGGCAAGCTATAACACTAGTGAATTTCGAAAAGGACTAAAGATTCAACTAGACGGTGAACCTTACCTGATGATTGAATGCAACTTTGTCAAGCCGGGCAAGGGACAGGCTCTTTATAAGTGCAAGCTGCGCAATTTGATTCGCAATACGGTCATCGATCGCACCTGGAAAAGCGGCGACAGCGTCGAGGCGGCCGACGTCGAGGAAATCGCGGCGCAGTTCCTCTACCGCCAAGGGGACCATTTCATCTTCATGAATTCTGAGACCTTCGAGCAGTACGATCTGACTCTCGACCAAGTCGATGAGGCTTGGAAATACCTCAAAGAAGGTATGATCTGTAGCATGCTTCTTTTTAACAATAATCCGATTGGGGTCACGCCGCCAAACCACGTGGTCCTGCGCGTAGAGTACTGCGAACCTGGAGTGCGGGGTAACACCGCCACCAATGTGACGAAACCTGCCCGGGTGGAAACCGGCGCTGAACTAACGGTCCCTGCCTTTATCGAGATCAACGACCTGATCAAAGTGGATACTCGCACCGGTGAGTATATCGAGCGAGTAAAAGAATGAATTGAACAGGCGGGCGTGCTCCCCAGGTTTCGGTCCGAATTCCTTTGATTTATGGCGGAAGGCCGTTCATGGGTTACTGGGGAAATCTCTCGCGGTGCTACCGCGCAAGTTTTTCCGATTGATTGCGCACTCTCGGAGAATACCACGTATTGTCTAAGAATACGTTTTTTGGAAAGCATGCTTTGCCGACCGAAAAACTTTTGCCCATGACAAAAGCTTTGGCAGGTCAAGTGGGCAGCTTTCTGCATCAAAATGATTCTTGGGCCACGGGCAGAATCGATCGCAGAATCGATCGTCGACCCCCGAAATTGTGCTTCAGATCCCAACGTTAGTCGAAACATGGCAAGTGATCTTGGTGGCGGGGAAACATCCGACTGGCGGCCCACGGCCTCGTGGGAAAATTTGCAAAAGCGGGCAGGGTTACTGAAGGCCGTTCGCAAATTTTTTGATCGACGAGGTTTTCTCGAAGTTCAAACACCACTTCTGTCGGCCGATACAATCGTTGACCGGCATATTGAACCGATCACCGTCCCCTGGGATCGTTGCGGCGAAGCCCGCCAAATGACGATGGGCGTGTCCGCAGGAAGCCGGAATCTGTATTCTGACGGCTCGAACCATCCCTGCTGGTATCTTCAGACTTCCCCAGAGTTTTGTATGAAGCGGCTTTTGGCTTTCGGGGGCCAAGCCATCTATCAAATTGCTCCCGCATTCCGAGCCGGAGAGCGTGGTACGCTCCATAATCCGGAATTTACTTTGGTGGAGTGGTACCGGGTCGGCCACGATTTAGAAGAGGGAATGAACTTACTGGACGAGTTTTGCCGGGAGATTCTGGGCACCTTACCCGCCGAAAAATGTACTTATCGCGAATTGTTTGAAGAGCATATGGGCCTCAACCCGCATCAATCGAGCTGCCAAATCTTTGCCGCCACAGCCGATCGTTTAGGACTTGCTCCGCCTACGGGCTTGGAGCCGGATGACCCGGATAGTTGGCGCGATTGGTTATTCGTGGAGCTTATCCAACCAAAACTCGGAAAGAAACGTCCCACCATCGTCTACGATTATCCGGCGACGCAGTGCGGCCTGGCAAAGCTTCGCGATGGAACTCCCCCGGTAGCCGAGCGATTTGAACTTTTTATTGAGGGTCTGGAGCTAGCAAATGGTTATCATGAGTTAGGTGATCCGGATGAAATGCAGCGACGATTCCGGACAAACAATCAGTGGCGGGCTCGCGAAGGGAAACTTCTGCTTCCTGAGTCTAGCCGCCTGTTAAGCGCGCTCTGGGAGGTAGGTTTGCCCTCGTGCACCGGTTGTGCCCTGGGGTTTGATCGCCTGGTCATGATCGCCGTACGGGCAAGTCGGATCGATGAAGTGATTGCTTTCCCGATTGAGCGGGCATAGGAGCCGTTTTCCGCCGCCGGCTCGGGACTCCCAACCTATGGGGTGCCAAACTATTCCTACTGTGCACATGTCGATGGTGTTCGTTAGAGGAATACCCAGCGGCTTCGGTTAAACTTTATGGGGCCTTCAGTTGATCAGTTACGATGCTTGTATCATTCGGCTTGGAAAAGCTTAACGGGTACGGTAAAGGACTTTGAAGGGAAGCATGGTCCACTCGGGGAAACAAGCTTTTTAATCGGTCAAAGCGGTTTCAAAATAGGCCAAAGCCGCTTTAAAAGAACAGAACCTTGTTTCAAGCGTTGGTATGACGCGATGCCTTACGACCCTTACGATCCTTATCGTGACGCACTTGTGGTTGAAGAAGAGACGATTTGGCCACCGGAATTTTCCCAGATCGCGCCGGATTTGCGGGCGGCGGTCGATCGGCTTTTGCACCAAAATGCGCAGCGAGTCCAAAAGCTCGAATACGTTCGGTTGCCGACCGGGTTTTGCCGACGGATCACCGTAACCGCTGAGGAGCTCGCATGGGCACAGGCTGAGCTCGAGCATAAAAAAGGTGCGGTAGGAAACGCAGCCCCGTAGCGGGTTGCGCACTACGATGGCCCCAGAGATCCTCGGTTGAAACCACTTCAACCATTGGGGCTTGCGGGTAACCTGTTCGGCAATGATGGTGTGTTGAGCGAGGCTTGGGGGTAATCTCCCCAGGGCAATTTCGGCGGTTTAAGACTTTATGTGAGCGGGGATCAAGCCGTGGATATTGGCTCTGAAGTCAACTCGACGATCGTGCACGTGCGTTTGGCCGAGCGAAGCTACGAGATCCATATTGGCGTCGGCAATCTGGCCCAGCTACCGGACCTTTTGCGCACCTGTGGCAAGGTAACACAAGCCGTTGTGGTGACGGATAGCAACGTGCAGTCGCCCCATGCGGAGCAAGTGCTGGCGGATTTGCAGAGGGCCGGTATTGGTGCGGACCTCCGGGTAGTTCCTGCCGGAGAGGTGTCGAAATCCGTGGAAAATGCCCACTGGCTATGGCGGGAATTGGTTCGCCTTCGGGCGGACCGGCGGACTTTCGTGGTAGCCGTGGGGGGTGGAATGGTGGGGGATTTAGCGGGATTTGTGGCGGCAACGTTTGCCCGGGGGGTTCCGCTATTTCAAGTGCCGACAAGCTTGCTGGCTCAGGTGGACAGCTCGGTCGGCGGAAAAGTAGCCGTCAATTTGCCCGAGGCAAAAAACATGGTCGGCGCTTTTTACCAGCCCCGGGGGGTGCTCATCGATGTCGCCACATTGAAGACGCTCCCCGATCGCGAGTACCGCTCGGGTCTGGCGGAAGTCGTGAAATACGGGGTGATTTTGGACTGCGACTTTTTCGCCTATCTGGAAAATCATGTTTTGGGGCTTTTGGCCCGCGAGCCTCTCACGCTCCGTGATGTGGTAGCACGATGTTGCCGGTTAAAGGCGGATATCGTGGAGCAAGACGAACGCGAGGAGACGGGGCTTAGGGCAGTGCTCAACTACGGTCATACCTTCGGGCATGCCTTGGAAACTCTCGGAACATACGACGAGTGGCTCCACGGCGAGGCCGTCGCCATCGGCATGATGTGTGCTGCTCGGCTTGCTCATCGTGTGGGGTGGATCTCAGAAGATTTGGTCATTCGCCAGAGGCAGCTCCTTGCCGCGCTGGGTTTACCCGTCGAATTGCCGAAGCTTGATCCGCAACAAATGCTCGATGCCATGAGCCGCGATAAGAAGGTGGTGCACGGAAAACTGCGATTTGTCTTGCCGCGACGACTGGGCCACGTCGAGCTTGCCGAGGATGTGCCGGCGGAGTTGGTTCGCGAAATTTTACAGGGCTCCTAAATCCGCCGAAATCGGAGTTTCCTCAAAGGAGCAAAGCCCTCAGGCCATGAACACACCGCTTGTGTGCCGGATGCTGGGGCAAATCTGCCTTCTGATCACCGCGGCAATGGTGTTCAGTTTGCCGTGGGCTTTTCCCTGGTTGGGAGAGACTGCGCGCTTCGAAGCACACGGCCTACTAGCGATGCTGGGGGCCGGGTTGGTCAGCGCAAGCTTGGCGGTAGTTCTTCTGTATCTTGGGCGCAAAAGCGTTGGGCAAACGCTCTACCGCAAGGAGGCGATGGCGGTAGTCGGACTAAGCTGGCTGTTAGCCACCGTCTTAGGGGCATTGCCCTATCTATTCAGCGGTACTTGTGTTGGCCGGGACGAAAGGGGTAATCCTCGCCCTATGAGCCTCGTGGATGCGGTGTTCGAGTCAGCCTCGGGGTTTAGCGGCACAGGGGCGAGCGTGCTGACAGACGTGGAGGATCCCGCCCTCATTCCCCGATGCGTGCTCTTTTGGCGGTCCGAGACCCACTTCTTGGGCGGGTTGGGAATCATGGTCCTTTTCGTGGCCATTCTGGGTTTCGGTTCGGCGGGAAAAGCCCTCATGATCACCGAGGTGCCCGCCTTAACCCGAGGAAGCGCTTACGCCCTCAGTCAGCATGCTGCCTGGGCCTTTGCGGGGATTTTCATCGGGTTAAATGCGATTTTGACGGTCGTGCTGATCCTCCTGGGGATGCGTCCCTTTGAGGCCCTCTGCCATGCCTTCGGCACGGTGGCCACCGGCGGATTCAGTACCCGAAATGCCAGCATTGGGGCTTTCAATAGCGTCCCCATTGAAATGGTCACCGTACTCTTTATGTTCCTTGGTTGCACGAACTTCGCGCTTCTTTACTTTTTGGTTCTCTTTCAACCGAAAAAACTGTTTAATGATCCAGAATTTAGGGTTTATGCTCTAACCCTCCTGGTCGCCATTGCCGTAACGATGACGGCCGGGTTGTGGTACGGCGATTTCGCCGAGTTACTTTCTGCTTTCCGCTACAGTGCGTTTCAAGTGACATCCATCCTCACGAATACTGGGTTTGCTACGGAGGACTTCGACCGCTGGAACGGCCTGGGGCGCGGATTGCTGCTAGTCCTGATGTTCATCGGCGGCTGCGCCGGCAGCACCAGTTGCAGCATCAAAATTATTCGCCACATGCTTTTATGGAAGATTCTAGCGTTAGATTTGGAAAAGGCCTTCCGGCCAAGCATTGTGCGCCATATCCGCTTAGGGGGCCGGGTCCTCGAAGAGCCGGAGCTTCGGCCTCAAGTGCTCGTTTATTTTGCGCTAATTCTCGTGATCTGCCTGGTCAGTTGGCTTGTGTTGATCGCGGTAGAACCAGACGAGAATTGGCTGCCTTCAGGGGTCCAGGCAATCGCCACAGAACCGGGGGCAAAAAAGCCGGGGATTGCCGCCACCTACGTGAGTGAACACAGTTACGTTCGCACGAAGCTACTGGACTGCGCCAGTGCAGTAGCGGCCACGATCAACGGGGTTGGGCCCGGTCTCGGAGTGGTAGGACCGACGCGCTCCTACACATCGCTCCACTGGATCAGCAAACTAGTACTTACCGCACTGATGCTCTTGGGCCGGTTGGAGGTCTACCCGATTCTCGTCTTGCTGATGCCCCGATTTTGGTGGCGAAAATAAACTCGCTCGGAAAGCAGGGATTATCCGGCCTTGATGCGCAATTGCAGAATGTTTGCGCAAAGCCAGCCTACGAGCATTCTCACCGATTCATTTTTTTCCGCATTTCGTAATCCGGCTGTAACGGCGAGCATGCTCGTTCTTGCCGCATACACGTTTCCAGTTATGAAACACGGTACGTGATGGTCGTTTAGGCGATAGTGTTTCCGCGGCGGCATGGGTTTCGATCAGACGACTGACGTAGGATACAGGTTTGACCACTCTCCTGTGACGGCGATCGCCCATCAAGTCTCGCGACTGCTTGGAATGTGGCATAATCGCATACAGTATCCGCTTCGATTTCGCGGCGACTTCTGCCTCAACGCGATTCCTCCATCACGGCTGAGCTAGGTGCATCAGCATTTCCACTATTTCCTCCACGAGGCGTTCGCCGGCGCCGTGCTCCGCGTAGCTATGAAGCCCCGTCCATACCTGATAACCGCCGAGGCCATAAGCTTCGCTATCCGGAACATAGCCGATCCAATCGTTCGCCAGGGTGATAACGATCGTGTACCGGAAAGGCGATCGCCTTTTGATTTCTAACCCAAGCTTTGTAAAAAGTTCGGCGGGAATGCCGACCAAAGCCACCGGGCCGAAGGCGATTGTCTGTAAAACCGTTATGCGTTTCTCGCCTTGATGGGGCGCAAGCATTTTCCGCATGTCGCGGAAAACGGCAACGATACTGTCGGCGGCCTCCGCGACTCGTTTCCGGCAATACTCCACGACGGCTTGATCCTCGGCCGCTTCGTCAAACGTCCGTACGCGGAAGACAAATGGCCGTTTGGCCGCACGGAGCTGAGGAGCCTCGACGGGTTTCGCTTGGCTGGATGCCTGCAATATCGCCTCGGAAATCCGGCTCAAGGCCTCCTGCGGAGCCAAATCCAGTCGATGAGTGGAACCGGCCGCACCCTGGAAAAAGGCGGCAATACCGCCGAATTTCGATTCCCATTCCTGCGCAGCCAGTCCGTAAAAAGTCGGCGACCGAACATTGCCGCTTACCGCCCCAATCGCATGCGAGGCATGGCAAAATAGCATGGCCTTGGATGAACCGTCGGCCTTTTTCCACAAAAGCACCGGCACATCGGGATCTACCGGGCCGGTCGGACGAACCGCATCGGTACGGGACCCGATCCAAAAAATGGTTCCATCGCTCAGCAGTAAGCGGCTATTTTGACCGATTTTTTCCTCCTGGACCGAGCCAAAATGCGGCACCACTTCCTCCCGCTCGGTTACGGCTTGGCACACGGCCTCGATGACTGCTTGCTGAAGGGCCTGACAGAACCGCTCATCCGCACCGTAACCGTGTACACGCACCGTACTGGGTGCATGATGGGTATGGGTGGCGGCGATCATCACCGCTTCCTCCGGCAGACCGAAGCGCCGGTTGATCTCGGCAAAGACCGGCTTCAGTAGCTCGCCACTAAGCATCAGACAATCGCAAGACACCAAAGCAGCCCGGTTTCCTACCGGATCTTCCAGCACAATCGCCGTCGCTCGTAATTTTCCCTCTTGCCCTTGCACGTATCGCGGATGGATCCCGCCGGCAATGACCATGGAATCGTCACACCATAAATCGACGGCAGCCGTACCTACCCGCCATTGGCCGCAAGGCCGCGCCGTATCTTGCGCCAAAGCTGCTTCCACGCAGAGAGAATTCCCCACGAGCACAGCAGCAATTCCCACAGCAAGAAAAAGACCAGAAAGAGCACGCAGGAGGGAACGAGCCATGGTCACCACCTCCCTAGAAAAATCTTGCCACCCCGGGGTTTACAGCCCGATTATCGCGATACACGATTTCTCGCAAAACCCCAATGTTTTTAAAGTCCTAAAATCCGTGTCGACTGCGACCACGTTCTTGCGAAGAACCTATCCCCATGCCGAGAGCTATTTCAATGATGCGCACCGCGATGTCAAATAGCCATGTGCAATGAAATGACCCGTGTGATGGATAACATCAAGTCGAGGCCAAAGGTATCCCCCCGGAGACTCCGGCCTTTGCCGCGAAGCGAGCGGGTTTAATGGCTGCTTTAAAGCGAACTTTCCGACGTAGTTCATCTTTCCGATTATTCCCTGCGACCTATTGCACGCAAGGCTAACTCGTCAGCTCTAAGATGGGCCGCGGGAACTAGAACTCCTACACATCATAAGGCAAAAGCTCGGGTACTAAATCCGTCAAGCCACTTCAGTAGCATGACTCCGGGTCCATCCCCCTGCAAGATGATGATTCTGGCCTCCTCCCTAGTTGAGTGGCTTGACTTGAGGTCCTACCCCCTGCAAGAGGACAACTCCCAATCTGTCAAGGCATTTAAGTCGAGGATCCTGGTGCTATCCCCTGCAAGAGAACGACTCTCTGCGATGTGGCCATGGCAGGGCCGCGATGGCGGCGGCACAGAGCGGTTCCGTATGGGCCAGCCCCCCACGTGCGAGCACGCGATTCGCAAGTCGTCCCATTTTTCAGGCGACAAAACGGCTGACATGTATCAGCGATTCGGATCCAAAGAAGAACCCACGATTAACCACGGATCAGCCCGATTCAACCGATGAGCGGTCCACACCAACTCGCGAGCCTACCGGCTTGATTTACACCGGTCGAACGGCCTAGCCGGTCGGTTCAGATTTTTGGGCAAAACTCTGCGAACTAGGAAGCGCAGAGGCACTCCGTATCTATGCTCCCACATCCGCTCGCAGCCTTTTGCCGTCCTATACGAAACTTCATGGGTAGCCCCCGGTCGGCCTAACCCCCGCTACCGTTTCCTTCCGGCACCAAGGGCGCCGCGCCGGCAATTCGGCTGATCCTCTCCTCTTCGTCGAGCATGGAAACTTTGCTCACCAGATTCTCCGGCACAAAAGCCAGCGTGGCGATCATCGTGGGCCCTACGGCACTTGCAATCACCGCAGCTACGAGGAACGAGTATCGCTCGCGGGTGACGATGTTTTGTGTTAGTCCGCATAAGGCAGAGATCGTGCCAAAGGTCAATCCGGTGGACATAAGAAGCGTGTAGTACCAGCGTTCTTTAGAATCTTGTCGAAATCGGGCTATTACCGGGAAAAGCCTCGAAAATTTTCGAGGCTACTTTGCCTCCCAAGAGGATGATGAAAACAACCGGGGCGGAAATTACCGCCGGAATCGATATCAGTGAACCAGCGCGAATCAAATAGAACGGGGTCAGCAAGCCGACGGTTAAAGTTCGCAGTCGGCAGACCGAGTGATGATCCTCCGCAGCGGCTCTGGCGAGCACCATGCCGACCAGGTACGCGGGTAATACCGCTTCACTTTCCGACCAAAGCGCAAGCGCCTCCAAAGCAAAAAGGACAAAAAGTACCCACTTGGTGCGAATAGCTGCCGTTCGATGAGCATACGCTTTGGTGATCCAAGCGGTGGCTTTTGGTAGGATCAACAGTGTTGCCCTTCCAACCAGAATGAAAATTGCCGTTCGGTAGTTAAACAGCGCAAAGATCAAACCCAAGGCTTACACGGTGCCCAAATCGTTGAGAAAACACGCACCCAGGATGCCCTTGTCAAACTCGGTCTTGTTGAAGCCGGATTCCAGCAGAACCGCATAGACTACGGCCATTGAGGTCGTCGAAATCGCTACACCGGCCAACCAGCTTGCCCGAATGTCCCAACCGAAGATAAATCGAGGCACGGCTGCGCACCGAGAAAGGGGACGAAAAACCCTAAAAGGCCGACGACGATCACCTCCTTCCCTTTGGCCAGCAAAAGGCAAAACCGTTGTGAGATTACAAGCAGATCATATAGCACAGCCAGGTTCCGCTGGGAAAACGGGCCAGTGGTTCACCGTCGTTTCAGCGGATACGTATCCGGGCATAAGAAATCACGAACGGGCTTCCCACTTGCTGGCCGAGCAGGTCAATAATTTCTGAAGGCGGGCAACCAGCACGAGGGGTCGCCGTGAAAAAAGCGTAGAAGGGGCGTTTGAAGGGCAGTCGGGTGATGGAGATGACACCCCCGTTTGAATCCAGCTCCAAGAGTCGGTTTTCGGAAATCGATTTTCCTTCGAGATCTTTTCCTGAGACGTAGCACAATACGAACAATCGCCCGTCGGGCATCACATGGAATCGCCCTGCCCCCGGAATTCCCCGTGAAGTTCCTTCGATCGCCTCGAGAAGCGCACACCGCAGGCGGACTGCTCCGTCGCGCACCTGGGCATAGTTCAGAGCGTGAGATTGATTGGCTTCGGGAAAGAATTTAGGCCGGAGTCGCTCATCAATCGCACGTTCCATCCACAGAAGGTGGACCGTACCATCGGCCCCCACCCAGAGGTCCGCGGGCTTGATCCAACCGCATGTCTTGTCTCGGTTGGCGACTTCCATCCAGGGAGCGAATTCGCGCCGTGTCAGATCGGGGCTCCAGGTGAAGAATAAGCGCCGAAAATCGTAATCCCAATCCCGGCCCGTCAATTGCCTTTTGTAGTCTCTCCATTCCGGATACGGCTCTTCAATGTCACTGACGCCACAAAAATAAAAAGCCCGATCTTTCAGCGCGACCGTAGGATAACACAATCGAATGGTTCTCGGCTGAGGATACTCGGCTCCCCAAGGCCACCTTAGTTTTCCATGAGCCGACCAATTCCCGTGCCGATCCATGAAGGCCCACTCTGCATGGGTATAACCGATATTTTGCAGGATGATGAATTCTCGATTGAGACCATCGGCCGCGAAGCTGCGATACGAGTGTTCTGTAAAAGGTGGCGAACCTTCCCATTGAGGTAAAAGAATTTCGAACGGTTTTTTCGGCGCGGCAGGATCGAAACGGAGGATACGAGGCTCAGCGGGACCTGCCGGCACATCGCGATCTTCCACCAGGGTCGGATTAGCCGACAAATAAAGCGGTCCACCATAAAAACAGGCTAAGGGGCAAGGCTCCCGAGTACGGTCCTTCGGATCGGTCTGCTGAAGCTCCCAACCTTCCTCTCCTCGCTTGAACAAAAGCCACCGACAATTATTTAGGGGCTTTGCATCCGCCAAAGTTTCCAACCCAGTTGCGAACACATCCTGACCAATTCGTACCAAGCAGGTCGAGCCGCTGCACCACATGGGACCCGCCCCATTGTGGGCCGGCTCGAAACGATACACCTCTTCCTCGGCCTCCACAACGGCGGCTAAGCCAGGTCGAGTGCCCAAGGATCCGCTTTTGTCCGCTATGGGTTGGTCCGAAACGATCCCATTGAGAAGCAAGATCACTGATAACGTGCAAACGAACATGGTCCCCCCTAAAAAGTCTCGTAAGCTGACGGTTTTAGCAGGTTTAAGGCAGACGAAAACCGGCACGTGCCGGAATTTTCGATGCCGCCTCTTATATAGGAGCAAGATGCCAGCGTCAATGATCACAAAAAATCGTCGCTTTTCCTGCGGCCTCTGAAGCGCAGCCAATCAGAGTACCTCGATAAGCCCACAGCTTGATTCGCAACTGACGCATGGCCTCCTAAATCGCGTAACTTAAATCCCTGTGACCCATCCGAAGCCCACCCGCCAGTTAATTCAAGCCAATTTGGTGTCCGCAGAACCCGGATCTACGCGGCTCCAAACTCCGGTTCCATGGCTCATTTTCGTCACGGAAGGAGGGCCTTGATAGCGGCAAAACGCGTGAACACACTAATGGTTAAAGAATCCCCAACCCTCCGGCACCGGAACCCCAGCCGATAGGTTTTGTCTAAGGTTCATCCAAAGCTCTGCCGCTGCATGCGCGTAGCGGCCCTTGATATGGTGTCTTCTACAAAACGGTTTAAAGTTCTAGGAATAACAACTCCGGTGGGCGGCTGAAGGCGTTTGACAAAAGCACCCGGAACTCCTGGAGGTAAGAGACCGGTTAATGCGCGGCAACTTTTCTTGCGGGGAGGTTCGAACCATGAGCATCAGATCAGCCGTTTGTTCGGTAATGGCTCGCAGAGTTGTATTGGGTATCCTCTTTTGCGGTATCGCGATTGCTATTCCCGGTATCGCTTCCGGCGATCAAACGACCGTCAAACCGAACATTTTGGTAATTGTGGCGGATGACCTCGGATATGCCGACTTAGGCTGCCAGGGGTGCAAGGATATTCCGACGCCGAACATCGATTCGTTGGCGGCGGCGGGAATCCGTGCGACTAATGGGTATGTGTCTAGCCCGGTTTGCAGCCCGACACGTGCCGCATTGATGACCGGCCGATATCAGCAGCGATCGGGGCATGAATTTAACCCAGGACCGCCTGCCACAGCATCGGCAGAGTTTGGTCTAGCCCCTTCAGAATTGACTCTGGCCGAAAGGTTGAAGCCGGCCGGATACATGTGTGGAATTGTGGGCAAATGGCACCTGGGTTATAAGCGGCCTTACCACCCGGTTGATCGGGGATTTGACGAGTTTTTCGGATTCCTCGCTGGGGCACATTCATACCTCGATACTCGGGACCAGGCCAATCCCATTCTTCGCGGGCTGGAACCGGTAGAGTCCGTCACCTATCTGACGGATATGTTGGCGGATGAAGCTGCGAACTTCGTCCGCCGTCACGCGAGTAAACCCTGGTGTCTTTTCCTCACTTTTAATGCCGTACATACGCCGATGCACACTACCGAGGCGTACATGGCGCGGGTTCAAGGGATTGAGGATCCGCTGCGGCAGCAGTTGGCCGCCATGCTCGTGGCGATGGACGACGGAGTAGGGAAAGTGCTCGACACCGTTCGTCAGCAAGGCCTCGAGGAGAAAACTCTAATTTTTTTCGTCAGCGACAACGGTGGCCCCACCCGCGCTAATGCGTCGCTGAATACGCCCCTGCGAGGATTTAAAGGGCAAGTTTATGAGGGAGGAATTCGGGTACCGTTCTTGATTCAATGGAAAGGGAAATTGCCGGCAGGTGAGGTTTATCATGAGCCGATCATGGCGATCGACATTGTTCCCACGGCGCTAGCAGCGGCTCAAATTTCCGTAAAACCCGACGAACTCTTGGACGGGGTAAATTTGATCCCGTATTTAATGAGCGAGAAGTCGGGCTCTCCGCACGACGCACTTTATTGGCGGTTCGGAGCTCAATGGGCCATCCGATGTGGGGACTGGAAACTGCTTGACCCGGGCACCGGGACTCCGGAACTTTACAATCTTCGCGAAGACATCAGCGAGCAAAACGACGTAGCCGCAAAGTATCCGGACAAAGTGGCCCAGTTGCGAGATCTTTACGAAAAATGGAGTAGCCAGATGTCGCCGCCCCGGTGGGGACAGCCCATTCGTCGGCCGGCCGCAGCCCGTCAGCAGCAACCGAGGGCAGCTCGACCCCGGGCAGCTAATTCGCCGAATCCCTAACCGCTCTTGCCCCTGCCTTCGAAGCGCTTCGTCGTATTCAAAAAAGCTTACAAGCTATGGCGGTGTTGATCCCAAAGGCTTGCCAGTCCCTCGCATACGCGGCAGCCTTGGAGGGTGAGAAGCTTTGATCCCGTGAGAAGTTGGTTTCGCGAATGGCATTGGGGGTGCAATTTTTTGCGATTTGAACAGGTAAAGAGCGAAAACCCGTAAAATTCGGCAATAGTGACCTTCTCTGCGGCCTAAACCCGGTTGCGTGCGCTATCGGGGGCTAAAGAAGCTGAAACATCCAATGCCGTCAATAAAACTTGAGGATTATTCTCCGTCGGGTGCCCCATCGGGGGCAAAAGAAACTGGAACTAACTGGAATTGACCGAAACCGTGGGCCGCGGAATCAGCGATGATCTGATATGCTTGCAAGAGGGCTGCGCGGATGAGAGTCCCCGTGCACCAGGTCCCCAAAGTGAGCACGACAAGGATTTTCCCCCGATTTTTCGTGCTTTTTCTTCGGGGCTGAGAGGGGCCGTGGCAACCAGCTCGACCAACCGTTGTTCTCGTTAAGTTTATGGAAGGACGGCCCTACCACCGCCCGGGGGTGCCAACCATCTCTACCAACCCTCGCAATTCGTTAGGAGCTAAAACCATTCGGAAGGAAGAGCGATCAAACCGAGGGGGCGTTCACTAAGCTTTCTGGGGTGAACGTTCCATACCAAATTTCGGGCGAACCATTCATACAAAAGTAACTGTGCGGGCTATTGTTGATGTTGTGTATCATAGAACGAACGGTTACCGCAGCATTTGCACTCTGTTGAAACCTAAAGAATCGATACACAGAGTAGATTTCTAAGGGTACTTGGGTTATTGTGCATGAGTCAAAACTTTTTAGAACAGCTTTTCCGCTCCACGAGAGGGATTGAGGTCGTCTGCTTTGCGGCCAGCTATGCGATCGCTTTGGCCCTCGAGGCGACGCGTCTTTTCTTTCGAAGTACCGTCCGGAAGCTAGTCCTGATTGGTTGGGGGCTCGCCGGTCTGGCAGCACATACGCTTTATTTGGTCCACCGGGCTGCAGAGGTGCCCGCTTCGCCGCTTTCCACAACGAAAGATTGGTACCTGCTCACAGCATGGGTCTTAGCGGGGGTATACCTTTATTTGACCTACTATCATCCACGCACCTCTTTTGGCCTTATCCTTTTACCCGTAGTTTTGATCCTGGTAACCGCCGGTGCCGCGTTCGCCGACCCACTGGCTTATCCTCGCCCGGCTGCTTCGAGGGTTTGGGGGGTACTGCACTCGCTCTCAATCGTCCTGGCAACGGTATCAATGTTTATAGCTTTTATGGCCGGAGTGATGTATTTGCTACAATCCTGGCGATTGAAGCGAAAACTGCCTCCGCCCGAAATGGTTCGGCTCCCCTCCCTGGAGTGGCTCCGGGCGGCTAATAGTCAAGCCATAACCTTGGCCATTCTGATGTTGGCAGTGGGTATCCTTTCTGGAATGGTGCTCAACTTGATGAATATTAGAACCCATCGGCAATTTGTGCCGTGGACGGATCCCTTGATCGTCGCCACGCTCTGCATGTTTGCTTGGCTTGCGGGAACCGTGGGAATCGGCCTGATTTACCGGCCGGCACGGGAGGGCCGTAAAGTTGCCCTACTAACTATTTTGAGTGCCATCTTTCTTGCCGCGGCTTTAATCGTCCTACTTTCGGGCGGGACCCAACACGGAGGTGGACGTAACCCTCCCCCGAGTTCCTTAGGGCCGTCGGTACGCCCCGTGATCGTCGGGCATACAGGCTTCGGCCGTTTGTGGTCGGTGTTTGGAGGTAAGGTGCCAGGCACCTAGAGAAGTCCCGTAAGGAAAAAAGTGGAGTGCGCCGGGAAAAAAAGAAAAAACCGCTTTGGAAAAAAGAGAAGTCCGCCGGGGGAAAAGTTTGTCTAGGTAGAGGAAGTGTTCGGTGCAGCGGGATGAGTAAAAACCGATTGAACGTAGAAAGATTGGGGTGGGGTCAAAAAAGATTGGCAAAACATGACAATGGCCCCCACGGCTTTAGCCGCGTGGTTACCCACGAGTGGAATCCCCGAATCTCGGTTCTCGGCGAGACGGTAGTTCCTGATGGGGAGATCGCCCAAGAGTTCATAATGAAAATCGTCTTTAAAAGGGATTCTCAAGGATAAGGCAGGTTTTGCAGGCTTTTTCCGCTTGTTTCTAAGGCCGCTGAGAATGACCCAATCGTGAGTTCAAGATTGTAGGAAATCTCAAAGAAAGAGAATTTCAACCAAAAGACGGGAGAGCTCACCTAAATGTTAACCCGGATTTGACGGGAGCTTTATAGATACGAAAAGATACTAAGGGAACTGAACGGATAACCGGGAAGCAATCGTGCCGGTCCCCAGGACTCGCGAGGATAAAAGCCCTTAGCAGGCGAAAAAAGCCGGCGGAGAAGCACAGACCGATTTGCAACAACAAGACGCCGATAACATGACGCTTAAGAATTACGTTGGGGGGCGAGCCCACGCGGGATTCCTTGCGGGTTTTGATATCTGTTTGACATTGCGCCGGTTAAGGCAAGCTTCCTGGGGATTTGTCACGGTGCTTCCGGTTAATGCTAACTGGCTTTTTGTTCACTCAACCTCGGTCCAGAAGATGTCCCGGCACTCATCGCGGCAACGAGTGGGTTGGACGCGATGTCGGCCCCGGTAAAGCAAGTGTGAAAAACGGCGCATTAATGAATTTTCAGGTCGTCGGTTGGAGCCATCATCAAACGCCGTTACAACTCCGCGAGCGGCTGGCGTATAGTCCTGTTCAGGCCGCTCGCAGTTTGGAAATTTTTCGGGCCCGGTTTCCAAATCAAGAAGCCGTTCTTCTTTCCACGTGTAACCGCGTGGAGTTGTACACAGCAAGCCAGGGTTCGCCCCCCGTTTCGGCCGAGGAACTTCGGCTTTTTCTATTGGCCGACCGTCAGGTTCCCGTCAATGAATTGCTGGCTACCAGCTATCATTACATGCAGCACGAGGCCATTAAACATTTGTTCATGGTCGCTGCAAGCCTCGATAGCATGGTCGTGGGCGAGCCACAGATCCTTGCCCAGGTAAAGCAAGCCTATCAGCTTGCCAATGAAATGACGACGACCGGCCCCGTGACGCACACCGCTTTTCAGGCGGCATTGCGTGTGGCACGGCGCATAGCTACCGAGACGGCAATTCATCAGCGTCGGGTCAGCATTCCTAGCGTGGCAGTGGCCGATTTCGCTCGGCAGATCTTCGAACGCTTTGACGACAAAAACACTTTGGTGGTTGGGGCGGGCGAAATGGCCGAGGAAACCCTTCGTTACTTAGACGAATTCGGGGTACGCCATATCACAGTCGTTAATCGACACTACGACCGTGCCGTGGAACTTGCCCAGCGGTGGCTTGGTCGACCTCAGCCTTGGGAGAAGCTGGCAGAAGCGATTCTTGAGGCGGATTTGGTCATCAGCACCACGAGCGCCGAAGAGCCGATCATTACGGTAGATGAATTCATGCGTTTGGAGCGGCTTCGCACCCCAAAGCCGCTATTTATCCTCGATTTGGCAGTTCCGCGGAATTTTGACCCGGCGATCGGCCGCAGACCGGGCGTCTATCTTTACTCAATCGAGGATCTCAACGAGGCCTGTGAACGGAACCGAAAGGCTCGGGACCGCGAGCTACCGATAGCCCTAAAGATTATCGAGGCGGAAACCACGCAGTTTTTCGCCGACCACTTCCTTCGCCAAACCGGACCGGTTATCCAGCGATTGCGTAGCGAATGGGAGCAACTCAAACAGGAAGAACTGGAACGGCTTTTCAATAAGTTGTCATCTCTTGATCAGTCCGCGCGGGATGAAATTCAAAAATCGTTCGATCGTTTAGTGAATAAACTGCTGCACCCACCGCTCGAATCGCTCCGCAACGAAAGTCGAAAGGGCTTTCCTGCAACCTTGCTCGACGCCTTGGTCAAGCTTTTCCAGCTTAAGGATTAGTTGGGTGGCTTGCCTCGCTGAGGACCTTTGTTGGAAACTCGGCGGATTCTGAACCCGGAGCCGGAAATTCCCTCAAAGAAACGGGAAATTCCCTCAAACAAAATCACCTCAATCCAGTGATGAAGGCGAGACCCTTTACGGGATATGCCACCAGATGATTTCCTTTTTGCAGGAACCGGTTTCCTTTACCGGGCAAGGATCGTCCCCGCAGGAATGCACTCTCCCGTTGATCCTCTTCGCAGAAAGCGACCTTCCGTCGCTGAAAACCATCCTCATCGCAGGAAAAGGATCGTCTTTACTGAATGCGGTCGTCGGCCCGGGCCTCCCGGATTTTGTGTTTGAACCCTTCTAACCAACCAATCTGGGTGTTTTCTGGGTGGTCGAACTGGGGCACGTACGGCTTGATATCCAGCAGGGGTGTCCCGTCTAGGATATCCAAATTCGCAAGAAACAGACGGGGCCCTTCAATACGCACCAACCGTACAACGGAAAGGCCGATCGGATTCGGCCGGGTTGGAGCACGGGTGGCGAAAAGGCCACGAAGCCCAAAATCCAAGTACGGTCGGACGAGCAACTCCACCCGATTTACACGATGGAAGTGGTAAAGCAGAATGACGTGCGAGAATTCATCCAGATCCTTGAGCGCCGGGATGAACTGCGGAAAAACCTCGGCAAAGCCCTCCGCCGCCGCCTCGCTCGTGGGCTGAATCGGCATATCCCGGGGATCACGAAATGGGCTATGGATGATGCCGATCGCGCGATAAACGAATTGAAGGCCGGAGTCCTTCACATTCGCATCTCGTATTGAAACCAACCCATAATGCACCGCGGATATCGCTCGCCCCTAAGGTGTTTCGCGGAGCATCTATTCGTTGCAACGTATTACCAGGTATTACCAGCGACTGACCGTTTCCGGTGACTTTTCGGGACAATCCAGCGAGGAATAGGGCACGATACATGCCTGACAACGAAGCTTCATCTCACGTCGCACAAGATTGAAGCAACGCCAACTACATCTTGCCAAAGGCTTGTACCCTTAAAAGCAGTATTCCGCAAAATTTTGACGGGCTTCAGCCTTTGAGGCGGCGCGGCAATTCTCTCTTGTCGCTAAGGGGCTCACCAGCCGGGATTGGAAAACTTCAATGCTCGTGACGCGCAACACTCAAACGATGCTTTCCCACTCGTAACTGTCTCCGACGAAGAAGACTTACCAGTCTTCGTCCTCATCTTCGTCCTCGTCCCAATCGTCTTCTTCGTCTTCATCCCAATCCTCATCTTCCTCCCAATCTTCGTCTTCCTCTACATCATCCCAATCGTCTTCCTCTTCATCCAAGTCTTCATCTTCGTCCCAATCTTCGTCCTCCTCGAAGTCCTCATCTTCTTCGTCGAGGTCTTCATCCTCATCTTCAAAGTCTTCGTCTTCCTCTTCGTAATCCTCGTCGAATTCTTCTTCCTCCTCTTCCTCCTCTTCTTTCCTTTTGCAGCGGGCCGGACCCACTCTGCAGCTACCCCTTACAGCACCCAAAGCCACACCGCTCCCGTCCTGGCCTCCGAAAACGCCTGACTGCCAACTCCACTGAGCAAGCCATGTGTAAATCGAGGTTCGCACGATTTTTACCCCTCCGGATCTGACAGTGATTACTCCAAACAGTTAGTCCCCTTTTGGGAACACTCCTTCAACCCTGATCTTTACAGACTTGCTGGATCGACTCCTCGGTAGTTTTTTCCCGACGATAGGCCGAAATCTTAGCTACGGTCGACAAATCCTCCAAGTGCCGAAGTCCAAATACCTGAAGAAACCGCCGAGTGGTGCCGTAAAGCAGGGGTCGCCCCAATTCATTGGACCGGCCCGTAATTCGCACCAAATCCATCTCCATAAGTTGCCGTAAAACTTCCCCGCAACGTACTCCGCGGATTGCTTCAATTTCCGCTCGCAGCACGGGCTGTTGAAAAGCGACAATACAAAGTGTCTCCAAAACAGCCAGCGACAATGCGGTTCGCCACGGTCCCGGGTCCCCCCACAAACTTTCGATCCAGGCCGAAAATTGCGGTCGGCTCAGAAACTGAAAACCTCCCGCCACCGGATAGACCCGGAAAGCCATCCCCAGGGCATCATAGGTTGAATTGAGTTGAGCTACAAGTGTACGGGCCTCCGTGGCATCGGCTAAGCGCGCCCATTGAGCGAGCTTTCTTGCCGACAAGGGTTCCCGAGCCAAAAAGAGGACGGCCTCCAACCGTTGCAAGGCCGAGGGCTCTAGTCCTGCTTTCCGGCCTTCCTCAATACTTTCGGCCCGAAGGGGCCCCACGCACTAAACTCCTTTCCTCAAAACCATGCAGTCCCCAAAGATTACCTTTTTTCGGTCTGAAACTGGTTATGCCTCTTCATAATTTCCTCGAGAGTCCGTGGCTAACTCGGAGCAACCGCCCCGTCGAAAAGGCGAGATAGTCTATAAAGCCCTCAAACGCAAGGCAAGCCTCCTGCCCCTGAGTTAGATGAGCCCACAACCTCGATATTTCGGCAAAAATCCCAAAGCCCCTAAAAGTAAACTCCCGCCCCTTAAGCCTGAAGCAATTTTCCGTTCCTCGCGAGCGGGAACTTGGGTTTCCTACCTACTTGTGATTAGCAGAAAAGCCCGCGGCTGCGTCAAGGGGTGTCCGCGGGGGAAATTTTCATTAACACCAGAGCGCGAGAAATCGTTTTTAACCGCAGCACCTCCGCAAGGCGCAGCAAAACCGAGAAGCAGCGAGTCGTTTTCGGCAAAAAAGTCGAGAAAATTCCTATGACTTGTAAACGAAAATAAAGCAAGCTGCTGGCTATTACTCTTTAGACTTTTCCTTTCACCAAATCTTTCGCAGAACCGAATTATCAGGAGGTATGTACTATCCCTTGTTAGCGCATTTTCCAACTTAGCGAATCGAAAAATTCGGCTCAAGACGCGCTATCACAGACTTTCAGAATGTAATTCGGAGCCCACTCTTGAGCCCTGCACATCGACTCCTAAGTCTCAAACCCGCCGGCTCTATTTTTTGGCGGTTCGGCATCTATTTTGCGAGCCTCGCAGGTGGGCCATTCACTGGGCCCGTTATTAACGAAAACTTTGAGGACGGGGACACGGCCAGGAATCAGCCAAAAGCAAATTTCTTGCCAATCATTTGTCTAAGTATTCCAAGATATTTCCAAGATATTTCAACGGCTTGCGACCACTGCGCGCCCGCGATTGCCACGCTTACCCCCCTTAGGTGTCGGCGGTTGACCCGCTCACTTCATTTCACCGCTGCAGTAGGGATTCGACGCCTTTGAGCTTTGAAAATCTTCCAACCGGTTGTCGTTCCAAAATTCTTGCAGCCGGTTCGTCAACGCATGGTTGGAAAGCCCCCGCAGTGCAATGCAGTAGTGCAATGCAGTGCGATCTTTCGCTTCCTTACGGACGGTCCTTACCTAACGTATCTCGAGTCGATGCTTCTACATCGCGCAAAACGGTAAGCATGGCGGCCAACGGATCCGCGTCAATGGCCTCGAAATGCCGCGGAATTTGAGCACCGCTACCTTGGGCAATTTCCGCCGAGAATCGATAGACACGTTTATCGTCGGCTCTGAACGCCTCCAATATGTAGTAGACAGCCCCCAGTTCTCGGAGCCGGGCTTCGATCCTTTGAATCTCCGGATGGTGGGCCGTAAAGCTGCCCGAGCGCTCTCCCCGTTGTAATTCGGGGAGGTCTCCAAGCGCCGCTTCGGGGGAAAAGGCCGAGGTAGTTTTCTCTTTGTTAATCCCCGTGGTGATAGGGTGGAGTGCAGGGGCTGAGGTGAAGGGAAGTAGGCCCGGTTCCACGTTGGAGCCCGATGCCAAAGGCCCTGCGCGAACCTCTGGGGGAATATTTGCGGGGCCGAAACCATCCGCTTTATTCACAGAAGCGCCTGCCGCCATTTGCGGCTCTCCAGACGCGGTGCCAAAGGTGCCGGAGTTGAAAACAAGTGCAGTATCCGTCGAAACTTCCCCATGAAACGCGGTGGAGGTAGTGCCCGAGGGATCTGTCGACTCCCGGCTGGCCAATACCACTTTTTCTGAATCGTGGGCTTGCGCAGGAGATCCCGGCAGCGCACGTTGGAAAGCATCTCCCCATCCTGTGGCCCACCAAAATGGGGGTTCGTGGCGGTTAGCCCCTCCGTCTTTGGGCTTTTGATCATCGAGAGGCACGCTCAGCTCGCCCTCCGCTGCCAAAAGACTAAGTTGGCTTGAATTCCCGCCTGAAGCCTCTCCGGAGGGCGCTTGCACTAACGGCTGAGAAGGATCTCCATGCCAAGCGGGGGGCTCGGCAAACCCGAGGGTACTTTTTCGGAGCTGCCCCTCCGGAGATCCTTGAAAGAGGACCGCCCCGTAATCGGCCCAAATGCTCTGAACCTTATGCGCAAGCTGTTTAGGTTCCAAGATCGGGCCGCCAAGCAAAGCCGGTAAAAACATCCCCATCCAGGTCGCGACCGGGACAACCACGATAAGTGCTATGAAGAAACCAACTCCTCGGCCGGCCGATTGCGTGGCTGCCATCGGGTCTAACCTCCGTGCGTGCTGTGTAAAGCTTTCGAATCTACGAAAGACCCGCGCAAAATCGGGGGAGCACACGGCCCCTGAGTCGCTGTGATTCGCGACTGACCGGCGGATTTCACCGGTCGGAACAATGTCCTGAACTTTTACAGTTTTGAGATCTCTTGGTGACGTGAGTCCCGCTCTTGGGCGGCAGAAGAAGGGTACTCCCAAACCGGCCGGTTTTGCGCGGCAAGCCGGGCAGTCTCATTGGTCAAAAGCAGATCATATCGGGCCTCGAAGAAATCTCACAACGTCAAAACTGTGGTGGCGTGGTGGCATGGTGGCACCCAGAGGTTTGAGGGGAGAATTCCCTTCTATCAACCCGAGGAAATCGGTGACTGAGTTAAGGCGGTAAACGGGCGGGGAGAATTTCCGCACACTTGCAACCTTCCGCACTTTTCATTTGCGCTGAAATGCTGGACTTTTTATTTGCGCTTCATGATGCGGAAAAACAAGTTAGAGCTATTACCCGAGAGAAGGCTTCCCGGACTCGCCTCGTGAGGGTAACCCGGCGAATGCCGCTTGAGGTCATAGCATCCTGTGAATCGATATCATCCTGTGAATCTAAAGGGCGTTCACGGTGTGAACTGAGGAGGTTTTTAAGCCGTTTCATCGGACGGGGCCCCCTGTCTTAAGCCGACACCCGAACGGTGTTCACATCGCAAGTCCAATGCTGTCGGGGGCAAGCGGTCTAAGCCACCGAACCGCAGCCTTAAAATAGATAGTTGCAAGTTGTAAATAGGGACGGGGCGATTATAATGAGGCTAGCTATTTTGCATAATCTAGAAGAAATAATTGCTTTAGGAAGGATATTGGTAGGAATGATATTGATTAGGCGGCTGATAGCCACCCCGGGAATACAAAAACGCATTTTTCCCCTGGCATAAAGGCTCCATTACGTTGGGCAAAATACGATTGAATTCCTGCATCATGAAGAAAGTAATAATAGCTGGAGGCCTATTGCAACTTGTCTTACCGGGGAGCCGGCAAGTTGCGGCTGAGGGGGTATGGCCGACCAAGTTACGGTTGTCCGCAGGAGTGGCCTACCCCATGTGGGGTTGGAGTGCCCCCTCATATTGGTTTTCACGCCAACAGGAGGATCGATCGCCCCCGTTTTACGCTCTTTATCCGCCGGTATATTACGATGGAATAGTCGCGCGACCATACGGGGCCTTTCCATTCGCTTGGATCTGGCGCGGTGACATCGAATTAGAAACCCGATGGATGGGTCTACCTGACCGATCAAGCTGCTATCGCGGAGAGGGGTGGTGGCGAAATCTCTCGTTTAATTCACCGACTGTTGAATCAGCTCAAAGACAAAAAAGTAAAACGGTTTCTGGGCCTCTTTTGGTCAGAAATCCATACTTTCATGCTACCAATAATAAAGATCCGTCACGGGTGCCTCCTGAATCCGGGAAGGCAGGAAGCCAACAGGAAAAGGTGTACTGCTTAGAAGAGCAACCTGGGCAATTTCCCCTCGCACTGCGGATTCAAAATCCCCATTTTTCCCAGAATAGGGCCTCCCAAATACAACCGGCATCGGCCCGAGAATCCGCCAAAACTCCCCGATAAACCCGCACTTTAATCCCCGATACCCTATTACCCCCCTGTGTTTACCCCCCTGTGTCGTTCCCACCCAATTGTTGCCCCACCCGTTGAACGATAACGGCAGTCCTGGGTTCCGCACACCGCGTTGCTACCCGCCAAAAACCACCCGGCTTACCCCGCTCGAAATTTCGGCCCGGGGTCCAAGGCTCTAATCCTACCTTTTGATGCTGACTTCCTATCAATGAGGATGAATCGGGATTGTCACCAAATTGGAGAAGATTATGAACTCAGTTTGTTTTTTGTGGGGTTTCATAATTCTTAATCGGAGCAGTTTCCCAGAATTACGCGGTTTAACATGCGGTTTAAGTTGCTGAGATCGCGTTCGGAATAAGTAGCTTATTTTGTGATTCTTCCGGTTTGGCGAGGATTCCGTTTCAGCATTGGTACCTTCGCGACGTTGGTCTGTCAGGCACCGGTCTTGAGAGTGCTTGCCCCCAGTCCGGCGCAAGTACCCGGAGTTCTTCTCAAAAAGATTTCTTCCGTCTATTGAAGGGGTGTATGGGTCGGGAGAGCAGTAGAGACCCGCAAAACGCAAATTGGATATAATTTTTCAGATGCCCGTGGGAAGCGTTCGCGGCTTCCCGAGATTCAATAAGCCACCACAAGAAAAGGAGCTACGGTTGGGCAAGGCGAGGACTTGCCTTGCGGCTAAGAGGTTTTGATCCGGGATCAGTCAAGGCCGATTGAGCCGGAGATGTCCGTGGAGGGCTGAAACTTGTTGACCGATGAACAGGTGTGTCGGAATTGGCGACGACTCTTTGGGGGGAACGAGATCACAGAGCAAACATTCAAGAAGGCACAAAGTTTATTGGAGTGTCTGCGGCCCGAAAATCCCCTGCGCCACAGGTTGGCAAGTGAACTGGAAGAGCTTCGCAAACGACATCTGAGGGAACAACCGGTTTAGGACTGTAGCCGTAGATAATCGAATTCACGATTCGGCCGCCTCAAGTCAGCTGTACCGGGCTGCACTTTCCACTCCGAACAAAACCGCGCGTTTTTGTGCCCGCTTGTAGTTTTTAGCTCTGCAAATGGAAAAGCGTTGAGCTGATTTCGTGATGGGGGGGCGAACCGGGCACTTTCGGGACGGCAAAAATTCTAACACCGAAACTGAGCCGTTTAGAGTTCACGAGCATGCGATGTCCCCCCGGCAAATTGCGCCTTTCCCGCATTTTTTCCCGGACGCGATCAGTGAGCGAGGATTGTGTGATGATCTATAGCGAGACTATGCCGCTTTTGAAAGGGTGTTCAACTTTTCGCGGCAAGGCCGGCAGGCGAGCGCGAACCTTTCTCGTCGCTTTTTGCACTCTTCTTTTGGGCACGGGTGAGCTATTTTTCCCCACCCCATCAGCTTTTGCCCAAATGTTTGGGCCGCGGCGTGTGGGGAGCAGCCCCATGAGGTCGGAGTCACGCTTGCATTTAGAGGATGTGGGGGTAATCACGGGTAATGAACGGTTTTTGCGAGAAAATTGGCGTCCGGGCACTTTCATAGGAAGGACGGCGGGAAGCCCCATTTTCGGTTCGGCGGGGAGGGATGCGCGGTCGGCAACGCGGTCGGCTATACCGCCGCGGATGGAACGAGCCTTGGGCGTGAGCAGCTTATTGGCCAACCAACCGAGCTCTATCGGCCGTATGTATCCGCCCCGTCTGTCCAAGGGCTTCGAATTCGAACTCCCGGAGACCGAGCTTCGGGCCTTAGAGCTGCAAGATCGTATCATTCGTACTCTGGGAAACTCGGCAAATCAGACTGTGGAGGTTCAGCTCGAAGGGGAGCGGGCCATCTTACGCGGTGTGGTTGAGTCCGACCGGGCAAAAAATCTGGCGAGACTACTGGCCCTCTTTGAACCTGGTATTTCAGAGGTGGAGAACCATTTGGAGGTACGCCCCAACCCCGGCGCAGGGTTGTCCGAGGCAACGTCTCGCGAGCCGCCGGAGCGGCCGTAGTCGGCTCGTCGGTGGGCATGCTGGACGCCGACGAAAAACGAGTCGTCTGAGGATACGGGGCGGAGCTTGTCCTTTGATCAGCCATCGCTTGTGCGAGATTCTCTTGTGAGACGATTTCTCCGGTAAGTTGTGGGTTTCCCCAAGGCTTGGCATTCCGCGGGTGTTGACTCCAAGCGGCTAAAGCGTAAGGTTGATTGTGCTCAGGCGGCCGCGGTTGCAGATCGGGAAAAAGTCCGCCCCCTACACTGGAAAAATCCGAGCTCTTAAAGCCAGCCGATGGGTTGGACGGGTTTACCGACGCACTTCCCGTGGGAAGCCCGAGGGGATTGGTGCCCGGTTGAGCCGCGGATTGGGTTGGCTGCGACTGCCCTGCATGATTTGGCGGGAAAGACGGTGCAGAGCCCGGCCCCGAGGTGGAATCTGCGGGAAGATTGAAACCCGGCACTATCAAGGCATCCACCGGTCTATTAGGCGAATCGGTGGATGAATCTTTTGTAGTGCCAGAAGTCCCGAGCATCCTTTGAGCAATCCCGACGGGCACATCAATTGTTGTTGTTTCAATTCTTTTTTGCGGTGGGTGTTGCGGGGCTTCCTGGGGCAGAGTAGGAGGTAGGTGCTCCACCGCGAATTGTCCTTGAATTGCTTGGCGCAGGGCAGCATCTCGATCCTCCCATGACGATGAATCCGTAGCGCGTGGCGGTTGGGGCATCGTTTGGGGGCGGTCTGGGGGGAGCGATTCCCGCGCGGGGCCTGGTAAGCTCTTATGGACCACTTTGGAAACAATCACTTCTCCGGTTTTGGCGTCCTGAAATCGGGAAACCAAACTGAGTTGTCGCCGCGGGTTACCTACCTCGTCAAACGGAAGCCAAAAGCTGTAGGAATGGCCCAGCTTGGAGCGGCTGTAATGCGTGGGGAGATGTTCAGGGAGGAAAACATATTTCCGCAAGGGCTTTAGTTCATTTTCACCGGTCACTTCATCGTCGAAGACATACACGGTGAAGGTGCCGTCGACAACGATCGGGGAATCCTTTCCTTGTTCGTAGAACATTACTCGGCCCCCGAAGCCGCGAATAGCCGGTTGGCCCGGCTGATGGAGGACTGTATCGGTCCAAATGTCCGTCATTCGGGAGGGCGTACGCGGTTTGGGCATTTTGGGTTCGAGGCCAAGAAGCGTGTGAAGTTGCTCGGTAGTGCTTTCCAAATAAAGGTGGGTGCAGCCTGTAAGAAGAAGGCAGCTGAATAATAGCAGGATCAAACCTTGCAGTATCCTGGCCTTACGATCACGGCGCGAGAAAAGACTTCCTAACGGATTTGCGCGGCTTAGTCGATCGGATCGTTGGGGTCGCTTGCTGGCGGAAAGAACGCGGGCAAATGCCGCGCCGCAACGCGGTGCTCGGATTGCGATTCGGCTTCGGGAATATTTCCCATCAAGGAGAGACCGATGGATGTAGTGCCGAAGATGCTTCCTATTCATCTGCTCCATGCCCACCTTTCAACTGGGAAGCATGCTTGATGTGCCCTTGGACTCGGAACCGGGTTACGTTTGCCTTTTAATTCGGTGGCGTACTGAGCTCGCCCTTTGACCGAGCGGCACGCGCCACTTACCGATTGACCCGGGAGCATGCACCACCCGGTGCCTGAGTTGGAAGCATGTATCGTGTTTAGCGGAAAAGGACCACGCCTGGGAAAGTTTTTTTGGTCAATCTTTCATTCAGAAAAGTGATCGTTAAAAAACTCTCGTGTATAACGCTTTTCGAGCAACAAAAACGAAAAACAATAAAAGCGGTAATGCGAAAAAACCGGCGATCACAATAGTGCGAGGAGACGAAAGTCTTGCTTTCGTGGGATTCCTATCGATTGGCGATACAATTCGTGCTTAGCCGCTTAGTTCACGCGATAAGATGGGGGCGTAATTCCACGAGCGCAAAACCACAGCGTACCTACTCTTCAAGTCGTTGCTGTACCCGTAGCTTGGATAGGGCAATTTGGGAACGAACGTGGCGTAAACCATTCGATGTTAAAGTTCGTATTGTATTCCGGGGCGAATCGGCCCGCAGGAATGCTCCTGCGGTCAGAATTCGCAAAGTCGGTCGTCGGTTCGACGGAAAGCCAAACGCTCGGCGCGATGCTTGCGCTTTCCAGGGGAGATGATAGAGCCGGGTTAGGCACGGGCATCTGGGAAGAGCCCTGGGGGGGTATCGGATCTTGCGGGGATAAGGGAGAATCCAAAGATGGGGCGACCGTGGGGCCTGGCAGCGTAGCCGACTCTGAGGAAACTTCTGGGTTTTTAGACCCGCGATTTTTCGGCAAATAGGGCTTTTGTCCACGAGGATCCAGATCGGGAAAGATCACCGGTGATTCCTCGATGAATGGGTTTTGCACGTGCTCACCCACCACCCCGACTGGACCGTAAATGTCGACGACATCCGCAATGCACCAATTCATCCGCGCCGCTTCGAGCTGCTTGATCCGTTCGGCATCTTCGGGCGTCCGGACGACATACGGCGTGAGAATGATCAGCAATTCGGAGCGGCGATCCCGGTCGGAATCATAGCGGAAAAGTTGTCCTAAGAGCGGAATGTCGGAAAGCCACGGGACGCGCCGCCGGGTGATGATCGTGTTTTTCGTGATGAGCCCGCCGATTACGATGGTTTCTCCGTGGGCGGCGCTGACGGTGGTTTGAGCTGTGGTCACATTGACGGAAGGGGATCGAATCACCGCTCCTTCAGTAATCGAGATGGGAATACCTTCCTGCTCGGGGCCCAATTCCGATTTTTCAGCATCCACCATCATAACGACGACCCCATCGGGGCTGATCCTCGGTGTGACGGCGAGGATTAAGCCCACTGGTTCAAGCTCGACGGTATTCATCTGTACCCGTCCGTCGAAGCGAGTTCCTACGATGCGGGGCACCCGTTTACCCACCTGGATGAAGGCGGGCTGATTGTCGAGGGTCATCACATGCGGGCGAGCGAGGACCCGCACGCGACGGGTTTCTTGCAGGGCGCGAAGCAGAACGCTGACGTTTTCGCTACTGGCCGAAAGCACCAACCCCCCGTAGCCCAATTCGCTATTGAGGCGGCCGAGTGAAAAATGGGAAAGGGCTTGAGTCCCGATTTTGTCGGAGTTCTGAAGGGCTTTTGCACTGCCGGCATTGCCCAGGGGTTGATTATTGAAGTTGTAGCCGGGATCGTTCGTGGCGGCAATAACCGTTTCGGTGCTGCTCGTGCGTTGACCGGAAATCGGGTCGAAGAAAGTCTGCGTGGTGGTTCGGATATTGCCGAGCAAGCTGCGGTCGAAAAGTACGGAGTCTTGCAGACCCAATTCGACGCCGAATTCGTCGGTGTCGGTAAGTTCCACTTCGGCAATTAAGACTTGAATGATGACTTGCGGCGGCTGCTCATCGAGTTTTTCCACCAGCTCCATGATGTCTTGGAAGAAACGCGGTGTGGCACTGATGATCAGAGCATTACTGATGGGCTCGGGGACAACAACGACCTCGGCTTCAATTTGCTGGAAAGGACTGATGACCCCCGGTGCTGCGAGTTGGAGCTGCCGCTCGGTGCGAAGAAATTCGTTGATGGATCGTGCAACGTCGGTGGCCGGCGAATTCCGCAGTCGGTAGATCGTGTTGATCCGCTGCCGCACCTCCTCTTCATCCAACCGCAAAAGAAGTGCCTCGATGATGGCAAGATCTCCCCGGGACCCGGTGGCGATAATGCTGTTGGTGCGGACATCGACGGAAAATCGCACAGGTACAAGCGTAGTTTCTCCTTCCGCACCGGCTAGTTGAGCACCGGCGGGTTGTGGCGGGAAGAGCGTTCGCAACACAGCCGCTAAGGCGGTGGCATCGCCGTTGATGACCCGAAAGACCTTAATTTGGGCGATAGCGGTTGGTGAGTCGAGTTGTTCGATCAGCTTGGCTACAAGTTCCATGCTTTCAGGAGGTGAGGTAACCAGCAGGGAGTTCGTGTGAGGGTCGGGCACGAATTGGACGTCGGTAAGCAATCCCGAACGTAGCACTTCCTGCTTTTGTTTGTCGATTCCGAGAAGCTCAAGCACTGCCGATTTGCGAAGCGGCCCCCCAACGGCGGTATTTATGGCGGATTGAAGCGTCGAGGCTAAATCGGTTGCCAGTGTGAATTTCAGCTTAAAAAGCCGCGTCTGGAGAACGACTTGGGATTCGCCCTCCAATTGCCGGATCAGCAGCTCCACTTCCCGCATATCCGTGGGTGAGGCGCGCACGATGAGCGAATTGGTGACTAGGTCGGCGGTCACTTGGACCTCGGGCGAAAGCCCTCCGCGGCTGATAAAGGCCCCGGTGATCGTGGTCCGAGCCGTGTTGGCGTTTGCGCGTTTGAGTTGGAAAACACGGAGCTGCGTGCTCGGGGCTTCCGGTTGGTCGAGTTTGGCGATCAACTCTTTGATGGCCACCACCGCCTCGCCCCAACCGACGAGGAGTAACGCGTTAGGCTTGACCAAGGGAGTGATACGGACTCGGCCCTGCTTTCCGCCGACAAGGTCCGTTTGAACCTCGCTGATCACCCGTGCCAAGCTCAAGCAATTGACATGGCGGAGCCGATAGATGTCGATTTTCGGTTCGGTCAGCTCGCTCAAGCGTTCCAGCTCGGCAATGATCTGCGTGAGCTCCTCTACATCGCGTTGCCTCCCGCGGAGGATAATCACATCCAGGTCCGGGAGGGTTTCCACCTCCACATCGGCAATCGCAGGATAAGTGGGCTGAGGAGTTGGGGGGACTGTGGCCGGAGGAGCCGCCGGTTGATCGGGCTGAACACCGGGAGCAATTTGACCTGAAATTGCTCCCGGCGACGAGGCCGGGGGGCCCACCGGCGGTTGGGCGTTCAGCGGAATCTGGGCTACTGCCCAGGTGGGTACTGCCGGCATGCGGCTTAAATCATTTTGTGGGCTTTCGCCCCATGCGAATGCTCCCTGCTGTGAAGGTTGAAACGATGGTGCCGGAGCCGGCTCGGCTTTTTCCCCGACTAAAGGGGCCGTCACCCGCAGTAATGGGGCGAGATATTGGGCTGGCTGAACCGATGGGGCTTCCGGGACCGACCAATGCATGGCCCCTTCGGGGGGATGAGCTGCGGGGGCATCCGGCTTGGGAGTTTCATCCGGCAGCCGACCGTGCCGATAGGCCTCCACCACTTCGCGGATCTTTTCCGGCCGAGTACGCCGCAGCGGGATAATGCGGCTTTGAACTTCAGCCATGGGTTGGGCATCCAGTGCGCGAATCAACTTCGAGAATTGATCGACAAGGGGAGCAGCTCCCCGCAGCCAAATGCCGCGGCCGGCCGCGTCGAAACCAAATAGGACTTCTCGTCCGCGAAGATCCCGAAACGAAAGCTCTCCATGGGCTGGTTGCACCGGGGATGTAGGAGTTAGTCGAGGCCCCAATAATTGCTCGAGCTGCTCACGGGCCTCGTTGGCTTGAAGCAGATTGAGCCGAATATAAGTTTGCTCGCTGGGAGCTGAGGCGCCGCCCATCGCTCCAGATGCCGCTCCGCGCGGAATGATCACCGTCACCGGTGCCTGAGAAGCGAGGGGAGATTCCGGTGCCGAGGGTTGGGGGGCCGATTCAGGGCGCGGCGGAATTGGCGCGAAACTTCCCGGCGATTGCGGCGGCATGAGCGCATCCGTCCTCGGCACGTTTGGCGGAGAAGAACTCCGCTCTGCCCTTAGCGGGGATGACGATACAGAGCCTTCTTCGAGCAAAGCCCCCCAATTCCGAAGCAGACCTTCGATGGCCTGTTGAAGCTCCGCAGTGGCGACCACCAACAATCGGGAACTCTGGATATCGAAAGCGACACGCACTCCCGATTCCGGCGGGTAGTGACTTTTAAGTCGTTCTGCGATTGCTTGGCCAATTCCCTCCGGACACAGATAGCTTTTGACAGATAGGTTAGGTTTGGCGGGGCTCCGTGGTGGACCGGAAACACCCGGCCTATCGATCCGCTGAAGCAGCTCCGAAATTGCCGAGCGGAATTCCTCGGGAGCCTGAATCAATAACTGGTTTTGCGTGACATCGGCAACGATGTGAATTCCGGAAATCGTACCCAATAGTTGGGTAAAAAGTTCGCGTGCTTCATTCGCGGAACGATGTTGAAGCTTGAAAACGAGGTACTCTCCCGTTCGACTTTCCCCGGTTCCCAGGAATTCCGGGCCGCCGCCTTGCGAGGCCGCTGCCGCCATGCTTGGTGGAAACTGAGCATAACTTGACGAGGTAAAAACACCCAAGGTGACAAGGAGCAGCAGCACGAAGAGGTATCGCCGTGACAAGCTCGAATTTGTTGTGGCTGTCATCTGTTGGCCAAGCCGATCGTGCATATCTGGAATCAAATATGAATGACTCTCGACCGGCGCCCTTGACGAGCGGCCCGTGAACTTGCTTAAACGAGGTGTGGCCATATTGGGTCAGCTGTACGATCGATGAGCCTCAAGAGGCACCTGGACGAGATATCGAACGCCCATTCACAACAAGGGTGAAAGCACGCTGGAAAAGCTCAAATTGAACGAAAAGGGTTTATAATTTTCCGAAATTATAACCAGAATCGTCGGAGGTATAGTGCACGACCAGATGCATGCGCGAAACACACGAAAAGGATGATATCGTCTCGGCCATCAAAGACCGCGAGGTCGGCCGCTTGTCCAGGCCCCTATTAATGTTGAGGTTGTTTATGCAGTTTTCCGTCGCCGGGATCGCTCCGTATCGAAACATGACCGATGGAGTCTCATTTCATTTAGACTCTCGGCTTATGAAAACGACCGGCAACGGTTGTGTGAGCTTGCTTTAATTGCCTGCTAAGTTTGGTTCTGCCTGATGAGTTCCGCTCGCCTCGGGGACGGGAGAGCCGACCGGTTTGGAGCGGCTATGGTATTGCGGGGGTACAGAAGCAATCAAGATCTTTTTCGAAAGAGATCAAAATGGGGAAAATAGCATTTCTGGATTGATTTTTGATTGAGTTCAGGTTTAGAAATCTAAACGGAGAGGCGACGGACTCGATAACAAAATCATCTTCAGATCTCTGTTGGTTTGGCTCGATTCGGGCCAGGGTAAAAGCAAACAGAATCCCCGCAACTAAGGGGCCACGGCGACATCAAATATTAGCATTTTTCTTCATATTTATCAGATAAATAGGTCAAAACGATGAACTTTTACGCTACCTAGTCCTAGCCAGTCTTACTTCTTTGAGCTCTCCTATTTCACGCCGTTCTGATGAGAAGTTACAACAGTCTGCAACCACTCTTTATTATGGAAGGAATTACTGAGAAGGAGACCAAAACGCAATTTCGCCCAACAGGTGCGACAATTCGCGCAATTTGTTGTGGAAAACCAACCTCTCCGTGCTGTAATGTGAACAAAAGTACTTTAATGTGAACAAAAGTAGGAAGACTAATGAGGTTAATCGGTCAATCATCACAAGAAAAATGTCAGTGAACTTAGGTTTCGGAACGAATTTAACTCTCGAATTCTTGGAGTATCCGTCTATTCAAATGTTGATCGTTTTAGGGTAAGGGTGTTAAGCCGCATCGAGGCTGTCCTCCGGCGCGCATGCCGATCTGAATCACACACATCATTCAATTTCGTGAACAACACCCCAGATCGTCATTATGTTAATAAACTATTTAAGCCTCATGACAATATTTTGCCAATAAAAAATGGGAGTTCGCATGCGTGCTCGCCCAATTTGTCGGGCGGATTACCTACACGCAGCATAGAGGGAAAGGATCAAGGGATAAATGGAAAGTTAAAAAGATAGTGAAATAAAAAGATGATGAAAATGGGTCATGACTGAGCGGCGGTTCAGAAACCACGACTTGGCAGATCAAAATTGTGAAATTGGATACCGGAGCGTGTTCAGGATTAGGGGTACAACTGGGTTATGGAAGCCTTAAATAGAGGGAGTTCTCCCGAGGTTTTTGCGCCCTTATTGACCCCTTGGTACCTTTCGGGTCCGACGGCCTCTGGTAAAACCTCCGTTGCCATCGAGTTGGCGAAAAAACTAGGCGCGGAAATTGTTTCAGCCGACTCTATGGCTTTATACCGCGGCATGGACGTCGGCACAGCCAAGCCGAGTACCAACGAGCGACGCGAGGTCCCTCATCATTTAATCGATATGCTTGACCCCACCGAGAGCTTCAGCTTGGGGCAGTATGTTGCGGAGGCCCATCGGGTTATTCGGCAGATTGAATCCGCCCACAAACCGGTCTTAGTGGTGGGCGGCACACCACTTTATATGAAGGCTTTGTTGCGCGGGGTCTTTGTCGGGCCACCAGCCGATTTTGCATTTCGGGAAAAACTCGCGCAGGAGGCGGCACAGCAACCCCCGGGCTATCTCCACGCAAAACTCGCGCAGGTTGATGCGAAGGCAGCCGCACGCCTTCATCCGAATGATCCTCGGCGCATTATCCGGGCCCTTGAAGTGTACGAGAAGCTCGGTCGACCACTGAGCGAACTTCAGCAGCAATTCGAAAAGGGGACCCCTGCCGCATTGTGCCGGGTCTTTGTTCTCGACCGTGCGAAGGAGGATCTGCGAAGGCGAATCGAAGATCGCGTAGCCGAGATGTTTTGCCGCGGCTTGGTGGAAGAAGTTCGGGGTTTGCTCGCCCGGTATGGCCGGCTCAGTCCCACCGCGTCACAAGCCGTGGGCTATCGGGAGGTTCTTACGTATCTATCGAGCCGGAGCACTTTGGAGGAAACGATTCTCTTGGTCAAACGGCACACCTGGCAATTGGCTCGGCGACAACGCATATGGTTTCGCAGCCTGTGCGAGTGTCGGTTCGTGCCGGTCAGTGCCGGGGAAAGCGCAGCGGAGATTGCAGATCGGATCTTGCAGATGGCCCAACCCGCGGAAAAAAGGCCCGGCATTAATTGAAGGGCTCCTTTTCGTTCGAAATGCTGGACTCGGCTTCAGTGGTAAATTTCGCTCCAGGTTTCAGCTTTCGTGACGGTTAAAGGGAGGCTTCGGGCACTGGCGGATAATGCCCAAGGTTTCTGCCGGAGCCGGTCGCGGACCTTGATAGGAGGGAACTCTTTGCAGTGATAGAATGAGTCAAGTTGAGACCATCTCCGGGTCGGTCTTCCACAAGGCTGCCATTTCGCGGCAGGCTGATTGCATAAGGAATTTTGCATAAGGAATTTATGAATAACATCTCGGCGACGTGGTTCGCTGGATGACCAGGTGATCGAGCGAGCTATGGAAAACGCAACCACTCCGATGATGAAACAGTATTTGGAGGCCAAAAGGGCTTGTCCCGATGCCCTCCTGCTGTTTCGCATGGGAGATTTCTATGAACTTTTCTATGAAGATGCGAAGATTGCTGCCCGAACCCTGAACCTCACGCTCACGAGCCGGGACAAAGGCGAGGATGCCCCGCCGATGGCCGGCTTTCCGCACCATCAATTGGAGACGTATTTGGCCCGGCTGATCTCGGCGGGATTCCGCGTCGCGGTTTGCGAGCAGGTGGAAGATCCCCGCGAAGCAAAAGGGCTTGTGCGGCGAGAAATCACGCGGGTTGTCACACCGGGGACCCTCACGGAAGAATTGCTCCTTGATCCCCGTCAGGCCAACTATTTGGCAGCCGTTTGGCCAGGGGATACGGCGGGGATAGCGTGGGTAGAACTTTCCACGGGCGAATTCTGGGCAAGCGTCGTCCCGCGGCGAAGTATTGCGGACCATTTGGCACGCATTGGACCTTCGGAATGCTTGGTTCCGGAGGAGGCGGCAATAACACCGGAGGAAATCCGCGGCCATTGGATGCTCACTCGGCGGCCGGATTGGGCCTTCCATGCCCCGAATGCATTAAACCGCTTGACCCAACAATTTCGCACAGTCGGAGTTGAGGGCTTCGGGTTTGATCCGGAACGGGATGGCCCGGCCCTTCAGGCGGCGGGAGCCGTTCTCGACTATCTGTTCGAAACCCAAAAAACGGCCTTAGAGCACATTGAGCGGGTTCGCCCGTATCGATCGGGCGATCGGCTCGAAATCGACTGCGCATCGCGGGCCAGCTTGGAAATCACCCGCACACTCCGGGACGGCCGCCGAGAAGGGAGTTTGTGGGGGGCGCTGGATCGCTGTGTGACGGTGATGGGCTCGCGTCTTCTGGCCGATTGGTTGTCAAGTCCGCTCAACGATAAGGCTACAATCGAGCGGCGGCTTGATGCCGTCGATGAGTTTTTTCGCACCACCCCCTTGTTGGAGGGTGTGCAGGCTGATTTGAAAAATGTGTGCGATTTGCAGCGACTCGTCAGTCGGGCGGTAACAGGCCGGGTAACCCCGCGAGACTTGCGGGCTTTGGCGCGCACTTTGGCCGCTTTGCCGGAACTGAAAGCCCGATTGGCCGCGGTGCACGCTGCTCGGCTGGTAGAATTGGCAGCGGCCATCGATCCATGCACGGATCTGCAAAGAGAGCTGGAATCGGCCCTAGTGGAAAACTGTCCCCTGTCGTGTCGGGAGGGGGGATTCATCCGCGATGGGTACCACGCGGAGTTGGATGAGTTACGGCAACTCCGTCGCGGCGGCAAGCAGTGGATTGCCCGGTATCAGGCCGAGCAGATCGAACGCACCGGCATTCAAACGCTAAAAGTCGGGTACAACAAGGTATTCGGGTACTATCTGGAGGTTTCTCACAGTCAGCAGGATCGTGTGCCGAGCAACTACATCCGCAAACAAACGCTGAAGAATGCGGAGCGATACATCACGCCGGAGTTGAAACAGTATGAGGAAAAAGTACTGAGTGCCGAAGAACGGGCAAGGCAGCTCGAATACGAGCTTTTTGTTCGATTGCGGGATGCAGTCGCTGCGCGGCGATCGGCCCTTCAAGCCACGGCTTCGGCTTTAGCAGAGCTCGATGTGCTGAGCACCTTGGCCGATTTGGCGCGGCGTCGCCGATACTGCCGGCCGCAGGTGGTCGAAGAGCCGGTGCTGGAAATCATTGAAGGACGCCATCCGGTGCTCGATGCCGGTCCGGAGGGAAGCAGCTTCGTGCCCAATGACACGTACGTGGGTCCGGAGGTGGGCGAAATCCTTATTATTACCGGTCCGAATATGGCCGGCAAAAGCACGTATATCCGGCAGGTGGCGTTAATCGTGCTGATGGCCCAAATCGGCAGCTTTGTCCCGGCGAAACAAGCCACGATTGGGCTGGCGGACCGCATCTTTGCCCGCGTGGGGGCCAGCGACGAACTTGCCCGGGGGCAAAGCACTTTCATGGTCGAAATGCTTGAGATGGCACGAATCCTGAACTTAGCGAGCCCGAGGAGCTTGGTGATCCTCGACGAAGTCGGTCGGGGTACGAGCACCTACGATGGGATTTCGTTAGCTTGGGCCATCGTAGAGCACCTGCACGATCGAATCGGATGCCGCACGCTATTTGCTACGCATTATCACGAATTAACAGATTTGGCCCGGGTTTGCGAGCGCGTCAAGAATTTGAATGTTGCCGTCCGCGATTGGGCCGACGAGGTCGTGTTCCTCCATAAAATCGTCGAGGGGGCCGCGGACAAAAGCTACGGCATTCACGTAGCGCGGCTAGCCGGAATTCCTCGTGAGGTGATTTCCCGCGCTAAGCAGATCCTGGCCCAACTGGAGGCGGAGCATATCGATGGGCAGGGCCGGCCCCGCTTGGCGGGGCGCACCCGGGGAAAACCCCGGCACGACCCGTACCAATTGATGCTATTTGTTCCGTCGGCCCATCCGGTGTTGGAGGCGATCCGCTCCCTGGATATCGACCAAACCACACCACTTCAAGCCCTTCAATACCTGCAACAGTGGAAGCAGGAGCTGATGCAGGAGCAGCGTTGCCGCATGGAATCGCAACGCGGAGTTTGACCCAGTATTTGCCCGGCCACAAAGCAGACGGAGGCAATCTCCCAATTCAGTCAATCGCGCTTTGGATGGAATTCGAAATGTCGGAAGGCTGCGGAAAACTCTATGCGGATAGAATTCGGCGACGCAAATGCGGGAAATTCGGGGGGAGGGGCCTGTAACATGCCTTGGGATCGAATCAAAGATTCTCAAATCAAAAAGGATTGAAGCGTGCAGCTTCCGTTTTACCTCGGTCGTTTCTAACGCAGAGGGTGTTATGCACGTTTTGTGGATTGCCGGACTGAATGTCGTAGATCTTCACATCCCACCGGGGCACAACCGTGCTCTTTGAAACGCCGTAACTGTTATTAGAATCGGGAAGTTCTATCTCTGAGCGAAATATGGATGCACAACTACCCACTCTTTGAAACGGTTCTTGGGGGTAATTCCCGCTTAGTCAGCAACCGGTGGTCGGCAAAAAAAGCGTCGCCATAGTTCGCGGAGCATTACGATAGTTTGCGGGTTGTGTCCCGATTAGACGGTCAAGGTTGAAGTCGACTGCAGGAACCGTGGACGCCGAAGATGGCAGAAATTCGATTTCCGTCTTTACTCGCGCAATGGGCCGGTGGCATTCGTCGTTGGGAAGGCGACGGAACAACGGTGGAAGATTTAATAGCCCACGTGGATCGGCAATTCCCCGGGTTTCGGGAACGACTATGCGACGGAAATCGGCTGCGGCCGATCTATAAGCTCGTAGTGGATGGGAGAATCGCCTTTGGGGGCCTAGAGACGCCGATTGGCCCCGATAGTGTCGTTGATATACTCCCCTCTTTCGGTGGGGGATGATGGTCTGATTGCTAGGAGATACTTAATCTGCCTTCGCTAACGTTGTCGTTCGGCGTTATGGTTTCACGTGGTTCCTACCTTAGGGCTGATCTCAGGACTGATACTCGGTGAGGCAATTCTCTCTCAGCCCAAAGGCTCGTTTCACTTTTCTCCCGAATGGCGTCGGCCCCCCTTTAAAGTCGCAAAGCCGAGTCATTTCCAAGCCGAAAGAAACTCCGCTGCCTGAAGAGCACATATAGGATCGCAAGGGATGCCGCAAGCTTAAGCTTTTACTTGCGCTTACAAGGGGCTACAGAATCCCGGCAATGAATGGCCGATGAGCTTGCTTATTCAAGGGGGCCGGCAGGAGCCGGGCATCAATCCTGCCGCTGGCATTACAAAGAACACCTGCGACTCCGTTATTTCCGCGGTATTGCCCCGCTTTTGCGACTCAGACTCCCGACGATGGTCGCTGCCAGCAGGAGGCCGCCTGACCACCCCCGCTTGAAGAAAGCACTTCGATCTGACGGAATGTCTTTCACCTATTTCGCGGCAAGTCCCGCGGAAAAAGCCGCGCTAAGAAACACTCGTCCTCGGTCCGCAGCCAGGAAGCACGGCAGGCCACTGCAAGGTGAACCGGGCTCCTTGGCCAGGTGTGCTTTCGACCAGAATTCGACCCCCGTGTTCGTTCACAATCTTTTGGCTGACCGGTAACCCTAAACCGGTACCCCGCGAGCCTTTGGTCGAAGCAAACGGGCTAAAGAGCGTTCGCATCTGTTCGCGGGAAATGCCGGGGCCATTGTCTTCCACGATCACTTGCACGCTCTCCTCTTGCTCCAGGAGTCCCGTGCGGACCACAACCGCCCCGCCTTCGCCCCGTTCGGCGGCTGCATCCAGGGCATTCGTCACTACGTTAAGGACGGCACGGTGGATCCCCTCCGGGTCGAAAACCAATTCCGGGATTCCCTCCCCAGGATGCCATTGGAGTTCAACCCCAAGTTCCTCGGCCCGGGATTGCATCAGCTCGATCACTTCGGAGACCACCCGGTTCAAATCCGCCACCGCCAACTCCGGCTCACGCTCCTTGCTAAAGGTGAGCATGTCCATGACCAGGGCCGAGATGCGGTTTTGGTTCTTCTCGACAATTTTCCAGCCTTTTTGCACGAGCTCTTCGTTGTGCTCGGCCAGGCCCATTTCAATAAGGTAACTGCCGCCGCGAATGCCCTGGAGAATATTTTTGATGTGGTGAGATAGAGTGGCCACCGTCTGACCGATTGCCGCCAGTCGCTCGGCCTGAAGCATGGCGGAATAATACCGGGTATCCTCCACCGCTAAGGCCGCCTGGTGGGCCAGGGCCACCATGAGTTTCAATTGATCCTCGGTAAAGCTCTGCGTAATGCCTTGGTCTATGACCCGATGTGGCGGGGTAAAACGATCCATATAGATCACCCCCACCAACTCATAGCGGCCCTGCATAGGCACGCAAATGGCTTCGCGGATTCCGCCCTGGACAATGCTCCCCCCTGGATCCCAGCGCTGGTCCTGCTGCGCATCGGTGGTGAGGACCCCCTCGTTGTGTTGGAGGACATAATCGAGGATGGTCTTGCTGATTCTTAACTCATCATCCCCGGGACGCCCCTTTCGCACCCGGCGCACTTTCGGCTGCAACTGCTTCGTGTCGGGATCGACCAAGAGAATACACCCGCGGTCCGCATCGACGGATTCGAAAATTAGATCCAATATTCGATTCAACAACTGATCGATATCCGCCGTGTGGCTGACGGCCAGGGCCGCCCGGTACATCACTTGTAAATTACGATGAGCCTGAGCCAGCCAACCGATGTCGGGCGCCTCGGCCGGCCACCGGAGGATTTGGCTCCCTTCGCCCGGGGCGATCGTGCGAACAATTTGGGAGGGGTGCATCTCTTCGCCGGCGGTGGTGATGCTGACCTTCCCCGGGCCATAAATCTGGGTTTCTTCCAGGGGTTGAGTGAAAAGTAAAAGGGTCCGGCCGACCTGAATCTGATCGCCCGTAGCCAGCCGGTGCTCGATGATCCGCTGGCCATTGACGAAGGTGCCGTTCGAGCTATTCAGATCGACGATAACGTAGGTATCGCCTTCGCGGCGGATCTCCGCGTGCTTTCGCGATACCTCACTATCATGGAGCCGGACCGGATTGGAGGAATCCCGCCCCAGGCCGGTCACCGCCTCGGTTAGCTCGAATCGGCTTCCTTGATCCTCGCCGCGGATCACGAACAACGACGGCACGACCCACAACCCCCTGGCATTTTCCATGCAACCCGCAGCCCGCTGAGCCCTACCCGGGCCATGCCGGGAAGAATTTTGGGGAATTTCGCTTAAGCAGCACGGGCAGCGGCCGGGCTTTCCACCTCTTGGACTAACCGTTCGATTGTACGGATGAGCGGGGGATAATGGTAGGGCTTGGTGAAGATCGCTCCGTCCAAAGAGGGGTTCGATGCGGTCAATGTGCGGGAACCGATAAAGATAACCTTTGTCGTGGCGGCTTGATACCTCGCAGCCATGGCCCGGAACCAGACTGAATAAGTGGCAAGAGCATTCTCGTCGACCACGATGACCTGAGGGAAAAATCCCTCAAATTTTGATTGGCGGGCTGCTCTTGGGGGGAGAATTTCCGCATGAAAACCGCTGTGGTCCAGAACAGCCTTGAGCGCTTCGGAGCTTTCCTCCGACGGGTCGATGATCAGCACCTTGGGTTTGGACGTCAAAGCGATCGCCCTCCGTGGCGAAAGTGATTTTGCCCTTCGCGGTTGGCAGCAGCCTCAACTCCCTGGCGGCTCACCAACTAAAACTTTGAAGATCCCCTACTAAGATTCTGAAAAAACGGCCAATGTCGAATTTGGCACCTGAAACCTTTAAACCAATGTTGAATCCTCAAAAGTTGATCTTTGGCACAAAACGTGCGCAAAACTTGAGAGAGTCTTCTTCTCGCCCTTGAGCTTGCCTCTTCAAGTTCGTTCCATCTGCGGTCCGCAGAATACTCAACCGCAGAAAACCTGTCAAAGGCGACTTTCGCCCTCGTAGCGAAGTAGCGAATACCTATAAACCTGACATCATACATGACCATAGTAGCATTTGCTATTTGGCAGAAGTTGAGCGATTTCACAAAAAGCTTTGAAAGGATGGGGATTTTAAACGGCAAAGATTGCAAGCTTTCTAGGCCGCTCGGCCCGGAAAATTAGGCCGGGTAGATTCGGCGTGATGAAAGAAAAAAGCAACGTGGAAAAGAATCCGACCCCATGAGGTAAAAGTACGATCGGAATGGCTGCAAGTTAATTTTGGTGGCAAAAATAAAAAAATCAGGGCCACCATATGATGGCCCTTTGACAACCAGCATCTGTCCAGGCACAGGACGGTTGCACGATCGGAGAGGCGATGCCGCTCAAGGCCGAATCATCGCCTCGCCGAGTGCCGTACTAACGGGTACTGCTAAATCGTTCGTCGGTACTTCTCCAGAATGCTGAGTATCGTGTTCACCCATCGACCGGGGACACCCCTGCTTCGTCGCGGAGGAACTGATCAGATGGGAGTTGAACGAGTTCTCAGCCAAAAACGACCCCGAAGCTGAACCAAAATAAGGGTTACTGCCCTGTTGGGGCCCCGCCGCCTGCCGGCACTTGGCCGCCGGTGCCCGGGGGAGGAAGTAGGTCGCGCATTACCTCTGGCTGAGTGGTGTCTCTCAAATCCTTTTGCGATGCCGGAGTTTGGCTACCTCCACCACATCCAGCGACAAAGGCCAAGGGCAACAAGATCATTAACACAACGAGAACCGCCAGGATAGATCGCATTGGCCTCACTCCTTCAGTCAATCGGACATTTTGCTCCAAAAGGTTACAACTAGTTGCTATTTATCCGGAGCTCTCCTAGTAGCTCTACCCCCGCGCCCACGCCGCAAAATGT
>CAKZMM010000009.1 GCA_937128505.1 uncultured Thermogutta sp.
ACTCAGTCCGACAGCTCGGATGGCTCGGGCGGCCGCCGACTGGGGGAGGTACCGGGGTCCGCTTCCTTTTGACTTAGTTTCGCCAACTTGGTAAGGGGCTCATAAAAGCAGAGACGCCCGATGGCGAAACCACCGGGCGTCCCTTTCTCGTCGGGTCACAAGGCACGTGGGTTCTGAGCAAAACCCACAGCAGACGACGCGAAGGCTATTTCTTCTTGGCGGTCTTGGGTGCAGCCTTCTTGGTCGTCGTCGGCTTCTTGGCCACTTTCTTGGGTGTGGCCGCCTTCTTGGTCGTAGCCGTCTTCTTGGCCACCTTTGAACCTCCTCTAACTAAAACGTCCCGGGCGTGACCTGGCCGACACTCGGGCTGGGGCCGAAACTCGTCAGGTCGGTCGCCCCTTCCAACAAACCACTCAACCGTTTTGCTCCGACCCTTATGTTGGCCACCTTCGGGTCGAGAGCATTTATACACCTACTTAGTTCGAGTCTTGTCCATTACTCACACGGCTTGATGAAGCCAACGATGCTTGGCTTCACCGCAGTGCGTGCTCACCACTGTGCATCCTACCACACTACGTGCGACCCATGATGAATTGTTAAAGACCTTCTCTGGAACATATCCTACAGGAATTCAAAATTCTTGCAAGTACTTTTTCGCGCCAACATGCAAAATTTTTTTCTTCGAGTCCTTCGAAGGAGGTGGATTACCAGTTTCACTTCGATGATTGCCTCATCATATGCACCGTTCTTTCTCTCTTGTTTCGCATATGTTCTTTCGCGTAGATCATCGACGAAGGATACCGCCTACGCACTTGGATACAACAGTTCACTGGGAACCCACTCCAACTGTGTGCCCACAACATCAGTTGCCGGTATATCGAAGCCTTTGAGGGTTGCATTGGCCCAAGGTCAAACAAACTTCGTATCAATCAACTTCGGATAGGCTGCAACCCGGGTGCTAATCACGTTGCCTGACTACGTGATGCGCTCCCCCAAGGAGCGCAAAAACACGTATTTTTGCGGGAAAAACGCACTCTTAGCGGCTTACCGGCTCGAATTGCAGAAGCAACCTACGGCTTGCAGCCAAGAATACGAAGAAGTTGCGCACATGTCACGGTGGGAATTTACCACTCTTGCCTTTAAACAAATAAGAAAGGGAGTGGGATTTCGAACTCATCGTAAGATCACGCACTTACGACTTGGGCTCTTCTTAACAGGCTTGAGACCGGCAGATAAACGGGTTTTTGATATGAGTCTGGCCTTTCGCCTAGACCTTAAGTTTCGGAAAAGAAAGATCAACCGACACCAAAAGCTCATAAGGCATGTTGGGGAGCCTATAACGTTTAAAGCTTGTGAAAAAACCTAGAGCTATCTCTGATAAGCTCGAGCATCCTCTAGATCGGTCCTCTCCCAATGCTGTACGGCCTTCAAGACCGAGAAAACTCTAGATCTTTTAAGCGCTCATCAAATTGTGCCTCAGCTTTCATCCGTTTACATCCACACTTCGAAATGCCGACGTCTTGTTGGGGAAGCGAGCGTAAAACCCGAAGAACTACGCTCTCCGCCAGATTCGCGGCGCATCCAGAACACATCGCCCGGATGCCTCAAAAGCTCAAAGAGGAAGGTAAGTCGCCCGAAAACTGATTTCGAATAAGGCGATTAACCCCCGATTTGGCTGCGCGAAAGACCAAAGTTACGGCGGATTAACTAAGGGCGTATGCTCCGCGGCTTCGCCTTCCATGGGGATTGCGAGCGGAGAGGGAAAAATTTTGGGGAAAGAAGGAGTCTCTTTTCGATCCTGACGGGTTTCCCGGGCTAATTCACCCCAATTTTGGAAAGAAGCTTGCTTTCTCAGTCTTCCTGATACCTACGTCGGCTTCAGAAGGAAGTTGCATCCTTCGCCCTTGGGCTCCGTAAGTTGCTGAGGCAGCCCATCGCCCACCGATAACCGCGTCAGTTGACCGGCTTCCAAGTGGAATAGCACATCGCCGAGCCTTGCGGCCTCGTAAGGATTGTGGGTCACGTGGAGGATGGTCGCGCCGGTTTTTCGTCGGACTTCCGCCAGAAGCTGACACATTTGTTCGCGGGTTTGCTCATCCAAAGCGCTCAACGGTTCATCGAAGCAGAGGATCTGAGGGTTAAAGGATAGGGCGCGGCCCAAGGCAACGCGCTGCTTTTCACCGCCGCTTAAACCCTCCGGATACCGGCCCAGCAGCCCCGTGATCCCCAGCAGTTCCGCCAGCTCGACACTTCGCTGCCGGATGAGCTTGATGGGCCATCGGCGAATCCGCAAAGCAAAACCCAAGTGCTCTTCGACGGTCATCATCGGAAAAAGCACGGCATCCTGAGGCACGTAACCGACGCCGCGCTCCGCAGGCCTCAAAGTCGTCACATCGCGACCGTCCAAGAAGATGCGCCCCGATTGGATGGGCCTTAGCCCGCAAATGGCCTCCAAAATCGTGGTTTTCCCACATCCGGTTCGGCCCATTAAGACGGCGTACGCTCCCCGCGGCACCTCGAAAGAAAGGGCCCCCAAACGAAAATCCCCCTGCTGAATGCTCAACTTGTCAACTCGAATCATGGGCAATTCGCGAATCAACTACAAACATCATCGGTTTGGTCTGCGGGCACGCTCCGGCTACCGTGTCTTGCAAGTGCCGATGGGGAGCGATTTTTGTGCAGATTTTTGCTAAAGCAGCTCAGGGATGCCAAGGCCCAAACGGCTCGGGTGAGATTCTTACTGATTATGTCCCACGCACTTCTGCGATGCATCGCCGATTGATGACGGAATTTACCCGCGATTGGGCCGTAGTCCCATTTCGCACACTTGGCAAATAATGAAGCTAACCGTTGCACGCCAATATTTCATTTCGCGGACTTATTTCCTCGAGGACGTTGCCGAGGGGCCCATGTGCTTGTAACACTTACCGCTACAAAATGCGTGGCCGCTCGTAGCCTAATCGATCACCTATCACTGCTGCCCTCTTCTCCTATTCTACTCTTCCTGTTTCCTCTTCCTATGTTAGCCGGAGCGTCCCTGCCCGATTAAAGGCGTAACCATTCCCGCGAGCCTGCTGCCCTGGTGATCACCAGCACGACGGCGGCGGCGACAATCATGATCAGCGAGACGGCGACTGCGGCCGGCAAATCACCGATACTCAACTCCAGGAACACACTGGTCGAAAGCACCTCGGTTTTCATTCGGGTTGCCCCCGCGAAGATCAAAAGCGGGCCGAACTCTCCCAACGAGCGTGCCCAAGCCAGGGTAAAAGCGGTGAGCATGCCGCGACGTGCCTCCGGAAGCACGACATTCCAAAAAGCCTGCGCGCGATTGCACCCGAGGGTTAGCGCCACTTGCTCGCGACGCGGATCAATCAGCGTAAAACTTGCCTGCATGGTGCGGACAGCAAAAGCGCAGGCAACCGTGAACTGAGCCAAGATGATCGCCGGAACCTGATAAACGACTGCTTCCCGAATGATCCGCGGAAAAAACTGGAAAAGGATCAGCAGACTGAGTCCGATCACTAGGGGCGGCAGTAAGATCGGAATATCGACGATGGTGTCGATCACCGCCCGACCTCGAAATTCAAGCCGCGCGAGGCAGTAACCCAAAGGAACGGCAATCCATAAGCAGAGGATTGCCGTAAGGGTGCACGAAACCAGGCTGAGAACGATCGAGTATTGAATCTCCGGTTTCGAAAGGGCGGCCACCAGCGGATGATTGAGCCATTTTGCCCACCCCGGATACCGCACGAAAAACTGCGGACTTAGCACCGTGCGAGTCGGCTCGCTGGTAACCAAGTAGGCAACATCGGCCAGAAGACACAGAAGGATGAGCACAATGTAGCTGCCCCCCAGAATCCCAAGCGACCAAAAAAACCACACGTCCCGGGGGGGACGGTGGTCAGGTTTCGCTCCGGTGGAACGGCCCGCGCGGTTTCCGGCTACGGACGGGCAGGATTCGGGCTGGGAAGCAGCTTCGTTGGACTCGTATGGGCTGTCCATGGTTCTAACAAACAACAACTTAGTCCAAATTCAGAGTCTTGAAGCCGGAATTGAAAGCCCGCCGTTTTGAATCGCTGCGCATTCCGAACCAAAGCATCGAACAAACGCCGGGCCAAATTCTTATATTCAGTCGATCGAGCGATCGCAAATGGCTGTATCGCCTCCGTATAAGGCGAAGGGATTTGGATCACATCTATCCGAGCCGATTCCGCTTGAGCATCGGTGGCATACGCCAGGGCAACATCGGCCGCCCCGGTTGTCACCGCCGGCACTAGCATCGCGGAGGTCGGCGTCTGCGAGACCACATTTGCCATCACGCGATCGTACAAACCCTCTTGCTGGAGCAGGCGTCGCGTCAAAGCCCCAATGGTGCACTGCTCAGGCTGCCCGACAACCACCCGTATCCCAGGCCGAGTGAGATCCTCCAGGGAGCCAATCTCCTTCGGATTGCCTTTCGGCACCACCATCACGACTTCGGTGTTCGAGATGTTCACCGCTTCTTGGAACCAATCCCGGACATTATCCAGGTAATAGACGTCGCAGGCCAAATAGGCATCCGGAAAGCCGCTTCCACCCTTTTCCCGGATCGAATGCATTTGGGCGGTCAGAATTCCGCAACCATTGTACACGGTATTGACCACCACCCCTTCGCGATTCTGAAATTCCTTAATCGTTTCTTCGATCGCGCGACGATTTACCGAGCCTACGAAGAAGTTGATCTCCGGCACTTCGGCCCAGCAATCTCCCTCCACGATCGCATAACCCAAACTTCGGAAGACCTCAAGCCCGCGGTCCTTCGCCGCCAGATATCGGGCAAAATGCAGTGCGGCCGTCGGATCCTTGGCAAACCGGAGCACACAGATCGCCGCAGTGCTATTGCGGTTGAGAACCGGCTCGGTCAACCCCTCCACACTTGGGTATTGCGGAAGGATGGCGTCCCAAACCACCGCCGCATCCACGCCCCCTAGCGCGACATCGCTCGCACTATCGGCAACGGTCGGCTTAAAGACACCCTGAGTCCTTACCAACTCTTCGACCGCCGGCCAAAGCCCCGACTCTTCCAAACAATCCCGGGCCAACTTCCCGCAGGCGGCTTGATCGGGATTGGGGAAGGCCAAACGAAGCCGTTTTTCGAGGATGGTCTCGAAGCCGGTAATTTGCTGCGGATTGCCACGCGGAACCGCCAACACCGGTCGGAGGCTGGCCACCGGGATGACCTCTTCGATCAAGCCCTTTTTTCGACCCAAGTGAGCATAGCTGCTTTCCGGCGCAAGAAACAGGTCGCCCGTCTGACTTGCCTCAATTTGCGATAGCAACGTGTTACTCGGCCCAAACTGAAGCCGCACACTCACCCCATAACGGTGACTGTAATCGCGGACAATCTGCTCAGCCGGTACCCGCAAGCCCGCCGCACAATAAAGCAAAAGGCTCTTTCCACTTACAGACCGATCGACTCGGTTAATCCCGATCAAAAGCGCCGTAAGAGCGGCTGCTACAAGCACCGAACCTGCGGCCAGCACGGTGAGCCGCACTGCACCGCCGCTTTCAGCCCGCTTTGCCCGCAACCCATCCCACCAAAGCTTGGATCGCTTCATCATCTACCCTCCGACACCTGCGATGGATTCCATCTCCGAAAATAGCCCGCATCGAAACCCGGCCGGACCACGCGGGCGTAATCGGAGTTATGAGTTCCCTGACTATCCGTCATTATGGTTAGCCAGCTTTTTTCGCCGCCTTTTCAATCGATGCCCTGCGAGATTCCCTATTCGGGCACGCTTCTTCGGCTAACATTGTGTGAATGCTCGTATTGTAAGAATGCTCGCATTTTCGGCGGGAAATTTCACGGGCCGGTACGCGGAATTTCGCGAATAAAAATATTGCGGAATTCGATTGGACTACCGTGCGCCTGCAACTCGATGGGCCCCACGGGAAAAATCGGCCGGTTCCGCTCCCAGTAATTTTCCATTACGACGTCGTCGACGACAAGCCGCCCATTGAGCCATACGCTGACCTTTTCGCCAATCATTCGGATGCGAAACGTGTTCCACTCGCCCACCGGGCGATCCGCACAAACCGCAGGCTTCGACGGATGCTTTCGATTATTGTAAAGCCCACCGGATCCCTCCGGATGCCGGGCCGGATCCCAGATCTGCACTTGAGGCGTTCCCCGCAGATAGATGCCGCTATCCCCGCCCGCGGTGATCTTCCAATCCACCCACAACTCGAAATCCCCGAATTCTTCCACACTGACCAGGCTGCGTCCTTTGCCGTCGAATTTCAAAATACCGTCTTCCACCCGCCAATGTTGCCGCATTACCTCGTCGGCTTCTTCCTGCAAGGCCGCGAGCTTTTCTGGTGAAAGCTCGGCGCGCCGCAAGGGATTGTCGTACGGCGAACGGAGCAACCCTTTCCATCCCGAGTGATCCTTCCCGTTGAAAAGCGCGCGAAATCCCGGCGGCGGTTGGTTATCTTCTCCGCGGCTCACACCGCAGAAAATTCCTAGCAGCAAAACAATCGCGGTCAATCGCAGGTGAGTTTTCATCCCTGTTTCTCCCATCTTGTGGCAAAGAAAACGCTTTACACCCTCGCAAAGCGAGGTTACTCAGTTCTTCACACGGTCCTTCTTGGCAGCGTACTTGGGACGATCCAGATAATCAATACTTGTCGGCCGGCTCCGTCGGTTTAGGCCCACTTGATCCGTGGTTGCCCAGGAACTACCTTTAACCGAAGGCGAAAAGACGCCGGATCATTTGGTCTCATGTTTCCCCGCAAGCGGGAGGATGCTGTTAAGCAGCAGGAAAAAACGCAAGAGCGGGACATGTTTCCCCGCAAGCGGGAGGATACTTTCCCCGATGCGAAGCAGCTCGCATAGGAGCGCTCGAAAGATGCCAGAACAACGCGGCGACCGATCCAGACGAGTAGTGCGCGTTCCCGCCACGAAATTGGCCCATTTGCAGAAGAAGCTTACGCGGCGAAAATTCGAAGCCCTTCGCCAGCGTCGACCGCCCCAGTCGGGCCGAAAAACAAACGGTTAGCCGCCGGGGGCCCCGGGGGGTTGTTTCGCGGAAGCAACCGGTACTTTTCTTCTCAAAACCGGGGAGGATAGCTCTCGCTTCGCCATTTATCTCGCGGAATCTAGTACGGCACCGTCTGTTAAGAGAGCGGTTTTATGGAACGTACAGCCGAGCCGGAAAATCCACACCTTCCAAAGGCATACTCATGATGTCAAGTCGATTGCCTTTATCCGCGATGGTCGCCACGTGCTAATGGGATCACAAGAAACAGGGGCCATCTCACGGGATGTCCCGTCCGGTGAGATCATTCGTACCTTCCAAAGGCACACTGGTGGAGTGGGTTCTGTTGGGTTCGCCCGGGATGATCGCAAGATTATCACGCGTTCATCCGACGGCAGCACCTGGATGTGGGATGTGGCATCGGGCAAGTGCTCAATCATGCTTTTCACTTGGGGGTACGGGCGGTATTGGCTGGCCGTAACCCCGGAGAATTACTTCGACGGCTCTGAGAGGGATATCGCCGAATTAGGGCTTCGTTCGGCGCACACGGGAGATCTTGTCCTGAACGACGAAAAGATGAACTATCGCCGCCCCGACAAAATCCGCGAAGTCTTGCAATAATCGCAACTCCCCCAGGAGGTTTATACCCCTTCATCGGCTCCATCAGCCCACGGGGGAACTGACGCTTTGCAACAACTCCACGGATGCCCGGGTCAATTCGCCGCCTGCGTGGGCCGCAAATGGGGGCAACCCCAGAATCTTCGGCACCGTGAGGGCTGCGTATTCGCCTTTCTCGTAAGCTTTCGGATCCGTCAGATATCCGATGAAATGATTGGCATATCCCACAACCAAAGTGGTGGGCACCGGCGAGCGGTGGCGAATGGCCAGCCCATAGAAGCTGTATAATTCGGAAGGATGAAATAGAAAAGCAACTCCGCCGATCCGCAGGGCGGCGAGTTCCACCGCCAGATGATCCTTCGAGCGATCTTGCCTCTTGGCGCCTGCGTACCATGCGGCCGCAAACCCCGCGTCGACCCAGTGTCCGGACCGGCACGCGTTGGGGTCGTTCTCGTAGGCAGCAATCCATTGATCGAAGATTTGCCAGTCCAGCGGAAGTGACACAAACCGAGTGATTGCCGCTACTTCATCGGGTCGGACACGCCGGGCGCTAGCCACCGCATCGGCCACGGCCTTGTAGACAATCTCGGCCGTTTTTTCCGCCGGCCCGATGAACGAACTGCCGTCGCCCGGGTTTACATCGCCCGCATGCCCCTGCAAGTACGAGGGGATCGTCCCCGCCCCCGCCGCCTGATGGTCCTTCCAAAGGGTCTCGACCAACCCGGGCCAATCCGGTCCTGCCAAGCTATCGCGGAAACAAACCGGATGACAGGAAAAATGATACCAGACCAAATCCGGCTTGCCCCCGGTCCGCTCCAAACGCAGCACATGCACCGCGCGGTCGAGCCAGCGGTCCTCGTCGCTCGCTTGTTCGGTGAATTCGTTTTCGGTCTTGTATTGAGGGCTGGTTCGATTGAAACTTGCCCCGGGTGCCAGGCTTTTCCCCAAATAAAGGGCGGCGGGAGCGAGATCCTCCACTGCCCGGCAAACCACCTCCACCAGCTTATTTTCAACCTCTGCTTGATAAGGTTCAGAGACCGCTCCCCACTGCAAAAAGGGGTAAAATGTCGGGGCACTATGCGTATGGGTGGCCACCAGATGAACATGGGCGGGGGGGATGCCGGTCTTTTCGGCAATTCTCTGCCGCACTCGGTCGGTCATCCACTGCGACAGTCCGGCGATATCCAGCGATACGATGGCCGCGCTCCACCCCCCGAAACGAATCGCTAAGGCCCGGGCCGCCAGCGGTTGTCGAATTCCCGTTACCACCCGCGGATTTTCCGGCGGTCGATGGAACCCCGCCAGCTCCACGCCCAACGGGGGTGAAATATCCACCACGGCCTGACCGGCCTCGAGCTCGGCAAGACGAGCACTTCCGTGCGCCATCTTTTTCGTGAACGTAGTCCCAAGGATTAGGCCGCTTAACCCGCGACCAATAAACTGGCGACGTGAGGACTTGCGGACGGCTCCACCGGCTGCTCGGGAAAAGGCTTGATTCATGACCCATCGACTCCACTGGTTGGTTAATCACCCACCAACTCCACCGGTTGGTTAATCACCTTGTTTGCCTTGCATGAAACAACGTAGCCATCAGCCGAGTTCATCAAAATTCTCGTGTGCGGCATGACCGACAATACCTCGGCGCAGACACCATTGTATCGACACTATTTTGAATGATGCGCTTTTCTCAGGGGCCAAGTGCATTCTTGGTTTCGCGATCGCGATCGCAACAGATCGAAATTAGCTCGGCCTTCAACTTCAGAAAGCTTTCGGCCAATTTCAGAAAACCATCGGCGGGCCGGTATTCCTGAACGGCGAGTTTCAACCGCGAAACTCAGTCCGCTTCTTCTTCCATAATCACACGAAACCCCACGTTGAAGACTGGTTGGTACGGCTGATAAGCCATCCGAAAAGCAGCCCGCGCACGGTGCGGTCGGTCGTACCAAGACCCACCCCGCACCACCCGAGGTCCCACCGCATCGAGATCGTTGCGCCCATCATCCTCCCGATACGGATAAGCCCAATAAAGCGAGCGGGTCCACTCCCATACATTACCATGCATGTCGTATAACCCCCAAGCATTGGGCATGTACTGACCGACCTCGGTGCTCAGGAATGCCCCGTCATCATAGCGGTCCTCTTTCGGGGTCCAATCGTCATAACGATTAGGATTGCCGATCACCCTTACCCAAATGTAGGTATCCAATGCGAACTCTCTGAGCCGGGAATCCCCCAGATTGGCAAAGCGGGAAAAGTCGTCCTCTACCCCGCCGTAGAACATCGGCGAGCTTGTCCCCGCTCGACAGGCGTATTCCCACTGGGCTTCGGTAGGGAGCGAAAACCGCAAGCCGGTGCGCCGGCTCAGCCACCGACAAAACTCCATTGCCTCCTGCCAGGAAACCCTCACCACTGGCTGCCGGGGCCGATTCACCGGGTAACCGTGAATGCCGAACTGATAACCACGCATCGGCTCGACCCCGCTATCGTGGGCCGGATCAAAAAGTGCAAACTGTTCGTTGGTCACCTCGAAGCGGCCCATCCAAAAACCCCGCGAAATCTTCACCACTGTCGCCGGCTTTTCATCCTCTAATTCCGCCGGATCCCCGATCATCACCTCCCCCGGCGGAATCCACATCAGCTCCAAACTCACCGATTCGTTCAATCTTATCGTCCGCTTCGACTCCCTCAGTGCTCGCTGGAGCTCCTGCGTATTGGCATCTCCAGACACCGCTCCTTGGCTCGATGGCACCGACTCAGGACCGGTATCCAGGGCCGGCGAATCGCCCCGTCGATCCGCCGCCTTCAAACTCGCTAAGAAAACCTCGCTTGGTTGCCGCGACAACTCCCCCGATACCGGGGCTAGCCCTTGCGGTATTTTCGCCGTTGAAGACCCCGGGGACCGAGCCCCTGAATCATCCTCCCGCACAACAATCGCCGAATCATCGGCGCCTTGACGCACGCCGAAGATCCGATCCGCCAGCGTTAGCTGTCGATCGAGCCCCACATCTTCGAGAATATCGGTCATGGATGTATAGCGGCGGCGCATTTCCCAAGCACGCCGGGCCACCGAAACGACCGTCTCCGGCCCCACAATTTCCCCCCAAGTGCCGTGATACGGGGCATTGAGATCGATCCAGGTGATGAGCCGGTCCCACGCCTCCGCATCCAACTGAACGCCGTAGTGTCCCTTGCGAAGCATCTGCACCAGCTCCGTGGTGGAGGCATGGAATTCCATCGGAGTCAGTAACCGGATATTGCTCTCGATACCCGGGTGACGGACGTAGCGGTGCAACTCGGCGTAAGCCGCGGAGAATTTCCCGCCGATTCCGACTTGCACATGCCCCGAGATCTGCGTGGACCAATCGTCAATCATTCGCTTTCCGCTTAAATCCGGCAATTTCCTGCCCGCATCCGCGGTACCAGCCGGCACGTCGTGACATGGCAGGCACCAGCGGTCGATGACCGGCTGCACTTCCCGCGCGAAGCTGAATCCCCGCACTGAACCGTACCAAGGCTCGATTTTCTCAGGCGGCTTCTGGGCGGCCAAAGTAAAGCGATTCAGTGCCGCGGTATTGGCATGCTCGTGACATCCCACGCACGAGAGCACCTCGCCCGGCATTGCCGTAAACCAACTCCGCATCAGTTGGAGCGCTTGACCATCTGCATCCAACGGCTGCACAGAGATCGGCGTATACGCCGGTACGCGGAAAAGAGCGGAACCATCTGGCTGCACCGGCACGGTTCCCAATACCCGCTTGATATCCCAGGGACCATCCATGCCGATCGCCCCCAATAAGCCCCCCATCCCGCGATAACTGAACTGATAGGTAAATAGCCGCAGCTTCTTCACCGTTCCGCGAGGAATTCCTTTCAGCCCTCCACCCTGATAGATGTCGGTCAAATAAACGATTGCATCCTGCCGATCGCGACTGACTCGGTCGGCCAGAATGGGCGGTGCCGGTATCCGGCGCAACGGCGTGGGCTCCAGCAGGGCATAACCTGGCGTCGCTTTGATCAACACGAAATTATCGAACACATCGACCAAATAAATCCCCCACGGCGAGTCGGGAGTCAATTGGGCCGATACAAGAAAGTATTTCTCATCCAGCGGATACGGATGGAGGAATTGTGGCCACACCCCATCCACCAAATTATCCCGAATGAGGCTCGCCACCGCCCGGTTACGACCCGGAATCTCCTGAACTACCCCCATTGCTTCCTCCCGTCCTTGAGCCGGATCTATGATCAGCAGACGCCCCGCACGCTGTACCCCGTGGTGACCGGTGGCAATCCCCACGACTTTCGTCGGATGTCCGGGAATAGGTCGGGCGTAAAAGAATGAATTGGGGAAGTACGAATTGGTCCCATAAAGAGCCATCTGTGCAGTACCGTCGGGATTCATGGAAAAAAGCCGCCGCGAATTCGAGTGGGGTAAATCCGTATACTCCCACCGCAGGTACATCACGCGGCCGGAGTTCATCACCACCGGGCACCAATCATGCTCCTGATCGACGGTTAGTTGCCGAATCGAACCCTCTCTTCCCAGGAGGTAAAGGTTGGTGATATGGGAACCGCCATAAACACAGGGCACCCCGAGAAAAGTCGCCGTTGACGTAAAGATTATCCGCCCATCAGGCAAATAACACGCGTCGTAATTGTCCACATCGGGTTCGCGGATCAAGGGCAACTCACGCAGCCTGGTCCCATCCGTGCGAATCTCGAACACCTGGAATCGATCGTACGAGCCGGGCATGGAGAAAAGCACCCGCTCGCCATCCCAGTGCAACTCGACATCGCCGACAAACCGACCATCTTCCGGCTGAAACAGCGTCGTCAGTTCTCCCGAAGGGTTTATCGGCGAAAGGATCGCCAACCGGTTTTCGTATCCGTGAGTGGGCAAACTGGAGTTGCTTTCCCAATTCGCCATAAGCCCTAGCCGATCCTGGCGGCGATGAACCACCAGAAGCCGATCGAAATCCAGCAAGGGATTGGCCAAAAGAGCCTCGGCTTTCAAGGATTCAAACTCCGAACGAATCCTCTCCAACTCCAAGTCCTGCTGCCCGAAAAGATCATCTGAATTTGCAGGCAAGGAAAGCGTGGTCGCATCCGGTGGCAAACCCCTTTCCACCGACTCTCGAGGAGCGAGTGAATTTCCCTCCCTCCACGGATCCGAAAGCAGCAATTGCTGCTGCTCCCGCAAAGCAGCCAATTGGGCCAAGAATCGCCCGCCATTCGGATACTGCGGACCGAAGCGATCGCTCAAATCCCTTACCGCCAGCTCCAACGACTCCCATTCCGCGGGGGAGACCGGCGCAAATTTCCTACCGGGCAAAGTCCCCGCTTCAATCCACACCGGCCACCAACGCTCCGGCTGGGCCAAGTAACGCAAAATATTCGCGGTCAGCCTCTCCAAGTTATGCCGAAAGCGGTTAGTTCGAAGACCGAAATGCGGCAGCCGCCACCCCAATGCAATGGCCCGACCCGAGCCCACCTTGTATTCCACTAAAGGATTTTCCGAATGATTATGGGCCCTGGCCAGCAAAAGGCCCCGGCGAGGCCCACCGGTTTGGAAGAAATCAGCCGATGCCGGATAACCACCGCTGGTCAGGAAGATCGCTGCCCCCGGCAAGTTCGGGTAAGCCTCCAAACCCTCAAAAATAGGATGCGTGGCCCATTCGGCGATGATGGCTGCCTGGTAATCGTCGCGGCCTGCACGAAGGGTTCGCAGCTTCACCGGTTCCCAACCCAGCTCATTGAGGAGCAGCGTCGCCGCTCCCGAAAGAAAAACTCCTCGTCCGCGCCACACTGCACGCCAAAGCTCCCGAAGGAAGCGCGGATGCTGCCACGCCGCAGGCAGTACCGCCTCATCCGCCTGATGAATCCAAAGCACCTCAAACTGCCCGAGATCGCCCTCTGGACCTTCCTCGCAAATCACCCCGCCATTCGGCCCCACTTCAAGCAGCCGACATTCCGTCCACCGTTGAGCCAACTCCCAGGCCGCATAGGATTCGGCACTAAGCGCCTCCGGACGCAACCCGCCGCAAAACAGCCCGACCGTTGGTTTACTTGATCCAGTCGGCTGAGGATCGCCGCCTTTGGCAATCGTTCCTGGAGCCAGGATCGCCAACACCACAATACCCAAAGGCAAAAGACGCCTCAAAGCCTCGCCAAAGGCAGCCCTACCTTCGAGCGATTTCTTCCCGAGTTGTTGACCGAGCTTAGGGGCAGGGCATCTACCCATGCCATCCGCCCGAAGTGGCCCTCCAAGCCTCTGGGCAGGAAAATACCTCATAGCAGTAAGCCGTGCCGGAATGCGCATAGGAAACCGCTCCAAATTGATTTCTTGTTTCTTCCCCAAAGCCACCAATCTTGCCTGACGCGAATTCCTTCCCGGACCAAAACTCGGGCCCAATCGGGCAATGTACCTCCCAACTGCTGCATCCTCACCGAGGCAGAAAACGCGGGATTTCTGACCGATCCGAACCTTTGCGGTCTAAGCTGGCCAGGAACCGGGAGGCTAAAAAGCGATCGAACCGTTCTTAAAGCGATAGCAGTTTAACCGATTTCCGAGAATTTCGTTGCGGAGGTTTATTTTCGCGAAGCTTCTCTGCCATTTCGTGAAGCAAGCTGGTTGAAACCCGGTTATTTCCCAATTCGGAGAAAAAGCTGCTGGGGAAGGAAGCTTGTATTTGATAGGAGTTTTCGCCTCTTCTGCTGCCGTCGCCATCCTCGCCCACCATTTGCCTGAGTGCCGGGGTAAAGGGACTGCCGCGATCAAGCTTCACCTATCGCGATTCGACTGCTCGACTCCATGGGCGAGCACACCAGGCAAGGGTAGCCAAATCCACAGTCGCCGTTGCCGGAAATACCACGACCCCTATAATGGTCCCTTCATACTAATGGTCCCTTCCTACAAAAAAACGCTAACCCACCTTTTGTTTATTTAAAAGGGGACATTTCAACGGAGGCATAACGGCTCCTGCAGGCTCCCATCGACCGCCGGAAGAAGTTACCAAAAGACCTGAAAGTTCATCGCTATAGCGTAATTGGAAAAACACAGCATGACGGCCCTCATACACCGCGTATTTTAAAGACCACCGGTGGTGAGATTACCAGCTACTATACCACTTGTGACCATGCCCGGGCACAACTCGAAAGCTTGGAAAACTCGTGTCCGAAAAAAGCTTCACCGGCTGTCGGAACTCTTTGAGGGCCTGAGGGTTATTCCAAACAGCTTGACGCCCTAAAAAATTTTTTGAGAATGTTCGCAATTTAACTTCGAGGAGAAATAGACGGCAAAAAACACAAAGACCAATAAAAGTAACAAAGACAGTGCAAATAGGATGAATACACAAAAGGCGCACAACTGCAAACTCAGGTTCCTCTGTCAGGAAGCAATGAGTTGAGGCAATCATTTGCCTACCTCACTTTAGATCACCCATGTGCGCCTTTACGCCAGACCTACTGACACCAAAGAAATACTGAACTGGCACCAAAGAAATACTGACGCCAAGGAGCTCGCTATGGGACTGCGTGAACGTACGAAATTGGTCAAAGAATTGAAAGCCCGACGATGCTCGCGCTGCGGCGCCCGCTTAGGTCGCCACGATAAGCGGTGCAAACGCTGCCACGATGTGCAGCCCCGCCCACGACCCAAACGTTGACCTGTCCGCATGGTCATTAAAGTACTTCGCCAAAGTAACAATAACAATAACGATGAAGGCCGGGACAGGTCCCTCGCGGCGCTGCGTCCTGAACCAGGGCACGCTCCGCGAATTTGAACCACGGAGTAGCCCCGCCAACCTTTTTTACTACCAGAGACCAACTCCTTCTCCCGCCCTCCTTCGTATTGCTCGTGCGCTACTAAATTTCCTATCGCTCATGCGCTACCCAACTTCAACTCTTATTACTCACGTGCTACTAACCTTCTCATTGTTCATGCGATACTAAATTTTCACCGTGTCCTACTAATAAAATAACTATTGCTTATACGCTTCTGCTTATACGCTTCATTGCTTGTGCGCTTCATTGCTTGTGCGCTAGAATTCCCTCGTTAACCCGCTAACATTCGCTTTCGGATCCGCTCGCATCCGCCATAGCCTTGTGCCCACCGATTTAAGGTGGTTCAGTCAGCTGGCGAACTTCCTTTCCTAGCGAAGATACCCCCTCTCCGGTTCGACATCCCGAGCAACTCGCGCCATAAGTCTTCTAAAGAATTTCGAATTTTAAGAAATTTCGATTTTCGGCCCGAGCACTCTTGATATCTTGTCCGGTAAACACGCCTTATTGCAAACACTGGGTCAACGGGTCTCATCATGTACCCCACGGATAACCTCTTAGCATCACATTACAGCTGTGCTGATCCGATCCACCGCACCGCAAGCGTCGCCAATCGTTGCCCTAAGCGGTGGCCACTTTCCAATTCTTTTTCTGAAACCCCAGGATCCAAGGGACCGGTCATGGCGCCCGCCCCCGGCTCTCCCCAAATATCCTCGCCTGTTTCATCCTCGAAGAGTGGGCCGGCTACCATCATCCGGTTGGAAAGCATAAACAAAAGCAACGATACCATCGCGTGTTCTTTGCCCCCCATTTGCCCGCCGCCGGTCGCGAAAGCTCCCCCGATTTTGTCCGTAAAATCCACCTTCCACTTCCAATTCCATTGATCCAAACACTCTTTCATGATCCCAGGGATATTGGCGAAATAAGTCGGGCAGCCTAGCGCAATCGCATCCGCCCAATTCAGATCCTCTTTATTGACTGTGGTTACCTCCCGAAGGAGGACCTCCGTGCCTGGGACCGACCGTGCCCCCTCCACCACAGCTTCGGCCATCTTAAGAGTGTTGCCACTGCGCGAATAGTACACCACTAGCACCCGGGCAGTCCGCCTCGGTTGCCCCGAGGAACCCACCACTTTGGTGGGTTTACCAGCGGGTTTACCGAACGAACTTGCACCCAAGCCCTGCTCCGCCGAAGAAGCTTGATCGACTCCTGCTGGACCACCGTTGACCGTCGCCGCCAAATGCCCGGCAATGACCATCGCCGCAAGCCCAAACGCGAAAAGCGTTGCCAGGGCAAGAAAAGCCGGCATCGTAAGCACACCGGCTACGTACCCAAGCTGCTTTCCTCTCGAAGCCGTTCTATTCCTCAACACCCGGTAGACCTTCATAAGCAAAATCCTTGGAAACCTCCCCGGCCCCTCTTACCGTCCGTTTTGAGAAAACTCAGGGGGTACGCCTGAAAAAGCGATCCCCTAACGCTCAATTCTCGAAATCCAAAACTCTTCATTCATAAATCCCAAAGGTTTGATGACTTTCAATGCCGCAAGCTTTCAGGAAGCAGAATTCACCCCTGGGCGGGAATCGGCTTTTGGTAAGAGAAGGCTTCAACCTCCTTTCCACCTCACCAATCCCCGCGAAAAACGAAGGTTGCAGTTGTGCTGCCATCCGCTCTTCATACGCTTCCTTCCGCTGTACACACGCTGGTTTCCGAGATAAATTATCTGCGATACATGACAAGGGGGCAGACGTCGGCCTTCCCAATACCTCGAGTTCTGGGGATCGCATTCCGAGAGCCGTCCAGATATCGTCCTCCTTTCAACGATTCAGGTGGAGCCTCCCAGCGGGCCGCTTGAGCCCGGTTCACTTCGCAAGCAAAAGTCGGTGCCAATCAGCTCGGTCTTTCTGCGTCGGTCGCTTTCGCCGAAGTCTCGGGGGTGGAAAGGGGTGGATTCCCCGGGCCACTACCCGCTCCTGCCGGCGAAATTCCCCGCAAGTTTCCCTGCCGAAAAGCCGCCGCCAATGCCCGCGGAACCTCGGCCTCGGCCAGAATCCGTTCGGCCATTTGGCGAACCACTTCCGCTTTGTTCTCCTGTTCCGAAGCTTCGCCGAATGCACGACGCTGTTCCGCCGCAGCTTGAGCCACCCGCATATCCGCTCGGGCTTGGTCCCGGGCCAATCGCGCCCCGATATTCTCCCCCACATCGATATCAGCGATATCGATAGAGACGATCTCGAAGGCGGTTTGCGCATCCAAACCCTTGCGCAACACCGCCTCGGAGATAGAATCCGGGTTCGCCAGCACCTCCGAGTGACTATTGGCGGAACCAATAGCCGTAATGATACCTTCGCCCACCCTCGCGATGATCGTTTCCTCGGTAGCCCCGCCGATCAGCCGCTGCAAATTGGTCCGCACGGTCACCCGGGCCCGGACTCGTAGCTCTACACCATCTCGGGCAATGGCACTCAGAAAAGGCTCGGGCGATTTTTTCGGGTCGGGACAATCGATGACCTTCGGATGCACACTGGTCTGCACCGCATCCCAAACGTCGCGACCCGCCAGATCGATGGCTGAGGCGCGATCAAAATCCAAGTCGATCCCCGCACGATGAGCCGCGATCACTGCCCGAATCACCCTCTGCACGTTGCCGCCGGCTAGGTACAGCCCCTCAAGGCGGCTGGTGGTAATGCCGCTTTGCCGCTCGCGACCTAACCCGGCTTGAACCGCCATGATTTTGCATTCGACAATTTCCCTGGCATCGACCCGCCGTAAGCTCATCCCAATCAAACTGAGAATACTCACGTTGGCCCGGCACATGTACGCCCGGAACCACAGGGGGCCGTATACCCACACAATGACACCCATCAGCCCCAGCAGGGCCAATAGGGCGATAATTAGTCCTAGCGAACCCGGCTGAATGAACGCCATTTGCCTGCCTCAACAGCCTTCACCTAAACGAAATGCCCTGGACAAATCTCCGAACTCTGGTTGATGATGCCCACAGGTGTAAACAGGTTATAACGACTAATTGAGATCTGTATTCGTAAATCACCCTACCCTAATACTCGAACGAGTGCGCTTCGAAAACGGCCGAATCATTCCCTCAAACAAGCGAACTGAAACACCGCAAAAGCCCCGATCGCCCAAGACGCAACCGCTCCAACCGCTGTGACCGTCGCCTGTTATCCTCAGCCTTCGTCCGCCCTATTCAGGATAGCTTCGCGCTGTTCAGGTTTCCACGGGTCCGCCATTTGTAGGACGGCTTGACACGATCCCCATCAAGGACTAGCCTTTGGAACGATTGATGATGCCGGGAAGCGGCTTAAGGGTTCCGCACACCCATGGTGAGCGAGCCGTATAGGCTCTGATTGGTTCTCCCACTTCCTTCAGGGCAGGATTAGAGCGAACGGAGCGGCTTTCGGCCGGCCGTAACAGCCGGTGTGCACCGCTTGATGTGTCTTGCCAAGTTAAAGGACCTTCAGGAGGCCTCAAAGGATGTTGAGCCTTTCTTGCTGCAAGGAGTGGAAGGTCCTAGCACGATTACGAGAACACAAACACAAACGCTAACGAGACAGATCTCAATCCCGGACCCCGAAGCAAAACTCACCACTTTAAATGCGGAAGATCGGAGAATTACTTTGCCCGTGGTGTCCGCGGAATATCGCTTGCGAAAAGCGGCGGAATTATCTCCAAAAAGTGATGGCGGTATGGACCCCGAATTGCTAGCGGCCAAACTCGAGGTGCTTCATGCGGAGCTATCAACCTGGCTCAAGACAGCACCCCCGTGGGTTGCTGCCCGATTTGCGGAAAAGCACTTTGCCTTGCTGGGACCGCGGGTCGAGGCACTCAAAAAGCGGATCACAGCACCGCTGATCGTCGGGATCATTGGGGGCACCGGCACTGGCAAAAGCGCATTGACCAATGCCCTCGTGGCCCAAGAATTAGTAGAAGTTGGAAAACAGCGGCCGACGACGAATCAACCCGTCTTGGTATCGCCCGACGAATGGCCACCGGAGTTTCTGGGGATCGACCCCGACTTGGTGCACTGGCGACCGTGCCGCTCAAAAGTCCTGGAAAACCTTGTGCTAATCGATTGCCCGGATCCCGACACCACCGACATATCGCTCCTAGATTCTTCTGGTGAGCCGGGAAAAACCAACCTCGACCGGCTCCGACAGATCCTCCCGTTTTGCGATGTGTTGATTGTCACGGCAACTCAGCAAAAATATCGCAGTGCCTGCGTATCGCGGGAGCTGGCTCAAGCGGCGGTCGGAGCACGGCTCATCTTCGTGCAGACCCACGCCTCCCAAGACGACGACATCCGCGAAGACTGGCGCAAGCTTTTGGAAGGCCAATACGACGCAGGTTATCTGTATCTGGTCGACTCCGAGAAAGCCCTCCAAGAGATTGCTGCCGGACAATCGCCTACCGGCGATATGGCCAAATTGGTCAAATTTCTTTCCGAAAATTCTTCGGGAACTTTGGCAATTAAGGTCCGCTTCGCCAACTATTTGGATCTCGTCGAGCAATTTTTAGCAAGCACGCAACAGCAAGCCGCCGAATGCTTGCCCGGTGTCCAGAAATTGGAAATGCGGCTGGAAGAGTGGCGGCGATTGTGGCGGACCCAAATGGCCGCGTGGCTCGAGCGGGAAATTCTCCCCTTGAAACATGATCTGGAGCGGCGGGTCTTAGACTCGATTTGCTCCCGGCTTGCCATGAGCCCATTGAGCCTGCTACTACGTCACTGGAACGCGCTCAGTTGGCTAGTGGCCGGCTGGCTGATGTGGTCCTCGCGATCGCTGGTTCGGACCGTTCTCCTAGCCGGGGCGCAAATGCTTCAGCAATTGAAGCAGTTTCAACTCGAGCGACGTGCCCAAAAAGCTTTTCAGCAACTGGCCGAGCTCAACCCGCCGCTGGAGCATATCAGCAAGGAAGCCGGCATGATCCTGCCGGGTTATCTGCGAGAAGCAGGGTTGGCCCCCACGACGATTTCCGCTGCGAAACTTGAAGCAGAGCACAAGCAGGCGGTGATGAATTTTATGACATCCGCGATGCAGGATCTGGATGAAACCATCGGCAACTCCGCACAATCGTGGCCCGTCAAAATAGCGCGTTGGACCGGCGAGCTGCTTCTTTTGGCGGCGATTATTCTGGTGGTGGGACGCTTGGCCAAAAACTTCTTCTACGACTCCTGGTTAGCCACTCCACCTCAACCGATCTTTGGATTATCCGTGTACCTGATTTCTGCGGGATGGCTCGCCGGGATTGCGCTAGTGATCATTTGGCTATTTACAAGAAGTGTTAGCCGATTTTCGCATCGTGCCCTCAAGCAGCTTGCTCAGCGTTGGCAATCCGGCGGCGTCACCGCCCCCCTATTTGCCCACATTCAAGAGCAGATCGATCGCATCCGGCAATTCTGCGACACGCTGGACTTTTGGCGGGCAAGCATCCAGCGAGAGCACGATCAAATCCGCAGCCAAATCACCGGTCTTGGTGCCGCCAAGCCGCGCGAATCGCGGTAGACATGGCGGACGGGCTTTGATTGGCGGCTCTCGTCAGAAGTGAGCAACGGACATCGGTGATAGGCAATCGGCGCCAATGGCGGGGTAACTATGTTCGTCTGAAAAATGGGACCCACCCACACTGGTCTAGAGTCAATTGAACTAATGCAAGATCAATTGAAAAAGTAGCCCGAATTCCGCATCGGCTCCTGCCGGCATCGTAGCCTTTGGGCTTTTCGGAGGCTTGCGACCCGGCGGCCCCGCCCTCGCTGCGGGACTACATCACTCCTATTTGATCACTCGTATTTGTATCGAACTGTGCCCGGCACCGGCAATCCACCGTCAAAATTGGAGAATTGGCCCGCTTTTTATGTGCTCCCCTCCCGCATGCGGCTATTGAGCCATTCGCCCTTGACGCCCTTGGGTGGCAACCTTTCCGGAGGAAACCACTCCCTGCCCGAGGTCCGACGAAGTAACATCGGGGCTTGACGAGCTTACCGACGCCGCTTCGGTCGGCTTATTCTGAAAATCACTCTGGGCAGTCTGTGAGGCTATATTGGGGCCGACCACGCGTGCCAATGTCTTTTCCACAACTCCCGCATCTTGGAGCCCGATTAGGCGGGTCAACCGCCACCCCAGCGGTGTGCGGCGGTAGAAGAGCATCTGGGGGAGCGGTCCGTTACCAATTAGTTTTTGCCCGAGGGATTGCTCCCTGTCAAAGTCCACGACCGCAAAAGCCACTTTGCTGAAAGCCCCTTGATTTTTCAACCGCGGGACGACTTTCCTTTCCATAACCACACACGCGGGGCACCACTCCGCGCCGATAAGGAGCACAAGCGGCCGACCCTCGGCCACGGCCAAGCGATAAGCCTCCCCGTAGCTTAAGCCGCCTTCTTGCGAAAAGAGCATTCCTGCCGCAGCAATCAACACGAAGTCTCCTGCCATCTGCATCCTCCAATTCTGTTCCTTGTCGATCTGGTCCTTATCGTCCGCGAACCATCCTCGCGTTTTTCCTCGCCTTTGTACAACGCGATTTACACCTGGGGAAGCAGCGAATCCTCCCGGAGCCGAGTGTCCGAGTTCGACTCCAAACGCCGTTGCTAACCAATCGGAAACAAAAATGCTCGCAGAGCTTTTCGCCGCAAGCTCGGGTTAAGCTAAGTCCGTGACCCCGGCGAGCCGCGAGAAACCTGCCGAAGCCCTTCGCGAAGGCAATTCCCCTCCCGAAGTGCACGGCAACTACCCCAACACCGTGGCGCGCTATCTCGGGAACGTCGCGATCCGTCACGTGGAATGACGCCTTACGTTTCGGAAAGCCACAACAATCGGGGAAACGATCGGGCGGGAAAACCCCCTACCAGGCGGGGTAATTTGTCGGACAAATTTCACAATAAGTTTGCCTGGATTTTCCCCAAAGTCAACTCTCAAATCCCAATTTTCGGAGCATACATCCTTCAGAAAACGCGCAAGCTTGCAAGGCTCGGAAATCCAGGGAACTTGTTCCGGGTTATAAAAACCTTTTCCGAGGAACGAGAGATTTTAGCTAGCTTAATCCGTTGATAGAAGTAATTCCGGATGCTGCGCTCGATACTTATTGCTCGAAGAATCATCGCGCCTCCCAGAGTCACTTGCGTTTTACGCCGCCCACCCTTGCGCCGCGATCCCCGCCACCAACGAGAAGGTTATGCATTTCAGATGCACCTGACTGATAAGAAGGTTAGAATAAAAAGCATAGGAAAGTGAAATAGCTGGGAAAACTTGAGTTGACAAAGTAAGCTGCGTTTCAAATTTCCCGCATATCTACGGTAAATGCTTCATAAACGTAATCCGTCTAGCCGCTTTGGAATAACGACCACGCGGGCGTTCCGAGTACACAAGGATACTTCAAAAAGCTGATCCGTCCCTACCTTCCATTGCACTTGCCGGGGGTCGGTAAATGCGGGAGAATTGAGGCGTTTCCACAAAATAAACAGATTTAAGGAGCGCCGGTGCTTTGGGAGCTTTGCGAAGGACTGCAATACGAGTGAAGACAGGAAGAACGTCGATGGTGATTCATTACCATTCGATTGCCGGAAGCCACAAAACCGCCGCGCGCCAAACGAAGGTACTGCGTGCTCTATGTCCGAACCAAAGTCAACGGGTAAAAGCGGGCACAACCCGGGCTGCATTCTTTCTGCGTCAAAATGCACCGGCTATCGACCAAAATAGAAACGATTCAGAGACAAACAGTGGCAAATCGCTTCTGGTGCGTCGCCCGAATTGCTCCACCCCACATTTCGCATCGGCAACTCATCATTTTCAGAGCCTAATTTGGCTCCGGCTTTGGCGTACCGCGGGGGAAGCTCCGCCGAATCCGTCTGTCTCTTTGCCCCCCGAGTGTGTAGTTAGCCAAGGATCTGACGCTTGAGATCCTGGAGCAGTTGAACGGCGTAACCAATCTCCCGCTTTTGTCGCTCGGGTTCATGCGGGATTTCCCGTTCGATCGTCAGCGCCCCATTGTACCCTAATTCCGCCAGAGTCCGCAGGAATTGCTCGATTCCCACATCCCCCTGACCCAGCGGCACTTCTTGCCCCCATTCTTTGCCGGGATTAGCCGCCCACTTGGCATCCTTGCAATGGACGCTACGGACATAACTGCCGACTTTTCGCAAGGCCGAAATAGGCTCGCCGGAGCCATAAAGGATCATATTGGCGGGATCAAAGTTGACGAACAGATTGCTCCGCCCTACATCCTGGATGAAAGCTAAAAGCGCGTCGGCCGTCTCTTGCCCCGTTTCCAGATGGAGCCGCTGCCCATTCCGCGCACAATGATCGCACAGCTCTTGGGTCACGGCCACAATCTCCGGATACTGGGGGTCATTACGATCGTGAGGGATAAACCCTAGGTGCAGGGCCACCACATCACAACCAAGAACCCGGGCAAAATCGGCGATTTCCTTCATCTCAACCAAGCGTTCCGCGCGGGTCTCAGGCGGCACAAGGCCAACGGTGCGGACCACCGTCGGAATATCGGCGTAGCTTTCCCCCTCAAAACCCCCGAAGACCGCCGTCAGCGTAATCCCCAGTTCTTTCAAGCGATCCAAAAACCTCTTGGCTTGCTCCGGAGTACGAGTTTCTTTTTTCGGGGCATGAAGCTGAATCGTGGGAACTCCCAACTCGTGAGCGACCTCGAGCTTCACCCCCAAGCCTGCATCGATGCTCGTGAAAACGCCGATCGGCCATTTTTCCATGTTTGATTCTCCTACTTGCTACTCGGTGTTGGTACCTGCCGATTCTGCTTACGTTTCGTCGAAGACGCCCTCTGCTTGAGGTGTGCCGCCGCCGCTAACTCTCGAAGCTATCCAATGGCACGCCTGATCGGAAGCCACGTGTCGTAAGCCTTACTCGCCCGAGTTTTCCCCGCTCCGCGTGGGCACCGTCTCCTCTTTTTAACCGCACCGCATCCGGCGCTTAACCCCGCCACCACTCGACCGCAAGTCTTTTTAGCAAGTTGTCAGCCTGTCGAGAAGCCCCAATGGCGGCCAAACCCAGTTGGCGAACCCTTATCGGGAAACCTCGCGATCCTCCCGGCCCTCAACCCCCAAGTCCATCACGCCGATTCAAAATCCATGCTTCTTTCTAAAGCTCTGACGCACCGGACGATGCCGCACCGCCGGACCTCCCCGAGCCGACCGGGGGCGTATTTGAATCGAATGAGTCTGCCACGGACTTTTCAAACCTTGAGCCGACTTCGGGAGTGCGGAAGTTCCGATCTCTTGCCAGGAAATGGAGATCACACCCTTTGTCGCCTCTCTTCTGAGCCCGGGACCCGGACGCGGCAGGTCAGCCACTTTTGAACCATTGACTCATGACGGATAATCATCCTGTGATTGGACTCCACGAGCCCTATTCCCGACTAACCCGAACAAATTTCCCGTGCTTAATTTCCCCCGTGATTTCTGAATGTTACCGGCAGGATAACCCCGGCTAATTGTTTCTTGCGTCAGAGGGGACTCGGCCTCCTTCGCAAAAAGATCCAACTGCGAACGAAGTACGGTTCAGTGACTTTTCTTATTTCCGGTCTTATTTCGGAGCTCTGCCACTGATTGATAGGCTCTGAGAGTCTCTTCCAAAAGACAATGAGAGTTTCTTGCAAAAGACAAAAAGACAAGGATTTCTCCCCCTAATATCGCAACCGCTTGCCGGCCTTGCCGCGGCTCATTCACTCGGGAATCGTCGTAAGCGACTCGTCCAGAGGGAGATTCTTATCCCAGGTCCCGGCTTCCATTTGCCGGTGGGCTTGCTCGGCCAATTCGGTCAATCGTTCGACGATCTCTTGGCATCGAACGGCCACGTTATTGAAATCCCAAAAATCGTAGGGCTTTACGAAAAGCTCCGGCGGATCGACCAAGCGGAAAAACCAAGCCGGGGTGCGTAATGCCCGCTCGCCAGAAAACCCCTCGAGGCACAGCAGTTGGCGCACGGCCTGTTTTTCCTCGCGAATCAGCGGAAGCAAACTGGCGGCCACTCGGGAAGAACGCACCTCCGGAATCCCCGCCATTTCGAGAATGGTTGGAAAAAGATCCACAGGTTCCACCAACCCGAGTACCCGCCAGGCTCGCGATTGTAAGGGCGGCGGACAAAGCATAAGCGGCACGTGGACCAACTCCGAATAAAGTTGTGACCGAGCCGGTCCGATCCACCCATGCTCCCCCAAAGGCAACCCGGAGACTCCGCCGAAAATCAACGTCGTTCGCCCCGCTTGTTGCCAAGTTCCCCACCAATCCAAAAGGGCCTCAACACATCCGTCCAAAACGGTCATTTGACCCGCATAGGCTTGGAGAATGCTCAACCAAAGGTCCGGGTCATCCTCTTTGGTGAAGGAGCAATCGGGCACCGATACCCCGGCGTAAGCCGGCGGATCACCCTCATCGGCGTATTGTTCCCGCCAGGCCAACGGAGCATCCCACACATGACCAAGTCCCCGAAGATGAATCCAAACAAAAAACGGCGACTCCAGCCGCTCCAATCGCTCCAACACCCGGGTAAAGACGCCGGCAAGGTAGGTTTGTTCCAAACTTGTCGCCGGCGTATCGGGAAAGGAAACTTCCACAAGCACTTGCTCCGCAAAGCCCGCGGCCAAAGGATCGGCGATAACCGCTGGGTCATCGCTCAAAAGTACGGTGCGCCATCCCCGCTCCTGAAAGAGTTGACCCAACGTGGAATTCGGCTCTCGTTTTTCCCAAGGATGCCTCCCCGTCCAGCACGCCCGACAAAAAGGGCCGATCTGCGGCGATTCGATCCAGCATTGATCAAAGACCACGGCCTGCCACGCCAGGCGGTCGAAATTGGGCGTTTGAATCCAAGTGTTTCCATAAGGCCCTAGATAACCCACGTGTACCCGGTCAACCATCAGGCAAACAACGTTACTGCCCGGGATCAGCGAGCCCAGTGGATTCCCGGAACAATCGGGCTGATTTGCCGCCGAATCCGGATCGGAACCAGCCTTGGAGGGTTTATCTTCAGGGGGGGGAGAAATCTCAGGGAACATTACCGGCAAGCTCTTCGCGGCTAAAAATTCCGACTCTCAAAACAATATCAACCCAAAAAACTTCGACTTTATTCTTCGACTTTATTTCCTCGATTTTATTTTCCTCACAACTGCCACCTATCTGCTTGGGCCATCCCATCGCCGGGTAATTTTGCATCGGTTTACGATCCGACGCGGCCCGCTACGCACCTCCCTTAAAAGCAATTTGCTCGACGAAGGTTCAGGTGAACTCTTGATAAGTTGGTAGGACCACAAGTTCCGGAACCACGACACGATCGGGCAGCTTAGCCACGGCAATCACCAAGGCCGCCACATCTTCCGGCTGGAGCATCCGCGCAAGTCGCTCCGGCGGAACCGGCACCGGGCGGTGGGCCAAAATCGGCGTATTCACTTCGCCTGGAAAGATGTTCGTTACCCGGATTCCGTGGTCCCGCTCTTCCAGCCCCACCGCTCGGCCGAAACCGCTTAAGGCGAATTTTGAAGCGCAGTATGCGGCCCCAGCAAAGCCGACCGTCCGCATTCCCGCAATCGAGACAATGTTGACAATCAGCCCCCGCCCCCGCCGACGCATCCCAGGCAAAACGGCGAAAATCGTGTTGAAAGCCCCTGTGGCATTCACCGCCAGAATTCGGTCCCAGTCTTCCGCCCGCATCGCGTCCAAAGTCCGATTGGGAATATTGATTCCCGCACTATTAACGAGGATATCCGGTAGCGAATCGCGCCGTTCCAACTCCTCGATCTGAGCGAAAACACTCTGGCGATCCGTCACATCGCAGGGGGTAGCCACGATTGGATGAGCCCCCGAGGACTGGCGGACAACCTCGGCGAGCTTTGCCGGGTCACGCCCCCAAATGATCACCCGGGAACCCTCGGCGGCAAATGCCAAGGCGATCGCTCGGCCAATCCCGCTTCCACCACCTGTTACCAGCACCCAGCAATTCATCAAATCCACACGATCGGCTCCTGGTGTCTATCGAACGGTATCTTCCGGGACCAACTCTCGTCAAAGGCACCGAGGCTTGCCCGCGCAAGCCTTCCCCCCGTTTCGCCGGAACTCGAAGCGAGTTCAGTCGAACTGAAAGCGGATAGCACCGAACCGGGCCTCCGTCTCCTGCATCAAGGCGTCCTCCTCGGCTTCCGTGGCGGCCTCGTAAGTGACGGAAAATCGAAGGTAAGGCCCCGCATCATCCCACGGGACGGTGCACACCGAGTGTTCGGTGATCAGAAACTGACTGGCTGCCTCGGCGTTCTCGAAGCGTGGGCCACCCACCACGCCCTGTGGGCTGCGGACGTAAAGGAAGTAAGTGCCCCCCGGCATCCGACAATCGAAGCCCGCGCGGCGAAGAGTCTCTACCAATTTCCTAAGCCGCCTTTCGTATTTGGCCCGGGCTTGCTCCGGGATTTCCGGGTGCTCCAGCGCGACAATACCCGCCCTTTGAATGGCGATGAATTGTCCCGAATCGCAGTTATCTTTCACATCGGCGAAAGCCCGCACAATACGCTGATGGCCGCACACCCAGCCTAAACGCCAGCCAATCATGTGCCAGCCTTTAGACAAGGAGTGAACTTCGACCCCGACTTCTTTAGCCCCGGGGACTTGCAGGAAGCTGAACGGCGGACGTCCATAGGAGAACATCACATGCGCGGCATCCTGGATCACGACCAACCGGTGCCGAAAAGCAAATTCGATCACCTCTCGATAAAAGCTCTCCGTGGCCACCTGGCCCGTGGGACTATTCGGATAATTGAGCACCAGCAGCTTCGCGCGGCGCAGCACATCCGGCGGAATGATGGAAAAGTCCGGGTAAAAATCATTCTCCGGCAGTAGGGGCAGACGAAACACCTCTCCGCCGTAATACCGCGTGTGAGTTCCCGCCACCGGATACCCGGGAACGGTGATTAACGTCACGTCGCCAGGATTGATGAATACCGCAGGCAGCATCGCCAAAGCGCTCTTCGAGCCGATGCAATGGTTGATCTCCAACACCGGATCGAGCTGCACGCCAAACTGCCGGGCCATAAATCGGGCGACGGCGTCTTTAAAATCTTGTATCCCATTATCGGCATAACCGCGGTTCTCGGGACGATGAATCTGCCGAGCCATTTCCTCGCGAACCACGGCGGCCGCCATTTCGTCATTTTCCCCGATTCCAAAATCCAGAAGCCGCCGGTCGGGATGCTCCGCCAAAGCCCGCCGCTTAGCCCGCTTGATCTTTTCAAACTTGTAGATCTCGGTGTTTTTCCCGTAGTTTGGACCGCCGATTCGGTCGGCGAAAAGGGCCTGAAAATAAGGATCGCCATCACCGGTATTGGCCATCATCGGAACCTCAAAGGCTGTTTTCAGTCTCATCAAAATTCCAACCACCCTCGATTGGCCTCATCTGAATTCCAACTCGCGCGATCCTCACTGGGGCAACGCTTGCAGATTCGGGTACCGGGAGCACACGAGTTTCCCCGGGAACTGACGAAGTCAGAAAATAAAAATACATGCACCCCGATGAAGGGGATCCATGCCGGGGCGCTCCATTCCCGCAAATGTAAGAAATTTGTGAATATCAATCGTTTGATCTTCGGTTTGCCACGAAATCTCACGCTCTTGGCAAACCCATCGTTTTGGCAAACCTGGAGTTACCGTACTGGCGGATTTGGCGGTTATCTTCCAAATATCTTTCAGACCCCGCGGCTTGACGGAAATTTACTTTACAGCCAATCGCGAGGTCGGTTATCACAGGGGACCGACGTTAGTCCGATAAGTTTACCAAACCATGGGGGCTTTGTGTGGGGGTTGATCCTGTTTTTCTGTACCTCCATCAAACGAACTATTTCTTGTCCCTTCCGTTTTAGTCAAACGAAGTAAACTGCGGGTCAATCCCCTCATGAAGGTTGAGGATGCCATTCGGAGCTCCCACCCCCTTAAGCCTGCAAATTGACACCCGCCGTATTGCCTTTGAACCCGCCCCAGCCGCCCTAACTTGGAAAACCTCGGCCCCAACGATTTAGACCTCCATGGGACACCCAAGTAACGCTCGTGCCCACCTTTGAGGGGTCCGGCAAAACCAGCTATCTCCCCACTGAAATACCCCTTGCTACTGGGAGCCGCCCCTTGCGGAGAAAGCGGCCGATTGGCGTCGGCTTGTGCCGAGGGATGGGGAAGGCGAACGGTGGGCCAAGGTGCCATCCCCGCGATTATTTCGAAGCCCCTAATGCCGGCAAGCCTCTGAACCCGGTCCGCGAACTGGTTGTGAAAAGGACCATCGGGGGCTGAGATCACCCCAAAAATCAAAAATCGCGTCTGTCGGATAAGCAGTCGGGCAGAACTTCGAGATGGGCCAACTCGTGAATTTGCCGGGAAGATTTCACGTCCGAAGCTCTGGGGGGATTGGGTGGGAATGACGGGCCGAAACCGCTGTGGATCAGGCGTACCGGGGCGGATTAGATGTTGGTTAGGATGACCGTCGGCGGTCTCAGCCGATCGGTTGCCAGGCAGATCGGTCATCTTGACCCAGTCGTCAGAGCCGGATTTGTGTTTTTCACGTTTTCCCCGACAATTCCGTGTCAGGGGAAGTAAAGACGAAGCAGAATCTTCTTGAGTGCTGGGGAGATTTAAGATCAAGAATTCTTACTCCGATTCCCACCGCTAATTCTCCCCCAACCCCCGAGCGTCCTTCCACACCACTAAAAAACGGGAGGCGTTAAGAGGAGTTTTCGTCATTCTTACGCTTTTTTGAGCTAAATGGCGGAATTCTTGCAATCCGTGAGCTAAAAGGCTGATCCCACAAGTTATGACGAAATGACGGTGCCCATCCGCCGTCTGATCATTCCGCCGTCTGATCATTCGGTGGGGCAATGGTTGACGGGGTTCCGCCGGTTGGTTCCAGCAAAATCCAGCTCAAGCACTAAATCTTGATGCCCCAGAAAATCTGCCGCTACGTCAGTAAGTTTGTTATTCTTACACACATTTTGTGCGAAAATGTTAACGGTGATAACTTCTACCATTACTGGAACTGTTGCAATTTACTGTAGCAAAATAAAACATGTTACGAATTTGAGCATTCATGTTTGATTTTCAAGTATGAAAAAATGAACTTCTACCCGTTTAGCAATTGGCGGCTACTGTCCCGTAAGTCTATTTACAGAAAAAGGTTATGACCAAAAATTTTTCGTATAAATTAATCGGCACATCTTTTGCTGTAAAAACTACCTAAATTTTCCTGGTTTTTTCTAAAGTCTTTTTGAAACGGTGATCTCCGCATTATCGTCGAAGGATCTAGAGGTCATAAACATCTAATTGATCATTGATTCAAAGATCTTTTGCAACTTTGGCGAGGATAAGCTGGGGCTTACTAGGTATGGGTTTTGCAACCTGAAAACCGTTTGCGTGTGAGCCGGAACTTCGGATCAATTCCAGCAAGCGTTCTGCAAAAAACCATATCTGCAAAAACCATAATTGACAGATTCTGAATTCTTAATCATCTGCTTAGCTTGGAGAATAGTTCAATTTCCATAATATTTATGTTTTGAGTTATGTTTTGAGACATATTTTTTTATTTTCTCGTGGAGTTTCTTGGTCGTTTTTTTCGCTATCATTCTCCGTGGATTTGCAGAAGGGGGAGCGGTCTCATGCGTCGCTTAGAATTGCTCGGACAAAATGGACTGACAGGCAGCCACCGCTTCATTTTGGAGAAATTTCCCGTGGCGATCGGCTCAAGTCGCGAGGCCGGTGTTCAACTCGTCGATCCCGACGTCAAGCCCAAGCACTGCGAACTTATGCTGTCGAATGGGGGGTTCGTGGTCAGGGACCTCAAAACCGAGGGCGGGACGTACGTCAATAACCGGCGGGTTGAATCGGCCAAACTCCGCTCGGGGGACAAGATTCGGGTGGGTTCAAGCGTGTTTGTGGTCAATGTCTTGGAAGATTGGTGATGGCCGCTCTTTGGGCCAGATGGGCCACCGCCGTAAGCCGAATCCTCGCCGTCTGAAACGAAAAAGTATTCTCAACTGAGGGTACCCGTTGACGGATTCGATTATGGGCTTGCTCCCGGGGCAATGACCCTCCCGACCAACTTTTCGCGCCACTAAGCCTCGTATCTCCGCCTTTTACACCTCTTAGTTTCCTCTTATCGCTGGAAAACTAGCGGTGGTTGTCGGGTGTCCTTCCACTTTCGCCTCTGGGCGGAATCGCCTCGGTTCAGTGAAACGCAACATGCGGGTTGCCCCTTTCGCCTGTGGGGGTAATCCCGATATCCTGCCTAATGGATTTGACCTGAAGTTTTTGCCTCTTACATGCGGGCGAAAACCGCGCTTCAGCAGTACAATGCATTCATCGGAGAAAGAAATGTGTTTCTGGAGAAGGTATGGGCGAATTTTCTGCAGCGGTATGTTTCTAAATACAAGATCATCCAAATGGGCTTAGGGTACTACTTTCTTACATTGCCTATTTCTTACATTGCCTATCACTTTTAGATCGCGCATCAACCACCAAATTGTTCGGCGAAGGAAGGGATTGTAAAAAAATTGTTTTGGGAGCCGATCACGGGTCCATGATGAAGAATGTCACCTTTTTGGCTCAGGACGAGACGGCGACAGCAAATTTGGGTAAAGTGCTAGGCCAGCTTTTGCCGGACGGCACTGTGGTGGCCCTTTATGGAACCCTTGGGTCCGGGAAAACTCGGTTGGTTCAGGCGGTAGCGAACGATTTGGGGTGCGACCGGCACCAGGTCACAAGCCCTACATTTGTTCTGATCCAGCATTATGAAGGGAAGCGACGGATCCACCACGTGGATGTATACCGGGTGCGGGACGGGCGTGAATTCCTGGAACTTGGGGTAGAGGAGCTGTACGAAGACAGGGGGCTTATTTTCATTGAGTGGGCGGATCGCGTCGAGCCGTTTTTGCCATCTCGCCGAGTCGAAATCCACATCGAAATCGCCGGTCCCACAGCACGGCAGTTTACATTGTGCACACTAGATCCGGGTTTGGAAGACATCCTCCTTGAAATCGGAACGACCCTGAAAGGTAGCGACCGTTTTGCCCGCGAAAATCAAGATACAACAAGAGGGGGAACGCGGTGACCAAACGGCATCTGGAGTGTTAATTTGCGGAGATTAGGACCTTTAGATAGAACGCGAAAATTAATCCCGAGATTCAGCGCTTAGCTGATATTCCGAGGATGCCGCCGACGATTAGATGCATAGGAATGCCTTTGTTGTAACGATTTGTGCAAAAACGCGTAAAGTCGGGAGCAAACAATCATCTAATGACCTCGTCACAAGTTTTGATTTCCTGAATGGAGATTCCTCGCACGATACTTTTGAAAGTAAAGGGGGTTAGTATCGATTAGAAGGGAACCCCACTGTCGCTTAAAATACGTGGGATTTCGCCGGGCAAAACGCAGGCCCTGAGGTTTGCGCCCCCAGCTAAAAAACATTTTGGTAAAGATATTTCTCCAAGTTTCGGCCAATAATCTCCTAATCTCCCGTCGGACCTTAAAATTTGTCGCTGAAAAATTTGTCGCTGATGTGGGCTTGTCGTCGCTGACAATCCCAATGCGTGATAAGCGTGACGGTATCTGATACATGGGTCCTGACTCAAGGGTGACGGTGTCAGGATGGTATCAGGATAAGGAAGGAAGTGGACACGCGACCGAAGGGCAAGTATTAGGATGCCTCGGAAGCCACTAAAATTAATTTGAATAATTTGAATAATTTAGTGTGAATTGGTTCCTTACGTTACGGAGGTTTCGATCGGCGGGCGTAGTCGGTGCAATCGGACTCAAGCGCGTAAGGCACCGCGGTCCATTCGAGAAACGAGAAAAAAGCGGAGATACTTCGATGGGTGCAAGAAAGCATCTGACTTTGGCCATCGGGTTCGTGACTGTGGTGGGTTGGGCCCTTGCTGCCTCATGCCCGGCTTATGCTCAGTTCAACCGCAGTTCGCGGACCTCGACAAGCGGGCTTTCGCCGCTGAGCTCCTCGGGGATGCAATCTTCAGCAACGGGGCCCTTTGGGACTCGTACCTTTGGCCAGGGAATGAACGCACGTTCGAGCACAGGGGGACTGACCGGCGGTGGAAGTTCCCTTGCAAGCGGGCTCAGTGGTCTGAGCAACATGGGCTCGCGGACCGGCACCGGGATGCAAGCGGGCCGTCAGGCCGGGCAATTCGTGGGCGCCGATACGCGCGATATCCGCAATCTCCTTGGATTTGTCACTAACCCGCAGCAGGGTACCCAGGCTTGGCGTTCGGGCTTGTCGGGAATGCGGACAAGAACGGTGGAACAACCGACGCAAACCGGCGGTCGGGGCGGCGGGCGGGGTACCAATGCCGAGGTACCTGCCGTGATTCAGCTGGGTTTTGATTTCCAGCCGATCGCCGCACCTACCTTAGAAACGACGCTTCAACAGCGCCTTGAAAGGTCCGGTGCCATTCGGAGCGTTGAGGGCGTGAGCGTAGCCGTCGAGGGAGATACGGTCGTCCTTCGCGGCACCGTGGGAAGCGATTACGAACGCCTGTTGGCAGAGAATCTGGCGCGACTAGAACCCGGGGTCCGGCAAGTCCGCAACGAGTTGAAGATTTCCACGGAACTACCCTCGGCCAATTCCACAGGTCGAGCGTCTGAATCGAATGCCGAAGCCCCGTGACGAAAGCCTATTGGTCTGCTTTGAAGCCGATCTACGTTCCTCGCTCTTCGACTTTTCCCGCGATAAGGAGCCTTCGACTCCCACTAAGCAAAGCAGTCTTCGAGCCGCTCGCGCTCAATAACTTTGATGACGTGGGTTGGCATGCCTGCCTCACCGCAAAATCGAGTCCTTGACGCGCGAGCACGCAAGGACAGCTCGCCGGCACGGATTTCCGCCGATGGATTGGCCCCTTGAGCCGCCAGCATGCAAAGACTGCCATTTACGGGGTTTTCGTTGCGGGCGGGCTCGAGAGGTCCTCGCTTGATGCACTCGGATGTGAGGAGTGCAGGCTCGAGGTGCGTTGATTTGACCGAGCCATCAGTTGCGAGGTTTGTGGCGAAAGAGAAAAAGTCGCCGTGAACATTTGACGCATCGGACCGCGGGATGGTTGAGGATTTGCGGTCCCCAGGGTATGCGTCTGGGTAGTGGCTTGCTCGAGTCGTTCGCTCTTAAAGCCCGGCGGGTTCGATCCGTTCACCGCAGTATCGGTGCGGGAACGGGCGGGGGGAGTGCCAAAGGGCTCGGTGTGGGAATTGGCCGCGTGTTGCCAGCCGCGGGGAAGTGGAGTTGTCCAAACTTTGGGCTGGGGGGTGTCGGTGGCTCTCGCCGGGTCAACCGTCGCGGCTACCGCCTCCGACGCGGGGGTTGTTCCCGGCAAAACAATTTTCGTTTGCGGACTTACCACAGTAGGGCCCTTGATCGGGGTAAAACAGACGATGAGGCTCACTTCTCTTTGCGGCCCCCCCAGTTCGTCCCACGGCACCCAAATACTATACGAATGTCCCAGCGGAGTTTGGCTATAACATCGGGCTAGTTCCTCCTGGGTAAACAGATATTTCCGATCCGCGGCGATCCGGGGCGTAGACGTCGAGGACTCCTCATAAGCATAGACCACGAGGTTACCATCGACTTTGATCGGTCTGGGACTGTGCTCTTCGTAGAACATCAGTCGGGCGCCAAAACCCCGGAGCGGTGGGCGGTCGGGGAATTGGCCGACGGCATAACTCCAAACGGCCACGACCGCGCTCGGCGTGCCCGGGGCTTCGCGGGCCCACCATTGGGTCGTTTTTTCCGGGAGCTTGCTCAGGCTCGTACAACCCGCGATCAGAAGAGCCATCAAACTGCTCAACAGGATTTTTGTGGATAACGGGGGGAGACTCATAGTACGGTCTGAGCGGGGCTTTTGCTCCATGCCAGCACAGATTATCCGATCGAATCATTCGGTTACCGAAAAAATGAATCGTCCAATCACTCCAAAAAGGTGTTCGCCGTCACGGAACCGGGGGTTCGACGACAAACGGCGTGTCGGGCGAAGACTGACGCAGCCGTGGGTTCCCGCCGGTTGCCGTCTTACTTTCCGGAAATGCCGGGGCGGTTGGTGCGGCACCACTGGGCTGCGCCGGTGCAGGCAAAACTTCTACCGGCTGCGGAACGTTGGGGGCCGGGATGCTCTCCGGGGCTATAGCGGGAGCGGGGGTGGGCTCTGCCGGGCGGTAGTGCACCGAGGTCTGCCAGCCAGCGGCTTGCATCTGGCGCGAAGTCAAACCATCGGCTCCATGCACCTCGATCACATCCCGCAGGCACCAATCCATTCGCGCCGACTCCATTTGCTTAATGCGATCAACATCGGCCTCGGTGGTCACGATATGCGGTGTCATGATGATCAGCAATTCCGTCCTTCGCACGACCGAGGCATCGTAGCGGAAAAGCCGGCCTAATAGCGGCACATCCCCCAAGAAGGGAACCTTCCGCTGAGTGCGCGAATTGCTCTTGGTAATCAGCCCACCCAAGACGACCGTTTGGCCATCCATCGCACTGACCACCGTGCGGGCCGAAGTCGTATTGATCCGCGGCGCGCGGATGACTTGACCCTGGGCAACCGACACCGGAATTCCTTCAGCCTCCGGTCCCACATCGGACTTGGTAGCGTCGATTTCCATCACCACCAAACGATCGGGGCTAATCCGCGGAGTCACTGTCACGATCAACCCCACGCTCCGCCATTGAATGGTGTTAATCTGCCCTCCCAAATCGGTGAATTGGGTACCGCTGATGGTGGGCACTTCCTGACCGACGAGAATCTCCGCGGTTTGATTATCCATAGTCATGATTTGTGGCCGGCTGAGCACATCGAGGCGGCGGCATTCCTTCAAAGCGCGGAGCAAAATGCTGACCGATTCGCTGGAAGCCGACAGCACCAGGCCGCCGTAGCCCAATTCGCTATTCAGCCGCCCGACGCCCAAATTGGCAATCCCTTGGGTACCGATCCGATCCGATCGGGCAAGGGCCTCGGTACTATTGCTGTTCCCGAGAGGATCCGTGGAATTGAAAAGGAAGCCGGGGATGTTTGTTCCCGCGAGGGTTCCCGTGCCGGCCACACTGCGGTCAAACAAAATGGAATCTTGTAAGCCGAGCTCCACGCCGAATTCATCGGTATCCCCCAGGGCCACCTCGGCAATGAGGACTTGAATGAGGACCATGGGCGGCCGCTCGTCCAATTGCTCGACCAAGCGGATGACATCCTCGAAAAATCGCGGCGTTGCACTCACAATCAAGGCATTGCTCACCGGCTCGGGGACAATCACTACCTCGCGCTCAATCTGCTCGAATGCGCTAACCAGGCCAGGAGCGATTTGCTGCAATTGGCGTTCGCTTCGAAGGAATTCATTCAGCGCCGAGGAAACGTCGGAAGCCGGCGAATTTTTCAGCCGGAATACCTTGTTCATCCGGGCTCTGACCTCGGTGGTATCGAGCCGCAACAGGAGGGCTTCCACCACCGCCAAATCACCGGCGGTCCCCGAGGCAATGATGCTGTTGGTGCGGACATCGACGGCGAAGCGAACGGGGACCAGGGCACTTTCGCCCACTTGGGCCCCGGTCCGCACCGCCACCTGGGCTTGAGCGGCCACCTGCTGCCCGAAGATCGCCTGAAGCATCTCCGCCATGTTCTGAGCATCGCCGTTGACCAAGGTGAAGACTTTGATTTGCGCCTCGGCCACGGGAAGGCCGTCCAGTTGCTCGATCAAAGCCGCAATGAGGGGCATGCTTTCCGGGCTGGCGGTGACGATCAAGGAGTTGGTGCGGGTATCGGCGGTGATGACTGCATCGGTGAGGATTCCGGAATTAATCATCCGCTCTCCGCGCTCATCGACCATGAGGAAGCGAAGCACAGCGGATTTACGCTCTTGCTGTTGAGCCGCCGCCCCGACGCCAACCTGCCCGGCTTGACCGGCGCGGCGTCCGTAGGCTTGACCGCTGATGGCATCTTGGAGAATAGGGGCCAGTTCCGAGGCCAACGAATTTTTCAGCTTAAACACGCGGATTTCGCTGGTGGCCTCCGTTTGACCGACGTCCAGGCGGTTGATCATTTCGGAAATTTCCGCCATATCTCGCGGACTGGCCTCGACCAACACCGAATTGGAGCGGAAGTCCAAGGAAATTCGTAGCCGGGTGCCGAGCCCACCACGGTCGGCATAAAAATCCTCAAGCGTCGTCTGCACCTGCTCCGCGGGGGCATGACGAAGTCGGAACACCCTGAATTGCGTCTCCGGGGCTACGGGCCGATCCAACTGCTTGGCCAACTCTTGCACGGTTTGAACGTTCTCCAGTCGGCCGGCGATGAGTAACGCATTGGGCTTCACAAGCGCAAGAACCAGCACGGAGCCCAGCCGGGCCTGATAAACCTGCTGATAAATCTGGAGGATTACCGTGGTAAGGGCTTCGCAATTCACATGGCGGAGCGGATAAACCACTACGGTGGGCACGGTCTCCACACTCATGGCTTCGATCTGCTGAATGAGCTCCGCCACTCGCTGCACATCGCGCTCATGACCGCGAATGATCAGCACATCTAACCCTTCCAGCCACTCGATCTGGACCGGGCCGATCAAGCCGGCGGCCTCCTCCATTTGGGCCTCCGGGGCCGGCGCCTGACCCGGCTGCACGCCTTGACCAGGATCCGGGGGCATTGGCTGCCCGGCTCCCTGGCCTCTGGGACCAGGCGGCGGTTGGGCAACGGCGGGCGACGGAGTGCCCGGTTGACCTAACGTCTGACCTCCGGGAACTTGCTGGGCCAAAAGCCCAACGGCTCGTTCAGCACGCCCAACTCCCGCCGCACCTTCAGGTGGAGTAAGGGGGGGCGATGTTTCCACCAGCTCGGGCGAAGCCATCTGTGTGCGGGGAACCGCCGGGCCAGCGGTAATCTGCGACAAGATCTCCAGTGCCTGGTCGAGCTGGGGAATTCGCCCCCGCTGGAGCGAGACCATCGCAAAATTTCGTTGGTTTGCTGACCATTGATCGAGGAAACGCACTAAAGCCGCTGCCGAACGCGCCGAGGTACCTGTGCCGCGGACCATCACCAGCCGATTTGCCGGATCGATCAAAAGCAGTACTTGCTCCGGTGCATTGACGCGAAGTTCGTAGCCTATTAGGCCGCGGCCCTCTGCTTTTACGGGTCGCAAACGTCCAGGAAAAATACGCAACAACTCCGCCTCGAACTGCTCGCTCGTAAGCTGCTGCAAGGAGATCACCTCGAGTACCGGGGCGGCCGATCCGGCGGCAAGCACTTCAGTTGCCCGAGCTGCATCCGTAGGTCCCGCCAGAGGTGGGGAAGATGCCAGCGTTTCGGAGCGGCTTGTCGGCTGCGATTGCGCAGCTTGCAGGTTCCGAAGCTCGCCGTCGATCAGCATCTGCGATGCCGGTGGGGCCAGCACCAGGATCTGACGCGTCCGCCGGTCGGCAACAATCCGCACATCGGGAAAATGGCCGAACCTTTCGCGTAAGCGTTCCGCCAACGGTGTGGGATCACCCGCCACGGGGTATTGGCGGAGGACTTGAGCCTCGCCTTCCTGTGAATCCGCCGATGCGGCATGGGACTGAAGAACGGGCGAACGGGTGTCACCTGGATGCGCGCCGATCGGCCCCCCCAACCCCGATTTAGGTTCAGATGCCTGAGCACTTTCCATGAACTGGCTTAAGGCGGAATCGACTTTGCCAGCACTTCGAACGGTCCCGGAGGTCTCAGCCGCTGCCCTGTCCGGGGGCAACCCACCGGCGCCTTGACCGGATCGGGCCATGCCGCCAGACCAAAACCCGAGCAGAATCAAGAGCACCGCAAGCAGGGTCAGACCGAGAAGTCCCGGAGGCCGGGTTAGCCTCAGCAAATGTTCACGAAAGTCGGACAATTGCACACGACTGGAACTCATTGCGCTGCGCACCCTTAATCAATAGCAGATTCCTGCCTACCCCCTTCTCGGCAAACTTCCTCCGAAACGAATAATCGGCACAAACGTTAAAGCTTCTCTAATCCTTCCGGTGAAAAATTGGTGGATTGCCAGATTTGGGGGCGAATTTTTTGACTACGGCAAGATTGCTGCTCAGCGGACCTGGTCCCCCATGAAGGCGACCCCAGTTAGGGCGGAAATCTGCTGCGCGAGGTCAACGCCATGACCAGCGAAGTTCGCAATTCGCTCACTTAACCAGCTTCCACCATTTGCCCAGTCAGCGCCGATTAAAGCCGCAAGGGAGGTCAGGGCTGAGGTATGTCAACATAAAGTATGTCAAGATAATTGAAACTCGCGTGAATGGTCCCCCGGTGCACCGTGCTTGGCAGCAATAACCGTACTTTGTGAGGACCATGAGGGTACCAGGATAGCCACCGAGGGCGCGAATACTCCAGGCTTAAAGTGAAGACCCCGGAAACAAGTCAGCAAAACCGCGCGACCGAACCGGCAGACACCCACTTCCTATTCGCTCGGCCAGAGCCTTCTCGTAAAAATGCAATCCATTGGCCAAAAGTGCTGGCTTATTAACTCTGCCGGAGGCAAACCGGAGTATTCAGCCCCTTGGGCGCGGGAGCCAGCGAGGTTCACCAAAAGTGCTGTCACTTCACGCCGCTTGCCCATCTGGACTGATTGGTGCTGACTAACCCAGCAAGAGGTCTCGTCGAAAAGAGAGAGGAGGTCACCGCCAAAACGTGCGTCAGCAAACAAAAAGTCGGCACCTCGCGCGAGCTGGCCCAAAAGCGCTAGCTGAAAAAAGGGAAAGTTTCGTGCCAAGAAGCTAAAAACTGGAAAAAGATGAAACAAGCGTGAGGGGCACTCTCTCGCCCATCGTTTGCGAAGCAATCGGCAAAAATTCTCACATGCAACCCAATAGGAAACCGGCGAAATTTGCGGCGACAAAACCACCGGGCTACGCCGCAAAAATAAACGATTTATTCGGATTCCTAATAACGTTGCCGTGGTGATATCAGCAAACATTCTTCCCGATTAACTTCGGTCTTAGTGAGAAAAATTCTGCGGTGTGCGCAGGCCCGGTAAGGTCCGCCGCCATATCTTTTCTCCGGTCCGGTTCTCGTCGCTTCGATTGTCTTGACGAACGTTGATCGAATCTGCTAAAGTCGATCTTGGTTAAAGAGTTTTTGGGGGGGTAGGTCGCCGTCAAGAAGGGGCTAACTCTTGGAGGGCCAAAGCCATGGCCTGGATGCTGAAGACGGTCTGTCTGGTAGATGCCTGTTATAAGTCGCCTTCCCCACGAGCTCGCGCTGCCCGGAAAATCGGCGGTAAATCGATCCTGGAGTGGGTGGTGCGTCGGACCACTGATGCCCAACAAGTGGAAGGTGTGGTGGTGGTGACGACCGACGACCCGGAGAACCAATTCCTCGATCGTTTGGTGCCGCCGGATGTACCGATCTTGCGGGCCCCCACCGGGGATCCCCTGCGGGCGTTACTGGTTGCTGCCGAGCGCCTCTCGGCGGAAGCCGCCGTCCGGGTGCGGCCTCTTTTTCCGTTTTTGGATTCCGCGCTTCTCGATCATTTGATCATTGCCGCCCAGTCGCTAGAAAACCCTGATTATGTGACGTTTTGTCACCGGGACGGCCGTCCGGTGCTCTTTTCGCCACTCGGGCTATTTGCCGAATGGTTCCGCTGCGACGCCCTGCGACGTGCCGCGCGGCGGTTTCGGGGAAAACAGTGTTTTCACGAACCGACGGAATGCATACTATCGCGTCCTCACGAGTTCCGGGTGCAAATGATCCCCGTTCCTGAGGAAATCGACCGCGAAGATATGCGGTTGGTGATCGGCGACGAAGAAGATTGGGATACCACGGAAACCATTTATGAAGCGCTCGGCCCGGAGCGCTTGGATTGGCACGCCATTGTTAGGCTCGTGAATCAGTGCCCACAACTCCGCCAACGGATGGCCGCGTTAAATCAAGCCCAGGCGGCTCGGTAGTCCGGTCACTATGGGGTCCGACTCATCCGGCGGATTCATCTGCGGACCAAGGAAGGTTTCAACTAAGCCAAGGAGGGTTGAATATGCTGCTCAATAGTCGGCTGAAAAAGCTCCTCGATCGATTCTCTCCGGTCCTCTTACTCAACGGAAGGCTCAAAGCGTTGCCCTCAGGCTCAGGCTACCTCCTCGAACTTCGGAGATAGCTTATACCCCCGGGGCGGGGAAGGCTGCGCTTGACAGGGTGTCTCCTTTATCGGCAGAGCAGCTTCTCCCCAGCGCAAAGATAGGTGCATTATAGACAACAATGCGCCCATACATTTTAGAGCTTTTCCCCCGGCGCAAAGGCGGGTGATTTCCAGCTCCATCACGTGCGGTAAGCGTGCAGTCCTTAGATCGTCCCGACGAGGCAAGCTTTTGGGGTTCGATCCCACGGGTCTTTCAATCGGGCTCAATCCACCTCCTACACTGGGTGAGGCACTGACGAAAACCTCCGGACAAGCTTGCCACTTGCGAAAGACAGCTTGATCGGCGAGCTAAAACCCCGGTTCCATTCTGCAAGCATCAACCTCGCTTATCATCAGTACCCTCCTCAATAAAGCAATTTCTATTACGTTTTTGCGAGGCAAATTCGATGAGCGTCTTAGGGGAGCCTGAGCATCCAGGGCGAACCATTTCGATCGGAACCGCGGCGAGAAATCTCTGTTGGTGTCGTCAAGCTTTGTTGCTATCGTCGACCCCCACTACCGATCATCAGACCGCTACCCTTTAAGCTTTGGGAAACCTTGAGCACCGCGATGATCGCTCCCATCAAACAGACGTACGACGGCTTAACAGAACCGGAGGAGGCAAGCGGCCTTGAGTCGAAGCAGCCGCTGCCGGTATTCATTCTGGAAGCCCAAATGGCCGAAGTCGTGCGGCCTCAGCGGGTAGCCCCGTGGCGAGTGTGGCTACTGGTCGGTTGGGCTTTTGCGGTAACCGCGCTTTATTTGGCGCGGCTTGCCGGCCTCTGGTGACAAGTCCCACGTGATAGCCCCAAAGTCATGGCCAAAATTCGGATTTAATCGAGGGAAAGATGACTTAGTCGAAGGCAGTACATCTAGGCAGCGGCCGCCGCTACGACGCCTTTCGGCGGAGCCACGCAAATCATAACCCCAGCCACGCAAGCAAAAACCAAGGAGATCAACTGCCAAAGGTGCTGAAGTCAGGGCGGTATCTGATTTTCGATCCCGCACCGGTCAACTCCGCACTTTCGGCGATCTTACGCCAATTCAGAGATCCTGCGTATGCTCGATTCCTCATTGTCGCTAGTCAGCACGCTCGCGTTGCTCCTGGCCGCTTATGGCCTCGGCTATCCGGTGCTTTACTTGCACAAAGGGCAAACCACCCCCTTCGAAGAAGCAATCCTGGCAACGGCCGTTGGTTTAGTTTTGGCGGGAAGCGCTCTGGCTGCGTACGGGCTGGCAGGCTTATGGAGCTCCGATCTTATCACAGCCTTAACCATTCTCTTGGCAAGTTTCGGTCTCATGACCTTGGCAAGGCAGTATTTTGTCTTGACGGTTCCGCCAATCGCCTGGCGGAAAAATCCGTCGGGCTCGCTCCACTCCAAAAATGACCCGTCAACGCCCTCGAACATTCTCGCGACGCCGATTGTGGCAAAGAGTGCTTCGCTTCAAGCGCGCTGGTGGTCGCCCGGCACTTCCGGCAGAATCTACCCGGAGCCCGAGCATGGCTTCTCGGAATTCCAATCGCTCGGTATAGGGCCTTGGCCACTGGAAGAATTTGCGCCCGCCACTCCCCCGGCACAACTCGAGGTGGCGATTGATTCACCCTCGGTTTCCTCTGATTCTTCACCCTCAGGTTCCTCGGTACCCCATGCAGGATACCTTTCCACGAAGTTAGGGGGATTGTTCGAAGCTCCTTCGGCGACTTTCCCATCCAAGCGCACCTTCTGGGAAGTTTTCCGGGGGTACACGATTCCCTTCGGAGCCACGGTTGTGGCCGCGACTCTTGTCTCCGCATTGGCCCCACCGACAGATCCGGCGGCCCTGGCCGATCAACTCGCGATTGCCAAGCAGTTTTTGCTCACAGGCCGCATCAGTTATCTGAGCGGGATCGAGTCGGCTGCCGGCCCCCGCCTCACTGAAATGCTTTACCTGTGGGCCCTGGTGCTTGACGGCCCGGTGTCGGCGCAACTCCTCCACTGGGCCATGGGCTTACTGCTGGTGGCCGCCAGCGTTTTCCTGGCTCGGGAAATTCTCGATGCCCGCGCCGCACGGTGGGTGGGCTTAAGCGTGCTGGTGGTCCCGGGAGTGATGTATCAAATGACGGCACCGCTTGCCGATCTTGCGATGGCCCTTTGGACCACACTGGCGGCCTACCTTGCGAGCCGATCGTTTCGCAAAGAGGAAAGCTTAGGACCGGTGAGTCTGGGAATTTTCTTGGGAGCTGCCTTGGCCACGAAAAGCACGGGGTGGATTTTCGTGGTGAGTCTTGCTGCGGTCCCGGCGATCGCCGGCCAGATCGGAAGCATGCCTTTTCAGCGGCTGCTCCGCGCTGCGGGCACGATCGCGGCTATCGCCATCGCCCTCTACACGCCCTGGTATTTGCGATTAACCGCTCAATCAACCGAACCTCTTCAATCACCAAGGGCACTCCATAAGACAACCGCGCAATTAGAGCTGCCCTCCAATAACCCGGATACTGGACATTTACACCCTATTTCGTTTTCAGGGGTAGCCCGCTCGCCCAGTACATCGCGGGATGACGCGTTCCCTGGCCAACCGAGCCTTCTAAGCAAATTGATCTTCTTAGTAGCCAGCCCCTGGCAGGTGACGATGACCCCCGAGCAATTCGGACCTGAGGAATACCGGCTCGGGCTCCTCCCCCTCGCGCTTCTGCCCGGGCTAATATTGATCGGCACTGCGAGTCGGCTGCGCCCCTGGCTTATTGCCGGCGGAGTGTATTGGGTGCTATGGTTTTTCGTGGACGGGAGATCAAGCGGCCTTTTCCCCCTCATTCCCTTCGTCGCGATTGGGTCGGTAGCAGTCTTGATGCAACTTCCGCTTGCACCTCGGGGGGCTCGCCATGCACTTTGGGGCCTATTTCTGGGGCTTTCCACGCTTCAGGGCGCATGGTCGATTTGGCAGGCCCGGCACCACTTAGGGGTCGCGACCGGTGTCGAAAGCCGGCAGCAATATCTGGCAGGCCATGAGCCGACTTGGCCGGCTGCTCAGGCTCTTGCCCTTTGGCCTCAAGGTCAGGTGCGGCTCCTTTCGCAGGAAAAATCTGGAGCTTATTTTCCGTGCCCCACAGTACGAGCCGATCTCCTAGGGCGGATCATCCCCAAGGCGCATCTGACCGACCAACCGGACGCGTTGCTCCGCCTTCTGGTCGAACGACAATTCACCCACCTATTTTTGGTGGCCCCGGCAACCCCCGATTCCTCCGAGAATGGTTCTCAGCCGACCGGCAATCCCCTAGAGCTTTTGGCCCAGGAAAGCGATCACCCCCTCGGTGGTTACCGCGTGCTTAAGCTCCTGGATTACCGAAGGGTGGCCCGAGACGGGATTGAGCGGTACTACCGGCTCCTGATGATCGCACCGGGAGAAAAGCCTTAAGCGGACAGCCGGGTCGCACGAAAAGCTGCCCCGAAGATGAGATATTTCGACTCTTCTGAACCTCCGCAGGATCGTGTTTCGAGCCATCTATGGTCGCGGACAGTGGCCTCAGCAGTGGGGACGACACCAGACGCCGCGCGGAAATCGGAGGAAAAGCTCCCGGGGCTCCCGCCCCAAGTTATTGATATTCGTTACCCCATTGCCCCGGGGAATGGCTCCCCCAGTCGATCAATCATATCGGTCATATCCACCATTAATCAAAAATCGCGCCGAAACCCGCCATTTGTCAACTTCGGTTAGTCCCCCTTTTCTCGGGCCACTTAAGCCCTGACAAATTCATCAAAATTTGCTCCTCTTTTCCCCCTTTTGAAGCACTCCCAAATTTAGTTTTCTTTCAAAACGTGCTTTTAAGCAAACAATTGGCCGCACCATCCGAGGAATAGATTACAGTTTGCCAGAAATATTTGTTGAAAACCGACGTTCCCGTTTTTTAGTTTTTTTCGTCGAGTTGTTGACGACACCGTGCGGCCTTATTTATAATCCTTTCTTTGTGAGACTGCGGCTTGGGGGGTGTGGCGCCGTTCCCCGACGGGGAGATCGAAAGGCGATCCGGGGAAGACCTCTCGCGCAGACTCAAGGGCAAGAGGACCTTCATGAGGCGGCATACTCCGCCCAAGGCCGGTAACAGAATTGGTTCTTTTTCGTTTGTCCGTCGTTTCGGGTTTTTTGTGTCCCGCTCTTTATTCAAAGGAGGGCCGACCATGCCTCGAGTTTCCTGTCATCGCATCAGGGGGTTCACTCTGGTAGAGCTTTTGGTGGTGATTGCGATTATCGGGATTTTGATCGCGCTTCTTTTACCGGCGGTCCAAGCGGCTCGCGAAGCCGCCCGGCGTTCTCAGTGCGTTAATCACTTGAAGCAGCTCACCTTGGCCTTGCACAACTATCACGACGTGTACAAAGTATTCGTGTATCGAAGCGGAGGCACCTTGCCGGGGGCTCCGTTCAATTCCGGGCGTCGAGCGGGCTTCGTGTCGCTGCTGCCATTCATGGAGCAGACCCCGATGTGGGAGAGCATTCGGGCAGGTGATCCGGCAAGTGGCATCCCGCCTGAGGGTCCCACCCCTTGGTCGAGCTGGGCACCCTGGAACATTTCTCCCCCGATTCTTAAGTGCCCGTCCGATAACGGTTACCCCACTGCCTCTGGGCCGTATAACAGCTACGCCTTCAGCATGGGTGATGTGGCGGAAAGTTTGATGGACGGCTTTGGCAGCCCGCGCCGGGCGCGGGGAATTTTCGCGACCCGCCCGAGTACCACCACGACGCACGTGATGTACAGCATGGCGGATGTGCTCGACGGGACCAGCAACACGGTTGCGTTCAGCGAACGGCTCTGCCAGCAGAACACGCCGTATCGGGCGATGGATCCTGTCTCCATCTCGGGTCAAACGGTTGAGCATGTCCTGGGTGTTCATCAACGAGTAACTGGGATTGTGCAGAACCCGGCATTGTGCTTTACGGTGAGCGACGGTCGTTACTTTGTTGCCGGCACGCTTGTGCAGTGCCGATTCGGGATTCGTTGGACGGACGCCCAACCCATGTACTGTGCCTTTAACACGGTACTGCCGCCCAATGCTCCGGCCTGTTGCGATGGTGGGCAGTATGGCGATTCGCACCACTGCGTCCTGCCCCCGGCGAGCCGGCATCCCGGTGGAGTGAACGCCTCATTTGTCGATGGCTCGGTGCGGTTTATCAGCAACTCCATCGACACAGGAACCCTGAGCGTTTACCAGCCGGAAACGGGTCCCTCGCGCTACGGTGTTTGGGGTGCCTTGGGCTCGCGAGCTGGGGGTGAAGCCGTCAGCGTGCCGAATTAAGCCCGGGATGGATTGAATAGCCTCGGTATAAACTCCGACGCAGGTCTACCGCTAATAAGTAGCCAGTGCGCTGATTGGCAGGAGATGCCAGATCCCGCACGCGAATATTTCGGGGTCAGTTGAGCGGCTGCCCCTTGAGTCCGTTAGGACAGAGGGGGTTGCGCGGCTGATTGGCGGTCGAAAAAGTCTGGCCCGGGCCAGATTTCAGTCCTTCCGGGTCAGGTTTCAGTCCTTCCAAGGTCCAACTGTTGCCCGGATTTAATTTTTAATTGGCGGTCGCAACGCGCCAGGTTATGTGAAGACGGAGGTCACGACTGAGCGGCTCATCGTAATTCCGGTTCCTTACGAACTTCATGAGCCCGGTTCGTTATAAGCTCGGTGTGTTGGCGTTCCCGTGAGTAACTTGGCTCGCGCAGCGTCAGATATGATTCAGTGTGTTGATCTGGAGCAGGGGGCCGGTAAAAGCTGCTCGCCATGAAATGGGCGGGCAGCAGGTGGGCAAAGCGCGACGTTTGTAGGGTTGTCCATCACGCCTCCATAACGCGCCGGTCGTGTGCCTTCGGTGCATGGCTCAAAAACGGAAATGGCCCGTAAAGCGTAAAAACCGAATCGAAGGAGGGTTTTCGAAATGAGTAAACCTTGGATTGCTGCCGGTTGCTTACTCGCTTTGGGAATCTGGGCGTTAGCATTAGGCCCCGGTTGTGGAGGGGGCGGTTCGGCCAACACTGTTCCCGTCACTGGAACGGTGACCTACAACAATCAACCCGTGGAAGGGGCGGTGGTTTCTTTCATCCCCGTCCGCGAGGGTCAAAGCGCAATCGGCAAAACCAACGCCTCAGGACGCTACACCATGCGAACTGCGCAAAGCGACGGTGTCGTGCCCGGCCAGTACCGCGTGAAAATCGAAAAGTTTGAAGGCGGAGAACGAGCCACCGGCCCATCCGGCCCCACGGTCGAAGAGTATCCAGCCGATTATGCCGAAACAGAAGCCCAGGCCGGTGCAGCCCCCACGCCAGCCCCCAAGCATTTGCTTCCTGCAAAGTATGCCGATCCGACCACCTCGGGTTTCACCGTAACAGTCAGCTCCGGCCAACAGAATACTTTCGATTTCGCTCTGACGGACTAGCGACCGGTAGCCGTATAGCCGCAAGCCGTTCCGCGCAAATAGTGCCCTTCTCGGCGACGGCTTGCGCCGCGGGCTGAAAAGCCGGCAAGTGGTGCGCGGGTATCAATCGCGAATAAACGAGTTTCGGACAATCCGCACCGGTTTTTCGGGCGAGCCCGGTACTATTTTTCAACCTTAAACAGTCACAAACCGCCTTTCAACGGTCGAATCCCGTTGCGCCCGAGGTCGGACCTACAGATCTGACCTCACCCAATTGAAACGGCGTTTCCACCGTAAGCGGTTTCTGCCGGTGCAAAAAGACGCGGATGCGGACCAGCCAGAGGATTTTCACAATCGCGCCCTGGTAGCTTAAAGGTCCGGCAGGAAGTACGGTGCTAAAACGGCCGGGCTGACGCGGGTCCAGCCAATCTCCCAGCTCTGTGGCATATCGCCAGAGGGCATGGGTGCCGGTATCGGTCTCGCCCTTTCCCTCCGTCCGCCACAACACGCTTACTTCCAAGCCCTCCAGGTCCCGTCGGCTAATCCCCTCCAGGCGATACTCTCCAGAGAGGGTTTCCCCCGGTTGGTACACGCCATCATGGCGGTCCAAACGCAGAATTACGCGCGGTTGATCGGCCAAAGCTCGTGTGCTCATCAGGCACCCGTCCCCACTCCCGGGGGGTAAACCGCCAAGAAAAAAACCCGCCGCAAACACGGCGAACCTTCGGAACTTCCGCTGACCACGATGGACCAACGAATCTCATTGTGGGCAGACCTGAAGGAATGCATGGCCCCTGCCGGCATGCTCACGGGAAAAAGGGCCTCGAAAGGAACCCCCATTTCGATTTGGAAAGCCTCGCGCCGAAGAATCGGCACCGATACCACGCACCGGGATTCCACGCGAACTTCGGTCCCCTGACAGTACATGGCCCGTTCGTCACAGACCAACTGAACCTCCAGACAATCGAGCTTTAATCGGCCCGATTGCGAGATGAAAAGCTGATACTCTTGTCCGGGAAGAAATGGTTGCTGCGAGACCTCAAGCACCGTGGGACCGACCATCGTTTGGGCCCACACCTGGCGAAGCCACCAAACGGCCCAAAAAATTCCAACCGCAAGTAAAGCCGCGACAAAACCCACGTACACCCAATCGGGCCGCCCCCGAACCACCCCCTGGATCGCAAACCCGGCGAGCATCACACTCAAGCCGTTCCACAACAGGCAACCCGCCCCGAATGCCCCGAGGGTCCAAAGCCCACCGGAGCTGACCGGCAGTCGCACCGCCAACCGGGTGCCTGGACTTTCCTGCGGGGTAATGGCTTTCGGGAGCGTGGCCAATAAAGTTCCGTTAGGGGAATCTCCATCCGGTCGCCTGCGACGCAGAGGTTCCCTATTCAAAACCGCTCCCAACCACCCGCCGAAAAGGCCCAGATAGGTCAGCCCGGCAATTCCCAAGAGTAAAAAAGAAATAGGGACCAACCCCACCACCCAAATCCACCAGGGAATCCCCCGCACCAAGACGGCCTTTGCCGGATTTTCCGGATCGTAGTAAATACGGTAAGATCGGCCCGGCTGAACCGAACGTAAGATCCGTAGCGCCTGGCGTCGTTCGGCTAAGAATCCGTTGCCTGCTAACGTCTGAACATCATAAGTCCAAATTTGGTAAGTGGTCCCCCCCAGCTCATATTCGATGAAAATCTCGGGTCGAAAGAGACGGTTTTCCCCGTCGGCTTGCTCGGCAATTCTGGTATCAAGTACCCGGGCCCAATGCGGCCGAAATTGGTGGGTTGCACGCCAATATGGCCATAAGTAACCGACGACGATTATTAAAACACCGATAATTCCAATTACGATCAAAGAAGTAAAGAAAGCTGCCTCAATGACGAACGCAACCCGGGGCGATACCGTCCGCCGGTGTCCCCGTTTTTTCTCGAATATCCTGAGCCAAAACCGACGCCGACCCACGATCCCAACCCCGTCAATATTGTCTCGGCCGGAATTCTCTCGCCCGCATAAATGTCGCTAACTCCGTAGTGGCCCCAAAATCTGCAAGCAAATTTTCCGGCACAATCCTGGCGTCGTGAAATCCGCTCATTCCGGTCGATCGCGCCCTCAAGGACCGATCTTTTTTTTTCAAAAAAACCTTCTCTTTTGTTTCCGATTTGTTTCCGACAAAAAACCAGAAATTCAAACCATCCGTTAAGAATCAAGGGATTGAAACCGTCCTTTAGCGAAGAAATAAACTTTCGAACGGCTCAACGCAAATTCTAATATACCGAGGGCAACTTCCGCTGCGAAAGCACCCCAATGCCGAGCCTTTTCTTCCGAAAGTTGTGCTTTCCCTAGCGGGGAAACCGCGCAAAGTTCTACTTGCGACAGCATTTTTGCCCCGCGTCCTTCACTGTCTTATCTTTAATCACACAACTCTCTTTAGATCTCCCAACTTCCTGAGTTGCCGGAGTCTTCCCGTTATACCCAAGCCACCGGTTGTTACTCACCTACTGGGGCCTATTCCGCCTTCTTGTAGGTAACGATATGTGTCCGTTTTTGTGCGTCGTACAGCTTATGCCTGGATCAGCCCCCTGTAACCAAGGGAGCCGGGGCCAAATTGGGGGGGCTGCAAAAAACAAATGCTGGCCCAAAGAATTGCAGCAACCTATTGCTGACCGGTATCTTGAACCGGTGAAGTAAGAGCAGCTCACACGAGGGAAAACAAGAGGGAGCAAGACCGAGGGCAATCACTTGGTGGGCGAAACAACGAATTACCCGTGGAGAAGCGCTAAATGCCGAAGGAGTTTCGTCACAAAGGGCTCGGGTTCCTTTACCCCGATAACTGGGTTTTGGACGAAGAAGAATGGCTGGCCGGCCATCGCTCCGTGACGGTCCACGCCCCAGGAGGTGGCTTCTGGAGCGTGGCTTTCTACCCGCCGGAGACCGATCCTCAGGAATTGGCCCAAACTGCCGTGAGGACCATGCAATCAGAGTATAAAGGAGTCGAAGCAGAAACAGTCCAAGAAACGGTCGCGGAGCGCGAGTTGATCGGTTACGACTTTGCCTTCTTCTATCTCGATTTCATTGTCGCAGCAAAAATCCGTTGTATCCGTACCGATCGATTTACCCTCGCCGTTTTTTGTCAAGCAGAGGATCGCGAGTTCGAGACGATTGGACCGGTCTTTCAGGCCATGACCACAAGCCTTGTGCAGAGCATCCGTCCGCTCCGCTACGATTGGCCTGACTAGCCGCCGGCGGCCTTAAGCGCTACTCTGGATCAGCCACAAGATGCCTTGTCGCCCAGCGAGCCAAGCCATTCTCGTCTTTAGAGGCTCCCCAGCCGCCGCATCACTGCCGTAAAAAGCCGCAATAGTCCCAGTTAGGATCCGCTCAGCCTGCGATGGATTCCCAAGGATTCACCCAAGTACCCCAGTGGGCAAGGTACATTCGGTAACCGGGCACTTGATCGGCCCGAGATTCCAGGAATGCCCGAGCTTCCCGGACCCTTTCTTGCTCGGTGGCCAGATCCAATTCTCCCACCAAAACCCGGGTTCGCAAAAACACGAAATACGTGTCCAAGACATCGCAACGGCAGTAGTCGTTGATCCGATCCAATTGTCCGGCAAAATAAAGGTCCTGGACCATGTGCCCCTCAATCTCCATTTTGCCGGGCTTACCTAGTAGATTGGCCACGAGGTTTAACCCGCCGTTGAAACGCGCCGAACCAAAGTTGGTCAAAAGGTCGCACAGGTCCAGATGCGCTTGGGTATTGTAGCGATTTCGCGGCTGATCCATCGCGCGGAGGTTGCTGTCGAACCACCCCGGCACACTTACGCCGTAGCGAAAAGCCGCCAGCTCCAGGAGCGGAATATCGAAGGCGCGGCCGTTAAAGCTCACCAGGGTAGGCCGCCGATAGGCCTCCCAACCTCGCCAGAAGGTCTGGGTGATGACCGGCGGTCGATAGTTCGGCTCGTCGAGCACCACTAAATCCACAAGGCGAAAATCGGCAGTAACCTTGGCAATGGCCACGGCAACCGGCACCTGAAAAGTGTAGGGGATGAAATCGCTATCGTATTTCTCCATCAGTTCGGCCCGGTAGCGGCGCACCGCTTCCTCCCCCGAAAGGTTTTGCCCCGGGTATCGCAATCGGGCCACAAGCTCCGGATCGGCCACACTTTCTACATCGAAAACCAAATACCGGATCGCCGTTCCGTTCATGAGAGTCTTCCTCACGGCGTGCCCAGTCAGCCCAAAATCGCATGATACAGGACCGGCGCCCTAGCCCAGGAAACCGGTGGCGAAATGCCGAATCTCAGGGTGGCAAGCACTTCGGGAAGGGTGGGCTCAAGCGCGGACAACACTCGCAGGGGTATGCCCCGGAAGCCGAAATCCAAATCGCTGCGGCAGGCGGCTGTGCATCTAGCGCCTCAGTGTACTAACGTGAAGATTTGCCGAGCCGGCCCCGGCGCAGCAGGCAAAACTCCACCGATTCGGATGGCTGCGCGCTATCGCGGCCGTGGCTTAAAAGACGCCTCCGTCTCTTTAACGAATCCTCCTTCCCAAGCCCTTCCCGAAGAGCTTCATCCGCGTTTGTGCCATCCATCCTCCTATGGTGCTATCTATCCTATTTCTTAGTGGCTCGATACGTAGTTTCATAGTGGTTCGATACGTAGCCGGATAGGGAATGGATCGAAAAAAGATGCGGAGGGAGAAAGATGATATTGACAGAGATATTTTAGAGATATTTTGGAAGATACTTTGGATGATGAGAGAAAACCCGGAGCACAGGCCGAAAAAGGGCAGGAAAAAATCAACTCCGTTCTCTCCGGGCAGAAAAATAGGGGGGAAAGCCGCGCGGTTAAGAGGGTCCGTTTAGGATCTGGCAGATTCTTGAGAGCACAAGAGGCAGATTGTTGAGACCCTATAAGATTTCGGCTCAAGATTCTCGGCTCAAGCCCACAGGTTTTCAAAAAGGTTAGCAGCCGAATCGCCCGTTGTGTTTCTTAGTTTCCCAATTGAAGCGTTTTGGGAAAAAAGCTCGAAAAAACAAATGAGGCTAGGGGCCGAGAATTCCTGATAAGTCCTTGGCCGAGTCAAAAACAATTCCTTTGTCGGGTCAAATCGCCCCGGATTCATCCGAATCGGATTCTGCTAAATCCGCAAGCTTTGCAATCCGCTCGAGGAGCCGGACCTGCTCGCGGAGCAAGCGGATATCGGCAAAACCCGCGGAGGACGATTCTTTTGGATCTGCGCCAAAGGCCGCAACCGTTGCCCCCTCCTCGGCAAGCGCCAAACGCCGTCGGCAATGGGCCAGAAGATCCAGCGGTCGATCCTCGGGGATACCCGCGGCATGCCACTGGCTGCGGAGCCGGGTCAAGAGCTGAACTTGTTCCTCCGTAACTAGTCCCAGATCCCGAAGCGTTTGGGCAAGCTTGGCCAGCTCATCGGCCGTGATATGTCGCAGGTCGTACCGCCGGGCCAACTTTTGCAAAACCTGGAGTCTGTCTGGGGCAATTGCCGCCGAGAGATCTCCGGTATCCGATGCAGGCTCCGCTTCGGCGGTGGGTTTTTGTGCGGACTGAGCCGAGTTTCCCCACCGGCTCAATACGCTTAGAACTTGCTGGGCCCCAACGGCCGATAGCAAACCGAGAACACCTGCCGGGATCATCTCAGAATCTTCTCCCGCTTCATCCGAGGGTAGTGGACTTCTCCGCCCGATTTCCTGGCTTAATTTCGGAAGGGATGGCAGTACCGCATGGGGATCTCGCCTGAATGGCTCACTTGACGGCTGCGAAAAGATACGTGGCGTTGGCTCTGAAAACCTTTGCCCTTACCCTCACGACGTTTAGCGTTAGCTTTCGGCGGGCGAGAGTCTCGAGAGTCTTCCCTCGACCTTTCGGGCCCCATATCCGGAAGTAGCCCAAAAAGATCTTTAGAAGTAGCCCAAAACGATTTTAGGATAAGTGCGGCTTCAATTCTCAACCGCTTCGCCTATCCGGCAAAGCACAAGCCAATTGACAAAAAAGTTATGCCGTTCGGGAGGAATACGGAGACTCCTTTAGCAGAGTTTCGTCGTAACCCTTGACCTTAAAGCCACTTAAGAGATTCAGTGGTTTGCCGCCCCTTGAAGTAACTCTATGACTCATCCCTGAGCCCGGCCCTCAAGATCTCCGGCAGAATCTGCGGCAAAAAGTGCAGGATTGTGGCAAAAAAAGCCGGTTTCACCCATTTCGTTCTTCCGTTCAGGAGACACTCCCCTTTTAGAAGTAAACCCCCTTCCGAGAGTAATTTGAAGGGCGAAAAGGTTCGGGGTTCCGGGGTTCCTCGGAACGTGCCGCAGCGGAGAAGGAGGCCGACCGGCGAGCGGGATCCTATCCTCTAGGGGGTATGGCTGTGACCACAGACGAAGGGAAACACACACGCGAGGGGTAACCTATCCTCCAGAGGCTACGGCTTTGACATAAACGGAATGAAACGCACCGGCGGACGGAATCCTCTTTAAGAAAGGGCGATTGCCGGCACGATCCTGGCTTTGTTCTGCATTGCCCTCAAACCATCCAATCTGTGCAGCTTGCTCATTTCATCGTTAGAGGGCTTCGCTATTTTTTTCCTGGACTGTACACGTTTTTCGACTCCGATCCTTCACTCACGGGAAGTAGCCATCCATCGGAACCAATGGAACGCTCCTTTCAACTATCTCCTGCAGCACAAGTGCGTATCTTCTTCTCCGGAGCATGAATTCGAGGAGACCTCGCTCATCCTTTGAATTCATCCTTTGAATATCTTCCGAAGCAAGAGCATATCTCCCGCCGGAGGCGCAATGCGGCTTGTCGCACCCGGGCTCCGCTTCCCCAAATCTCCACGGCATCTCTTCCCGTTGCCTGGATGGACGGAGGTTGTTGGCGACGCCGAAACGCGAGCGATTGTTCCTCTCCCCGTTGCCCGGGTGGACGGAGGCCTAAACTCATCTCCTAGAAAGCTTCCCGAAGTGAAAGCAAGAGCTTGCAAAAGCCCGCGACCTCCGAAATTACGGGCAAAACAATTGCCAAGGCAGGCGGCCCAACTTTTTCGCTAAAGTTTCCCTGTTCCATGAACCGACAACTAGGCGAACCGCCGAGAACCGACAACTAAGGGAACCGCGAATTAGACTGACTCACTTTGAAGGTTCACGTTGACTTTGGCGGTTTCCGAGACGCAATTGGTGTTGCTCCGCTTCGGCGGCACTTTTCCTACTCTTATAGTTCCTTTTGTTTATCTAGTTAGTTTTATTCGTCCTACTACTTTTTTTCATCCTACGTTCGACGCCTGCTCCTAAAGGGGGTTTGAAGTAAAGAAACGAACGAACCCCACGGCTTTGTCCGATCGCGATCCCGGGGGTTTGTGCCCGGGTTTTGTCGGCGGGATTGCGCGGCCGATCACCTGTAGAAACGTATCGTGAAGAAAACTTTTCAACCGAGCTTTTCCCAGCGAAGTGGCCTTGGCCGGCTCCTCCCCATCGCTCGGGGCCGACAGGTCGACTCAGTAACTCGAGGAGTGATTGTTCATGTTCCTTAGGATCTTCGGTTGGCTTCGGTTTGCCTGGCAACAAACGGTCTTGGCAGCCGATGCCCTCAACGGGCCGCATTCCCCTAAGCACTTGGCGTGGGGATTCATCCTCGGAATGCTTCTGGGACTTGTTCCGAAGGACAATCTCACGGCGGTGATCCTCGGGCTACTCCTCCTGGTTCTGGAGGTAAATCTCTCGGCCGGACTTGTGGCTTCCTCAATTTTTTCGCTAGTCGCACCGTGGATCGATCCCCTGGCTCACCGCCTGGGGTATTGGCTTCTGACATGGCCCGTGCTCCAGCCTTTTTGGAGTGCGATTTATCAGTGGCCGCTTGTCCCCTGGCTTAAATGGCATAATACGGTAGTACTCGGGAGCTTGCTGGTGGGGTTGTGGCTGGCTTATCCGGCCTTTGTGATCGTTCAGCGGATCGCCCAGCGATGGGGCCCGACTCGCGCGGCAGCCGATCTTGGCCCGGCAAGCACCTCGAGCCCCCAGCAGTCTGCCCCTGCCGTCGACACAGGCCAGTATTCTGCCGCGGGAGGTCCCCTCGTATGAAACAGATCATTCGCTGGAAATACGTCCTGCCCCGAGTGCTTATCATCGGTGGTCTGATCGCTCTCATTTGGTTTGGTCGCAATTGGTTTCTCAAACACCTTCTCATAACGGCCGGCCAAAAGCTCCTGGGGGCGAAACTCGAAATCGGAAGCCTTCAGAGCTCACCTTTGAGTACAGAGATTCGAATCGATCAACTGGTGGCTGCCCATCCTCGAAAACCTTACACGAATCTTTTCTCAGCCGACCGGATCCAATTGAAAATGGACCCAAAGGCCTTGTGGGCGGGCCGGTATGTGGTGCGCGAGGCCCGTATTGAAGGGATCCGGGTCGGGACTTCCCGCGGGGATCCCGGGCAATTGGAGGAGGATGATCTGTGGTTTTGGCTGCCGCCCTTTGACGGGGAAGAACTCGCGGAAGCCTTGCTTAAGCCGCTCGGGAATTTCGTGGAATCACGGATCCAGCAAGAGCTGGATGCCTTAGAATCGCCCGGGTTAATGAAGGAGCTTTTGGCACGATGGCCCGCCCATTATGCGGAGCTACGCGAGCGTGCCGAATCGCTGAAAAATCGCGTGGGACACCTCAAGTCGCTCGCCAAAGCGTTCGAAGAGTCCACCAAAAAGCCCAACCGCAACCCCGCAGAAATCCTTGCCAATTGGCAACACCTGATCGACGAATTGGGGGCCACTTATTCCGAACTGCAATGGGTCCGCCAACGCCTTGAGCAGTTGCCGGGGGAGGTCCGTTATGATGTAAATCGCGTGCTTGCCGCGAAAGATCGGGATTTGGCGCACATCCAGCAGCGGGTCCAACGCTTCGCCGAACATCCGGAAAGGCTTGCGGAATTCTTGGTAGGGCCGGAGGTCGCGGAACTTTTGGTCCAACTCAAGCAGTGGGTGCTTTGGGTGCGGGAGTACCTCCCCTACTTAGCCCTCCCCAGTCCTGAACGATCCCGCGGGATCGATATCGTACCTGTGAGAATATCCCGGGAGCCCAAGTGGGCCATCGAGCTGGCCCGGCTTCAGGGGGAGGCAAAGCTGGGAGATTACTTTTTCCGGTATTCCGGGGAGATGACGGGACTTTGCTCCGAGCCAGAGCTCGCCAATAAGCCGCTTGAGCTTGAGCTTGCGATCGCCGGTCCAGTGCAACTCCAGGCAACGGCAGTGCGACGTTTCTCCGGCCCGCAAACCGAAGATGAAATCACCGTTTCGTGCGGTGATTGGGCAGTCCGTGAGCGAACTTTCGGTAAGCCTGAGAAATTCGCCCTCACCCTCTCCGGAGGTCGGGGGCACGTTTGGGTCCGCGTTCGCCGCTCATCCCAGGGGACATTCGGAGAGATCCTCTGGCAGCAAACCCCGGTGAAGTTGGCTCTAAGTTGGCCTAGGGCCAACGAAAGGGCGTGGATTGCGGAAAGTCTCCGGCATGCTTTGGCAAACATTTCGGAGCTCCGGGTAGCTGCCCGGTGGCAAAGGGAGGGAGACGAGCTTGATTGGAAGCTCGAAAGCAATCTGGAACCTCAGTTGGCCAGTGCGTTTGAAGCGGTTGCAAGATCGGCTCTCGAGCAACAACGAATGGAATTAATCCAGGCACTGGAAAAGCGATTAGCGAAGCAACTCAGCGAGTTTGAAGTCATCCTCACTTTGGCCCAACGTGAAATCTTGACCCGACTCGATTTCGGCGAGCAGGGACTTGCGGAACTTCGGCCACTGCTTGCACGCGGACCGGCTGGCGGTCTCCCCATTTTGCCACGGGGGAGGGAGTCGCTATCGCCGTTTTTGGAGGCTGCCGCCGCAGCAGGCCTGCCGCTCCTCGAAAAATCCGTTCCCGTGCCTGGCGGGCTGCCATTGCCGTTTCCAACCCCCCCCAATTCTCTCGCCACACCGGAGGAAAAGCGCCGGTTCTGACGCCCGTATCACTCCCGATACCTTTCCTCCAAGCCAAGGGACAAACGACCAACCAGTCTCCGCCGGGCGAAGGCTTGCGGCACCTTCAGGTGAAGCAAAGCCGCGGATCAAGAAGATCATCCTCGGCCAATTGCGACAAAGTCATCTCCGGCGAAATGCTGCCACAAGGGGCGGAAGCGCCCCGAGGCAGTCGGGCCCTGAGCCCTCAAGCGACCACCGCGGGCGAGGAGGCCATGGAGGCAATAATGGGGGCTGCGAAGACCTCGGAGGCCGGCTGGTCATCGCTTGAGGAGCGCGGTGAGGCAAAGGGATTTAAAAACTCGTCAATAGGCCGGGCCATCGATCGGAAGAGCCGAGCCGGAACAGCCACCGTCCCCCAACGCGGCGAAATCCCCCGAGCTGCCGCCGCGTACTGGGCAAGTGGTAGCCCGAAAAACGCGTAAAGGCGATCTTGAAACGGGAAGAGTCGGGCCGGCTCCAACGGCAAACGTGGACCGGTGACCAGGTAGGCAAAAGCGAATAGTCCGCAGAATTGTTGGCCGAAAAGCCGTTCCCACTCGGCCAACCCCCGAAGGTCCTCGAGCGTGGACCAATTGGTCCAATATCGCTTGTGATGACCACCTCCTGGAAATCGCCGTCCCTTGACATCGACCAGCCATCCGGAGCCATTCCCCGCCGCCACGATGAAGTCGAGGCTTTTCAGACTTTGGCCGGCTATGCGGAGGGTTCGCTTGGCTTCATCTACCGCCACGTACGGGATGCCGAAGTGCTGGAGATAAGCTTCAAAGGCCGCCTCGTAGGGATTAGCACGGTTGGCCATGGGTTCGCCCTGGGTCTGATCGGAAAGGGATTCTCCGCCGAAAGCACGTCGCTTTCACTGGGTCAGCCCGGCCCAAATTCCGCAAAAACGCTTAGGCTTGCCGTATCAACAAGTAGCCTTACCGAATCAAAAGGTTTGCAACACCATTAACGGCTCAATTGGGCAGGTAATCTTTTTTTCTTTTGTGCTCGCACGTGATCACGTCCGGGTAGCACCGCTGGGCAAACGGAGGCTTATGCACCGAAACTGACTTCATTAATATCAGCAAAACGTGCCCTGGAAAAGGTGTAAGAATCTTAAAATATCCAAAGTTTTCTCAACATTTGCCTTAGGAGAACACAAGGCTTTGACCAAACAAAATCACCAAAAAACACTATTGTTATTATATTAGAAACCATTGTGGGTCTTGCGTCTACGAGTTTAAGCTTTCGCCATCCGCAAAATTTCGGCAAAATTTTCAATTTAGGTTGACTGATTGAAAAGGCAAAGAATCAACGTAAGATATAGTGACTGTACAAAAAGCTAAATATCTGCGGAAACCGCTAAATTTGGTTGGCCGATGGGCCACTTCGGTCGAAAACTTGGTTATAGGCTCCCCGCAGTGGGTGGGCCTCGCGCATGAAGTGCGAAAAACCCTCGCTTGCCTCGGCATTGGGAGGAGCTTGCCGGGGGCGTCCGATCTATGACGTATTACACGGCGTTTAACCCTGCGATAGGTGGTAGCATCAACGGGCGGTTTGAACACGCCCAAGCCGCGGTTTCCTAGAACTAGATCTCTAATGTAAAGAACCTACACACCCACAGGGTCAGTTCGCTTGATTTCGGAAATCGGGTTTTAGCAAATCTTGGTGTCATTGAGAGCTTTCGGTACGCGAACCAGGCATTCCCCGGTACCATTCAAAGGTGTACAAGGGTCTCAGAGGGCTGGCTTAAAAGCCTAACGAAACGAAGCCTTAAGTTTCGATGGAAGTTGGCTCGAACCCCGAAAGCACCCCAAAAAGGGAGTTTGTAGCGAAAATATCGGATTGGTAGACTTGCCTTTCCCTCACGGAGACCTCGCGTAGCCTTTCGCGGAATATAGCGGAATAT
>CAKZMM010000010.1 GCA_937128505.1 uncultured Thermogutta sp.
TTACGTCAATGGGCTCAATTAAGTTAAGGAGGAGCCGATAGGTTAGGGATGAGCCGAATCGGGAGCAAGGATTAGCTCCGGGGTGTGCGGGGTGATTAATCCGGCACCTGGGTTCCGCTAATGAGCTGAACAAACTCTTGATTAGAGCGGAATTTCTTCAGTTTGGCGACCAACTGTTCCATCGCCTCGACCGGGTGCATGGTGGCCAACATCCGCCGCAAGGCCGTGACGGCATGCAGCATCTTTGGCGGCAGGAGCAACTCTTCTCGCCGTGTGCCCGATTGAGTAATGTCCATGGCGGGCCAAATGCGGCGATCCGCCAGGCGCCGGTCGAGCACCAGCTCCATATTGCCCGTGCCCTTGAACTCCTGGAAGATTAGCTCGTCCATTCGGCTACCGGTGTCCACAAGAGCGGTGGCCACGATGGTCAAGGAACCCCCTTCCTCGAAAACCCGGGCGGTGGCGAAAAGCTTCTTGGGGACGTCCATGGCCTTCACGTCGATCCCGCCGGTCATGGTACGGCCGGTATTGCCGACCCATTTGTTGAATGCCCGAGCGAGCCGGGTAATCGAATCCATCAACAGAAATACGTCGCGACCCATTTCTGCCAGCCGTTTGCACCGCTCGACAATTAATTGTGAGAGGCGGACATGGCTTTCGATTTCGCAATCCAAGCTGCTGGCTACAACTTCACCGGGGACCACGCGGCGGAAATCCGTGACCTCCTCCGGTCGCTCGTCAATCAGCAGGACAATCAGTTTTATCTCGGGATAATTCGTGCCGATAGCCTGGCTAATATGGTGCAAAAGCACCGTCTTTCCGGTCCGCGGTGGAGCCACGATCAATGCCCGTTGACCTTTGCCCAAGGGGGTGAGTAAGTCCATCACCCGAGTGGTGATCGGCTCAGCACCGGTTTCTAACCGCAACCACGTCTGGGGATTGATCGGCGTAAGCTCGTCGAAGCTCTTCACCTGGGGATATTGATCCGGGGGAAGCCCATCCACATCGATGATTTCACGAAGCCGGGGGCCTTGATCTTTCCGAGCCGGCTGGACCATCCCCCGAATGAGGACGCCTTGGCGGAGCCCATATTTTTCGATCATGCTGGCGGGAACAAAGGGGTCACTCATTTGCCGGGCATAATTCGAGCCCGGATCCCGGAGAAACCCATAGCCGCTCGGATGAAGCTCCAAAACCCCGGACCCCGGTTGCAGCGGGCCACCCTGATCGGCATCCGCCTGTTTAGGTTGTGCTGAGGCAGTTTTGGGTTTCGACGGTTCAGTGACGGCCGCACGCGAGTTGCGTGAAGCTTGAGAATTCTGCACACGAGCGGAAGATCGTTTGCTCCTACCCATCCGCCTGCTACCTACTTTGAAGGCATGTCGCATTGAGCAAAGAATCCTATTGGCGCTGGGGCATGCGTATTGGCCAGTGGGCCCTTTTCATGGTTAGCAAGATCAAGAGTGAGAGCGACCAAGGGCGCACGACTAACCTGCTCGGGTCGACCGACACCGACTTGCCTTAGAATGGCGGGGGCTTCCTAGAGCTTTGAGCTACCTGGAATACCCGCCTGTTACAGCTCCGTTTGCCGAATAATACTGCTTAGCGTGCTGGAAGCACACACCGCCCCATGCGCACCGACCCCCCTTCTTATCGGGAGCAGCAACTTCCAGCGTCAAAGACCAAAGCCCCGTTCACCTGCTGCCGAGGCACGCCGGATTTCCGGACCGAATTAGAGAGCAATATCGAGATCCACGCGGGCCGAGCTAGATTTCAAGCAATCAGGTCTAGCCCACAGGTAGAACTGGCACCCGCCCTTGAACGCGTGGCTCCAACTCGAATACGCGGAACGGGTGGACCTTGCGGAACTTAAAGCTCTTCTTGCCCGACTAGGTTTGCCACGGTGTGAGACGCGGATGTTTCAGCTCATCCACTGCCCCCGCCCGATGTAGGAAGACCTTAAGCTCCTCTTTATTTATACGCCTATTTCTCAAACTTTGCAAGCCCAAATGACTAAAAAACTCGACCTATCGGCTAGGATCGGGAAATTCGGCTTTATCCGTTAATTTTTCTATAAGTTTCCCCGGTCCTTTAGCCGATAGGATCATGGCAACCAGAATTCGTTTTGGCAAGCCCTAAACAAATTTTTCCCCAGTTTTTCCCGGTAAGCTCCTTTGCCGCCGACGGGGTTGTCGGCCGGCGAAACCGGCAATTTGGAGAGCCAAGATAAGTTTGGATTTAGTTAGCCAGGGATTTCCGAAAAGTCACTGACGCGGAAAGTGGCACGTTTACCTTGCCGGTAGCCAGGGTCAAGTTGCCGAAATCGGGGGGGCCGGCGGCCTGTGGCATGTTTCTCCGGCGAGAGGGAAGTTTCCCGGACTATCGCGTCCGCCTTCCCAGGGACCCGAAGGCTGTTGAATGGATAACTTGGGTTTCAAATAAGTTGCGTCCGCCTTCCCAGGGACCCGAATGCGGGGAATTGGACCCCGCGGTGAATGGCACTCAGCCTCGCCGCCAGAAAAAGAGAGAGGAAAGAATCAAAATCATCGAGATTTAGCATCAAAGTCAAACAGACTTGACGCCCTCCCTTGAGGGGGCTCTACCACAGCAAAGCTGCTTGGTAGTCCGCTAGCCAATGCGATATCCCCCGCTTTGCGGGGTGTACGGAGGAAATGGGTCTAAGGTGTCCAAAGGGGGTGGGTGTAACAAGGAAGGGAAGGAGTCCAAGAAGGAAATGAGTTTGGACGCTTCCCCGGAAAGTTAGAGTTATCAGTTATTGATTCTGCGAAAGACAGCGGAATAAACGGAATATTCGCGGGCAGGCGTGCGCAATTGATCTGGGAATCATCTGCCGAAACTTGGGTGCGAATGACATCCTTTTCTTACTCCTCAAATCCCTGTGTTCTCAAGGAAGGGTGACTGATATGTGGGCGAAGCGATTCTGGCTACTGGCCATCGTATCGGCGGGGATCGCCTTCACGGTTTTCGTTTGGGGATGGACCCCGGGGGTGGCTTTTAACAAGAGTGCATCCATTCCCTGGCATACCAGTGTGGAGACGGCGCGGCAGCAGGCCGCCAGCACCGGGCGACCCATCCTCATTCACTTTTGGTCCTCCACCTGTCAGCCTTGCCGCTTCATGGACGAGCAAGTATTCAGCGACGCTGAAGTGGCTGAGACGCTGCGGAGGGATTTTATCCCGGTGCGGATCAACGTCGAGCAGCTCCCTTATACCGCCAAGGAGTTTGGGGTGACCGCGTTGCCCACCGAGGTGATCGTGAGTCCCTCCGGGCAAATTCTCCAGCGGTGGGTCGGGGCGGCGGAACGGCATCGATACTTGGCGCAATTGGTGAATTTTCGTCGAGCATGGACGGCAGACGTTAGCCCCGCTGCCAATCTTCCTGCAAGTCCCCCGTTAGCATCCCCGACAGCATCCCCCCCATTCTCCACGCCCGATCCAAGATACGATAGAGCGTTCTCAACCGGGCCGATTGCTCCGGGAGCCGGGCCTTCTGCGGTAGCCTCGGGGCCAGTGCTTCCCACTTCTCCCGGAACTCAAGCCGGCACAATGGGCCCCCTGGCAGGAGCGGCAGGCTATTCAACGGGCAGCCCGATGGGCGGTGGGATCAGCCCCTCGGGGCTGCCGGTAGCCGATCCGCGGCCGGTCGGCACTTACTCGGCCGGCAGCTTCCTCCCAACCGGAGCGCTTCCGCCGGCTTGGGCTACCCAAGGATCGGGGTACCAGATGCCGATGGCGGCTTCCGCTTCAGCGGCACCGTATGCTTCTTCCCCATCCCCTTCTTCTCCCACCGCCACAGTAGGGGGCGGGATGCCTGCTTCTGCGGGAATACCATCAGGCGGCTCTTTATCGTCGGCAGGTTCGCCAGCATTGGGCGCTTCTCAAGCACAGCTTTCGGCCTCAGCGGCCGCCTCGCCTTCGGCTGGTTCTCAGCCTTATAATCCGGTTCATAATCCGGGCAGTTTGCCGCCGGGTTGTCCCCCGTTAGGTCTGGAGGGATTCTGCCCCGTCCAATTGGTTGAAAGGGAGCTATGGGTGCCGGGTGATCCCCGCTGGGGGCTCATCCACGAAGGGAGAACGTACTTGTTTTCCGGTCCTGCGGAACGCGCTCGATTCGACGCCGCACCCGATCGCTATGCTCCGGTGCTGTCGGGATGCGACGTGGTTTTGGCGGCAGAACAACAGTGGATGGTGCCTGGCAGAATTGAACATGGCGCCTGGTATAATGGCCGGATTTATCTATTCAGCACCGAAGAAACCCTCCGTCGGTTCGACCAAAATCCCCCGCGATATCTCGCGATGCTTGGTTCGCTCGGAGCCGGGCTAAATGCCGCAGGCGCACAGCCGGTGAATCACTCGATCGCCGGTGCGGCTTCTACACCTGGTTATTCGAGTGGAGCACCGGGCAATTTCTCGGCAGGGACTCCGGTGGCTAATTCCGCGGGGTGGCCATCCGCCGTCGTTCCGCCGGCTGTGGGTGCGAATGCCGGGGTCGGCTTCAATCCGGGACCCGCGTGGGGGAATCCCGGTGGTAATCCCCCGCAAAGCATGGGAGCTGTGGGCCCCGCTTTCCGTTGGTAAGCACGGCAGGATCATGCCGGAGAGAGTTCGCGTGGGTAACCGGCATCGATTACCTGCCCTCTAGTAGCCGGTTTAAGCGATTGATTTGCACCCGGACCCCGTCCAGATTGGGGTTGATTCTGAGTGCTCGGCGAAAGGACTCGAGCGCCGCGCGGAATTCCCGCATCCGCAGTTGCGCATAGCCCATGCCTGCTGCCGCCGTAAAGTGATACGGGTTGAGCGCCAAGGTCTTCTGACAGTCGCTCACGGATTGAGCATACGCATTCAGAGCGTAATAGGCGGCAGCTCTTTGATTGAAAAGCTCTGGCAAGTGCCGATATTGCCGACTCCACTCCGTGGCCCGCTTTACCGCCTCCTGATATAGCCGGGCACAATTCAAGCGCACAAGGATTCGAAGGCATTGGCTCTGCTCCGGATCCCCGGGCCGCAACCAGACGTTGCGAATCGCCTCCTCGGCGAGGAGGCGGACAGGCCGATCTTCATCACGCAGAGCCTCCCCCAGGGCCTGATTGGCTCCGTAGTCCCCGAGAAAACCAAGCGCCAAAGCCGCAGCACGGCGCACTCGGCGGTCCGCATGGGCGAGCAACCGGCACAAGGTGCCCTGGAAATATCGCTCGGCTGTCCGGGCGACGAACCCGGCCGTATCTCCGTCTTCCAGGTATCTGTGGTACAACTCGGCCAAGAAAGGCGAGCTTTGCTTCGAATCAAACACAGGGTTTCCCCCCAAATTAATGCGGCAATGAATGTCCACTCCTTTTGGGCGGTTCAGATGGGGTGCTCAAAGCTGGTTTAAAAATCTTCGACTTTTCGAACTTAGACTTTTGCTTTGCCAGAGTTTATGCTCCAACTTGCCGGAACCGATACTTCAACTGACCAGCACTTATGCTTCGACTTAGCAGAACGTGTACCTCAACTTGCCAGAACCTATACTTAGAATTGCCGGAACTTATATCACGTTCCTTGCTCCCCGATACGGCGTTTACCCGATGCGTCATTAAGAGGTCTGCCGGGCCGCGATCAGGGTTCGAGTTCAGTAGAAAACAACTTGCTTTCCCGAATAACTTTCTTGCTTTTGCGAATAAGCGTTGCACTGGCGCGAGGGGCTCGTGGCTGGGGGCATTTGGCTCCTGCGCGCCGTAACCTTGGCAGAAATACAAAAACCAGGGACCTCTTCTTGTGATGCCGTTTTGCCAGTTGGGGTGATCTTGAAGCGGTAGACTAAAGCCGAGAGATTCCGTGTTTTTAGCTCGCGGCATTATTACCCATTCTTATTACAGTTTAATTGCGTGATTTTTTCCGTCCACCTGAAAGCCTGCACCAGTTGCTCCCCTAGGTTTGCGGCCCGCAGGGTTAGCCCAATTGATCACCCCTCCTGGAGACCGAGCTCCCTCCTACCCCCGCGATCGTACCCATCACGTTTGGCTTGAATCGTGGCTGCAATACTCCGGCGGACCTCCCGGGGTCCACGCGGCAGCAAAAGATCTTTTATGATTCACACGTTGTGGCGAAACATCTTTGCCGATGTCGTAATCTCTCACGATGTCGCGGATATGCACGATTTGTTCCTCGGGGTGAGCGAAGGTCGGATTATCCCCGATGTATCCGCGCCTTTGCCGCGGGATGCCTTGCTCTTGATTGGAACTAAAGATCTGTTTGCCTCACGCGGAAATTCTTCGGTGCCTTTGTAGAGGGTCGGCCCCTGCTTCGCACTTAATCGCAGGATGCGTGATCCTTAAGCGGTCAAGGTTTGCTGGGTGATCGGCAAACGATGCGCTTCGGCGTTAGTGCGGCAGGGCATTTGTATTGCCGTGAGTCCGACAAGGCATTTGTGACGGATCCTACCGGCAATCGCGCTTTTTTTACAGGACCTTCGTTTTGCCGGGAATGGGATGTGGATAAGCCCCATCGGGTCCGGGGAGCACAGGTGGCGTGGCATCCCAAGCGTATCGGTCCGGTGCCAGCACGAGATTCGATTCAAATGCCTCCTCCCAGCGGACTAGCTGCCCACTGTGTGTGGCCATCCGGCAGAGGATTGCCAGCATGGTGCTTCGGGCCATGGAGAGACAGTCGTTGATGGGTTTTCCGTTGCGAATGGCGGCAAACATTTCCCGGAAGCAATTGGCTTCTGGGTCGATCTTTTGGGAGGGCTGGGATTGCCAGGGTCTTTCCCCCTCGATCACGAAGGTGGCCCAACCGCCGCGACCGCGAATCAGTTTTCCTTTGCTTCCCACGATGCGGTACGATATGTCGTTCCAGCAGTTTTCTTGCTGCCGTGTGAAGCCGTACACTTTGGTTCCCGTAGCGTATTCAATCACCGCGGCATGGTGATCAAAAATATCGCCGTACATCGGCTCCGTCCGAACGGCTCGACCGCCATAACCCCAGGCACTGACTGGTGGTTGCTCGTGCATCACCCAGCCGACCAGATCCATGAAGTGCACGAATTGTTCCACGATATGGTCGCCGGAAAGCCACGTGAAATAGTACCAATTGCGCATCTGGAACTCCATTTCGGTCCATTCCGGCTTGCGTCCCCGATGCCAAAGATAGCCGATGTTGTATACGCCTTCGATGGTCAGCACATCGCCAATCCAGCCATCATGGATTCTCGCGACGGCATCCCGGGCAGCAGGATGATAGCGGGTCTCAAACCCGCTGATGAAGGATAGATTCTTTTGCCGGGCCTTTTCACCCGCAGCCAGCACCCGACGAACCCCAGGAGCATCGACCGCCATGGGCTTTTCCGCAAAAGCATGGACCCCTGCCTCGACACAAGCTTCCAGATGCATGGGGCGAAAATGCGGCGGCTCGGCCAGCAGGGCAACGTCCACTCCACTTGCCAGGAGTGCCTTGTATCCCTCGAAACCGGAGAAGCACCGGTCGGGTTCCACCGCAATACGATCGCCAAACCGCTGCTTCAGTTGATTGAGAGCGGCTTGCGCACGGTCCGGGAAAGCGTCGCTCACCGCCGTGAGCTTGGCGGCCGGCTCTACGCTCAGGGCATTGACTACTGCGCCGGCGCCGCGGCCTCCGCAGCCGATGAGCCCGATTCGGAAAGTCTCGCTACCGCCAACGTGGGCACCGCGTGCGATGCTCAGGCCACCGAGGAGACCACCCGTCGCCAAACCGGCTTGTTCCAGAAATTGACGACGACTTTGGGGCACAGGAAAAAGTTGGCTACGATTCTGGGGCGCAGGGAGTTTGGGACGCTTCGAGGAATTCATGAGTAGTTCCTCCCATAAATTAAATGGATTAAGTCGATACACAGCTATCGACTATGCGGAAAGCACAACCGCGGAAAAATTCCGGTGGCTTCTCGCCGAGTGGTCGGCCTAACTTCTCTATTGTGAGGCCGTTTGGAAACACCTCGGGTTTCAAAGGCGGAAATTGGGTTATAGCGCTGGCAAGCGGCTTTGTTCGGGGGGATAATAGTTGGGCCTGGCGGGTGGAGATTCTTGGCTCCTGCTATGGCCTTTCGGTTCAATTCATGCTAAGCGGGTTTCTCTGGAAAGATTGGCAATTCCGTAACCGCTTTTTAGCATATCAAGGAAAAGAGGCGAAGCGAATAGCAGGGATGAGAGACTTGACGTCGATGCGGGAGAATATCGGCGACGGAGAAGCGGTTTTCTCAGGTAAAAGGGTTTTTTGCGCCAAGGTTTGACCGTACCCCGGTGGTAAGGGCGCCGATTTGGACGGATATGTATTTTGAAGATTTGCTCTGTGGACCAGGCAACCACATGTCCTGATGCACGAGGTTCTTGCCCAAGCGAAGTTGTTCGCTCATTCCAATGGAGGCCTAAACATGACTCGGTTCGGAAAAACCACTCGCCGCCAGCTCTTGAAAGCACTCGCAGCTTGTGCCGGTGTGCCGACGCTTTTGCCGGCCAGTGCCTTGGGCTTGGCGGGACGCTTGGCTCCCAGCGAGCGCATCACCCTAGGGTTTATTGGGATGGGCAAACAGAATCTGTACCACCTCAATGTTTTCCTGGGAAACAAGCAGACGCATGTTCTGGCGGTTTGCGACGTCGACACCACGCGGCGCAATTTCTCGAGGGATAAGGTCAATCAGAGATACGGCAACGAGGATTGCGCAGGCTACAACGATTATCGGGATCTCATCGCTCGAGATGATATCGATGCGGTGGTGATTTCCACGCCGGATCATTGGCATGCCCATCCGATTGTCGATGCTGCGAAAACCAAAAAGCACATTTATTGCGAAAAGCCGCTGACGCTTACCATCGCGGAGGCCAAATTGTGCATCGATGCGGTGAACAAATACGGTGTGGTATTTCAGACAGGAAGTCAGCAACGTTCGGGCAACGAATTCCGTGTGGCCTGCGAAGCCGTGCGGAATGGAAGGATCGGAAAGTTGCAGCGGGTTTATGCCGCGGTCGGTGGCCCCAGTCGTTGGTGCGATTTGCCCGAGGAGCCGATGGAACCAGGGCTGGATTGGAATCTTTGGCTTGGTCAGGCACCGATGCGTCCGTATAATTCGGTCCTCAGTCCCCGGGGAATGCACGATCATTTTCCAAATTGGCGTGCTTACCGCGAGTATTCCGGGGGTGGAATGACGGATTGGGGTGCCCACCATTTCGATATTGCCCAGTGGGGAATGGGGATGGATGAATCCGGCCCGGTGGAAGTGATTCCGCCGGAAAATCCCGGGGCGGACCGCGGGGTACGCTGGATTTATGAAAACGGCGTGGAGCTTATCCACAATGGCTACGAAGGTCGCGGCGGGGTGAATTTTGTGGGGACTGATGGCGTGGTTTATGTGGATCGCGGCAGGCTCCAGAGCTGGCCGGAGGAAATCGTCAAGGACCCCCTGGGCGACAGCGAGCCGGTCCGGTTGTATCGATCGCCCGGGCATCATCGGGATTGGCTCGAGGCCATTCGCGAAAACCGGCAGCCGATTTGTCCGGTGGAAGTGGGCGCCCGTTCAGTAACGGTATGCCATTTAGGAAACTTGGCTTATTGGACTGGCAAGCGGCTGAAATGGGACCCGAAGGCTTGGCGTTTCATTGAGCCGGCGGAAGCCAACGATTGGCTTGATGGCATTCGCCGCGAGCCACGCCGCGATCCGTGGCAATTGCCGTCGATTTGAATGAACTTTTTATACTAATGGTAAACGAACCGAGACTTGAGCTTGCCGAAAAGCTTCTTTTGGAGCTCCTTGCAATCCCGGGCAGTAGTGGTCGCGAGTCGCAGGTGATGGAGTACCTCCGAAGTCGGCTTGCCGGTTGGGGTTTATCCCCGCAGTGCATGGAGCATGACGATGCCCATTTGCGGAGCCGACATGGGGGCGAAATCGGGAATTTGATCATCCGGTTGCCGGGGACGGTGCGGGGAGCCCGGCGGTTGCTTTCAGCCCATGTGGATACCGTGCCGCTATGCCAGGGTGCACGTCCGGCGGTGCGCGGCCGTTGGATTCGGTCCGCCGATCGCTCGGCGGCCTTGGGGGCCGACAATCGAGCCGGCACGGCGATCCTTCTTTTTTGCCTGGCGGAGATCTTGGAAAGGCAGCTCCCGCATCCGCCCCTGACGTTCCTTTTTACCGTTCAGGAGGAATTGGGGCTCCACGGGGCCCGACATGTGGCCCTGAAGAAACTGGGGCGGCCAAAGCTGGGTTTCAATTTCGACGGAAGTTCGCCCGAGCAAGTGACCATCGGCGCTACCGGCGGATATCGGATGGAGATTATCGTTCGAGGGATCGCAAGTCATGCCGGCGCAGCCCCGGCCGACGGAGCAAGTGCGATCGTTATGGCGGCGCTTGCGATTAGCCGTCTCCACGAGCGCGGTTGGCATGGTCAAATCGAAAAAGGCCGCCACTCCGGTACAAGCAATATCGGCATATTTCGGGGAGGAGATGCCACCAATGTGGTGGCTCCGCGGGTGGAAATTCGCGCGGAAGCCCGCAGCCATAACCCCAATTTTCGGATGCGGATTGTTCGCGAAATTCGATCAGCTTTCCAGACGGCAGCCCGGGAGATCTGTACTCGAGATCAACGATCCGGAAAGATTGCTTTTCGTGGTTGGTTGGATTACGAATCGTTCCTTCTCGATCGTCGGCAACCGGTGGTGCAGATGGCCGAGCAAGCGGTATTGCGATGTGGAGGCCAACCGGAGATCGGCATCTCCAACGGGGGGCTGGATGCCAACTGGCTGGTGAGTCATGGGATCCCCACCGTTACTTTAGGCTGCGGGCAGCGCCGGGCGCATACTCCCGAAGAACGGCTCAGCCTCCGCCAATTCCGCCTCGGCTGCCGCATTGCCCTGGATCTGGCGACCGATGGGCGGGCATAAGTTCCCGTGACCACCGCGCCGAAAATGGCGAATGCATCACCGGCGGCAGCGGCCACGGCATCAACAGGACACTTCCGCGCGGTAAAGGACGAGTAAACGGATTACTCCAAGTCGGATTATTCCAACCTCGGATTACTCCTTCTTCGAAGGAAGGTGGGGCATAGCTTGCGCATTATCCACCGGTACGCGGATGATCTCAAACTCCGCTACCCCGGTTGTCCAATTGGACATCTCCTGATGAAATGGTGCCGCCCCGATTGGGCCTTGCCAGCCGGGCCGATTCCACTATAACCCTTTAACGGCCGGCGGAAAAACGATCGCCAAGGCACGCCGCGTTGCCGATCCGGTGATTCACCGTCTTGAACGCCCAAAATTGTGGAACGGGTCCACGCTCCAAGAGGGATTGCCCAAGCTTGGTCGCGGAGTGCCGGTGAATGGGTCCGAGCTCCAGCCGCGATTATTTAGCGTGGGCCGAGCTTGATTAGCAAATGGATCCCATCTCCAGTGAGGGTTAGTCACGGTGGGTTTCGGGGTCTGGGCAAATGGGTCCCACGTCCAACCGGGGTTGTTCAGCGTCGGCCGAGCTCGCTTGCTGAAAGGGTCCCACGTCCAGTAGGGGTTATTGAGGGTTGGTCTCGGGACTTGGGCGAACGGGTCATACGTCCAATATTTGTTATCGAGGCTCGGCCGTAATCCGGGAGCCGGATTTAAGTTCCATGCAGACTCCGGAATTGAGCCTCCGGGCCGACTTCCCCACAACTGCCCCTGGCAGGGAGAAGCCAAGATGAAGCTCACTGCGATCAGGCACGCGGCGAAAGTTGCAGTCAAGCGATGCATAGGCTTACCCCTTTTACTGAACTTACGCCCCTCATGCTCATTTACCGAATCCACCACGGAGTCCATGTCGCCGCGGTGGAAACCTCCCGTTTTTTGAATTTTTAATTTGCCCCTCGCAGCACGAATTGGCAACTTTCTGGCTACCGATTTTCCCTTTTATTCGTGATGATGGGCCTGATTAAATTCTTTGCCGCGGGCCGGCTAGAGGGACGGTCTCTGGCTAGTCTTCGGCACGTTCAAACCAGGGGATCATCCCCCGACGCGGTGCCGGACGCGGCTCCGGGACAGTTCGGATCTGAACTCCGAGATGGACAAAATGGGGACTTAATACTACGCCACTCCCTGCCAGCGTACCTGTTATCAAACGTACACCGCGCCCGGAGCCGGGGGTGTCCGTGTATCGACTACCGGCGATCAAGATCTCTTCAAAAAGTTCGATGGCCGGGCTGTGCTCTTTCCATTGAGTGGAGGTTTCTTCTTGGCGTGGATCTTCCTCCAGGGTGGCTCGATCGACGACGTAAGAATCCAGTAATTTGGGCAAAAGCTCCAAAGCCAACTCGTTACTGCCAAAAAAGTCTGCCCCCAGGGCTCGGCCGCGTCTAACGAAGATAAAGCCGACCGATTCTCTGGGCATCTCCGGCACGATGGCCCTGCGAGCTTCTTCCACTCTCCGCCGAACCGGAGCGGCCCGAAACAAGGCGTCAAGGCTCGCCGTGGGGGAATCGACGTGGGAGACTCGCAACTGGGCAGTGACCTCCTCCCAGACCTTAAACTGCGACGTTCCAGAGTGCAAATGGGAACGCAAAGTGGAATGGGCGATCATTTCGCGGGCGTCAAAATCCAAAATTCCTGACCACCGCTGTGCCTCGACGCAAAACACGGGAAGGCGAACCGTTTGCCCGGGGCCAACAATTGTGTCTTTAGCCACGGTGCGATTCTGGAGACCCCCGCTGATGAGCTCACCCACCACGATCAGCACATAGATGTGCCGGCTGATGTTGCGAACCAGCACTTCAGGGACCGAAGGATTTTCTTTCTCCGATACCTGGAGAACTTGTGCCCGGACCGCCTCATCTAGCGTCATCCATTTGCCCGGGGGCTCCTCGGCCTCCCGCGTCAATACAGGATACACTCTCAAGGGACCTGCCTGCACCGGCTGCGCGATCTCGAGTGTTCGCAGGTATCGGCGAACCTCCGGAATGTGCCCCCTCGGCTCGGTGACTTCCTGGGCTACGGCAAAAGTGAATCCGGACATGATTAACATAACTCCCATCAACTTCCGTAAAACAATTCGGAAGAGAGTACGTTTATGAAAGCCGGTTGAATCCCTTTTGGCGTCGCGCAGGGGTGGGTTTAACGATTGGGGAACTTGCGTTTTGCACCGAAACTGAGCTTTCGGATTGGTCCGGTCCATCCCAGTTCTCCCTATGTGCCGATCACTCTTTCGTCATCGCGGCGAACTAAACAGCGCCGTCGGCATCGGAATCACGCGTGGGCGCCTTCTGGATGTTTAGACCACCAATCCGAGATGAAAGTTCCGGAGAAAGCTCCTCTACCAAACGGTCCTGCTGATTCGAAGGAACCCGGTTCTTGACGTCGTGATTTGTCCTTATTCAACAGGGGTTCGCTGCCTCGGCCTGTTGGCTTCTTTGAAAGCTTCTGCTTGAGGGTGTATGAAAATTGGGAAATGCCTGAGAGTCTACCAGAATGGTCAAGATTCTCGGCGATAGCGGGAGAAGCGACCGGATAGGTGAAAATTCTCCAAAACAACAAACAATAATAGGGCAGATAAAAAAGTGACAATAATAGGGCAGATAAAAAAGTGATTAAGCCCGATGAGAATTTACCGACATCCTTGAAAATTTGTCAGAGGTTCGTAAAAATCATTGGACCAATGGGCCGTGGGATGGCTCCAACCTGCCCCACTTCTGCCCGCTTTGCGTGGTTTACGCGTCGCGAGCAGACCCCTGCCCCTGAGGTTGGAACCAGTGCCCGCGGCCATCGGCCCAGCCCTAGATGGTCGCTGAATTTTGTGAGCTCGCGGAAAGATACTCCGGCGTCGGTCAACTCTCGCAGAGGCCGCAAAACCCTGATCGGCAAAGGCCGATGGTTGGCCTCATAACCTCTCTCATTCTTGCCCCATGGATCGATGGTTGGCTAGACTTTCTCGGGCGTTTTTCTCGCCACGTGGGACATACCTTGGGCAAGGTGAGGCTCTTTGAGGGATGACGAGATGACTTCGATGTGATGAATCTCTTTGCGGCTCACGCATCTCCGCTTTTTTGCTCCACCGAACCTGCCAAAAATTGGGATTGAAAGGAGTGCTCAATACATTAATTCATTAACAATTCATTTAACGGGAAAGTTGACTCCTTTGCTTATTCTTATGGGCCGGCAGTAGA
>CAKZMM010000011.1 GCA_937128505.1 uncultured Thermogutta sp.
AAAACACAATTGCAAAACACAATTGCAAAACACAAAAGACGCTTGCAAAAAAAGATCGAAGCGACAGTCGGTTGCACAACAAGAGAAAGACAGAGAGCGACAGTCGGACAGCAAAAGAGAAGGAAATCCCTTGGATAAGAGACGGATAAAGCCAGCAAGTCACCACGAGGATATTAATCTCAATCGGGATATTATCGGGGGATTGATCCGCGGGAGCATCTCCACGTTATGAAAAAAGTGTTAACCGCTGTTTCTTTCAGTTTGGGCATTCTGGGCAAATGAGAAAAGCCCAAATCTTTTTTCGTACTCACTTACTTACGCGCTCACTCAACCACTTTGGAAAACTCTGGCTCGAAATGAATAATTAGCGTCCCGCAGGAGCAATTTGCCAAATGCCGCGGAAAATCGGCTGCGACTTTGCTAGCGGCCCAATTGGGTACTTCCCGGAACGAATTCTTTGTTGCGGCTGGCTCAGCAATAATTCTGACTAAGCAACAAGTCTCGCAAACACCCGAACAATTTTCGCCGTTGAACGTTAACTCAGCACGCAGCGCAGGGTTTTTGCTATCTCAGCTCTGGAGTTTTCTTCTCGAGCTCCGTCTCGGGTTTTCTTCTTGAAAGGCTGCCGTTCAGAATCAACTTGCATCGTCGACGAATAGACTTCGGGGAACAATCGAGACAAATAGCCTTCGCGGAATAATACACTTCGCGGAATAATCGAAGAGGCTTCAGGGAATCGACTTTCAAGAATCAACCCATTAACTTAGCCGATCGATAAAGGAACTTGCGACTTAGAACCGAGTTGGAAATCCGCGTAGTAAAATCACCTCAAGCCGTACGGATACTTGGAAATTTTCGAATAGAACCGAATAGAATTGTATAGTCCAAAACGTAACATTTGCTCGTACCTCAGAGCATGGCGAAAAATGAGCCCGAGCGCGCCGACGGGCTGAAGTTCATCAAAGCGAGCTGAAAATGGGTGGTAAGAAACCACGTCAAACGCGGCACAAATCCCGGAGCTCTCGCGCCGAGGCTGCCAACGGGAAGTGGTACCGGGCCGGACTTCGATTTGAGTGTACCCAATGCGGAAAGTGTTGCACGGGGGAGCCGGGCTACGTTTGGGTCGAAACTCAGGAGGCAGAAAAGATTGCCGAATTCCTCGACATTAGTCTAAATGAGTTCCACGTTCGCTATACCCGAAATGTCTCGGGTCGGATAAGTCTGATCGAGTTGCAAAATGGAAACTGCGTGTTCTATGATCCCAATACTTGCCGCTGCCGCGTCTACCCGGTGCGCCCAACACAGTGCGTAACGTTTCCGTTCTGGGATTCGAATTTGCAGTCGCCCGAAGCTTGGGCCGAGACCGCCTCACGCTGCCCGGGCTGCAACCTCGGGCCGGTCCACTCGTTTACAACCATTGAGAAGCTTCGCAAAAGACGCTCTGTTTAGCTTACGGGCAAGGCGTGCTTGAACCAACTCTGACACGTGTCTGAGCTAGGAACAGTTGAGCCCCACGCAAAATCAGCACGTAAGATCCAAAGGTAAAATCTACACGCAAGACCTAAACGCAAAATCGTTTGAAAAATTAAGATGCAAAAAGTCGAGACGCACAATTTATGTGCGAAATCTACGGGTAGAATTCTCAGGTGCCCTGCGAACCCCCACAAATGCCCGAAGATGCGGCCGGTACATAGACCAGTCGATACGGATGCTTAAAACGAAAGAGCAAACCTTGTTCGCTTGAGCGGAAGGCTTTCTATCGAGGTAACGGCTTTATCAACAGTCGCCGCCCCTAAGATACAGAGTGCCCGGCTTGGAATTCTGCTCTAATCCGTTTTAACCGAGCTTGTGGCTCCCTTCTCCTCAGGTTGGAAATAGAAACAAGAGACATGGCGGAAAGAAGAGCGCTGTCCGCCAGGATCGCTTCATCAATTCCACTTGGGATCGAATACTTTGCGATCCTTTTCGGCTAATGGCCCGGAATGCTTTCGAGTAGCATGCGCTTAACCGTTGTTTCGGCCAGCAGTCCGTCAAGCGTTTCAACGATCCCGGCTCTAAAACCTGTGCCCTTAATACATTCCTAATTCGTCCCGCGCTTCCTCCGTCATGCGATCGGGGGTCCACGGCGGATTCAAGACGATTTTGACATCCACTTGACCAACCTCCTCACCCAACTCGCGGAGGGTTTGCTTTACCTCCTCGATCAGTTGCGGCCCGGCGGGGCATGCGGGACTGGTGAGCGTCATTTTGACCGCAATATCAGTCTTTCCGTTACGCTCGCCCAGTGTAACTTCGTACACTAGCCCCAAATCGACGATATTGACGTAAAGCTCCGGGTCATAAACATTCCGCAAAAGCGAAAGCACAGTTTCTTCGGTGATACGCATGGGAAAACCCGACGAGCGTTAATTTTGAACCCGTCAGAAATACATCAAAATCCAGCCGAACTACCAGTACGCCATTTCCACCAAACCGCGTAGAAAGGAATGCAATCGTAACCGCTTCGCTTCACCTCCACCGGCGAATCAAAACCGCTGCGATTCAATTCCCTTTCCTATTTTTCGCACATTCTAAATCTATTAGTATGCACGCGTTAATATGCACGCGTTTATCGTTTTCTCACCACCTTCTTGTCCGCGGGGGAAGCCTCTTTTGATCGGCTCCTATCAAATCGACCACAAAATCAGAATCCACACTTGTTGTTTTTATTTGATTTATTTGATTGACTACCCGGCCAATTGACCCAAAAGCCGGCATACGAACGTCCCGCCTACCGTTAGTTCTCCCCGACTCATCTAGCTTACGAGGTGAAATACGAGGCCGACGAATTGAACCACTGTATGAATCCCCATCGCGACGATTTAACGGCAGTGGGTCCCTTGATTTGCTACCAGCAGCGTCTTGCTCGCAAAGGCTACTCAGGTACCCGGATCCAAACTTGCCCCTTAACGACCTTCACTTCGTAGCTTCGAACGCCCCGAGTAGCCGGCATGGTGAGCGCCCGGCCATCCCGAATGTCAAATCGCGCCCCGTGCCGCGGGCAAATGATCTGGAAACCCACCAATTGGCCATCCGCCAAAGGCCCCCCGTCATGGGTGCAAATATCGTCGATGGCGAAAAACTGCCCTCCCACGTGAAACAAGGCAATAATGTTATCGCCCACCTCTACGACGCGCTTGCCGGGGTCTGCGATGTCCCCTACACGACATACCGCTACAAAACCATCGAGGCAATCGCTGCCATCATCCTTCATCACCGACTTCTCCAATCGCCTGGCTAACTAAGATTGGAAGGCAAATCCGTGTGCTGAAATTCCGCGATTTACACTCAGCTCAACACGCTCGGAGTCAGCTTAAATTTTATCGCAGCCCATCACTTCGTTGAATAACATTTTACTGCGATCTTTTTGTGCGTCTGAGCCTGGCCCTTAGATGCGTGTTAGCCTGAAGCGAACCAAGGCCGATGATCAGCTCAATCGATTCTTAGCGACCGACCCATCTCAAATCAGGCTTTTAAGATCGAGCGTACCCGGGAAATTTAGTTGCTTTGATTTCGTTTGCGACCAAAGCTTTCAACCATGGCGGAAACATACAAGAGGGCCTCAACCATTTTGCCCCGACCGAATAAAACGCTCGCCGCCTGCGTCAAAGAGTTCGCAAGCTTTGATCAGGGCCAAATGGGACCATAAGCCGCCACCTCTCAACCGCTCCGCATGTCCCGCTACAAGCAGCGGCGAATCCGTCTAGTAATAGCCGCGGAAAGCGCCTCTCTGACCGAGTCGATCGTAATTCGATCCAGTACTTGTTGGAAGAAGCCGAGCACCACTACTTGCACAGCTTCATTCGGGGTAAGCCCCCGTGTTGCGGCATAGAATACTTGCTCGTCGTCCACTCGGCCCGTCGTCGCACCGTGGGTACAACGCACATCATGAGCGCGGATCTCAAGTCCGGGTATAGAATCCACGCGTGCATGATCCGAAAGAATCAGATTGTCGTTGCGCTGATAAGCGTCCGTTTTCTGGGCATCCTGATCCACCCGGATCATACCCCGCCACACCAGATGCGATTGATCCTGAAGCGCTGCTTTATAGAGCAAGTCGCTTTTGGTATGTCCCACTTGATGGTGTTGTCGCGTGTGATAGGCCAAATGTTGGCGAGCTTCCGCGAACATTACGCCATTAACCTCGGCCTGGGCATCCGGACCGGTCAAAAGCACATGTTGATCCACTTTCGCCAAGCGGGCCCCCAACGCTCCGACGGTCCACTGTAACGATGCCTGCTCCGCCACCTGAGCCCGTTGCTGAGCGAAGTGCCAAACGTTTTGATCCCAGTTTTGCAGGGTAACCAGTCGCAAGCGTGCCCCGGGGCCAACACGCACCTCCGTCAGACCGCAATGCAGTCCGCCCGGACCAACCTTCACAACCGGCGAACTCGCCGTCTCCACAACAAGGGTTGCTTCACTATTTTCCTCGAGGATGATCAACGAGCGGGTCAGATCGGAGCTTCCCGGGAGCATCACCGAGGCTGCATAAAACGGCTCTTCGACCCGAACATTGCGTGGCACATACAGAAAAACTCCCGTCGCCCACGCGGCGGCCGCCAATGCCGAAAATTTATCCCGGGAAAAATCCACCAAAGCGTCGGCAAAATACTTTTCGATCAGCGAGGGAGCACCCCGACTACCGATGGCTTGATCCAACGGTTGGAAGTGCACCCCACGGCGCTCCCAACGATCCGAAAGCGTGTGTTTCAAAGTTCGGTCACCACAAAACAGAACTTCGCCCGCCAACGAGCCATCTTGTCGGAGCAGGACATGGTCCAGAAGCGGCATCGCCGGATCGACAAACTCAGATCCCTCTGCACTCAAAGATTCCAAAGAAACTTCAGCCTCCCGCTCCGGAAGACTGAACGCATTCCATTTGAACAAACGCAAGTCCGTCCGCCGCCAATCCTCCTGCTGGGGACTCGGAAGCGGCAACCGTTCGAAAACTCGCCATGCGGCGACCCGCTGGCCCACGAGCCACTCCGGCTCCGCACGCTTCGTGAGAAAATGCTCAAAGTTTTGGGGCGTAAACCCCCGAGTGTATGTGAGATCTTGCGTCATTAGTAGAACCGTTCGGGTCGATCACTGACTTCTACGCGTGTCACCAAAAATAATTGTTCGGTCGCTCTAAGCTGAAAACTCATTCAACCTCGCCACCGTGCGGCCCCGATTCGCCATGTTCGAAGAATCCCCCACTTTTCAGTCGCTTCCACGATTCGCTTCTGCTTAACGGCAGATCCCCGCGAACTTACACACCGATTAACCCACCGATCCTTCCATTTGCAGAGCGATCAAGCGGTTCATTTCAACCGCGTATTCCATCGGAAGCTCCTTCACAAGCGGCTCGATGAAGCCGGAAACGATCATGGTACTGGCCTCCGGCTCGGTCAGCCCGCGACTCATCAGGTAAAACAATTGCTCCTCACCGATTCGCGATACACTGGCTTCGTGGCCCACGGCAACATCCCGCGCCTCGATCTCAATGTACGGATAGGTATCGCTTTCGCTTTGAGGATCGAGGATCAAGGCGTCGCACACCACGTTTGATTTGGAATGATGGGCACCCTTTTCGATGCGAACCAAACCGCGGTAACTGGACCGCCCGCCACCTCGGGAAATCGACTTGGAGACGATTCGGCTCGCCGTATGGGGCGCGCAGTGCACTACTTTTGCCCCGGCATCTTGATGCTGCTTCGGCCCCGCAAAGGCGACGGAGAGAATCTCCGCCCTGGCTCCGGGTTCCCGCATGTACACCGACGGATATTTCATGGTCAATCGGCTTCCGAGGTTGCCATCGACCCATTCCACCAGAGCATCGGCATAAGCCACCGCCCGTTTGGTCACCAAGTTGTAGATGTTATTCGCCCAGTTCTGGATCGTCGTATAACGTACCCGGGCTCCTCGATGGGCCACCACCTCGACAACCGCCGCATGAAGACTATCGCTGCTATACATGGGGGCTGTACAGCCCTCGACATAGTGGCAAGAAGCCCCTTCATCGACGATGATCAGCGTCCGCTCAAACTGACCCATATTCGCCGCATTGATGCGGAAATACGCCTGAAGCGGAAACTCGATCTGCTCCCCCGGGGGGACGTAGATGAACGAGCCGCCAGACCACACCGCCGAATTCAGAGCGGCAAACTTGTTATCCGCTGGCGGAATAATCGTGCCGAAATACTGCCGCACTAAATCCGGATATTCGCGGACAGCGGTGTCCATGTCGGTGAAAATGACCCCTCGCTGGGCCAATTCTTCCCGCAGCGAGCCGTAAACAACCTCGCTTTCATACTGAGCTTTGACCCCGGCCAAATACTTCCGCTCAGCCTCCGGGATCCCCAAACGGTCGAAGGTGCGTTTGATCTCCTCGGGAACTTCGTCCCAAGAGCGTCCCTGCCGATCGGTCGGCTTGATGTAGTAATAAATTTCCTGAAAATCGATGTCGATCAGCCCGCCCCATTGAGGCATTGGCTTGCACTTAAAAATCTTCAGACTCTCCAAACGGAATTCCCGCATCCATTGCGGTTCGCCTTTGAGAGCCGAGATTTCCGCGACGATTTGCTCATCCAAGCCCTTTCGCGCCTTGTAGACATAACGCTCCTCGTTGCGAAAATCGAACTTATTAATTTCGCCGATGGGATCGGTGATGGCGTGCGTCATAGGTGCTTCCTCGTTCGCTCCATCTGGTTGCTGAGATTCGGGATAATGATCCATTGCGAAGGTCCGTCGCCAGAATTCCCACGACCGATGCGGCCGCTGGGCCGAGGTTTTTCTTGCTCGTCTGATTTTTCTTGCCTTAATTTGCCCGAGCTTTTTTAGCTTTTGTTGGGAGTTAGCCTGCGCCTTTCTACGGCGACCTTATCCAGCTACTCGTACAGGACTTTCACGACATTGCTCGATGCTCAATTACTGTCACCTGCGACTACCACCAATTAATGCTACCGGACTTTTAACTGGCCGATTTGACAAGCGAATCGCCGTAGGCAGCCGCCTCCGGATAGCTGGCCCGAATACTGTCGTAGCCTTCCCGGTGGAGTCGTTCGGCCAACTCCGGACCACCACTTTCTACAATCCGCCCGCCGAGCATCACATGCGTGAAATCGGGGCGATTGTATTCCAAGAGCCGCTCGTGATGGGTGATGATTAGCAGACCGATCTCCCGACGGCCGATTTCTGCGATGCTCTGACTGGCCAGACGTACAGCATCCACGTCCAACCCACTATCCGTCTCATCGAGGATGGCAAATTTGGGCCGAAGAATCGCCATTTGAAGGATTTCAGCCCGCTTCATCTCGCCCCCGGAGAACCCATCGTTGACATAACGTCGGGCAAATTCCGGATCGATCCGCAATTGTTCCATCTTAGCCCGAAGCTCCTTGCGGAACTCTCGCAGCGGCAGCAACTCTTCACCTTCTTTTCGGTCTGGTCGGCGGATATTCGTAGCGGCATGGCGAAGGAAATCGACCATTTTCACCCCGGGTATGGCCACCGGACGTTGAAATGCCATAAAAAGACCCGCCCGCGCACGTTCGTGCGGATCCATGGACAAGATATCTTGCCCATTGAGCTCAATTCGCCCCTCAGTGACCTCATAAGCGGGATGACCCATGATCGCCATTCCCAGGGTACTTTTCCCCGAGCCGTTTGGGCCCATCAGAGCATGAATTTCCCCGCGGCGAATCTCAAGGCTTACCCCGCGCAAAATCAATTTCCCACCGACGCTCACATGCAAATCTTCAATCCTGAGAACGTCGCTCATGCTGCCTCCTTCGGCCATGCAGTACCGGCGATTCAATTCCTCAAATTTTCCGTTCCAATTCTTAAACTGAGTTTATTGCTCAGATCCTTAAACCGATTAAATGGTCATTTGAATTACGAAATTGCCGCGTCAACACGACCCAAAGGTCAAGGATCACCGCTTAACACTGGTGTGGAAGTTCAGTCGAAAAAAGCGAGACCGATTTCATCTCTTTTCATCTCGCAAAACACGCTCTGCACTTTCCACTATTGCGCCAGAGATATATGCCTTTATTGGGCAAAAAATTTATGTTCACGATTCTTTGAAAGTTTCCCGCGCTAAGTCGATTAAATCTAAATCCGGCGGGACATTGCTCATGAATTTTCCCCCAGCGAACCAGCCACGATTTGAGGCCCCCTTTGTTTCGCCTAGGAATGCTCGGCGTAAATTTGCCGATGCCTCCTGGAAACCTTTGAATCGCATGCAATCACAAAAAATCATTACCTCATACTAGCCGGTAGCGACCAAATTAAAACGACGGCTTTCAACTTTCTCCACAAACGGTCAGTCACTTCTAATGTAAACTTATGTACAGCATTGAGTCGTTTAATTCGTTGCCTCGCTTAATTTGAACGGCGCCTATGGAAACCTGCGATTCTTTGACCCCTCTTTTAGCCGCAAGCGCCTTGCACCGGTTTTTCTCACTCGGGGCCTTTTGATGGCAACGGGCCGACTTCAAAAATCGGTTTACGCCTGTGGGATGTGACATGAGCTTGCACAAAACCCCGTTCTTTGCGGAAGCCGCCGCAATCGTTGATCTGTGATTCCCTATTCCCCCGAACCAGAACTTCCTGAACCCTTTTTCGGTTGCACCTGCTGGTGTCGAAACACCAGTTTCACTTCCTCTACGCGAACGAATCCCGAGTGGCTCGGAATCGGTAGCTCATCCTCCCGTTTAATCCCCGCTCGGCCGAACTGCCACCAACGACGTGGCGAGTCACCCACAGGCCGCCGCGCGATATGATGACCGCGAATCTTTTCCTGGAGTCGCATGACCCCTTCAATCAAAGCCTCCGGACGCGGCGGACAACCGGGGACATATACGTCGACCGGCACCACCAGATCGACCCCTTTCACGACGTGGTAACCCCAGTCGAAGTAGGGACCACCCCCAATTGTGCAAGCTCCCATGGCAATCACATACTTCGGATCTGCCATTTGCTCGTAAAGCCGCCGAACCCGACTGGCCATTTTGAAAGTGACGGTTCCCGCCACAATCATCAAATCCGCTTGCCGCGGGGTTGCCCGAAAGGCACCCGCACCAAAGCGATCCAAATCATATCGTCCAGCTCCTGTAGCCATCATTTCAATGGCACAGCACGCCAACCCGAAAGTCATCGGCCACAAACTGGAACTTTTCGCCCAATTTAGAACTTCCTCAATCGTCGTAAGGATAACGTTCTCTTCGAACCGAGCTTCAATCCACGGATACTTGACCATCAGTCATCTCCTGCTTGCCTTCTCCTATGACCGATCCGGCAAGCTAGAGAGTATACTTGAAGAATTCCCGATTTGAAACCGGCACGTCGGCCGTCCATCGAGACGGCACTCCGCCAGATTCAATTCCGAACCGAGCAACTGAGAGTAAATCATTTGCTCCAATTCGCAGATCGTGCGATCTTTTTGGGCCAACTCTGGATACGGGCAAGCGTGGGCCATTAAAGCCGCCTGCCCGTTGTTGAGATCTAAATCCGTCGGTATTCGTTTCTCCTCCAGAAGGCGGGCAATCGCAGCCAATCGCTCCTGCGGTGCCAGCCCAGCAACTTTCGGGGCATACTGGGCGGCCATTCTTCGGGCCACTTGTCTGAGCAATTCTCGCCGCAGCTCGGGATCGGCTATTTTGTTCAACTGCTCCCACAGCGCGACCGCCAAATCAGGCAGATTGGTACCAGCAGCCCGCAATCCTTCCTGGGTCAACTCGTAACTAAACTGCGGACGTCCTCGGCCCGCTCGTACCAGTTGTCGGGAGACCAACCCCTGGGCAAGCAATCGGCCCAAACGCTGCCGAATGGCCGTAGCAGTCACCCCGAGGTGTTGGGCGATTTGTCGCACTCCTGTCGGACCGTGCTCCCGGAGCACTTCAAGCAATTCCGGATCTACGGGCAGAGGACTCCAGCTCATGAGTCGATCCCCTCACGTCAACGGCGCGACCAAATCCGTAAGTTTTTTCGGCGCTCCATCCTCAGTGCGGCTCCTTACGAGACCCTAATACCACCGAAACTTTCTTGCTAAACCAATCATCCTGTCGAATTTTACACTTTAACACAATTTAGGCAAGAGAAAATTTCTAAATTGTGAGAAAGAACTGCCGACGTTCACCTACGTTTTTCGGAGGTAGAAAACCGCCAAAGCTGTGCGGTCAGGACCAGATTCGCCAGAAGCCGTGGCGAAGGACGACAGCAAATGATTATCCACTCATTGAATATTGCATTACGGTTTCGGTCGGCGGCATTTTTGAGGCGGTATCCGACGATATTGTGTCGCAACTTTTGCAAAGGTCTCGGGTGTAGCAACTAAACATTTCATGTAAAAGGGAATTAGGTTCGACTCCTAATCTAGGCCTACCCATATTTGGCACGATGCCCCGACCTAACCTCCATCAGCAGATAAGTGCTCTATCAGAATCGGCAACACCCGGTCTTTTTGTCCACTGCAAGTCATCGGCTGTTAAAACCGAGTTCTCCATAGCCTGCATTCCCGAGCAATCGACGCACTGGCCTAGCGGTTTCAGTTTTACGGTGGCACTTGTGCGAAGTCCTGTCCTTAAAGTTTATATTAGGTTGTTGGATGAAGTTTATATTAGATGGTTGAATGGCGTCGAAACCGCAATCGAAGCACTTGCGAAACTCGAGGTTCTGAGAATCGTCGTGCTCGACCATCAATCATCACAAACTATTTCAATCAGCACGAACTATAAAGTAAGGCACGATTAATTCGCCGGGCGAATTGGTTACGCGACAGGACGCCGAAGTGTAACCGGGTTTTGGTACAAGGGGTTTTGAGCAATCGAGGCCGAGTATTTTTTGAAGGGCTGAGTGTGAAGCTGTGAAGTGCCCCTTTTCCATAGCAGGCGCACACAACCGAGTTGAACCATTTTTGGCAGCGCCCCTTATAGCTATGGAGGAGCCAGTGAAGGCAGCACTCGCATCACGGCCTTGGCGGCCGGTCTTTAGAAGAACCCGGTCGCAATGTCAGTGGGTCCGATTTTTCCGGCGAGCCCTTGTAACTTCGTAACTTCTCTCATCGCGACCTATTTACCCTTCCTGGGGATGGTAAGCGAAGCTGACGCCCAACCGGCGGTCTCTCGTAAATTCTGCCTCGGGCTGCGCACCGTGTAGCTCAACGAGGATTTGACGAAGCGTTTGGGCCACGATCGTCCCCACGGTGTGCTCATCGGTCAAATCTACGCCGATTCCCCTGGAGAAGGTGCCGGCACATTACCCGGCGATGTGAGCGTTCAGCCGGCGGGCTCGCTTTTTCGGCTCTGTCCCACGGCTTTACAACCCTAATACCTGGCCGATTCCAGGGGATTGGCGCCGATTCTTGTCGGGCATACGGAGCCAAGGTATCATAAACTCAAGTCTGGCTAAGATGGGGCTTTCTGCTGGGGCGGGGCGGGCCGAAAAAGACGGCAAAACTTGGACGAACGAACTTTACCGGGTGGTTAAAACTCAGCGACTTGTCCAGGCAGAAAACTCCCTTCATACATTATCCATCGATGGGGGTTTGGCACCATCCAGAAAATTCAGTCCGGGAAAAGTCAACCAGGATCCTGTTTTTGGGAACACCGGTCCTGGCCCGATGATTCCCGAGCACAACGGTAAAAGAGTGGCTCGATGGACGCAGTTATTCGCGCATTCCTGGAAAACGAAAAGGGATTTCAGATTGGGCGTCGGATTGGGTGGGGGGATTTGCCGAGGTGTACGAGGTCGCCACCGCGGGCGGCATTCCGTGCGCCATCAGGATCTCCCTGGACCCGGTAGACCAAGATAACCCTGCCGTGCAAAAGGAGCTGGAAAACCTCGAGATGCTCAAACGGCTCACGGGCCATCCCCGTTTGGTATCCCTTTTGGATTATTGGGTGGTGGGGGGGTATTTGGTGACCCGGTGGGAGTTGGCGCCGGAGGGGAATCTTTTGGATGTGCTGGCCCGATATCAACGAGAGGGCAAGCCAGGAATACCCCAGAATGAGCTGCTTCGGTATATGCGGGATGTGGCCGAGGCGATCGATTTTCTGAACACGCAGGGGATATACCATCGAGACATCAAGCCGGCCAATCTATTGGTGTTTTTCAATGAGGTGAAGGTGGGGGACCTGGGGTTGGCGAAGTTTGTGGGGGCCTCCACCGCTTCGCACACCGGGGGAGGAACGTTCGGGTATTTACCCCCAGAGGCGCAACTTGGCCGCCTTTCGCCTACCGTGGACCTTTACGCTCTGGCGGGCACTTATGTGAAGCTGCGAACGGGGCGAGAGCCGTTTGGCAACAATTCGCAGGAGATTTTCGATCGCCAAAGGGCGGGAGATCCAATCTTAGACGGCTTGGACCCGGCGGAGGCGGCTGTGGTACGGCAGGCCTTGGCGGCCGATCCGGCGGCTCGTCCACAGCAAGGGGCCCGCGAGTGGGTCAAAAAACTCTCCGAAGCGTTGAGACAAAAAAGTGCCATCCCGCAAGTAGCTCAAAACACTCCTCAGACCCCGTCGCCGGAGGAAGATGGTAAGGAAGATCGTGACGACTTTCCGTACTGGACTATAATACTTGTTCTATGGGCCTTTGGTCTGGAAGTGTCCATTTCTTTTTACCATATTTGTGGCCGTTTTGGAGACGGGGCATCTTCATAACCGTGCTGCCGGGGCAATGTTGGTCTCCTTTCTTGTGGTTTTTCCGCTTTTTATAAGTTTATTTTATATTCTCCGCTATAATAATCGCTTGTAATCGATGAAGAATTTTGAAGTAGGAATTTGAAATAGGTTTTATGAGTACTGTGCTATTTTCTGCGACAATATCGTCGTTGGCTTCGCTAAGCTATTAGCTGGGGGATCGATTTAGATCATCCGTGCGCTTTTGGATCTTTGAGTATTTCGGCGAGCGCTACGGGGACTGATAGTCCTAGCGGAAGATTCACCCAGTCTTACCATGGCCCGGGACCAAAGGATGCTTGGATCCCGCGAGGTTACCAGTTTCCCCTCGGACGACTTGGCGGCCGCGGCAGAACAAACCGCCCAAAATCCCGCTCGTAAAATGGCCTTTTCCGCGGGAAGGCATACCCCAGCACTGAAGCCCAGTGATGATTAGTCAAACGAGGCTCCCCGCAAGCCGGACGAACGCCCTCGGACACTTTTCCCCCGGCAGGTTGCTGGGTCCCCGGTACCCTTAGTTCCCCCCATGAGCGCCTGAACCCCTAGCCACGGGGAGGGCAAAGGTTCGTCTTCATGTCGCCCCCAATCGGTGCCTGCGGTAAGAGGCGATCCATCCCGATTAAGCCAATCGCTCATCGCTCGATTTCAATCGAGCTCAACGGATACCACCCGTCCTCGGCCCGGCCGCGAATTCCCAACTGAACCACCGGCACCTCGTCCAGCAGACCGACGATTCCGACGGCAAGCTCGTACTTGCCGGGGGAAAGGTCTTTGGAAAGCGTGAACGATTCGACAACCCTGTAAACCGGACCGGGAGGAAGGTCCGGTGGATTGTCGAGAAATCCCGGAGCGAAGATATCGACCGATCCGGGCATCCAGCGGTCCACCGTCGTTTTGCCGACGAAAATTTGCTGCCTTGAGGCGTTCCGCAGACGAAAGGCGACCCGGTAGGGTTTGTAGCAGGGCGCGGAGCCCAAGTTTTGCCACTCCGTTCGGATCGCAAGCCTTCCTCCCGGTGCGACCCGGGGCGGATGCTCCAGTTGGCGAATGACGAATCGATAACCCAGCCTCTTTAGGAAACGGCGTAACTCTGGCTCGACTTCCGCCCCCGTAGGAAGCGGAGCGGATTTGTTGTTGATGTAAGAACCGTGCAAAGCCAGGGCATAGTTGAAGATGTATCGAAGGGACCAACCCTCTTCCACCCACTTCCGCATATCCCAGCATGTCTCCCAGGCCACAGGCGCCCGTTGCCATGCGTCCCCCGCATTGGCCTTGGTCAAAGCCTGGGTGTAAAACTGGCGCATGTGGTTCCAATTTTTCGAGAAGCCTCCCAGGTCGCCCAGACAATCGGCACGCCAACCTGCCCCGCGCGAGATGGCATAGCTCAGAGCTGGTCCACCGCCGATGAGCATCAGGAGCGGGGTTTTCTTAAACGCGGCCAGGTAGGCATCGACGATGGCCCGCTGCGTGGCCTCGCTGGGCATCGAGACGCCGACGGCCCCACTCATGTGCCATTCGCCCCACCAACCCACCGAGCCGATATCCACGTGGTCCAAAGCGGGGTGCCCATCGTACTTCTCGCCCAAACGGCGAATGAAATCCAGATGCGCTCGGAGGATGACGGGATGGTCGAGATCAGGAACTTCCAACTCGGGCCCACTTTGGTAACGAGTCTTCAGGATTCGTCCCCCCTTATCCCGGAGCCATGCCGGATGGTAGGGATCGTCGGCCCGGGACGAGCAGCACATCACACGGAAGGCAAGCGTTTGGCCCGCCTTGGATGTCTCGGCCAAAATTCGATCGAGGTACTCCACATTGATTCGCCCCGGTTCCGGCTCCAGATCGTCCCAACCCCACCGGGAATAATGCACCGTGGAGGGAATCCAACTGGGCAAACTTTTGTCTTTATCCGCCGTGCGGTGGAACGTTTGCCATCCCATGCCGGGATTGGCCAAGATTTCGTCGGTTTGCTCCGGAATGACTTGCACCATTCTCTGGCCAAAAAGCGAGGTCCCCAACCCGGAAAAACCCACGGTAAAAGCCGCCGCAAAAATAGCGATTTGCCAAATCTTCCGGTTGCCACGGCCCAGCGTTTTATAGACACGGAGGTTTTTATACGTAGGGAGATCCCTCGCTGTAAGGCAAGTATCTATGTACGGCACTCGTTGGGGGTGAACCCCGGAAAGCTTCGTCCTCATGTTCCTCCTCCTGCGATTACTGCGACTTTCTCGTCAAGCTCGCCGTGCATTGTTACTTAACTTCACCACCCTTTTCTTACGATTCCATCTACCTCAACGCGCGATTGCTTTCTATCTCCCTAGGGGGGAAAAGCCGGCAGGAACCAACTACCGAGGTGTGGCCATCTGTCAAAAGACAGTGCCACGAATGCCGCTTTTCATTTTGAAGCTCATTCTGATGCCGGGAAACACAGGCGTCCACGTTTACGGGCAACATCCCTCGGCGAATATGCCTCAGCTTAACCAATTGATGCCAGTGTTGCCGGGGGATGCCCCATACCCCCTAAGTTTGCCACCGATCAACTTAGCTTGGAGCCTTCAAATAGATAAGACCTGTTAATGCGCGGCCAAATGGGGAGTAAACCTGCAGGTCTTCAAGAATTCAACTCGCGAAAATGCCGCCGTATTGCCGGGGATTATCAGCCCGTTTGCCTTTCCATTTTCGGGGGCTGCTGCACCACCATCTACCGCGCCGGATTTCTACAAAACAAAAGGATTTGATATCCGCGCCGATCTGACCCGATCATTCAGCGCGAATGGCGCGATCGCGGGTCAAAAAGGTGTCAATTCGCGTCTTTTCGCTTACCTTTTCCCGGTATTTTCGGAGTAAAAGCGCCCCACAACTCGTTGCAAGCATGCAAGCAGTTGTGTGTGCGTCAGTTTTGTAGGTAGGCGTTTTGGGGTGGCGGGTGCCAGAAGCTGTCCCAGCAGGAGCGTTCACTCA
>CAKZMM010000012.1 GCA_937128505.1 uncultured Thermogutta sp.
GTCGTACCTCCTTGCACGCCAGGACCTTACCATAAATACCCGTTTCCAACTAGGTCATTTTGTTAGAGGCTCTAAGATGCCCGGGATACAAGTGGAGGAAAAGACTCGCAGGAGTATATTTGGAGTTTCCGGGGTCAATCCTGGAAAGATCGTTAAGATGCGAGGCCCAGCCGACCTGGATTTTTTAACCGGCGCGGTGGCTGGCAAAATCTCCCATATCGCCTTCCAATTCGGCATGCGTACTTTTCCCACCAGACTTCATGCCCAGCATCTTCGCCCGATCAATTTGAGGAAGAGGAAGGTGACCACCCTCGCTGAAAGGGAACTGTTCCTTCGGCAAGGGCGTTTTGTTCCTTTTGCATGGCAGCCCAAACCCGGTCAACCCCGGCTTCAAGCTCCTCTTTCTGTCTTGCCCGTTGTTCCGGGGATAGTTCTTCAGAATGGGATCGCTGGGAGCCAAGCCAGATTTCGTCGCGTCGCCGCGGTTCCGGAAGCTTCCGAGGCGTTGCGGAACCTTGAGTGGTTTTCGAACTGAGGGCGGGTTTGAGCAATCGGCAAACGAACCGATCGTACAAAACGTCCTTGGCTGCTGGGAAGGCCTCCGCATGGTACTTGTTCTTTGCAAGCCACTTGTGATGGGAATCCCGATGAATCGCAGCCGCGGCCGCCGACAAACTCACCGAACCGCACTGCTGAAAGGCGTTCATGAAGTTTGGCGAGAGTGGTTCCGCCGGTTCCTTTTCAGGAAACTTGGCCAAGTTTCGCTCGGAAGCCTCCCAGAGCGTTTCGAGATCAAAGCCGGTCCTCAGCATGGCTCTTGGTGTAGAATCTCTCGAAACCTCTCGCTTACCTCCCATCAAAGCAACTTCGCCAAAATGGCATAAAAGCAAAAAGCCCTCGGGGCGGCCGGTCACCACCGAGGGCTGCTTGAGGGAGGTGGGCTAAACGAGTTACGCCATAACACTTGGGTAAACGCAAAGCTTCATAAAGCTTCATAAGCTTCATCAGAGCACCGGGGCGATATAAATGATGAGAAGGTTGTGAAGCTTCGGGGCTTTAAAACCTTCACTACTAAATTCTCTTTCTGAAAGCGCGTACGTCGACGATGAAGCTTGTGAAGCTTTGTTTTGGAGGGCGCCTTGGCGTTTGCCATTAAAAAAACGGTCGTTGACGGCCTTCCGCTGGGCATCTAAATATGGTTCAGCCAATCGGTAAAAGGATCGTCCAGAACCCATATAGCATCTGTCCGGCTCGCCAGCCCCGTTGCCGCAGCAGGTTCCAGGCCTTCTGTTTCAGCAACGTGGTAGTGCTTCCCAGCTCTTCTTCGAGGAAGCGGGAGAGGGATTGTCGGGGCCGGTGTCGGGCGGTGACTGCGGTGAAAACACCAAGGCTGCGCCGACCGTGTGAGGTCGCCACCAGCAACACCCCCTGCCAATAGTGGACAAAATTCGCCGGCTGCAACATGCGCTGGAAACGGCGAAAAGCTCCTCGCAGGCAAAGGGCGAATGCCTTATCCTCGGCAGCATTGGGTCTAGCCTTCATGGTGTGCCCCTGAACCAAGGCCCAAACACGCCTCCAGCGGACCGCAGACCCGTTTTTATGGGAAGGTCAATTCTGTTAACCGATGCTGCCACTTCGAAGGTTTAGAGTTTGACTTAAATTCCTTCCTCGGATTTTTTTCGCACCATCAGTGCCTTGATAGCGATCCGCACGCGAGATGGGCTCGATGGACACTCATGGAGACATTTCCATGTCAAAGCTGCGTTGCCATTTTCCCGAATTCACGAGCTCCCGCCGAGTACATGAATCGGGGAGTAGACGAATCCGAAACTCCTTCCCGTGTTTTTTGGTTCAACAGGAGTCATTAAAAGGTTCCTGACAAAAAAACACGCGGAAGTGTCACGGGCCCTGAACTTTCGCCGTATGAAAATTATGCTAAGGGGTCGATCCTGATCGCAGAAAGGGGGCATGTCATGCGAGTACTCTGCCTATGCCTTGGCGGTACAGCACGAAGAGAGTCTTACTCTCATCTAGTGGCGAGCATATTTCTGGCCTTGGCGATACCGCAAACGGGCTGCCTCCAGCGGGATGACGACCACCGGGCAGCCCAAAACCGGCCGGCAACGGTTCACGTCCCAACGCTATGGGAAGGAATGACTGATCCCACCGTCGAGCTTCCCGACACGGACACTGCTGATTTAGCGAGCACGGAATGTCCTGCGGACGGCGTACCGAAAGCAATTTCGAGCCTCGTCGATCTTGGGTGGACGCACAGTTCTGCCCGCGCCGTAGTGGAACTTAGAGCCTCTAACAAAATGAGCTAGTGTAAAACGGGTATTTATGGTAAGGTCCTGGCGTGCAAGGAGGTACGA
>CAKZMM010000013.1 GCA_937128505.1 uncultured Thermogutta sp.
ATAAGCCGATCTCCTCATCTTTCTTCCCGTTACCCACTCCTTCTCTACCAAGCTTACCCACTCCTTCTCTACCAAGCTTACCCACTCCTTCTCTACCAAGCTTACCCACTCCTTCTCTACCAAGCCGTATGACACTTCTCTGTCAAAATGCATGACACGTCTCTACCAAGATGTATGACACGTCTGTACAAGATGTATGACACGCCTGTACAGGATGTATGACACGCGGCTCACGGGACGGGCGGATTCCCGGTTACCTCCTTTCGCTTTTTCGTTTCTTTTTTCAAAAGTTCCCTGTTACCAATTTTTTTCTTCAAAAGCTGCCCGATTCATTTTTTCTTCAAAAGCTGCCCTAATCATTCCGTCCTAAGGACTGCCCAATCATGCAAGAAATGCACACTCCGCGGCCCAACCGGCAGCTACGGCCGAACCGGTCCCCCGGCCGGCATGACCCGGGATAAAAATTTCTTTTTCTTTCACGTGTCGAGGCACTTGGTATGAAAATTCTCGCTCCCATTTTCCGAGATCATGCGAATCTTTGACGCCAGCGGCCCCCTGAAACGGCGCACGAAACCATATAACTTCACGGAATTTAATCAACAGTTGCCCGATGACTTCAATAATCTAATACGTAATCAATACGGCGAATGCGGTTTGAAGACTTATTGCCTAATCATGGGAAAGATTTCTCCATTTCCACGAGAGGAGTGAGGCTCCTTCAAATACCGGAATCTCATTATCCCTTACCGCCACGACGTTAACCATTAGCACTTTTGAATCTCCCACGAAGGGCAGGACCGGATCTTGCGTCGCGGAGAAGCTTTGCGTGCGTTGACGCCAATAGACATCATAAACTTTATCACTCAAATAATCATTAAAAAGTGGGGAAGCAAATCCAATAACCACTTTTGAGCGGAGTGTTTTAACGATCTCGATAACCCGCGATCATCACAGAAGCAATAACGAACGCCGCGAAAGCGTTTCGAATCAACCGGAAGTTTACAAGCTAAATAGCAATACGAGGATCACGGACACTCACCGACGGAAAATAAAGGCGCACGGACACCACCCATTTTGCAGACACGATTCTATAAGCCCCCTAGGACCCACGCACTTTCTTTGGAATCCATCCCCCAAAGCAATGGGGTGTGTCGAATAGTTGGCTGGAAAAACAACAAAAATTTGGGCGGAAAAATAACAAAAATGAATGAACAAGATAAGACAACATAAGGCCTGACTCAAAGAGTGACTCGGGCAGGCACTCAAATTCTCAAGCCAATAAAAAAGCGGAGGCCACGGGTTTGCCGCCCGTAGCCTCGTCGCGTCACGCGAAAGGGAGACGTCCATTAGGAACGTCGGCTTTCCACCCGACCCTGCTGCGTTCCCGTCCCACACGCAGGGCCAAGCACAAAGCTTGAGTTATCTACAGCATCAAGCTTCGGTTTCGCAAATCGCTTGGTGGACGCGACCGGCTCTAGGTCCTATCGTAGAATCGACTCCCCCTGGGTGCTTGCGGACCTCGAAGGGTTCGGCACCACTTCGCGCCGGAACTAATCCACCAAGCTCAGAACATTTACACGCTCAACGGCATCAAACCTCGCCGGCGGCTTAAACCCGGAAGCCGGAAACCAATTGCCGCAATCCTTCGGCCTGAGCACCGAGTTGCTCGCTGCTAGAAGCCATTTCCTCGCTGCCGGCGGCCGATTGTTCGGCTACCTGAGCAATTTGATTGACGGCAGACCGCACCTCCAGCGCCGTTTGGTTTTGCTCCAAAGTCTTTTCCGCAATCGCGCAAACTTTTTGGGCCGTCGCACCAATCCGCTCGCGGATTTCCCGAAGCGCAGCCCCCATCCCATCGCTCATTTGCGCCCCCTGCTCTACGGAGGTGGTCGACTCGCGGATGAGCTCAGCGATCTCCTGCGCCGCCTTATTCGATCGCTCCGCCAGCTTCCGCACCTCGTCGGCTACGACGGCGAAGCCCATTCCGTGCTCGCCTGCTCGCGCGGCCTCGATTGCCGCATTCAACGCAAGGAGGTTTGTCTGGCCGGCAATCTCCGAGATTACCTGGATAATATCCGCAATCCTCTTGGAGCTTTCGCGGATGGAATTCATCGCCTGAATGGATTTTTCGACCACGTTACCTCCTTGTTCGGCGGAGAGGTTACTTTGCCGGGCCAATTCGTCGGCTTCCGCCGCTAAGCTGCGTACTTGCTCCACGGAGAACGCTAGCTGCTCAATGGCCGCCGTCATCTGCTGGACGCTCGCCGATTGCGTTTGCGCGCCCTGTGCCACCGTCTGAGAAGTCTCCGCGACGATCCGTGCCCCTTCCGTAAATTGATCGGCACTCTCGACCAATTGCCGGACCATATCTCGCAGTTTGCTGACAAACTCGTTGAACCAACGAGCAAGCTCGCCCAATTCGTCCCGACTTCGGACCTCAAATGTCTTGGTCAAATCGCCGTTTCCCTGGGCCATTTCCCGAACCATGCGAATCAGATACCCGAGGCTCTGCATCGGCCGCCGCAGTCCCCAGATCGCCAGCCCACCGCACAGGAGCACCATGCTAAAGCCCCCGAGGGCCGTCCAAAGGCTTACACTATCCAGCGCGGCATTGACCCGGGCAAGCACATCCAGAAAATCGTCCTCGTACGTCCCGGCTCCAATAACCCAATCCCACGGCTCAAAGTAGGTGATGGCCGCCACTTTCCAACGGGGCTCAGGCTCGCCGGGGTTTTTCCAAGGGTATCGTTCGAAAGCTACCTGCCCGGGCTTAAGCTCCAGCGCTTTCTGAATGATGGACTGAATGAAGAGCCGACCGTCGGCGTCCTTCGCCTCCCAGATGTTTTCGCCGTCTCGTTTACCCTGATGCGAGATGACGTAGCAACCGCGCTTATCCCCTTTCCCTTGAAGGACGTATACATAGCCGGTTTTGCCCACTTTGATACTCATGATGGTCTCTCGGGCTTCCGGGATCTCGTCCCGCGGAATACCTACGTAAAGACATCCAATTACCTGCTGATTTTCCCCAAAAACCGGCTTGTACTTGGTGATGTACCACTGGTTGACTACAAAGGCCTTGCCGGTGTACTCTTGCCCGCGCAACACCGCGGCCAGCACCGGATTCGGCATACCGTCGGGATTGGTTGCCGGAATATAGGTGCTAACGGCCCGCCTCCCATCGGAACCGCGGACACTTGTGGCTACCCGCAACATATCCCCTTGCGGATTCATCCGCTGGAAGATCGTGCAGGTCAGCCCCGTCAGCGACGTGACTTCATCAACCACCGGCGAAGGGACCGAAGGATCGAAGTTTTGACCCAGCCACTCCTCGCCGACGAGCAACTGATTCAACGTGGCAGGCAGCGGCTGCTGCGTCACTTGGTTGACCGCCTGCCAAGTAACGCTTTGGGTACCGACCCGAAACCCGCCATGTCGCTCTACGATTCTCTCCGCCACGCGCAACCCGTAATCCAAACGCCGGAGTAACGATTGGTGATAGGTATCTAGAAGCGCGTGAACATCTAAAGCAATTTTGGCACACGAGTCGTGGCTGAGGGCCATCATTTCCGTCTGAATGTGCTTTTGCAGGGTCGCCTTATTGAGAAAGGTGATGGCTACCGTCACCGTTGCCGTGAGCAAAACACCTAACACACTAAGGCCGATGAACCGCGTCTTAAGCTTCATGTCAGATCCTCACCGTTGTCCAAAAGCTCAACTCAAAGTTTCTTCCCCCAAAGCCTTCAACGATTTCAGGTGCCCGGACAGCCCTGGCCGAGAAACCGGCAAGCTGCGTTTCGCCGGGGACGACTTGCCAGATCGAGGAGCGCCCTAAGCATGTGCGCTAGAAACCCTCGCGCCCTACCGGCGTCTGTCATTCTCCTAGCACGCAATTTTGCACTGGCAGGCTGAACTTGCCCGAAACAAAAAAATTACAGCACTGTTTCCGACCGATTTTGTGGATGATACCAATTTTTGTGGATGATATAGCCTCCATCGCGACAGGCAGGACGATCTTCGGTGTTCGGCCGACTGGTTCGCAAAGTCGATCCCCCCTTATGGAGGAGCTTGCAGAATCCCGGTAGTGTCAATGGTGTTGGTTGTCCTATCCCCTCTTATGGGGGGCAATTCTTGCGGAAAATCCGACAACCCGCCCCTAGCCTAAAAAATCGGTTCAAAATCGCCCAAAACGGTCCACAAATCCCTCTCCGCCTTGCGAACGCCGCCTCGAAGAGCATACTGGCTATTCGCCATACCCCTCATAAGTGGGGTATCGGTGAAGGGTCAAGAAGCAAAAGAGGCTCTCCAGCTCACGCCTCCAAAACTAAGCCCGATACACTCCATTTGGCCCCGTGTGGAAAGGAGATGCGTTCGGTAGGTAACTGGTCTGGGAGCCGAGGGGCTAAGCCTCATTTCGGGGTTTTCAATAACGCCCGCAGATGGAAAATCCACCCAACCGGCCTATTTTGATGGCTTAAGTCGTCATCCAATTGGTCCCGCACCCACCTTGGACAAAGATCGGAGCAAAAAGCTGCTTGATTCAGCGGATGGCCTCGCCGCTTTTCGCCGCAGACTGAAGAGGCAGCAGATAGAAAAGAGAGGTAAAAGCGCGGCAGACTAAAAGCAAGGCAAAGCGTCAGAATCACCGGTTCTAGACCTCTTCCGGCTCCTCCGAAACCGGCTCAACCCGAATCCGGTTCCCGATGATCTCCACGACCCGAACGGGCATGTTCGCTCGGACCGGCGGCCCAATGCTCTCTACATCGATAATTTGATCGCCGAACCGCGCCTGACCACCGAGCCTTAATGGTGTGGTGGTGACCCCCATTTGGCCAACAGTAATCGCGCTTACTCCGGACCTTAAGCGGTTTTCGGACTCGGGGGCGCTCGGTTCTGGAGGATTCAACACCAAATGACCTTTGCCGAGCGCTTCCAAAAGCAATCCGCCGACGGTTGCGATCGTGGCCACCGCCACCAGAAAGGCACCAGCCACAACCCCCAAAGACTGAAGAGCCTTAGCCCACGTCTCGCTATCCTGGGGCCAAATAAAGGCTTGTTGCGCAAGCACCACGGCGATAAAAATGAGGACCACTCCACCGATGCCGAAGACGGTAAAACCGGGGATTACCGCCACCTCAAGAATCACACAGATAATTCCCAAAACAAACAAGATAATATCTAACGCCTGTGCGGTTCCCCCCAGAAAATTGCTCCAGAAAAATAGCGCAAAACTCAGCACGGCGACAAAACCCGGTAATCCGATCCCCGGGGTTTGCAATTCGACAAAAGCCGCGGAAAAACCGATCAGGAGTAGGAGGAAGGACATCAGCGGGTGAGTTAAGGCTTGGAGAAGAATCTCTATCCAACTCGGTGGACCATCACCCCGAGTGTCCCCCGCTTTAGAGCCGGGACGCGCGTCTTGAGACTCCGCAATACCAAGAAAAAGGGGGGGAAAACTCCCCACCAGCCCATCACCCGGCAGTGCACCCGTAAAGCTCACATGGAAATAGGTTTCCGGGAGGACCCTGTCGCAAAAAGCAAGTTTTTTCTCAGGAGCCAAACGGAAATTTAAAACGCGCCAGAAATCCGAGGAAAAAAGAAATCGACCTTGGGGCCAAGAGGGGGACGATAGCTGGGGTACTCGAAATCGAGTCCGTGCGTCATAAGGCGAACGAGTCCTTTCGTCATAAGGCGAAAAAAAGGGCCCTGCCCCCGCGGCCTCATCCACAAACCTCACGGAGTGATTACCCCACGACACAAAACCGTAGCCACTGGTTTTATCAACGCATAATGCTGCGCCGCCACTCTTGCACCCAATGCCCGGGAAAGCTTCCCCTGCGGCAGTGTGCCTAAGCCCCTGGTTGCCGGCAAGCCATGGGGGGTAAAGTATACAGAAGATCACTATCGTGGATAGGAAGGCGCATCTCTGCACAAGCCGGGCCGTGCCGGGCCGGACCCAGGCGATCCTTTGCCGACAAAACCATCCCCAGATCAAAGGGCCTTTAATAAGGAAGGAACCAAGCCTTCCGTCTCCGGAACAGGGCAGCCAATCAATCTTCCGTCCGTAGCAAGCCTGAATCACACCGACACCTCCCGCCCCAAAGTGATACCGCCCGAAACCACTTTATCAAAATGCAGAGCGATTCGGTGGCCACACGAGGCCATTTTACTCCGGAAGTGGTTCCATTGCCCAGGCAGTGGCAAGAAGGCGGATGCCGCCGCCACGGAGAGGCGCCTCCTCGAAACTTTGAATTCACGACTGCTAGCGAACCGAATGGCTCGGGGCAGCTTGGGCAATCGGTGCCTCTTTAACCACGCGAGTCCAACCGGGCGGGGTTCTCGGTCGCAACCAGCTTTCTTCGAAAAGCCCCAAAGGATCGAGGAGATTTTTCGCATTGACCCGGGGATCCTGGAAACGAAAGACCGTGCGGTTTTTGCCGTTGGGTTGAATCATCTCCATGGCGAAGGGCAGCATGTCTTCCATGGTCAGAATGATGGTAGCCCGCTGAAAATTCGCCGCGTCGGATTGCCATTTCGGCCAGGCTTCCAACCAAATCTGCCCTCGCGCGGAGGGGGGAGTCACAACCCGCAAGAAATATCTCTGCCGAAGTTGATCACCTCTGGCCCCGAAAAGGAACGGAATCGGTCCCTCACCAATGGGCCGGTTTTGTTCCTCCGGGGGAAGTTGGTATTCTATGAGCTGCTTTTTTTGATAATCAAACTCATAGATCGATTTCCCATCACAAATCCATTGCTCGGCACGCGGCTCGGATACGTTCGGCGGCTGGGAAACACGGAAAAGGCCCTTATCCGGGGCCACGTACTTAATCTCCCCCTGGTCGATGAACGTCGGCGTCGTGCCACTGCCGAATACCGCGTCATATTCAAACCTCGTAAAGCGACACTCGAAAGTCTTCACCTTCACCGTCGCTTGTTCCCAACGTTGTAAGACCCAATCAAGTTGAGCCTCTTCCTGAGGGGTCAGCGTGAAAGGCGCCCCTAAAGCCTGACCGGTCTGTCGACGCACGAGCTCAGGATCCTTGGGGACGACCGGTTGATCCGGGAGGACCGGAGGATTGACGCTGGAGCCCGGTGCTTGCGGATAAGCCCCGCCCGGAACACCGCCAGGGACTCCTGACGGATTGATCCCACCAACAGTTGGAGTTACTCCACCAGGCTGCACCGCGGGTGGAGCCGGCGTCCACCCTTGGTTTTCCGCCTGGCTTGGCCCCCAGCCAGAGGTGGAACCCTGCCCCAGGCAGATTGCAGGATATAAACTCGCGAGGCAAATCTTCGCCAATACCACGGCGAAAGCAGGGCAATCTTTAATGTTCTTCATCTTCGTTATCAAACGCCTCTTTGTGGTGGCAATTCCGTGTCTGCACGAAGGATCGTCCCTCGGCGATATCGGCCCTAGATTCGCGCAGACTGTGTAGAAAACGAACCGAAAAAGCTTAGCGGATCGCGTAAATACGTGGGAATTAGCCGGCAGAGTGCGAGTGTCAAATCAAATCACCCATTGCGAACTGCATTGTACGAGTCCAGTTGGTGTTTCCCCAATAGGGTTTTTTGATCGAAACACGAGTAACATAGTAACGATCAAAAGAAATCAACGGGAAAGCAAAACCAAAAGAGCAAAACTAAACTTTATATTCGCGATTGAGGGGTGTACTAATCCCCATCGTTCCTAAAGGGAAGATTGAAAAGAATCTTTTCGTCGTTATAAGCTGTTAGTTTTAACCAAGATAAGATTCGCTTGTTTGCCACATAACACTCGTCTATGATTCGCAAAATGTGACGCGATCGAGCGGTGACTAGACCAAGCGACTTGTCGATGCGCGCTTACCCACTTTAGCTTTCCGCCGCATACTAGAGTTTGGTTACATTGATGATGCTGATTTTTTGACGAGATTTTCTCTCAGCACGAGTGGATCAAACGCATTTGATTCTTTGGAAATGGCTAAATTTTGGAATTCTCTCTCAGCACGGGGTGATCAGACGTTTGTTCTTTCGCTTCCACCAAGTGGGCCATTATTCCCTCTCAGCACCGGTAGATCAGACCCCATAAGTGGCACGACGCTGATTCCGGAGACCCTTTTCTCTCGACACGGGTGGATCCGACTTCCTATTGGAACAAGATGAAAAGCCACAGTTAAGATTTTTTCGGCACAGGTGAATCACACTCGCTAACAAGAGCGGTACTTCTTTGCCGCAGCCAACGAGCGTTTTATGGAATCCGGTTCCAGTCGTGGTTTCCACTGCGTTGTTTTTACCGGGCGTCAATTCCGGAAGTTATGTGCGTCCTTTCGAGTAGGTGCAAACTTCTCCTAAAAGAACTTGCTCCCCGTGGGAGGAGTCGTGGC
>CAKZMM010000014.1 GCA_937128505.1 uncultured Thermogutta sp.
TCACGCGTCTTGCTGATTTATACCGTTTGCTGGTTCATACCTCTTGCTGCCGCAACCATTTGGGACTGGGACACGGGAGGGAGTATTTGCCCGAAATTTTGGGCGGTATGGATCGAAATTCTCAGATCGTTGCAATAATCCACCGAAATTAAAATCACGGTTCCTTTTAAAATCAGGTTTCTTCTAGTGAAGGGATTGCGGGCTGAAAAAACCTTTGTCGCTTGGGGCAAAAATCGTTTTTGCTTGAGCCCATCGGCGACGGGGCCAAGATAGCCGCGAGGAAGAGCGATCAGACCTCGATGGGCGACCACCCGTTCAAGTGATTTTGCCGCGATGGAGTACGTGATCCGCCCGCAATCCGGGACCGTCTCAACTTGACGTGGCCAAGTGTCGAATATCCGGTATCCCATTTGAGGATGTAGAATTTCGGACAACAGCAATAAATAAGGCCTCTGCGGTGAATAGGCAAGGAGCGGATTCTAGCAAGAGACCCGCGCGGCGGAAAACCGACATTCCGATACTTTGGGCAACTTGGTAAGCTATGACGCGCCGGCACTGCGCAAGCTCCGACCGCAGGGCAAAGTGAACATCGGGAAATTCGTCCGAGGGGACGGTTACTTTGGTCCTGCGTTACTGCAAAGCCCCGACGGAGTATCGTTTGCACGGGTTTCCGGCCTCCGCTATTTCCCACGGGAGCCGGCGAGCTCTCTGAGCAATCGACTCTGGGATACTTTCACCTATCTGGAAACTTCTTTTCGTGCCTTTTCCGAAATCCGTAGTAGGCAATTCGAAACCCATGAGCAGCCCTAGCTGTCGTTTCTTACATGCCCACGATTTGATGCTCGATACGCCTCTTCAAGGGTTTGGGCCGCTGCCTGAGGAGTTGGAGCAAATCGTCGGTCAGGCCCCCCGAAGGACAGCAGACAAAACATTCCAAAAGGCAATCGAATTGGGGGTCGATTTTGTTCTCTTGACGGGTCAATTGTTGGACCTGCGGCGAGCGGAACCTGCTCTGATCCGTTTCCTCCAACGACAGTTTGAGGTCTTGGCTGCGGCCCGGATTCCCGTTTACTGGGTGGGTAGCGCCAAGCAATTCCGCCGGTGGCCACGATGGGCATCGCTTCCGCCGGAAGTGCATTGGCTTTCCCAGGGAAAAACCGCACTAAAAACGAACGGCTTTACCTGCGAGATTAGCCTCCTGGATTCGACAGATTCGCACGCTGACGCCGCAGACGGCTCGGCGGATCAAGACGAGCCGGCATTCCGCATCCGCGTAGTAGCTGCTGCCGAAAAAGCGGAGCTTCGGAAGTTCGCAGCTCACCACCGCGGCGACTACTGGGCATTGGCACAAGCAAAGGGCCGACGAACCCTTCTTTTGAAGAAGCAGGTTGCTCATGCGCCGGGGAGCCCCCAAGCACGCTTTCCGGACGCAGCAGGGCCCCACGGCTGCACCCGCGTGGAACTGATGCTCGGTCATCGGCCCCGGCTCCAGTTCATAGCCACCGCCAGCGTCCAATTTTACCGACAAAAGTTGCTTGTGCCCGAATCCGGGGAACGAGAACCCCTACTCATCTCAGCCCATCAGTGCCTAAGCGGGATAGGGGCCGATGGCTCGCCCGATTTGATCCTGATCAACTGGGAATTGGTTGCCAGCCCCTCCCTAAAGCTATTGGCCCGGGCCAAAGCGATTCGCCAGCAATTTCTCGAAGAAATAAATCGAATGGGGCGGCCGGCGAAGGTTCCCATCTGGAGTTTGGATGCCCAATGGCAGCTTGAGGATCCGCGGGGACAAATGGAGGCGGAATCCTTCGCCAGTATTTACCTCGACGCGCTTTACTCCCTGTACGAAGAGCGGCTCCATGATTCCCAGTTCTTGGAGGAGCTGGCATCTGCCGGCGAGCTGGGCCGATGGCTCCGCGCGAATGGAGCGACCTGTCTCGGGGCCGAAAGGCTCGCGGAAGCGATCGTTGAGGGGCTGTCGATCGTGGGTTTGGAGGACCGATCACCGTGAAACTCGTGGGGATTGAAATTGACCGCTTCGGTATTTGGGAAGACACCCGGATAGGCAGGTTCGGCCCGAAACTCAATGTCATTTTTGGGCCGAATGAAGCGGGCAAAACCACGATCGTCGCTTTTATCCGCAGTGTTCTCTTTGGTTTGGATGGCGATAGCCGGCGATACTTGGACCTTCGCGGCGATTCGCCGCGGGGAGTCGCTCAGCGGCTTTATCAGGGAGGGAGTTTACACTTTCTCGGGCCAGGCGGGCGGATGGTCCTGCGGAGATGGTGGCCGACCCATCAGGTGAAAGACGACCGACTGGAACTTCTCGACCCCTCAGGGCGGCCCTTAAATCTCGAGATCCTGGAACTCCTCCGCGGCCCTGTTAGCGCAGAGCTTTTCGGCACCGTTTTCAGCATCGATTTAAGCGAGCTCCAGCGCCTCGCTTTGCTGGAAGATCAAGAAGCCGCTTCCCTTCTGCTGGATACAAGTGCCGGATTGGGAAGGGTTCCTATTCGGCAGTGGATGGAAAACCTCCGCCGGCCCCAAGCTGAGCTGTGGGAACCCGGTTCCGATCGGGGCGAGCTTCTCGAGCTTTTCCATCAGTGGCGTGAGCTCCGCGGACAAGCTCGCAAACCGATCTTCGCCCAGAAAGAAGCTGAGAAATTGGCGGCTAGCCGGCGCCGCTGCGATGCGGAGCTGGAAACATGGGGCCGGCAAATCGACGATGCGGAAAGCCAACTCCGCCGACTGGAGATGGCCCTTTCGGCTGCCCCGCTTTGGCACGAGCTTCAGGAGATTGATCGCGCACTTGAAGGCTTCGGTCCGGTGCCGGAATTGGAACCCGGGTTATTGGAGAAGCTTGATGAACTCGTCAACCGTACCGAGCCAGCGCATCAATCCCAACGGCAAACCGAGGAAAGACTTCGCCAACTGGAAGACGAATATCGCACGCTCCCGCTACCGGCGAATTATTGGCAGATTCTACCCCGGGTAGAAGCCTTTTTGGATGAATCCGGGGGAATTCTGGAAATGGAGCGGCGCACGGCAGAGGCAAGACGCGAGATGGATCGCTCCGCTCACGCCCTACGGCAAGCTGCCGAACGCCTGCTCGGGCCTCACGCGGGAGCCGTGGAACGGCTGCTTGGGCTATCGCCGGCAATCCTAGCGCGTTGTGCTCGCCGAGCGCGGCGGGTAATTTTGGCGGCGAAACGCCTGACTACGATCGAAGAGCGCTGGGCTGCCCAGGAGCAAACGATCCAGGTGACTCACCAAAAAATGGCCGAGGCTCTGGGGGCGGAGGATCCAAAGAGCCTACCGGATCGGATTCGGCAACTCGGCGAGGAAGTGGCCCAACTTAGAAAACGGGTTCAACTCGGCCAGCGACTCGAACGACTTCAGGAACTCGAATGTTCCCTTCAAGAAGATTGCCACCGCTGGCTTGAAGCCCAAAGCTTACCGATGCATATCCTGCTGGGCTTGGGAGGGATTTTTATTGCCGGGGTCGTTTGCGTCATTGCGGCGGTATTCTTGCCGCAGGGGACGATCGGTCTGTGGAGCTGGCCGCTGTTGGCTGCGGGGGGAATCGGCTTAGCATCAGCTGTTATTGTCAAATATCTTTTCGAGCTTTCGGCCGCCCGCCGGCTGGTGAATTGTCAACACCAACTCGCTCAAGTGCAGCAGCAAATTGCAGATCTTGAGCGGCAAATCGCCACGATGGATCAGCAATTGTCGCAGCACGCCGTCCCCACCGCTCAAGCCCTGGCTCAGGCGGAAAAGGAGCTTGAGCGGCTAGAAGCCTTAGTGCCTTTGGAAGCGGAAAAGGATGCCGCTGCCGCCGAAGCCGAGCGATTGGCCGAGCAGGCCCAGGCGGCACAAGCAAAGTTCAATCGGATCAAAGCTCTCTGGCAAAAGGTGATCGGCCAGGCCGGCTTACCCGAGGCTTTGCAACCTGAGCAATTCCTGGAAGTTTATCGCGAGCTATCGATCCTCCAGGAGCTTCAGCATCGGGAGAGAGCCGCAACCGATCAGTATGAATATCATCGCGGTGCCCTAGAAGCGGCCACCGGTCGGCTGAACCATCTAGCCGAACTCCTGGGACTAAATCTCGTTGATACCGGCTCCATAACCGAAAGGATTCAAGCCCTCAAAGAGCATCTTCAACTGTTGGAGGACCGGCGTGAACGTCGGGCAGAGCTTCGCACCGAACGCCGCTTGACTCTTCGGCGGCTTAAAAAAGCGAAAAGCACATGGCGCCAGGCACACCGCAGCCTGCAACGGCTCCTGAGGCAGTATAACGTGGCATCCCCCCAAGAGCTGCGCGAGTTGGTGGGCCGGTCCGTCGAACGAGCCAATCTCCTCCACAGCCGTCAGCAGCGGCTCGGACAACTGCGAAATCTCCTACGGGAGGAGATGAGCCTGGAGGAGTTGGGCGAACTTCTTTCGACCGGTGGCGTGGAATCCTTGCGAACCCGTCACGAAGTTTTGGCCAGCGAGCTCCAAGCTTATCGGCAGCAGCGGGAAAATCTCCTGCGGGAAAAGGGCCGGTTGGACCAGCAGTGGGAGAATCTGTTGGCAGAAGAGAAAAGTTCAGCTCGCAGCGCGCGACTTCGTGTAGCAGAGTATCTTCTCCGCAAGGCGGCGGATCGGTGGTACGCGCTTGACCTGGCGCTAGAGGCCTTACTTCAGGCCCGAAATCGTTGCGAATCGCACTTTCAGCCGGAATGCTTACAAACAGCCTCCGAATTGCTGGGCGAACTGACGGCCGGCCGTTACCGTCGGGTTTTCGCCCCCATGGAGGGGGAGACGCTCCTGCTGGAGGATGCAGCCAGCGATGTTTGGCCCATCGAGATGCTTTCTCAGGGCCTGCGGGACCAATTGTTCATCACTTTGCGTCTTGCGCTGGTTTCCCTTTTCCGTAAACGGGGTGTAGAACTTCCCCTGGTTCTGGACGATGTGCTCGTCAATTTCGACGCATCCCGGACTGCCGCGGGCGCGGAGCTTCTGGTCCGCTTCGCCGAAAGTGGACAGCAAATCCTCCTATTCACCTGTCACTCGCATATTGTTCGGCAATTCCGGCGGTACGAGGTGCCACTTATTGAACTGCCTGAAAGTCCCTTGCCCGCGGAGGTACACGGTAACCACAAGCGGCGGCTCATCCGACCAATTCGGCGCGAAAAAACCCGTCATTCTCCGACAAAGCCTTCACCGCGGGTCACGCGGCTTCAGGAGTTTGACGCCGATCGATCAACCGTCGAAGAATCGGAGCCCGATGGTGAAAATCAACTTTTCGAAGAGGAACGAGAGCTTCATTCATGCCCCGATTTGCCCGAAGAGCAATTGGTGCCGGAGCGGTCGGAAAGCGTCATTTTGAGCTTGATTCCCGAGCCCGTCGAAACCGAGGTCCCCGTCGATCCGATCGCTCCGCCGATAAGTGCGCTAGCATCCGACGAGACGGCAGCTCCCCTTCGCGCTTTGAGCGAACAAACGGCTGAAGACGAGACACCCGCTCCGCCGGGCTCGATCGAAGCTGTCCAAGTCAATGCAGACTGGAGGGACCCTCAGGCGCAACAGTTTGAGCAATCCCTCCCCGATAAGCCGAGTCTACCGACGGCAAACGCCTCAGCCCCCGAGGTCGGTAATCCCCAGCGAATCGCTTCGGACACCCTGATGGATGTATCCCAGCCTAACCCTCGGAAAAACGAAGCCCGCAACGCTCCGCTTTTCCGGGTGGAGTACCACGGAAGCTATCAGGCCAGCTACGATGCGCGAGGGAACCGCTTAGGCCCGAGCTTGCCGGCCGTGGTACCCCGGGATCAATACGTCGATTAGGCGATTGGTGGGAACTATCGGATAAATCAGGCAATTCGCGGGGCTGCGGGAGAAAGAGTATTCTCAAGGAGCGTTGGAGGCGGGAATAACCGTTGGCACGCAGCTCCGGGCGAGATCCTAAATCAAACAAAAGCAACAAATCAACGACCGGTAAGCACTGATCTATAGAATAATCCGCACACGAAATTGATCACCTGTGTAGCCAGATGAGCCGGGGCAACACCTATCACGTGACTTCGGCTTCGCGAAGGACCGGTTCCATCACCTTGGTGTTGCGCTCAACCGCCAACAAGATGGTCCGTTGTTGGCTGCCGTCGCGACTGCTAGCTACCACCGGCAGTACCTGGCGGCGATCGGGAAAGCCGTACCGCACCGTAAAAGTGCCGTCAGGGCGAACTTCCACCGGCTCGCCCCTCACCGTAACGCGAGCCCCCGGCACTGTGAATCCATAAACCACGAGCTCCGCGTCGATTTCCAGGGGCAAATCGCCCTGAGCATCGTCACCCTGGGCGCCCGCGCCGAATCGCCCCCACAGGCCACCGCCAAGAGGCTGATCCAAATGGTCTTCCAAGAACTCGCGGAGGGCATTCTGGTCCGGCCCAACCTCCTCGCCGGTACTCAAGGCGAAGACCCGGTCCCACTCGGCCAAATGGTGTGCAGGCCCGGACGAGCCGGGCATCGCAGGCCACCAATGGCTTGCGGTACCCGGTCGGGTTGTCACCACATTGCTGCGGGCCAAGCACAAAAATTTATTTCCGGGGCCTAGGTACCCGATATCCACCTGAAGAGTCCGCGGCGGGTCCGTAACGTCGATGTACCAATTGCTAACCGCCCCATGGATTTCGATATCGCGAACCACCCGGCGGTCGGCTGAGCCGGTAGCCTCCGGATCAATTTCAATGAGCCGCAGAATAGGCCGTGCCAAATGCCAATGCTGACCCAAAGCCACCCGAGCACGCTCGATGGTCTGCCGATTAAGTTCCCAAAACGCATGCAGCCAATAAGGGTCGCGGACCATCAAAACAATGCGGTCAACCACCGGCCGACCGTTATCGTGATTGGAGGCAAGGTTCTTTGGGTCAGCGACCGGTTGAGCCCCCGCCGCCACCGGCCAGGGGGTACCGCCAGATTCATCCACCCTCCGCTGTTTTGTACTCAATCCGGCTTTTTTGCCGTTTTGCGAACCATTCCTTTTTACCATTGAGGGTTTGGTAGTCGGAGGAGAAAGCCCGACGCTGTTTCGGGTTAAGCGATTGCTGGATTGAACCTTAAGACGCTTGCTTTCCGCCCGAAGAACCTTCAGTAGAGCCTTGATCAACTCTTCTTTCCGCATTGAATGCCAGCCGGGAATGCCCCGGCATTTAGCCATCTGCGCTAACTGCTTGACGGTGAGGGCCTTAAGATCCGCTGCTGTGCTCACGGGACATACCTCCAACGCTTACCGTAGTGATCACCACGGGGGTTGCGGTACTTCGGGGCAGTAACATTGAGGTCAATCGCATGTTCCCCTGGCCTGTGCGGATCCGTCTCAAACCGCGAACCTGACCTCCTCTCAGCTTGCAGGCACCGAAACCACCCAATTCCTATCGGCCGAGTCACCCCCAGAGATTTGGTGGGCCCCCTTCCCGAATCTTTGTACGCTTACAGTCGGTGTATTTTGCAGATGTACACTTAGTGTTGCCGGCACATTTCGGACTTGCGCGCTTGGAGTCGGCTCATTTCGCAAGTTGATGGATTATTTGGCTACGCGAAGCTCATTCGAAACTCTCCCCGGGCAACGGGCTCAAATCGAATTGCTCGCCTAGAACCCCGCAAATCGACCAAACTACCCGCAAATCGACCAAACTAATTGACAGAACGAGCTCTTGTAATCGCTCCATATAGAAAAAAGCAGGCAGCGCTGGGAATCCGCCTGGATTACAAAGAGCACTCCTTGATCCGCCAAACCATCAAACTCTTAGGCCCATAAACGCGGATGACTGTAGCCAGACTACGGAAGTTGCCTTCGCGGCCTGTCGTGCCCCTATCGCCGCAGGAGATCGATGATCTCTCGCGGATCTCAAAAATCACAACTCTTCATCTAACGGCTTCTTGTAATTTAACAGCTACTTGCAATGCGTAGCTATCTTTGCAACGGGTAGCTATTTAAGGGCGGTTACTCCCTAACATCCACCTGAGTTAAGGTAATTAGGGATGCCAAAACCTCGGAATTCCCAGCGGGAAAAATGCTACTACACCTACAGCACTGATAATGTATGTGGTATTTACCGGTTCCGCGGGCGCCGTTTTCCCGTTTCACTCGCCAAACAGAGCAAATCTGAGGGTGGAGACTTATCAAGCACGTGGAAATCAGTCTTAGTCCTGGCGGGGCCCCACACTTTGAGGCGAGACAAAGGTGGGGTTACGAACTTTGTCGACAGTTCACATTCTAATCAGAGAGTTGTGCGTTCGCAACCGGCGGCCACCACCGGCCGCAAAACGTTTTCTGACCAGACGTGACTTGGGGCTAAAGAAGAGATGCCACAGAGACAAAAACTCTTCGCATAGGCTTGTATTAGGAAAACTTATTTACAGTTCGCAGAAACATTTAATCGATCGGATTAGTGTGAGAGACAACTGATGAGCTCTTATGGGAAGGAGGCTTCGATAATAAAAAATCGATCAAAACCGATGAGATCACATGCAGCAACTCACGCGATCGATACAGAAATGTCATGAGTGTCATTTCCTAAATATACCCTAATATATGTTGCTTAGTAAGATAAGAGTACTTACCTATTGCAAATTACGTGCAATTCTTGAAGTTTCACCCCGAAGCCACTTTTGCATGATTTTGGGGCAACCGAGCCCCACGAAAAAAAATCTTGAGCGGTAACAAGGTTTCGTCAGCTTGCGGGATTTCCAATCCCCGAAATTCGCCTTCACCTCGAGATGTGCCGCGAGAATACCATCAGTATTCGTATAAAATCTCCGCCAACAATTGGTCCCGAGTCACGAGCCCAAGCGGCTTCCCCACTGGATCTACCACAATTGCGAGAATCTCGCCCTCCCTTAACAACTCAACCAAGGCTTCCAAGTGCGTCATGGACTGCGGTATTAGCAGAGGTTTTCTCGGCGATAACCGCTCCTCGCCCCCGGCCATTCGCAGCTCTGCAAGGGTGAGATAACCGACTACCTTTGTGGGGAGTTCGCCCAGCAAAACCAGCGGGGCGCGCTGAAGGTCCGCCACCTCCAGGGCTCCATTTGCCGTCGTCGCCGCCCCTACCCAAGGAAGCCAATCCAAAGGCTTCATGACATGCCGAACAGGGCGCCCCGCCACGTCGAAGACCTTCTGGGCCAGGAGCTGCTGAACGGGCTGAAGTACCCCGGAAACCCGCCCCTCTTCCATGATCCGCTGTAATTCCCGCCGGGCAATGGTCGGACGCAACGTCTCCGTGGGTATTCCCACCAACCAGCCGGTCAACCGATTGATTGCCCAGAGCACCGTCGTGATCGGAGAAAATAGCACGAGGCATGTCAGGAAAATCGGCGACACCCCGCGGAGCAGCCGGTTGGGGGCTTGAAGAAAGAGCGTCTTCGGCAAGAGCTCTCCATATACGAAAAGCATCGGCGTCATTAGGATCGACCCCACCACCCCCCAAAAGCCGGAGACGCTTTCTACCATGATGGAAGTCAAACCAATAACACCCGCGGAGACCATATAGTTGGCCAAGTTGTTCCCGACAAGGACGGTGGCCACGAAAAGTGAGGGATGATTGCTTAACCAAACCAAAGCGCGCGAAAACCAATCCCCCCGAGCCGCCTCGAGCACTAGACGCAATCGCGTCGCCCGATAGAAGCCCGTTTCCGAACCGCTAAAAACCCCACTGAGAAAAAATCCCAGTACGATCGTAACGACCGCAACTACCAGCATTCCACCGTACCCATGCCGGAAAGAGCCTTGGTCCTCAATCGTTCAACCGCCCGTGCGCCTCGTCGCCGACATAGCGGAACTCCACCAGGAGGTCGCCGCGATCGGGAGCATCAATGACCTTCATCTTGAAAGGCCCCCAGTCGCAGGCGTCTCCCACTTGGGGAAATCGCCCCAATAGCTCTTGGAAAAGTCCTGAGAGGGTCACCGCTTTGGTCGGGGGCGGCGTTACGGCAAAAAGCCGTGCCACCCGACGAACGCTGGCTGTCCCGGCCACCTGCCATGTCTCCGGCCCTGTTTGACGGATCAGAATTCCGCCGCTTGGCCGATCTCGGCGCGTCAGCCCGGATGCCAGGGCCACTTTCAAAAGTTCCACGCGAGTCAACAGCCCGATGGTTTCGCCATATTCATTGACCACGGCCGCAGCAGGATGCTTTTGCTCTAAAAGTTGCTGAAGCACTTGCGCAGCCGTGGCACACCAGGGCACAAAGACCAGCGGTTCCGCCCAACGCTCCAAAGGCTCTTCAGGTTTCGGCCACCGATTTTCCAAGGAAACCACGCCCGCCAGCTCGTCGCTATCACGCTCGGTAATCACCACCAGCCCATCCTCGGGCTCTTGGCCGTGCAGATCGGCCCAATACACCGGTGGACGAAAACTTCGCAATCGCCGGCGCGGACGCATTAATTCATCCGCCCGAATTTCGGACAATTGGACAAGGCTCTCGAGTGCCGCTTGCTCCTGGGAGAGAAGAAGCCGATGACTGCGTGTCCATTCGACCACCCTTCTCAAATCCTCGACCTGGAGGTAGGCCTCTGATTCGAAACGGGGCCAAAACACTCGGATGGAGGCCTGGGTCACCATCACGAGAAGCGGCACAAACTTTTCCACCAATCCGACACTCAAAGCCAGTGGATAAGCCACCCATCCCGTCCAGAACTTCGGGCACAAAACTGCGACACTCTTGGGCAACATTTCACAGAGGACGATTAGCCCCACCAATGCCCCTAAAGCCACGCTGACCGCCTCGGCCGACCGGCCACGTTCCTCCATCTGAAAGCTGATCAGCGAGCTGGTCGCAAAATAGGTGACATTGAACACCAAATTGCAAAAAAGAATCGCAGAAAGGAGCCGCTCAGGATTCTCCAGCAATTGTCCGCTGAGCCGCTGCGCCCGGCTACCGCGCCCTAGCTCCTCCCGTTGCCTTTGATCCAGACTGAAAAGGGCACTCTCGCACAAAGAAAAGAAGGCCGACCCCATGGCGCAAAATGCCATGGCCACCAGCCAAAACACAGGAAAACTGAATTCCTCCACGGAAAGTCGCGATTCCTCGACCCAAAAGGATAAATCAACCGATGCAATTTAACGCTTTCGAAGTTCCTCCGCCCGATAGCTTACTATCAAGCGGAATTAAGCGAAAGCTCAGCTCCTTTCAATTACGACATTTCCCTCCCCTTCTCGCCACCTCAATAGCCGGAATCTTACCAAAAAAAATCGGCGAAAATTCGGCTGGTGACGTCAAAATCGCCGGAAGTCCCTGCGACATCCTGCTCTCAAGCCCCGAGAGTTATATCCGCCAAAGCCCCCCAGCACATCGAGCCCCAATGCAGGCAGGGGCAAAGCTGTAAATTGACTGCCGCTCCCAAATACCGGCGGGAACCCGCGAATTGACACTGCGATTTCTCTCGCGTAATCGCGATCATCACTTAGCCTATACTCCGCCGCATTAGCATCGTTAACTGGGGTATTTACCTTACTCCTCCACCGTAGTTCGGCCTGTGACCACGTCAAATTCATCGATCGCCGGGATCAGCATCGCGAGGGTAGCGAACCCATACGCGCCGACGATAGCCACGAACACTAAATGCGGCTGATGAAGGAAGAAGCTGGTAATGGCGTAGAAGGTCAGCAGCGGACAAGCAAACGAAGCCAGGCCGATCGCCGTTGACGGGTTTCTCACCCCAAGGGCCAAATAAAGGGCCGCTCCACCGAAAATAATCAGTCCGAGGAATGGGAGCTGGGCTTCAAACCGACCACTAAAGGCAATCATCATGCGAATGCAAGTCGCCACTCCCACAAAAAGGAAAAACACGGTTCCCAAGCTCGTAGCGATAGCCCCCCGGGTGGTCGCGTAAATCATGCCCACATGGATCCCTAGCATCGCCACGAACTGGAACAAAACGATCAGCCCCACCACTAGATAGATAAACTGTAGTAGTGTAATTCCCCCAACAAACCACAGATACCAGCACAGTGCAAGGGGGAATAGCACCATTTCCTTCGCGTTATAGAAAGTTCCGCCCAGCTTACCGTAAACGAATTCTTTTGGTGTAAGATCTGTGACGAGGAGGAGGTCCAAAGTCCGCCCATCGCGTTCCGCAATTAGGGAACTAACCGCCTGAATGTTCACAAGGACCAGACTTAGGAAGAAAAAGGCCACCAGCGCAAGGCCGCCGACCCCCTCAGCCGAAAGGCTGCCCATGCTCGCCAGACTGTGGATTAACCACACCGTGCAGGCGAAGATGATGTAGTAGACGGCGCGAATCAGCAGCGTCCGCCGCCCGTAGGCCCGGGTACAAATCTCACGCCATATCACCGGGTTATTCCAAACATGCCGGATGCGACTGGAGCTGCCGCCCCGCCGAGGCCACCATCGCCAATGTCGCCGCCCGGAGATTTGCCCCCCGGCAAGCGCCGCCACCGAGAGTGCCGTGGAAGCTGCCTCCGCGCTTGCACCGGCATGCCCTGGCACACCGATCTGCGGGGAAGCCTCTATCAAATCCACCGGATTGCTTGACGACGCGGCGGGAGTGGGAACCGAACCGCCGGTTCGTTGTTCCGTCCTTACTCCACCTCCGGTAATTGCCGGGTTTGATTGCCCCATTCTTGCCGCAAAAGCCACTTCCTGGGATGCAGCTCCTTCCTCTTCCCACTCGCGAGTCTTAGTATCTACCGCCTGGGTCCATCGCCGGACCAAGCCAATGGCCACTAGGTTCAGTACGACCGACGCACCCAACGCCACCAACACGAACACCCATATCGGGGACTCAATCCAGCCCAAGCCCGGCTCATCCACGAAGAAAGTCTGGGCCGCAGCCAATACCGCTTGCCACGGACTAATGGCCCGGGCCAAAGTAAGGCTGGACCACCCTGCGATTTGACTGCCGAAAAGCCCACGTGCAAGTGCCTCGCCCAGTCCTAACCAAACCACTAGAATCAGGGCAGTCACCGCCAGGGCCTGAAACGTTTTCTCCCGCCAAAAGGCCACCGTAGAGCCCACCGTACCACACAGAAGTACGCTGGCGGCCGTGACGATCATCACCCGCCACACTTGACCCAGGGAAACCCCGCCAAAAAGCGTAATCAGGGCAAACAGCGGTACACTGGCGGCCAGCAGCACTAATATATGGAGGAGGCTGGCACACAGCTTCCCCAAGACAAGCTCGACGTTGCTTAGCCGGGTCATCAGGAGCAAATCGAGCGTCTTGCGATCCTTTTCCTGCGCCACCGAACTAGCCGAAAAAAGTGCGGAAAAGAAACAGGCGACCGCTAATTGCAAAGGGGCCAAGAGTTGAAAAAGGAGCGCCCCGAAACGCGCAAGGTCGCCCAAGTCCCGCACGACCTGATTGCCCGTTAAGACAAGCCATGCGGTGCTCATCAAAAGCACCAGTGCAAGCCCGTAAAGCGACCTAACCCAAAAGAAGCGAGGACGCCGCGGAGCAACCGCTACCTCTCGCCAAAAGATCGGCCCAACCAGCAAATTTCTTTCTCCCCAACTAACGCCCGAAGCAGACGCGCGTCCGCACTTTCCTCCACACCAATGCTCCGAGCGAATATCTCAAGTTTTACTCGCTTCGCTGTGCGTGAGTTTGCGACCCCAGTACCAGTATTTGAGCCGCTTAACCGTGATATTCCCCTTTTGACCGCGTTCGCTTAATTGCCGATTGACCTCGTCGGCATTCCTCCGGATTCACCGCTCTTATGTGCTTCGACTTCCTCCCCGGAGTGAGAAGCCCCGGCAGTCCCGCCGAACGCCGCTGCGTTCCTCCCTAGACACATCTGCCATTCTTTCGTACGCAATCATAAGGTTAACCAGCTTGCGATAAGTTGCTAGGCCAGGGGACGCTGCGGTGGGGATCGATTTGGCAACTAAACACTATCCACTTGATAATAGCAATAATCTTTACGGCCTTGTAGAACGAGATATCCACGAGCTTTCTGTTACATTAGATTCTCTAGATTAAGCTTTTTACCTGGGAAAGAGCCTTCGAGGGGCTAATGCCGAGGATACCGAGCACTCTAGGCTCTCGCATCGGCCATGACTACCTGTTAAATGATTAGGTCGTTGATAACCTGAATGCTATTTTAGGACGAGGTGATTAGAAAAACTGCTTGTCGAAACAACCTAATCTAATGGCATGAATAAAATGGGAAGATATGCGCCCGCCTCGGGTGGAAAGACGTTAGGGTACCACGCGACCCTCGGCTGCATGCCCCTCGGCTGCGCCAGTTTAACGAACACGCGTAAGGGTAAACGCCCACAACCGGCCCCGCAAAGCCCATTGCTGAGGATTAACCAACACGCGTAAGGGTGAACGTAAAAAAGGCGGGGGATCACCATGGGTGCAAAATGAACCCGCACGCGGAAGGCCCAACCCACCATCCTGCCCAAAGAATGACCAATTATGCCGGATACGGATTGCTCAAACCCCCCTGCCGTGAAATCGCATTTTGCTCCAAGCCCGCCTGCACGAGGTCGCTTTGTTTCCTCAGGAAGCCGAGTGATAAATAGAAGCCGTAAATAGAAGCCGTGTGATGAACAAAATAATGTTAGATATAGGAGGCTGCCTTGCGGGCCCACTCCCCTCCCTACCTCGCTTACTTTCCTGCGGAATGAGCCGGATCTTTCGCCCGGCTGCTTTAGCTCCCGCGCGCCCCTCGATGGCCAGGAAAGGTTCTCCACGAGGTCACCCTCCGGCAGGACGATTGTGATTTCGGGCGCAGGTGGTGCCCCTCGGTGGCCGGGAAATGTCCTCCATGGCCCAGAGCTTTGTGGGTCCTAATATCCGCCAAAGATTCGGAATCTTCGCGGTCACCGGCCAAAGTGTGTGCGTCTTGATTGTAGGTGGGAAATTGCTTATAAGTTCGGCCCCGGGCGGGGGTTTACCTATTTT
>CAKZMM010000015.1 GCA_937128505.1 uncultured Thermogutta sp.
TCATTTTGTTAGAGGCTCTAAGTAATTTCTGGGGCTAAATAAAGTCTCTTTATAAGTTTCTTTGAGCTTGCTGGGATTCAACCTACAGAAAGCCCGACGTCCCTTTCGCGGAAGGACGCATTTGTTCGATTAGCATTCTTAATGTTGTTAGTCGCCGCGCCCCCTGCGGGGAGGGATGCCTCGTGCCCCCTGATTGCATCCGTGAGTGCCTTAACCGGCGACCCTTTTGGGGAAGGATGCCTCCCTTAATGAGAATATAACTCAGGATGCCAGCCCCTTCAGAACGGCCGAAAACTTTTCTTAACCTACCCCCTTTTTCATGGTCCTGCCCCTTTTTTGACGGAAAAAGGCGGCACAAAGCGCCCAAACCCAAGTGGACGTTGACCGCATTTTACGGGGACTCGGTGCTTGAGAATTGCCGCCAGCTCCGCCCCCATGTAGCGAGCCCCCGGAAGCCGGAGGACGAAACCGGACGGCGGATCGGCTTCGTTCCCCATCCGACGAGCCGACGTGGGAAGTCCGCTACCACCGTCGTCCGACCGCGCTCCGGCCCCCCTGCCACCAAGCGAACTTGTGTGTCGGAGTGGAGGAATACATCGCCGCGCTCCGCGAAGAAAGGGATCGCGGCGCTCCGCCCTCAATGGAACCGAACCCGCCACGCGCTCGCCGAACCCATTCATCCGGATTATGGGCGGAGAGTCCAGCCAGGCAATTCGGCGCTTGCCCAACCCATTCATCGCCGAGAATTCCTTCATTGGAAAGAATTCCCTCCATTGCAAAGAATTCCCTTTATCGCAGAAAACCCCTGCGAACTTTCTGCCAACCGGCGTTTGCACTTTGCATGGAGCGGGGAATTTGTGGGGAACGGGCAACTTGACAACGGCTAGGCACATGATACAACTAGGGCTGATTGCGTTGGCCCGGTATCTCATTCCACCCCTTTCTGATCGGAGGTTCTGCCATGCCTAAGGCCAAAGACATCATGACGACCGAGCTTGTTACGATCCAGGGTTCAGCGTCAGTCAGCGAGGCCGTGGCCCTCATGAAATCCCGCGGGGTGCGTTCGCTGGTGGTGGATCGCCGCGACGGGGAAGATGCCTACGGCATGATCACCCAACGGGATGTCGTCTACAAAGTCATGGCAAAGGGATTGGACCCCAATCAGGTCAAAGTCCACGAGATCATGTCGAAGCCTTTGGTGGTGGTCAATCCAAACTTGGATGTCAAATATGTGGCCCGGTTATTAGCGAACATGGGCCTTTCACGCGCCCCCGTGATTGGCGACCATCGTATACTGGGAATTGTCAGCCTGAGCGACATCGTCAATAAGGCCATGTGATGGTGCGGGCTGTTCAAGCTGGGGAAGCTGTCCAAGAGTCGGGTGGTTAGGTCTTTGTCTCCCCGACCCTGCGCGGAGTGTTCTGCGTAATGGCACGGGCGCCTACGGCTCTGAAAAAGCCTCGTCGATAAGCTTAGGGACAATGGTCGCCGCGAGGCCGGAAAGCCAAAGATCACCGCCGGGTTGCTCCGGGTCGATCTGGATCACCCGCGCGCGGCTTGTCCGGGCCAAATCCGGGAGCGATGCTGCCGGCATCACCGTCCCCGAGGTGCCGATCGATACCATGAGGTTGCAGGTCCGGGCCGCCTGCGTGGCTAAGGTCCAATCGGGCTCGGCCATCGCATCGCCGAAAAGCACAATATCGGGTCGATAACGGCCTCCGCTTTCGAAGCCAAAAAGCGGCCGCACGGCCGACCAGAGGGCCCATTGCCCCAAGAAAGCTTCCGGCACCTTCCGCAATGCCTCGACGACGCCTGCCAGCTCGCTGCGGGATAGCGTACGCACCGGGCTTCGGTCCGCACTCACTACCCGAAGGATGCAGCCATGAATTTCCAACACCTGGCTCGATCCTGCCTCGGTGTGTAAACCGTCGATATTCTGCGTGATGATCGTGACCGGCTTATGACGTTCCAGCCGGGCCAACGCCCGATGAGCTGCATTCGGTTGTGCTTGCGCGATCGGCTCCAGCAAGGCGATCAAAAACTCGGCCAGCAGTCCCGGCCGCATCGCGGCCAAACTGAGTAGCCCTGTCCAATGGGCAAATTGTTCGGGGGGAAACTGCTCCCAAAGCCCGGCGCTATCGCGAAAGGTGGGAATCCCACTTTCGGCCGAGATTCCTGCCCCAGTAAAGGCGACAATCTTTTCGGCATCCCGAAGCCAGCAAACTGCCGTTTGAAAAGCATCCGAGCCCGTCATCATCCAAACCCGCTTTCTTCGACAATCACTTGGCTCTCGCATTCGCCCAGTTGGTTCGCTCGACGCCCTCCGAAAACGGGGTAAGCCGTCCGTAGCAGGTTGAAGTTGGCTCCCCTAACCGCGACCACCTCCCAAAGCAGCGTTACCCGGATCACCGCTTCCGACAGAAGCGTCACCCGAATGGTGGTGCCCCCTTAAGCCGGGCGAATCCGAATACTGAACAAATGCGAATATTGAACAAATTCGATTATTAAACGAATCCTAATAACGAATCCTATAAATTCAGCGAATCCTACTATATTCAACGAATCCGAATATTGAGCCCATCCGCATATTTAGCGACCCCATATTTAGCGAATTTGAAACGAATGCGTTTAGCGAATTTGAAAGGGATGCGTTTTCTGAACGAATGCGTGCTTCGAACGAATGCGTATGTTGAACAAATCCGAATGTTGAACGAATCCTAATAGTGTGCCGATTCTAATTCTGAATCCCGCCCAAGTGGTACATCCACTCGTAAATCCACGGGTGTACCCAGGGATTCCACGTGGGATACGCGGCCGAAAGGGCGGAAAGGGTAAGCAAGATCAAAGCAACCGCGCGCCCCCAACGCCGGGTAGCGAGCCGGTCCGCAACCGGTAGGATCGCTGTGAGCCAAAGCGAGCTCATCCAAAAGCTCCACCGGAAGCCGCTGGTTACCCCGCCGTAGTTTCGGTCCATTTGCGGCCGAAAAATGTAAAAAAGTAAGCACGCCAGCGAGATCAAGGCGATGGTCGCGGCAATCCCGCGGAGTCGCGGCTGATTTTTCTCCGCCAGCCAAAGCCATAACCCCGCGGGCACCAGCAGCCATAGCGGTGTGAGCGAAAAGACCCCGTGGTGCCCGATCAGAACATGAAAGGCATAGACAGCCGCCGAAGGCTCGCCCCGGTCCACGCCCACCGGATTAGTCCAATAGCTTTGCAGCGTACGTCCCTGACGTTCATAGGTGAAGATGTACCAGTTGTCTTCCGGATTGGTGGGGCTGCGATGTAAATAAGGCGGACGCAGGCTGCCATGAGCGATCCAATTGGTCCCAAAGTAAGCCACCGCAACTACCATCACCGGAATCCAAAAAACCGCAAGGCAGCTCCAGGGCCTGGATGGGCACTCGCCTGCCGATTGCTCCGTGTTGCGGGCCGGAGTGGCGGGGAGTTTTTCCGCGGTATCCGAACCGGCGATTTGCCCTTTTTTCCCGTGGCTTCGACCCTCCCTCCAGGATTTGACGCACGACCAAATAACCCCGAAAGCACATAGGGCTAAAAACCCCAACGCCGGCATTTCATTGGCGGCGGCTAAGGCCGCGAAAAGTCCACACCAAAAGCCCGTGCCCGGGGTGAGGATTCGATCGACATAAATCCGCGTCAGAAAAAACAAGGCGGCTGCTGTGCAAACCGCTGCCGGCAGGTGATTATTCAGCGTGGTGGCGAAGGTGGTTAAGAAAGTCCCCCAACCGGCTGCAATCACGACGAAGGTCCGCCCCCAGTTGCTGGTACCGAAACGTTCTGCCAAAAGGCCGATGACGATCAAATAACCGACCATAGGGAGCACATTCCAAAAAATCAGCAAACTTCTCCCCACCAGGTACGGATGGCTCCCCAGGCTATACCCGCTCAGTTGATACAGCACCCAATAGGTCCCTGCCACCAGCGTGCTTAATAGCGGCGGTTTGCTGGAGTACAGGTGTCCACCATGCTTGACCATATCGATAGTATCCCAATTCGGCTCTTGGATGACCCGGTCAATGGCATAGGGTTTTCCCGGGATACGCATCTCCGGCTCCACCAGGGCTCGCACGGTGCACCACCGGCTGCGATCATTGGCACTGAGGAAAGGCCGACAGATGAGTGCCTGACGATAAAGCTCCGCTTCGAGTTGGCTCAATTGCTGTTCGAGTTGCTCGCCGCTGAGGCCTCGGCGGGAAAGCTCGGCTCGGCGTTTTTGCAGTTCGCGGGGGATTTGCGCCAATCGCATTTGTTGGAGGGCCTGGCGGTCGACGGAATCCACCGCCAAAATCCGCCCGATGAGCGAGCCGGCAACGGCCGCGATCACCATCGCGTAGACACCCCATCGCAACTTCCGAGTATCCTCCTCCATCGCTTGGTGGCTCCGTGAAAAAATCGGTTGCTAGCGGCACGAAAAAAAACGAAAAAAAGTCTATCGTCCCGCGGATTGCCGGTAAGAAAGCCCTTTTTTCTCAATCTCGCAGGATAGATTGCTACCCCCTCGATGCAACAACGTAGTGATTTTTGCCGTAGATTTGCCGGGGGCTACCGGATCAATCGCACCTCGAAGCGCCGTGGAACTCACTAGTCAACCGGGGAGCGAAGGGGCATGCGGTTCGCGCAATTGACCGCCGATGGTTTCCGAAACTGAAAAGGGGCGAATTTCCCGCGGTTGTTGGGCAACAATCAGCTCCCCTAGAAAGCCCACCGAAAGCAGTTGCCCCCCCAAAAGGACGAGTCCCACGGCGTAAATAACCGCAGGCCGCTGGTGGAGGTGAATCGGTTCCCAATCGGGAAGGACCCGTGAGAACACCCACAGCCCCGCCAACCAAACGAGTGCGAGCGCCCCCAATCCCAAGCACAATACCCCCAGAGTTCCGAGGAGGTGCTGAGGTCGTTGCCCATATCCCGTGAGGAATTTCACGGTTAGCAGATCGACAAATCCTTTCGCAAACCGGCTCACCCCATACTTCGATTTACCGAAACGCCGGGGGCGGTGATGGATTTCAATCTCACCCACGCGGAACCCCCGTGCCGCTGCCAGCACCGGCACAAAGCGGTGCAATTCGCCGTAAAGGCGGATCTCGCTCAGCACTTCGCGGCGGTAGCATTTCATCCCGCAGTTATGATCGTGAAGCTTCACTCCGGTAAGCCAACCGACCATCCAATTGAAAATTCGCGAAGGGATCACTTTGTGCCAGGGATCGTGACGAATCCGCTTCCAGCCGTTGACCACATCCAAGGGCTTTTCCAATTCCGCCAAGAAGCGGGGGATTTCGTGCGGATCATCTTGCAGATCCGCATCCAAGGTCATGATCACCTCTCCCGCGGCGGCCTCGAATCCGGCACTCAAAGCGGCCGCCTTCCCAAAATTCCGCCGAAACCGGATCCCCCGAACCCGCGGGTCGCTTGCCGCCAACTTTTTGATTTCCTCCCATGAGCCGTCCTTGGAACCATCGTCGACAAAGATGATCTCCATCTCGTAGCCCTGCGACTGGGCCACTTCCACCAACTCTTGGTGCAGGATCGCTAAACTCGGTTGTTCGTTGAACACGGGGATGACCACCGAAATCATTGCGTCTTTCCCCTCCCATTTCATGAGGACTGTGGTTCCCCGGGCTTAGCTCCGGCAGAAGGGGCCGAATGATCCTCCAGCTTTCGCGGCAAAAGATCCCCCGGAGGACCCGGCGGCCCGGGGCGGCGGCCGATCAACATAAAAATAGCAGCACTGGCCAATTCTGCAATGACCCAAACCAGGCGGAGGAGGGCTGCCCCCAAAAGCGAAAAAAAGGCCAACTCGCTTCTTTCCATTATCCCCCCATAAGAAAGGGTGCGTACCAAGCCCTCGGCCAACACGGCCTCGCGAACCCCAATTCCCCCCGGCACGACCACGGCGCAAAAGCCGGCGACCGTGCCGAAAGCAACGCTCCCGGTGCACGCGGTGATTTCCCGGGGATAATCTTCAAGGGGCATTCCCGTCGCTTTAAGCGCAGCCCAACCGCTTAGGCCCAGCCCCCACCAAACCAGGCTCATGAGGATCCATCCCCACGGCACAAGCCACAAGCTCAACGGGGGAATTTCCTCGGCAAGATTGGCCGTTTGTGAAACGCTCGAAACGGAAGTCCGCTTGTTGGCCGCGCTAGTTGCAGCCATATCGCCTGTGCTGGAGGGACCCACCGGGCTGCGATCCGCAACTACTCCCGGCGCAGTTGAACCAGAAAGGCTTACGGACCATTGAGGGGGCGGAGACGACCGAGTCGGCCGAATGGGCAATTTTCGCAATGTCCATTGCAAAAACCAGCGAAAGACCGACGGCAGCGTCAGAAAGGTAAGAAGAACAAAAACCGCAATCATCACGGGAGTAAGTCGGCTGAACTCCGGATCATGTCGCAGCCTCAGTAGCACGATCAACAGAGCCCAAAGGCTACCGACGGCCATCATCGTGAAAGTTTCTAAAAAAACGCTGGCCGCCGCTACGGTCGTGTGAACGGTGCTGCTGCGGATCATGGCCGTCCGCATGATAACGACCATCGCTTTGCCCGGCACATACTTGCCGAGTCCCCCCACATAGTAAGCCCGAAGGGTTTCAACAAACCGGGGTTTTTGCCCCAGTTGCCGGAGAGCCACGAACCAATAAAGGGCCGCCGGAACGAGGGCGATAAGGTAGAAAATGCCTGAAAGGAACAGCCACCCGATATTCAGCCGCCAAGAGAATCGGGACACCTGGGCCCAAGCTTCGATCAGCGTGTGGCGAACCGCCCAGAATACCACCGCGATGATGCCGATTCTGACCAACCAAACGAGCCCACGTTTCCACCCAAGCCGGGGAGAATCGCTGGGACGGGCGCGATGTGGCCCTCCCGCGGAAGACTCGGCTGGGATCGCAGCAAACATCTAGGCTGACCTTTGCATTAAGTTGTGTTCTGCGTCGACTTGATTTGTGTATCGACCGATTTTTGGGTTTTTACTGGGCGGAAATCTTCGGATCTCTTATCGGGCGGATCTTTTGGTCTCTTAACGGGCGGATGGTTCGGTCTCTAAACGGGCGGACCGTTTGTTCGGCAACCGGCCGTGGGCGCTGGCGACCATCCATGGGCAGAGCAAATGAGCCGTTTTTCCAGAAAACCTCCACTTTGCAGAAAGCCGCCACAACCCAATTTTTTGCAGCTTAGGCAGAATGCCAAGTTTTGTAAACAGGGATAGCTCTCGAGGCCGCTTTTCCGCGATTCGATCACCTTGAGCCGCCAAATGGCCGGCAAATTGGTCTGCAATCAAAAAATCATTCATGGAATCAAGAAATCATTCATGGGATTAAAAAGTCATTCATAGGATCAAGAAGTCATTCAGAAGGGCGGGTTTAGCTCATTGCATTTGTGGAGTTGGGTTAGTTCATTGCGGAAGTAGAGCTGTTTTGGCTCATCGCGGACTTGCAGTCTGCCCACCGCGGCGGCATTATTTGAATCTGCAAGCGAAAATCACTCCCCCACCACGACCCTCCGCGAGTTACCCCATTTAACGACGCACACGGGAGGTTCAGCCATGCTGAGGAGCACGGTCGGCCGCAAAGTTCCCTCGGTTGTGATCGCCGTGACCGGTGTTTGTTTGCTTTTGTTTTTGGTGGCAATCGCTTTCGGAGATCATGGACCAGTAGCCGAATCGGCAAATCTCGTGAAAAACGGGGATTTTGAGCTGGATGCCAATGCCGATGGTGTGCCGGACCATTGGCAAGCCGCAGGTGACAGTCGTCTTGTCACACAGCGTTTAGAGCTGGATTCGGGCCATCAAGGACGTTTTGCGGCCCGACTGCGGTGCTTGCGGTTTCAAGCAGGTACCCCCGCTGCCCATGCGATGATTTGCCAGCACGGTGTCCCGGTGCGTCGGGGCCAAAACTACCGCATAAGCCTCTGGGCCCGGGCAGAGGGGTTGGAGGAGGAGATGGTTTCCGTGGCCCTCTCGGACACCGCGGTGTGGCAGAACCTCGGCTTGGAGTCGGCTTTTTCGCCGACCGGTGATTGGGTTCGCTACGAATTCGTTTTCACCGGCTCCCGGGATTGCGCCGAGCGAAGTCGCCTGCAAATCTGGTTTTTGTCCACGGGTACGCTTTGGTTGGACGACGTGCGCTTGGAGCCGATCGGCCCCGAGGCCTACCGGCCTGGGACGGTCGTGCTTGCCGGCCCGGGAAGGAATTTGATTCCGAATGCCAGCTTTGAATGCGGCAGTGGGGGGTGGGGTTCCTGGGCGGCGGATCGGACCGTCCATTGGGGGGGCAACCTGAATCGGCTCTTCGGTCGGCTTGATCGAACCACGGCTCACCACGGTCGAACAAGCCTCCGGGTGGATTTGTCGGCCGAAAATCAGCCGATCTCGTACTTTGATTACTATGATCTGAGTCGCGCCCCCATTTGGGCCCCTTTGGTCGCGACATTGGGCTATTTAGAGCTGGAGCCAAACCGGCCCTATGTTTTTTCCGTTTGGATGAAAGCTAACCGTCCGAAAACCCCGGCAAGGTTAGGGATCAGCGAGTTTCGGGGAGGCGTGCTGGATCGATTGATTGAGGTGGATACCGAATGGCGACGATTTGAGTTGAGCTTTAAGCCGCGATCGCGATGGTGTTTTGTCTTAGCCGGACCCGATCTCCGGCGGCTACCGGGTCAGCCTGAGCCGCCTTCGGAAGCTACCGTTTGGGTAGACGCCTTGCAACTGGAGCCGGGCGAAGCCGCCACACCCTTCGAAGAGCGAGCCCCTTTGGAGCTTGCACTTTGCACGGAGAAAATCGGCAACGTTTTCACGTGGGATGAACCGATTGCTTTTCAGCTTTTGCTTTCCGTCGCTGCGAATGCTCGAAAGGATCTCCCTTCCGCCGAAGTGCCGGTGGAAGTGCGGATTTACGATTATTTCGACCGCGAAGTCTATCGCGAGCAACTGAAGCTCGGTACCAGCGCAAGCCAAACCGTGACACGCGAGCTTCGGTTTGGTCCCGCACCGCAATGGCGCGGTTTTTTCCGCGTGGAAGCGACCTTGGCAAATCGTCCGCTCGAGCCCATGGCGCAATTGCGAATCGCTTCGGTGCCCAAGATTCGTAAAGATGACACTCGCTTCGGGGTCAATCACGCGTATCCATGGCCTCATCTGCTGGACTTGTGTCGCCAAGCGGGGATTTATTGGGTGCGGGATTGGTCCTGTAAGTGGCAGCAGGTTCAGCCGCAACCGGGTGCGTTCGATTTTCGCGAGACGGATTACCAGATCGATCGTCCGCTGGCGCACGGATTGCGCGTTTTGGCGATGTTGCCGTTTCCCTCGGCCCATTGGTCTTCAAGCGCTCCGGAGAGCTACAAGTTGACCGAGCAGTATCAAAGTCGCCGCGAGCATGTGGCGTATGCCCCGCGCGATGAGAAAGCCTTCGCCCAGTATGTGGCGGCGACCATTTCTCACTACCGAAACCGTGTGGAGTGGTTTCAGGTATTTAACGAGCCGGTTTTCACGACTTATGCGCTGCCGCGGAAATTCGGCTATTCGGCTAAGGATTACGCTCATTGGACGAAGGTATTTACCCGGGCTGCGAAGGAGGTGGCGCCCAACTGCCGCGTGTTGGCCGGGATTGGCTACATCAGCGAAGGGCAAATCCTCGAGGATTGGCAGGAGTTTTTCGAAGCAGGCGGGGCGGAAGGGGTCGATGCCTTCGACATCCATCATTACCCGCGGTTACGCCCGCCGGAATTCATCGAAAAGCCGCTTGAAAAACTCGTCGCATGGATTGCCCAGTACGCTCCCCGGAAACCGATCTGGTTGACTGAATACGGCTATTATGCGGACGACGATCCTTGGTGTTGGCCGCCGGCACACTCCGATTTCAATCCGCCCTTACCCAGCGAGCAACTACAGGCGGATTATGCGCTTCGATGGGCTACCATGATGTTTGCTTGCGGGGTGGAAAAAATCTTCTACCACGCTGGGACTTGCGGGGCCATCAACCGCGAGAATCTGGAGGGGATCTTTTTCGAATATGGTGGTACACCGCGGAAAATTTACACCGTTCAGGCAGTGATGAGCGAATTATTCGATCCTTCGGCGCGCTTCGTTCAGAAAGTGGAGCTGGCCCCGACGGTGCGGCTTTATGTCTTCCAGAGTGGAGAGCTGAGTTTTGGTGTGCTTTGGGCACCCAAAGGGGGCGCTCCGCAAGTGCGGCTACTCGAACCGCGATTGGAGTATTGGGATGCAGTCGGTCGGCCCCTGGTTGCTCGGTCCATCGTGCCCGGGTCAAGTCCCGTGTTCATTTTGGGCCGGGGAGTAGCCCCAGAGACCCTCGCCGCAGCCATAGCGGCGGATTGATTCCGCCAGCTTCCCCCCACATACTGAGCACACGAGATTCTGAACATCCAAGATTTCCACTGATGGAGAAGCAGTAAGCCTGGAGGGTTGATGGAAAAGCATTAAGCCTGAATGGGCCAGCGGGAAGCAATCACAAGCCTGAATCCCTGAGAACAAAGCGATAAGCCCGGATGGGTGACCCAGAAGGAAAAAGCCGGGATGGGTGTTGCCGAAGCAATTAGGCTGGATGCTCAAAGGGAAAAGCGAGAAGCCTGTTTGGGCAAGCAATAATGCCGGGCAGCAGTCTGAAGGCCGCTGCCGCAAATTGGCGCATTAGTAAAGTGGCTTATTCAAAGTGGCGTATTCCAGCAGTCGGAGCAATTGTATCGGGCAGGAAGAAGCCACCGGCCGGCTGTTCCCAAGGCAGGCGAATGGCGAAGAAATACTCCGTGGCTTGCTTCATTAGTTCGCCCTTTTGCGGCGTATGACTGATCTGCTCTCAGAGGTAGGCGTAAATTTCCGCATTTTGAAGCCTTTGCTTCAAAGAAGGCGATCTGCAAAAAGGAGGATTTTCGATGGACAGTGCGTCCGCAAATCCACAGTGCGAGCAAGGATTCCCTGACGGAAAAAGCCGTCGAAGTAGACTCGCAAATTGGCCGAGAAAGCGGTGGGGGGCGTTTCGCGCAAGAGTTTTGACCGGGTTACTCGTCGGATTAGGGGTTTTACTGGGCGGCGGCGAGCTTCAGGCTTTCAATCCCCCCGTGGATGAAGCCGGTCCGCTTCGGGTTACGATTCAAGGTCCTCAAGAATTCACGACCCTTGGTACGGCGACGGATTACAGGGTAATTTTGCAGAATCGCGGGTCTGAGACCATTCGTGGCAAATTGGATTTTCGGGTCATCGACGGTTGGCGTACGGAGCCTGCCGGCCCGGTGGCATTCGAAGTTGCCGGGCAGCAAAAAAGCGAAATCCCCTTGAGCGTGACGGCGGCTGAGGATAGTTACCCGGCTCATTATCCAATCCACGTTTGGGCACGATTCGAGGCGGAGGGACGTTCTTGGGAGGCTCACCCGATTCTGATTGTCGAGGTCAAAGTGCCGCCCCGGCTGCGTCCGCGGTATGTGCCCCCGTGGACCCCGGTCGCTTTGCGGCCCAACCAACAATTGGCCCTGTGGCAGCTACCGCTTTGGCGGGTTTGTTGCGAGGTATTTGGGAAGCCGGTGCAAGTCCTCCCCATTGGCTGGGAGGGTACGGTGGAAGGGCACCGCGGTTCATTCCAAGTGAGCCGGGTCTCGTTGGGAGGTATCAGCCGGGCGGTCCTTTCCATGCATCCCCCTTGGTTTGAGGGGCAAGTGGGTCGGATTTGGGTGGAATACCCCTTGGAGTTGCCGGGTTCGTCCTCGATTCGGCTGCGGATGGCCGCCGCGGTTCGGCCCGATGGTCAGGGGGATGGGGTTACGTTCCGGATCCGCGCGATTGAATCCGACGCACCGGAAGGCACCTTGGGCGAGGCGCTTTTCGAACAGCACATCGCCGATAAAAGCTGGCGGGATTGCGAGGCTGACTTGAGCCGGTTGGCGGGGCGAAAAATCCGCCTCCAGTTGGAGGCGCACCCTGGCCCGCGAAACAATACGGGTTGGGATCAATGCTATTGGGCCGAACCCATCCTGGAAGTCGGCCGAGTACCGGCGGCCTCGGCCATACCGGAACAAAGCGAGGCAGGCTCCGTGCTCTTGGGTCGTGCTCAGATCGGCGATACCCCTTGGGAATATCGTCTTTGGCCCGGGCATCGGGGCTGGGTTGATGCGACCATCGCGATGGTTTCCCCCGCTGGACGAATTCTTTTCCGCGGGTTTCAAGTCCGCGTCCTCGGGATGCAGCTTGAGGATCCCCGCGCCCCGGTGGTTCTGGTCGAGGAACGGGAGGAGTCCGGTCCGAATTTCCGGCAGCGAAGGCACCGGTTTCAAAGCCTTTTTGGAACCTTCGACTTGCTGATGCGGTTCGGTAGCGGGAAAGGTCCGCTTCAAGTCAGTTTTGCCTTGGAAAATGTCCCGGAACCGAAGCCGTTTTGGGCGGTTTATCTCGAGGATATTGCGACGGGAAGTTGGTCGGCGCCAATCTTTCGGGTTTATGCGGGCCCCGGGAACGTGGTGCAAAAGCCGGGGGCGTTTCGACTGGGATTCGATGGGCACCGGCTTTCGACTTCGTTTGTTGGGTTGGAATTCGAAGGGGGATTGAAGCTCGTTCAAGCCGTGGATTTGCCCCCCACGGCGCTCGGTGTGGATCCCGAGCAGCAGCATGCTTCCCTTCATGTAGCGCATCATGCCACCTTCAGCTTCATTCCCCACACGGATTTATGGGAGGCCGTGAAGGTCTATCGTCAGATCAACGGCTTGCAGGCTTCCGGGGGGGTGGCGAAGGCGGCGGGCCGGTTTGTCTTCGACCTTTGGGGGGGACGCTACCGCGATAGTGCCGAGCAGCTTCGCCGCGCGTTTCGTTACGGCATGACCGATTCGATGGTCATCTGGCACAATTGGCAGCGTTGGGGCTACGACTACCGCCTGCCGGAAATCTTTCCACCCAATCCCCAGTATGGGACGATGGAAGACATGCTGGAACTCATCGCCGTGTGCAAGGCCCATCAAGTGCCCTTTGCACTCCACGATAACTACATCGACTTTTACCCGGATGCCCAGGGATTTTCCTACCGGGAGCGAATCGCCTTTCATCAAAGTGGTTTGCCGGTTCGCGCCTGGCTCAACGAGGGGCGCGGTGCCCAGTCTTATCGCTATCGAGCCGATCAAATTCGGCCATTCTTGGATGCGAACCTGGAACTCATTCAGCGGCACTTGGCCCCCACGGCTTACTTCATCGATGTGTGGTCGAGCGCGCCACCTTATGATTATTGGACGGCCGATGGGCGATTTTTCGATCGGGTGTATACCCGGCAGGTTTGGGGAGAAGCATTCGCCTGGATTCGCGACTTGTTGGGGGACCAAGCCCCCCAGATTTCCGAGAGTGGTCATGACCAATTGATCGGTTGGCTCGATGGCGCACAGACCAATCACCTTCGCGTGGGAAAACCGATCGGAAACGGCCGCCATGCTTGGGCGGTGTGGAATTGGCCCTGCGAAGATGCGGAACGCGTCCCCTGGTTCGACGCGGCCCATCACGATCGATTTATCCTCCATGGAGCAGGTTATTCCTCGCGATATGAAGCAGGACTGGATCCGCGGCTTCACGGAATCTTTAGCGACGACTATATCTGCACCGAGGTCCTTACCGGACATCCGGGCATGGTGCCGCATCCGCCGTTTTCCCGCAACAATGTCCGCAAATACTGGCTGACACAGGGGGTGGCCCGGGCTTTGGCGTTGCAGACCATCGAGCGGGTGGAATTCGTCGGTAATGACCTGCATCGGCAGCAAGTGATCTGGTCCAATGGGGGCGAAGTGTGGGTCAACCGGGGCGAGACAGATTGGCAGCTTGACCGCGTAAGCCTGCCACCTTTTGGTTTCTGGGCTCGGGTGCCGGTGCAGCACGGCTTTGTCGAAGCATCGATTGCGCGGCGAGAGGGAATCATCACCGAAAGCTCCTCGTCGCCGGATATGCTCTACGTGAACGGTCGTCAGCCGGGAGCCACTACGCTTCCCATTCGTGCTGCGGCTGATGGGGTCCGCGTGTCGGGCCCAAGCACCATCGAGTTTGCCACTCACTGGCAGGCCGATGTGCCCATTGCCCCGCAGTACCGCCCGTTTGTGCACCTCTGCGATGCGAACGGGGAAATCGTCATCCACGGAATGGCCTCCTGGCCCAGCGGCGAGACTTCCCCGCAAAGTTCCCTCACCTTACCGGTCCGCGCAACCGTGCCGGCGGACCTTGCTCTGCCGGCTTCGTTAGAGTTGCGGGTAGGCTGGTTCAACCCGCAATCGGGCCATCGATTGCCCCTTTTGGGGATTGATGATGGAACGCAGCGGTTACGGCTCGGCCAACTCCGCCTGGAAAAAACCGATCGGGGCGACCTCCGGGTGGCATGGAGCGCTTTGGAGCCGGAGAAAGATCCGCTTCTTGCCCGGCTAAACCCGGAGGCCCGAGCGATCGATTTCGGCGCAGTGGTGACGGCCGGCGGCTGCCGTTTGCATCCGGAAAACCAGGCGCTAGTCGTTACGCCACTTCCCGCCAGTGGACCGAGACCTTGGACGGTGGAAATCCGCTGGGATCATCTCCCCTGGAAGCTGCCGATTCCCAGACAGGTGATACCCGTTCTCGAAGACGGTACCACCAAACCGCCGCAACTGGCTGAAGTCCGCGAGCGCGTCGTGCGGCTCGAATGCTCCCCGGAGGTCTTTGCTTACCGACTGGAATAGGGCACAGCGGCTTGCTGCGAATTTAAAGGCCGAACTTGCGTGCGGGGTTTGGTCGCGAGATCGATTTGCGAACTTATGACGCGAATTTGCGGTCGGACTTGGGTTCCGGATCCAAGAAGTGATTTGTTCCGAATCGTGCATTTTCAGCTGAAATTTTGGAATTGACGTAACCGGTCACGGTTTTATGAAAAAGAGCTCGTGGGCCATCGCGATAGATCGGAACTGAGATTCGAGCTTTGAAAAAATCAGGTGTGAATTCGAGTCGTGCACTGCTGGCGGCAGGTCGCGGAAATTCCGGCGTCCTTTCGCCTGGTTACCTCAGCTTTTTGTTTTGATGACTCTTTCTCTTTTGCTTTTTCTCTTTTGCTTTGATGCCCATCCGCTGTTTTGACGGTTGTCCACTACGTTGACGGCTTTTCAGTGCTTTGATGCCTTTCCAGGAATTCGACGGCTTTCTCTTGCGTTGATCGGTCTACACTGCGTTTGTTTTGACGGCTCTCCACTACGTTGATCGCTTTTACTGCTTCGATGCCTCTCGAGTAATTCGATAGCTTTCCACCTACGTTGACGGCTTTCCACTGCTGTGACGGCTCTCCGCGAGGATTCCCGCTTCCTGGATAGATCGATGAAAAGCTGCCGAAAGCTTAGAAGTCATACCACATCCCTAAGCCGATCTGCTCTTCGTGTTCGCGAAAAAATTCATAGTAGTCGGTTAACCCGTTGAAATAGTGGGCGCCGAAGCGGAGGAGGCCCCCGCTTGGCCCACTCCATTGAAGGCCGGCTTGTGCCGTAAAATTGCCGCTGAAATCAACCTCCTGCCGCAATCGGGTATTGACGGCCAAAAACGGCGTGAACCAGCGCCCCGTCGGCCCCACGGGGCTAAGATCGACCCCGAATTGGAATTCCCAGGGTTCGCTTCCTCCCTCGGTAAGAAAGGCCCAACCGGCCTCGGCATATAGTCGCACGGCTGGCACGGGCCGGACCGCAACGGCCAACACCAGGGCATCGCGGGCGAAATTGATTCGGTTCAGGGCCGGATACCGAATGAGCCATTCATCCCCCAAGTGTGAACAAAGATGGTAGCAAGCCAATTTCGTTTCGAACCGGCCGTGTCGGTAACTGAGTGGAATTCCGATCCGAAAATCGACCGCAACCAGATCGCGCTCATAACCCATGGCCAATCGGGGAAACGCCGCCCCTTCGACATCGATCTGGAATCCCTCAGGATAGATCGGATCGTGCGTGCCGAACCTAATCAAGCCGAGGTGCGCCCCGAGTGTGCTATCCAAGGTCCACCCGAGATCTTCGACATAAACCCACTGGGCTCCAAAACGCGACTCGCGTCCGCCGGCCAGATAGGCAGGAAAGACCAATCCTTTGGGCAGGAAATGCCAGCTCCAGGAAATTGGCGTCGAGGGGGGAAGATCGAGCACCAAGTGGCCGGGATCCCCCGGTGCCGGAGCGCCCTGTCCTTGCAAAAAGATGGGCAACTGCTCGGCTTCCACTGAACCGACAAGCGAAGGTTGCCCGGGAGTTGGGCCCGGCAAAACCCCTTGTGCGGGGAGCGGGGCCGGCCGGCCGCCCATGATCCCGCCACCTAAGACCGAACTAAAGGCACCGAAAACCCCGAGTAAAATGCCAACGGTTACGATGACCGAGCTGAGCATTGCCGGGGACGGTGAAATGCCTTGACTCGGAAAGCGCGATTGCCCCACTCGATCGGTGGGAATCAATCGGGGAACTTGTCCGCGGCAATCTTGCTCCTGACCAATGAGAAGAGGAGCCGGCAGAACGTCACCACCGGCTTTCGTGGCAGGGTTCGTCCGAACTTGTTGTCGATAGAAAGGTTGAGGTAACTGGGAAGATTGGGGTAACCATTTGCCGGTCGGAGGGAAAGGGATTCCCTCGGTTTGGAAAGCGTTCATCGGTGGTTTTTCCCGCGAAGTAATGGGTTGAAAAAATCTCCTTGGCAATACTTCTCCTTAGAGCTTAGAAGGAATTCACGGCTTCAGCGGGCGAGATGCATGTAAGGCGAAATCGATGGAAACGGAGTAATACTTACCGTACTTACCCGGAGCAAACGAAGTCCGCTTGCGCCTCGTCCGTGCCGCCAGGCAGTTTTTTGGCGTGCGCGGATCATAACTTTTTAAATGCGGTGGAGTTCAGTTCTTTGAAGCTCGAGACCATTCGGTATAAAAGGATAAATAAGGATAAATACTGATAAGCTCGCGAGAACTTGAGTCGATTACTGGTCTTTGCTCTTTCGCAGATGAGCGTGAGCAGCAAAATGTTCAGTGTATCAATAATCAACGAATTCAAGCGATTATTTGATGTTGAAAAGAACGTTGAAAGGAACTGGGCGTTGACGTGGATTATTTTGACCGAGGTTTCGCCAACCGATGTCGGTGTATTCCGCTACGGCATTCCGGGATTTTATCGTTCTGTTTTTCTAGATTCTCGATTTTCTGGATTCCCGAGAAAGCCGTGGAAGCTGGGTTCGTTGTAAGGTCAGCCGCCGGCAAAAATGATTATATATTATCACTCTAGTGACTAATAGCGATCAGGGTATTGGGTGCCCTAAGAGGGACGTATTCGCCACATAATAAAAAGATATCCCTAAGATCCCTGATATTTATCCAACTGACCCATTTTTCCAGTTCTATCAAACTGTCATCCTGCTTGCGTTCTGGATTCGAATTTCGCTTTCATTTTGCTTTTTTTGCTCGCGTAAGGGATATTCGCGTAAGGAATATTTCCGGTGCGCCGCGGGATATCCTGTCGCGGTGGCCCAATTTGATCCTTTTTGGGCCCCCTTCGGTCTTAAGCGGAGATCGAACGCCTCAATAATGTCCTGTGATCTTCCGCTGTTTCGATCCCGTGGGGCCGTGCCGCCTAAGAAAAGCGACGCTAACTTCGACTGGGGCCGTATGCGAATTTGGAGTGCAGGAATCCGGTAATTCCAAGAGCGGTCGTCTCGGCAGAAGGCTACCTCCTCCTAAACGCAGAAAAATGCATTCCGGGGCGATACAATTCGTTGCTCTGGGACCGTCGTTGTCGCCTTGAGACCGGTGCCTTTGTCCAATTGACAAGTGAATTTGGGTCGCTTGAATTTTGGGTCACTTTGTAAGACCCTCACCAACGCCTCGAATTGCTTCAACACCAACGCCTCGGATTGGTCCGAGAAACTCCAATCCTCCGCTCGTACAGAATCCCTCGGTGAGAGAATTGAATTCAGTAGCCCGGCAGTAATGATCCGCGGCAACGAATCGGTTCGAAAAGCTAGCTCTGTGGGGGTTTTTACTCGTTCGAGCTCGGCGGCGTGACTATAACATGAATTCATGACCGCAAACAAGTGAGCTTCTGTGCGCTGGCAAAAGCGCAAAAGTGTAAGCTTGAGTTGGCTCCGCGGCATGAGTTGGTCCTGCGGCAACTTTAG
>CAKZMM010000016.1 GCA_937128505.1 uncultured Thermogutta sp.
CAGCAATCCGCGCGCGGACGGAAGCCCTCCCACCAAAGATCGATTTCACTTGGGTAGCAGAAGCAATCCGCGGGGAAACGGGAGGACTTAGGGAATCGAAGTTTTGAGGGCTTACGATTGTCGTTTCGTTGGAGTTTGGCCTCTTATTGGGTGGTGCCGCTTTGCTGACTTGCCGACTGTCGCCGTCCCTGGGAGATCGCCATCCTTTGAGGCCGTACGATCCCCCAAGAGGTTACCATCATACTCGACTTACTCTGACGAGAGTTACAACTTGCTAAGGTTTGCCGGGAGTTTTTGCTCGCTACAGTTTGCCGGGAATTCTAGCTGGATAAAAGTTTCAGCTTTTTAAAAACGATCGTCCTCCCAGGTATTGAAAAACCGAAAAACATCGTTCTCCTAAAAATTTCACAATCTTGACCCTCCCAAATATCGCCCTTTCAGCCGGGATTTCGCCGGGGAGTCACTCATGGGGAACTGCCGAAGAAAACGTTCTGAAAGTGCCTCGCGCAAAATCGGCATTAGGGCTGGAGCGGATGGAGGCCGACTGACCCGCCGCGAGCTCTTAGCCGCAAGTGCAGCAGTCGGCTTGGCACATTCTGTCCCGTATTTTCCGAGCGCCGATTTGGAGGCCCGGTCGCTGCCGCGATCGGCCAACGATCGTTTCCGCATTGGGGCGGTGGGAATGCGGTATCAAGGGACGGTCATCGCCGTTCAAGCTCTGGCCTACGCAGATGTGGTGGCTATTTGCGATGTAGATCGCCATGTGCGGGAGCAAGCGCGTGCTAGCTTCGGAAGCACACCGGCCATTTACGAGGATTATCGGGCCCTCTTGGATCGCAAAGACGTCGATGTGGTGACCATCGGCACCCCGGATCATTGGCATGCGAAGATGGTGATCGATGCGTGCTTGGCGGGCAAGGACGTGTACGTGGAAAAGCCGCTGACGCTGACGGTCGCGGAAGGTCAAGCCATTTGCCGAGTGGTGGAGCAGACCGGTCGGGTTGTGCAAGTGGGTTCTTGGCAACGGAGCGACTCGCGGTTCCGCTTGGCCTGCGAGATGGTCCGCCAGGGACGAATCGGTAAGCTTCAGCGGGTAGAAGTTGTCCTGGGCAAGAACGCCACCGGGGGGCCGTTTCCGGAGCGGCCGGTGCCGGGGCACTTGAACTGGGATCTTTGGCTGGGTCAAGCACCCCTGGTTCCCTACGTAGAAGAAAGGTGCCATTACACGTTCCGTTGGTGGTTCGAATATGCCGGCGGGCAAATGACCGATTGGGGAGCTCATCACCTGGATATTGCCCAGTGGGCCATCGACTCGTTTCCGGTGGAGGTGGAAGGAAAAGCCAAATTTTCGAATATCCCTAACGGCTTCAACGTGCCGGTAGATTTTTCGGCTTGGTATCGCTTCGCCAACGGCGTGGAGATGACGGTGCACGACACGGGCCGAAACGGGATCATGTTTATCGGGAGTGAAGGGCAGATTTTTGTCAACCGTGGGACAATCGCCGGTAAGCCGGTCGAGGCGTTGGCCGATGTCCCGCTCCCCCGAGAAGCCTTCCGCCTTTATGACTTTGACAATTTGTCCCGTCCGGAACGAGCCGGCAAACTCGAGGCAATCACGAATCACATGGGCAACTTTTTCGATTGTGTCAAGGCGCGACGTCGGCCTATTTCCGACGTTTGGAACCAGCACCAAAGTGCGCTCACTTGTCATCTGGCCAATATCTCGATGCGGCTGGGAAGAAAGCTACAGTGGGACCCGGCGGCGGAGCGGTTCGTGGGCGATGAAGAGGCCAACGCGATGCTCAGTCGACCCCAAAGGCCCCCTTACAGCATTACCGCAGCTTAAGTTGGCAGCAATTTGTGGCTCATCTGCTCTTTGGCCTATCGGAGCACGGAAGGCGGCCTCACTGCGTGCTTGTTTGCGAAACTTTGTAGGGAACGCCTCTCATCCGCGAAATTTTTTCCAATTTCGTTGGGGCGCAAATCTTCGGTCGGCCGACTCCATCGGCAAAAAGGGGCCGGATATAATACGCGGGTCCCGTGGAAGCGGGTAAGTGGCATCTGCCGGTTATCAGCTTCGCCAAGTCTTGCCATTGGGCTCCCAATTGAGCGAAAAGCGCGGTGGATTGCGGGGCTTGCGTGCGGCAAAGGAAAGCCGCAAAGGGGAAAAGAAGATCACGGGCCGCTCCGATTGCTTTCGGCTTTATCTTCGTACCGCGTAGGGAGGTCGAAGGTGGGTTCAGGCAGCAAGGGCTTTCATGGACGCCCTAATTTGATGGACGCCCTAGTTTGATGGACGCTCGACAAACGGGTTGATCCCAATACAGCCTCCGAATTTAGGCTTGGTTGTTGGTCACCGGGTCAGTGGTCAGACTTATGAAGTCAACTTTAACGGGTCGACTTAACGCTGCGAAGGTTTAGCATGGAGACTCTCTGGATCGCTGCGCAGACGATTCTTGGCCTTGTCATTCTTTTTTTGGGCGGCCGCAATTTGGTGGCGGGAGCCTGCGGGTTGGCTACCGCCTGTTCCATTTCTCCATTGGTGGTGGGACTGACGGTGGTGGCCCTTGGCACTAGCGCGCCGGAATTAGCCGTCACCCTCCGCGCTGCACTCGGGTCGACGGTAGACCTTGGAATCGGCAACGTCGTGGGCAGCTGTATTTTCAACGTGCTAGTGATTCTGGGAATTACGGCGGTACTTCGGCCGTTGGAGATTTCGGCGCGATTGGTGCGTGCCGAGGTACCGATCATGATCGCCTTATGCGGCCTGACATGGCTTCTTGCACTTGGCGGCAGTTTCTTGGTCTGGCACGGGGGGTTATTAGTGGCCCTCCTTGTGCTCTATACGCTATGGACGGTTCAACAGGCCAACAAGGAGCGGCGCGAATTTCAGGCCGCACTCGTCGAGCTAACCGGGTCATGTCCCCAGTGGCAGTGGCGGAATGTGTTGCGGCAAAGCCTCGCCTGTTTATTGGGCATTATCCTTTTGGTTTGGGGAGCCGATTGGTTGGTGAAAGGCGGCGTAGGGCTGGCCCGGACACTCGGCGTTTCGGAGGCGGTGATTGGCTTGACTTTGGTTGCCGGCGGAACCAGCCTGCCGGAGTTGGCCACGACCCTGGTAGCGGGGGCCCGCGGCCGCAGCGACATCGCGGTGGGCAACGTCGTCGGAAGTAACATCTTGAATTTGCTGGCGGTCTTGGGACCGGCGACGCTTCTCGCCGGCAGACCACTGCCGGTTAGTCCGGAGATTGTGAATCTCGACCTGCCGGTGATGTTCGGGGCGGCGATGGTGTGCTTACCGCTTCTTTGGACGCAAAACCGCGTTGATCGATGGGAAGGGGTTTTGCTTCTCGTTTTGTATACCCTTTATGCGGGGCACCTGTACCTGGCAGCATGGCTGCCGAATTGGGATCGAAGCTTTTCGTTTGTTGCAGCGACATTTGTTTTGCCGTGCCTGGCTTTGGCGATCTTTCTTAGTTTAGTTCAGGCATGGTGCGGCCGCCGCCGCTCAGAGCCCCTTGCGGCGGACAAGGGTCCAGCGAGGGTGGAGGAGCAGCTTGCCGCCGACCCGATCAAGAACCCTCCCCACTCAAGGGGGATCCAGTGATGCCGCACGGGTGTGGGGCAGCGTTTTCGGGACACGGTGTCGTCTTTTGGTCCGGATGAGCCGGGCCACTCTTAGGACGCACAAGCCGACGGAAGCGAGCAGAATTCCGTCCCCACAATGCGGTGGCGAG
>CAKZMM010000017.1 GCA_937128505.1 uncultured Thermogutta sp.
TTATTCAATCTCTTCAATCTATTAACCAAGCCTCTTAACTCAGGTATTATCGAACTACGAAATTGACCATCCTTTTGGGCACGACGATAACACGGACAACTTCCTTCCCTTGAAGCCATTCGGCGACCCGAGGGCAAGCCCGCGCCGCCGCCTCGAGCGCAGTGGCATCGGCCTCGGCGGGCACCTCAATCTTTCCCCGCAATTTACCGTTCACTTGCACCGGCACCTCGATGGTTTCTTCGCGCAGATATTCTTCGTCGTACTGGGGCCACGGTTCATAGGCCAAGGTTTTCGTGTGACCCAAAGCCTCCCACAATTCCTCGGCAATATGCGGGGCAAAAGGCGAAAGGATCAGCACAAATGGTTCCATCATCGAACGGGGGCGCACTGTTTGCTTGAGAAAGAAATTCACAAATTCCATCATTCGCGCAATGGCGGTATTGAAAGCCATGCTTAGCATGTCTTCTGTCACCGCTTTGATCGTCCAGTGTAAAACCCGCTTTTGCTCCAGGGTGGGCTCCACATCTTGAACCGCCGGGTTGAGCGTCATTTGCTCGGACCGCTCGTCGATGATCATCCGCCAAACTCGCTCCAAGAACCCCCGAACTCCGCTGACACCCTCCATGCTCCAGGGTTTGACGGCCTCCAGGGGGCCCATGAACATCTCGTAAAGCCGCAGGGTATCTGCCCCGTATTCCGCTACAATGTGGTCGGGATTGATAACATTGCCGCGGCTTTTCGACATCTTGTAAGCCCGGGCGGTGATCCGCACCTGGGGATCCGCCTTGAGAACGAAAATCTCGCCCCGCTTTTCCACCTGATCGGCCGTCAACTTGATGGGGCGGTATCTGTCGGGGTAATCCTCGGCGATTTCCGAACCGACCCATTGCCCGGAGGCATCCTGATAGCCCGTATACTCCATTTCGCCCAGGATCATTCCTTGGTTGACGAGCTTCATAAAGGGCTCTGGTGTACTCACCAACCCACGGTCATAAAGCACCTTGTGCCAAAACCGAGCATAAAGCAAATGGAGCACCGCATGTTCGGCCCCACCCACATACAAATCCACCGGCATCCAAGCCCGCTCGATCTCCGGATCGACCATAGCCCGATCGTTACGCGGATCCAGGAACCGCAAATAATACCAACACGAGCCGGCCCACTGCGGCATGGTGTTCGTCTCTCGTTTGTAGCGCCGGCCATCGATCGAGACATAGAGCCAATCTTCCGGCGCCTTTTCCAGCGGCGGTTCCGGGCGGTCGTGGTGGGCATCGAAGGGCATATTCTGGGGCAAATCGAGGGGCAGATCCTCAGGCTTCAGCGGCCGCACTAGCCCGGTGGGCTGACCCTCGGCATCCAGTTCATGCAGAATCGGGAAAGGTTCTCCCCAGAAATGCTGCCGACTAAACACCCAATCCCGCAGCCTATAGTTGACCGCTGCGCGCCCCAACCCCCGCGCGGCCAAATCTTCCGTGATTGCTTGTTTGAATTGGGCAGTACTCATTCCGCTGAATCGGCCGGACTGGATGGCCGTTCCGTCCCCGACGAAACATTCGCGTCCTTCCAGGACCGCTTGCCGATTGACTCCGGCAGTATCCCCGGGATCCACAACCGCGACAATCGGCAAACCGAACTTTTGAGCGAACTCGAAGTCGCGGGTATCGTGGGCAGGAACCGCCATGATCGCCCCTGTCCCATACGTGGCCAACACATAGTCAGCTACCCAAATGGGGATAGATTCCCCGTTAACCGGATTGATGGCATACGAACCGGTAAAGATGCCCGTCTTTTCCCGGGCCAAATCGGTCCGATCCAAATCGCTTTTCCGCGCCGCTTGCTCGCAGTACTCTCGTACCCTATCTTCGAAAGCGGGCAGGGTAAGCCGGGCCACAAACGGATGCTCCGGGGCAATCACCATGTAAGTAGCCCCGAAGAGCGTATCCGGCCGGGTCGTATAGATTCGCAGGACCTCAGAGCCGGGTTTTCGCGGATAACCTTTGCCGGCGCGCTGCTGGATCCACTTGTCGTAATGGCTTTTCGGAGGCTTTCCATCCGGCCAGCGTTGATCGCCGATAAAGAAGTCCACTTCTGCCCCGGTGCTGCGGCCAATCCAGTTGCGTTGCAAGGTCTTGATGTTTTCCGGCCAATCGAGCAGATCCAAATCCCGCTCCAAACGGTCGGCATACGCTGTGATTCGCAGCATCCACTGCCTCAAGGGGATCCGTACCACCGGATGGCCGCCGCGTTCGCTCACCCCGCCGACGACCTCCTCGTTGGCCAAAACGGTCCCCAAAGCCGGGCACCAGTTCACCGGCGCTTCTAGCTGATAAGCCAGCCGATGCTCATCCTGGTACCGCCGAACGGCCTCTTCGCCTTGGGCCCGAATTTCCTCGGGGATCGGCAATTCGGCGATGGGGCGGCCGCGTTGTGTCTCCGGGTCGTACCACGAGTCGAAGAGGATCAAAAAGATGTATTGCGTCCAACGGAAATACTCCGGGTCGGTCGTCGCTAATTCGCGCGTCCAATCGTAGCTAAAACCGATCATCTTCAGCTGCCGGCGGAAATTGGCGATATTTCGCTCCGTGGCAATCCGCGGCGGCTCGCCGGTCCTTTTGGCATGCTGCTCTGCCGGCAGACCGAAGGCGTCCCAGCCCATTGGGTGCATGACGCACTTGCCCCGCATCCGCTCGAATCGAGCCACAATATCAGTGGCCGTATAGCCCTCCGGGTGCCCCACGTGCAATCCATCCCCGCTTGGATAGGGAAACATGTCGAGCACATAGAGCTTGGGGCCCGTAGGGAGTCGGGGTGTTACAAACGTCCGATGCTCCTCCCAAAAACACTGCCATTTCGGTTCGATTACCGCCGGGTTGTACCGTGGCATAGAAGACTCCGTCGATTGAACGCTTGGCGCTAAAAACCGGTTGAGAACGCCGCTTCAAAATTGTCTGACTAACCTCGTCGGGAATTGACGATTGCTGCCGATGCTTTTTTGCCGGGTAGGGGCCGGAATCCTTCCTCTTGGCGACTTTAAGGACTTGGCAACTTTAAGGGGTAGTAGCTGAGAGCGCTGAAACTTATCCCGTAGGCTATTGGCCGATTCGCGATCGCTCCGAATTCGTTCGCTCCGCAATGAGCCGATCCAGTTCCTCCTTCAAACGAGGTAGGATCTCCTCGTAGCTGAATCGACCAATGAGTGTACTACCCCGTTTCAAATTCACAAAATTCGGTCCGCACCATAATCCCAGATCAGCATGATCAGTCTCGCCGGGACCATTAACCCGACAACCCATAACCGCAATCGTTAGCGGGACATCGGCGGCATACCGGGTCATTTGGCGAACCTGCTCTGCCAGGTCGACAAATCGTTCGTTTTCCACGCGAGAGCAACTCGGGCAACTGATGATGTCGAGCCCCGGCAACCGTTCACCGGGGCCAAACTCCAGGTTGCCAGAGGCAACATCCCGAAGCATTTCCTGAGCCGCCAGCACCTCCTCGTGCTTTCGATCAGCCGGCACCGTCAAAGATACCCGAATGGTTTCCCCAATCCCCTGAGCCAGGAGCGGCATCAAAGCCCGGCGGGTTTTCCAAACCCCCTCCGGAGGCAAGCCCGCCTCTGTGAGGCCTAAGTGCAACGGCACGTGAGGCATTTGCCGGGCGAAGGCGAAATTGGCCTCGATCACCCGCTCCGGCGAAGAATCTTTGAGCGACACGCAGTAGCGATGAAAACCGATCGACTCCAAAAACTCCGCGTGCATCGTGGCTAAAGCGACCATGGGTCCAACCGTCTCGCCGGCAGGAAACTTCTCGGCTATCGCCGGATCGATCGAGCCACAGTTAACTCCCACCCGCAGGGCGCAATCGTAGCGATCGGCAATTTCGGCCAACCAGCGGACTTTGTCCTGCCAAGGTCGGCTCCGCTCATGATGGTGCAAATGGCCCGGATTATAACGAATCTTCGCAACCCATGGGGCCACGGCCTCCGCCAATCGATAGCTCTCCTGAAGATCGACGCTCAGGGGCACCTCCACTTGCCCCGCGAAAGTTTTGAGAGCTTCGACGTCTCGAATGCTATCGACCGCGATGCGAACAATTTGGGTGCCTGCCCTGGCCAAAAGTTGAATCTGATCCAAAGTGCGGCGAACATCCTGGGTCCGCGTCGCGCACATGCTCTGGATGACCACGGGGTTGTCGCCCCCAATGCTCACTGTGGCGACACGAATGGGCCGAGTCAGCCGCCGGGGATTTGGGGAAGCAATCGGGGGTGAACTATTTGCAATGCGCGAGGAATTTGCCGTCAAAGATGCGAACCTTTCTCAGCTTGTTAACACAAACAATGCTAATTTAAATCGACATCATTGCCACTCGAAAGATTCCTATTTTTCCAAAGTTAGAAGCTATTGGTTGCTCTTTATCCATCTGTTGACAGTCATCACTTTTTTATTTGGTGATGGTTGTAGCCTCACAGCTAACCCGATTTGTGAGTGCTAATATGAAAGTGTTAATATGAATTTTTGTGAATCTTTGCGGTCTCAGTCAGTCGAAGACGGCACGTTCAGTGTCGGTCTTTGATCCAGGTTCCTCAATCGCCCGGCTACGCAACACAGTCACGGCAAGGGCGAGATTTCGCTCGCTGGTTTTCAATTCGGAGGATTTCCTGAGATTATATTGTGAGCCCCCGGTTTTAAGGATGTTCTCTAGGAGCAAGAAAAATCTATAACCGCTCCGACGTGACAATCTTGTGCCTCGGCATCTCCCGTGCGAGCAAGGAAGATCTATACCTTCGCGGCCGCGGCGAGTGAGCCAGAGAGCATCTCCCGTGCGAGCAAGGAAGATCTTAACAGTGGTACTGGCAGCGTGTTGATTACTGGGCATCTCCCGTGGAAGCAAGGAAGATCTTTGAAGAACCCTAAGGATGATCCTCTCCCAAACACCAGGGTATTCCACCTGGCAAGGCGGATTGGCCACCCCGGAAAGAAACCCGGAAAGAAATTGAGCAAAACCAGAAAGGACCGACGGACAAGGCTCAAGAAGATAAGCTCGTCTGAACTCGCCCAAGATTTGCGCAGCGCTGCGACTGTCAATCGACTGTCAATCAACTGTCAATCAAGCCCAAATGCCGCAAAAGCTGTGATCTTCATTTGCTTTTGCTTTTTAAGACGCAGTCGGGTTGCAAGATTCGCATTCCTCGAGATTCGTCATGAAACTCAAGACTTCCGTGTGATTTGAAGGAAAGCTGCGCGGGGGCCCCTAAAAGCCTGAGTCCTTGATCGCACGTGAGATTTGATGTGAGTCGCTGACCCCCCAATTGCTCAAAAAGCGACACGGTTGATTTAAGCGGACTTTCCCAATCCCCGAAAACTGCGATTATTGGCAGCAATTTGCAACGGGCAGAGCCTTAGAACCGTCATCGCAATATTATTTTACTTATCATTTCTGTTATATTTGATGTTGTATTTGGACACGTTGTCGGCCGGAAAACTCGGCGTAAGGCCGCCAAAAACATTGCAAAAATTGGGTCGATAAGCGACTTCTTCTCTAGGCTTGGCTCGGCCCCCTGCCGAAGCCGATTCAGACATTCTGCTCAGGCCGAATCATCCGGCGGGGAACTCCCACCCGTGACCACCGGCACACTTCCACGGCTAAGGCGCCGAAGTTTAACGAATTACGTTACCCAATTCTGCAAATTGCTGCGCTTGGACATGCATAGACAAACATATTCATCAATAAGATGATCATTAGCACAATTAAGATGGCATGCTGGTTTACCAAATGTCTGAAGACAAAAGATTTATATGATTCGTAGCTTCCATTGATTAGCTCTGCGATAAATCTTTGGTAGTTTACGTCGCTCAATTCGCGTCTTTCGGGCAAGTTATTCTGGAGAATTTGCGACACCTTTTCCGAAAAGATAATCCGTACGGAGCTTTTCTGATTTGCCTCCATCGGTCGAGCTCAAGGCAACTTCTCCGTTTCGAGCCTGCGGAAGGTTCAAACAGAGGAATCGCTCTTCCGGAAGGTTAGCCAACCCGAATGTCGTTCCTAGTCTCCATGACGGAAACGAGTCGTGCTGCCCCGTGCCCATGGGGGGCAGAGATGTCCCTTGGGGGCGATCGCGCGCGAGGAACTACCCACGGTGGCCCCGTTCGAGTGGCCGCACGGAGGAGCAATTTATTGGGCTCGCGGGGGAATTTCGGCATCCAACCCGGCCGTGATCACCCACAAAAGATCCGTGGAGTCGTGACTCCTGCCTTTTCATCCCTTAAACCGTTTGCCGGGCGAGAGGTTGAAACGCTCAGACGGAAACCGCGCCGAATCCTTTGGTGGAAGCTTTGTCTTGTAACGGCCTTCTGGATCGGGGTAACTGGGTGCAGCATTTTCCCGCGACCGCATCGCGAGATATTGGTCCATAACCCATGGCCCGAGCTTTCCCGCGTTGCGGTGGCCCCCTTTTTCAACCACAGCAGTGACCCCACGGTTGACGGCCGACGCTTTGCCCGGGCTTACTTCGAAGAATTGCAGTCCGTGCCCGGCTTTCAGGTGGTTCCCGTCGACTTGGTGGAGCGAACCCTGCACGAGCATCAAATTCAGCTTCGGGGGCCGGATGAAGCCCGACGACTGGCGGAACTACTCGAGGTCGATGTCATCGTTTTGGGAGCAGTCACCCACTACTCTCCTTACTACCCACCGCGATGTGGGCTACACGTGGAGTGGTATGCCCGCGATCCTTTGATTCAACCGATTCCGCCGGGTTTCGGGATCGATTGGGGCAAGCGGAAAACCCGCCGCCTCCCACGGTGGATTGCCTACGAAGCCCAAATGGCCGAAGCCCGAAAGCAATTCGAGGCCTCACGGCAATCGCCGGATTCGGCGGTACAACCTACGCATTCCACACCGTTGGCCGGCAACCAGGCCCTCGGAGGGGCGAGCTTCTCCATGGTAGAGGATAACCCCATGTGGCTTCCGGCAAAGAATTCGGCATCTGTTCCGCTAGAGAACCTGCCAGCAAGTCTCGCAGGGGCTAGGCAGGAATGGTCCGAATCAATTGGCAGCGAATTCTTCGGTGTACCGTCGGTCGCGCACCGAAATCTGCCTGAAGCACCGAACTTCCCAGATAACTGCGAGAGCGAACCACCCGCCGGAAAAGCCGGTCTGCATTATCCAGCCTCCGTCGCCGGCAAGATTTTCCAGGATCGCTCCAGCCTGGAACCGGGGCCGCCGTCGGTACTTTCCCCGATGATTCCCGGAGCCAAGAAACGCGAGCTAGGTCCGAGGGTTTTCCCGGCTCCCACTAGCTACGATCGTCCGCCCGTGGAAGGGGGGACAAGTTTATCGGATATGCGGGCTGTAACGAGCAAAGAGCCTGTGATGAGCCACTCGCGTCTTTTCAGCGGTCATGATCCGGAATTCACCAAAGCGCTGGCAACCTATTATCTCCAACAGGAAGATGCCCGCTTCGGCGGCTGGCCCGGCTATCTTGAGCGGAGTAGCGATTTGATTCGATTCTGCTGCCGCTTACACATTCGGGAGATGCTCTTAGCGAGAGGGGGAGCCGGACCAACTCGAGTAGTGTGGCAGTGGCCCAATGACCGATAAGTGATAGTAGCGGAGCACCCGATCAAGCCGGGCAAGCGCTTTCCGCCAAGCCGGAAATACAAGGGAGATAACCGGACGCTATCCGCACGAAGGACGGGTCCACCGCCCCGCCGGCAGTTGGCGACAAATTCTCGGCAGTAGCCCCAAATGAGGAAGCCACAACCTGATTTGGATGAGGCAAATCACGGGGGTACTGATGTTGCCACTTTCCACGCGCAAGGGTCGGGGGCCCTGTGCATGGAGTGAAACACTACCCCCAAGTCTAAATGTTTGGCGCCTAGCGGTTATTCCGGGATAACAGGTTTTCTCTTACGCCGAGTAGTCCACGCCCGATTCTAAAAAAATCGAAATTGTGAAAGCACCTAGGTTCGGTGAATGCCGGCGTCTGAAGACCGGCGAAGTTGCCGACGAAAGAGCGAAACAAGTCGAAGAACCCCACATCGCCGAGGCTCCCCGGGGAGATCCGGCTCAACATGCGACCGATGCCCCGCGAATAAAGCCTCAGGAACAAGGAGCTGGATGGTTATGACCCGCGACATCAACGTGCTTGCGTTGATCAAAGGGCAAGAGCGCTACATCTTCCTTTACGACGACCAACACCGAAATGAAGTGCTTCGGGTCCTGGGCCGGTTCGCGTCGCATCCGGAGCTGAGTTTCAGTTGGTATGATGCGGCTGTGCTCAGTCAGAAAGTTCGACAAGAAAGTCACAAGCGGGCGATCAACCAGCGACTTCGACTCCGGGTCAGCCCGGAGATGGATGAATCGTAGAGGTACTGCCGAAAGAGAAACCCCACCTCCCCGCGAATCAGACATGAATCGCAGGATAGAGATTTCGGGCTGCCGGTAGAGGCACGCATCGCCCCACAGAAAAGTGGGGATTTATGGACGCGGAAAATCAAAGGCTTTTCACACTTTGAGATTGGCCGAGCGTTTTTGTCGCGATATCGAAAATCCTCGGGGGGATGGAGCCGAAGTGCGTATTCCTGGGGGAATACCGAAACGCTCACTTTGGCAGCTCAACACTCCGCACAGCTTTTGATGAGGAAGAATGAGGCGGATGGTTGCCGCAGAATCGATCACCCTTAGCACGGCGGTGGCTCGATTCCTGCGGTATTTGGAGGTGGAACGCAACGCGTCACCGCTGACATTGAAAAGCTATCGAGAAGATCTCAGTCTCCTCCTCGAATACATCAAACAAACCCGCGGAACCACCGAAATAAGTCCGGGGACAATCACCCCGAAACAACTTCGGGACTATATCGCGCGGATGCACCAGGCGGGGTATGCTTCCACGACGATCGCCCGCCGCACGGCCTCGTTGCGAAGTTTCTTCCGATTTGGACAGCGGGAAGGTTGGGTGGAAACTAACCCTGCTAAACCCCTACGCAATCCGCGCAAAGGTCGAACGCTCCCGCACGTGCTTTCCCCCGAGGAGATTGTCCGTTTGCTCGAAGCACCTTCCCCCACCACTCCGCTGGCTATCCGCGACCGGGCCATACTTGAGACGATGTATTCAGCCGGGCTTCGCATCAGCGAATTGGTGGGGTTGTGCCTCGGCGATCTCGATCTCCGGCAAGGAGTGGCTCGCGTGCGGGGCAAAGGCCGCCGGGAACGCCTCGCCCCTTTGGGCTCGCATGCCGTCAAAGCCCTTCGTCAATACCTCGCACGAAGAAAGGTTCATCCGCGGGAACCGCAGGGCGACGCATCGCCGGTCTTTTTGAACCGTTTCGGCCGAAGATTAACAACGCGATCTGTGGCCCGGATGCTCGAGAAATATCTAAAAATCACGGGGCTGGATCGGCGCACAACACCGCACTCGCTACGGCATAGTTTCGCGACGCACCTACTTCAACGCGGTGCCGATATTCGCTCGGTGCAAGAACTCCTGGGCCACAAAAGTCTCCTCACGACGCAAATCTACACGCATGTCAATCCGGGAAGTCTGCAGGAGGCATATCGCCGGGCTCACCCGCGGGCCCGATGAGTGCCTTGCTCCGCCGTTCGGTGGTCCCCGTTGGCGGAAGGTGCCCATCAGCGGTGTCTATTACCCCGGGGATCTTGCTCCCAGGCTTAACGCACCGAAGATCCCCGATAATCTTCCCGTCTCAACGGCGGTTTCTCCGGGGCGGGCCACTCAGCTTGTGCAATCTTCTTGAATTGATATCATGAGTTACCAGGTCGATGCACTTTGACGAGGTACCCTGGCGTAGGTGGGGTGACTCACGCAGGTTGCGGTAAGAATAGAAACCGTTCGATGCTGTCGCTGGGAACTCCTTGGAAGAAGTGGGGACATAGCCTCCGGCCAAGTGGCGGATTTGTGGGGCAAAAAGCGGAGCCTCCGGGCAAGGCACTGCGCGAGGATAACTCGCCGTTGTTTGGAAAAATGATGGCTGGCTGAAGTTCATGAAAGGTCAAAACCTTGGGAGTAGCTTTTCATGAGTGCCTCAATGGAACCAACTCATACTGTTCCGACGGATCCGGGCGGTGATCGGCCGGCCCCCCAAATTGGCGGCGAAGGCGTGCGGGTGTGCTCTCGTCGGTCTTGGCTTTTGGCGCTCGTCATTGTTTTCATTGCAATTATCCTTTTATTGGTCGTGGGATATTGGTGGCGGTTTGGCCGGCTGAAATTCTCAGAGCCTTATCGCATGGCCTTGAAGCGTGTGCAGGAGGCCCCGGAGGTTATTGAGCGATTAGGCAACCCGATCCGCGACGCGACTTGGCTTCCCAGTGGCCAGGTCTATGAAAAGGGGGACCGGGGGAATGCGACCGTTTATTTCGTCGTTACCGGTCCGAAAGGGCGTGCGGAGATTATGGCCCAGGCTCAGCGAGTGGGTGGGGAGTGGGGATTGGTGCTATTGGATGTGAACTTTGCTGCTGGTGGGCGGGTAAGCCTGGCGGAGCGGGCCACTAGGCCCGGTACTCAAGACCTCGAAGAAGCCCCACGGTGGGTGCCGCCAGGCTCGGGCGGAGGTCCGTGAGCATCCGGCGCTAGAAGCTGCGAGAAGTCTTCCTGACCTCCTTCCTTCGGGTTAGCAAGGGCGGAGCCCCTTATTGGGGCGAGCAAGTGGGGAGTTTTGTCCAAAGAGGTCAGCCGGACTTGTCGAAGGTGCGGAGGAGGAACGTCCAGTTCGACCTAAGAGACGACTCTGAAAGGCGACCTGCCGCGGGTTTGGAGGAGACACCGAGTCTCGCGAATGTCGTTGAAACGATTGTGAGACTTGCCGCAGGTATTAAGGAGGTACCCTCAGAGGGTATGCATAGGAATTCTTGCAGCGAATCCGGGTGTTTGCCGGATGGGAATAACGGTTACGGTGCGCTTTAGCCCCTCGCTTTTCAGCAATTTCAATATTTTCTCACTCACTCCAAGGGATAATTCTGCCTTGGATTCTCATACCCTCCGCGAAAGTTTCCCGAAACACCTGCCCGATGCTCTGACGGTCGCTTAAGGCGGAGGGTGAACGGGTAACCCCAGTTCAACCGCTGAATCTCCCAATCAGCCGGCATGCGGTGGATGATACTGAATGTAAACAACTATCAAATTAATGGTAATTATCATGATTTAAAACAGGCTTTTTCGGAAGTCCCGCTTGAAAGAGATTCTCCCACCGCCGGGTGAACAAGTGCGGTTTTGCCGCCGAAGATCCCTGCATTATACCAGGCGTTGTGGTCGGCCGGTAACTTTCGGTGGCCCGATTGAATTTACTGTCTCGCCAATGTGCTCGATAGATCTCTATGGTTATAGTTATAGTGTGCATCAGCAAATCCGGTGCCCCAGTGGACTTAAAATCACTTCTGAAGTAATCATCAACACCTCGTTCTCGCCCACATAGCCCAATACCCAAACGGATTGATGATTTTCCAAGCATCCTTCGACAAAACTCAAAACATCCTTCGACAAAAGCCACAACGTCCTTCGACAAAATATTCCTACCAGCCTATAGTTGAGTATGGTTTGAAGTATTCGGGGCGAAGTGTCGCCAGCGGCATCCCTGCGTAAAGGGTTCACCTCCGGGCAAATTGTTAGGGTTTTTCCGCCTTGATTTCCGCAGGGAGCCGGCGCCTTTCCCATCAGGAACAGATGGTTTACCGCAGCAAAGTTGGTGCTCGGGTGGGTCGCCGGGAGATCAATGGGGTTGAAGTGTTTGATCCGGCTCAGGAATTTTTTGGCGGGATTATGCGGTCCTCCGAACGAGGGCTTCATCGATTTGCCTAAGGGGCTAGAGTTTCTCGAGTCTTTCAAGGCCCGGAAAACGACCGGAGCTGTTTGTTAGAGGGTCGGTCGAAGGACGAATCGCGGTAGATAGCCTTGTACTGCGAAATCGTGATTGCATCATGAAGCATGAAGAGGAGGGTACTTCGAGCATTACTCCACCAATTTTCAGAACCAATCAACTTCGAACATGAATCCCGAGTCGAAAGCTTTGGGCTGATGAAAATCGGTGATCGTCGAGACACTTGTGCGGAAGCTGCATGGGAGAAATTCCCGAGCGAATTGTTGAACAATCGATCTGCATCCGAGTTCGTGGCGGGGTTTCATTCCAGGGACCGAGACAAACTCCGCCGCAAGCTTGGGGTAAACAACCGTTGCAAAATCAAAAGGTAGCATGAACTGGAAGGAACGTTTGGCAAGTGTTCCCAGCCGATGGCTTCGACTTCTCCGGGCGGTAGGTAGTTCCAACGGCTTCAGACGCACATCGGATGCCACCACCGGGGAGCAAATTGCGGCCGATGGGCCCGAAGTCTCAAGCGAGGCGGCGGACTCTTTATCGCTCGGCACGCCGCCGCCGGCAGAGGCCTCGGACTTGCAAAAGATTTCCGACTCGTACACGGCCGGAGCTGAGCGAAATGCTGATTCCCGCCCTCAAGTGGACTTGCATTCTGAGGGTCAGTCCGGGGCGATTAAGGCCGATAGGTCTGATCGGTTATCGGGCGGTGCAGGGAGGTGGCTAATTCTCATTGGCGGGAAAATGGCACGCTGGTGGGCACTTGTGGCGGAAATCGGCTCGCTGGAAAAGGGATTATCCGGCTTGGCCGATTACGAGCTTCGCAAGTACAGCTTGTCGCTAAGATATCGTGCCCGAAGTGGCGAGCCCCTTGCGCGGCTTTTGCCCGAGGCCTATGCCTTGGTTCGTGAAGCGGCCCGACGCACGATCGGCATGCGGCATTTCGACGTGCAGATCCTCGGCGGGATCGCCATGTTCCATCGTTCGATTGTGGAAATGGCCACGGGCGAAGGCAAAACGCTCACCGCCACCTTGCCCATGTATCTTTATGCCTTGGCCGGTAGGGGTTGCCTGTTGGCTACGGTCAACGACTATTTGGCCAAACGTGATGCGGAGTGGATGGGACCGATTTATAAGCTGCTGGGCCTAAGCGTCGGGTGCATCCAAACCCAAATGCCCCAAGACCTGCGCCGCCAGGCCTACGCCTGCGATGTAACCTACGGAACGGCGAAAGAATTTGGTTTTGATTTTCTGCGGGATCGGCTGTTATTGCGGCGAATTCGGGAGGGACAAACGGACCTGCTCGGGGCGATGCTTTACGAGAGCGCCGCCGCGAAAGGGGATCAACCGGTTCAGCGCGAGCCTTTTTTTGCCTTGGTGGACGAGGCGGACAGCATCCTGATTGACGAGGCCCGGACGCCGCTAATCATTAGCGCGGTTCCCACGGAGGAACAGCTTTTAGCCGTTGCGTGTTATAAATGGAGTGCGCAGGTAGCCGATCAATTCATCGAAGATGTAGACTACGAGTATGATCATGAAAAAAGGCAGTGTCATTTGACGCGTGAAGGCCGCCGCAAAGCCCGGCAATTGCCCAAACCCGCCGAAATGGATCGGGTGGGCATGTTCCATATTTATGAGTACATCGAACGGGCCAGCAAAGTGGCTCGAGAATTCCACCGGGACCGGCAGTATGTCGTTCGCGATGGTGAGATCGTCATTGTGGACGAGTACACCGGCCGCCTGGCGGAGGGCCGCAAGTGGCGAGATGGGATCCACCAAGCGGTCGAGGCGAAAGAGGGGGTAAAAGTCACGGTAGATACCGGTCAAGCCGCCCGGATCACCGTGCAGGATTTCTTCCTCCGCTTTCAGCACCTGGCGGGGATGACGGGGACGGCGCGAGATTCGGCGCGGGAATTGCGCCGCATCTATCGTTGTCATGTGGTGGTGATTCCCACCAATCGTCCGGTAATTCGCACCCAGTGGCCCACCCAAATTTTCGGCACCGGTGAGGCGAAGTGGGCCGCGGTGGTTGAGGAGGTGGCGACCGTTCACGCCCAGGGCCGGCCGGTGCTCATTGGGACGCGATCCATCGACAAATCGGAACATCTTTCGCGCCTCCTCACCGAGCGGGGCATTGAGCATCAGGTTCTGAATGCCCATCGGATTGCCGAAGAGGCGGAGATCGTTGCCCAGGCGGGATTGGCCGGTCGGGTAACCGTGTCAACGAACATGGCTGGCCGCGGTACCGATATCCGGTTAGGGCCTGGAGTGGCCGAGCGTGGCGGGCTGCATGTCATCTGTACGGAAATGCACGATTCCGCCCGAATCGACCGCCAGCTCATCGGCCGTTGCGGTCGTCAGGGTGATCCGGGTACCTACCGCCAGTTCCTTTCACTCGAGGATGAGCTGCTAGAGATGGGCTTCGGACCCAAGAAAGCGCGCATTTTCAAACAGTGGGGGCGCGTCAACCCGGAGGGCGAATTCGGCCACCGACTGCCTCTATTTCGCCGGGCTCAGCGGCGCGTAGAGCGGCAGCATTTCCGACAACGTCGGGCCCTACTGTACTTCGAAAAGGAACGAAAAAAGATGCAGCGGCAAATGGGTCAGGACCCCTACCTCGATACCCCCAGTTAATCCCGGCCGCCCCCCTGCCCTAAACCGAAAAAAAGACCGGGAACTTACGGACCAAAGCATCAAAAGTTACGCCGTTGCGGCAGATCGGCATCGGGGCACAAAATTAAACCGCTTGAAAATTGCCGCAAGATTCTAAAGCCGGATCTCGGGGCAAGACCTCAGACGCGTGGTAAGACCTCAGCAATCATGCGGCCTTGGGCTGTCGGGATTTCGGGGGTAGAGGGGGAGATTCTGTAAACAGATCTTTGCGAAAACGACCCCGGCCAATGGGGAAACGCAAAATCCTTGCAATTGTCTTTAACTGGGGACCCGATTTGCAATTAGCGGCGCAATT
>CAKZMM010000018.1 GCA_937128505.1 uncultured Thermogutta sp.
CAAGTGGGGTTCGAGCCGAAGTAGATGTTGTGGCTGTACGAGCAGTTGGGCACGGCGGGGTTTCGAAACATTTGCGGGCCGGCGCGCGGGAGCGTGGGGGCATACAAGAGTGTGCCAGCAGGGGTCATGTCGCTCGGTCGGCGCCGGCGGTGTTCACCGACCGGTGTTCCCTCAGTTTTAACCCCTCTCCTACTGGGGGCGGAGGGATTCATCTGTTGCAGTGTGTCGATAGGCAGAGTAAACGCCTCTCCCAGTGAGGGCGGAGGGATTCAAACTACCCCAAGAAACGCTGGGAAAAACGAGGGTTTCTGGCCAAGGCGGCGCAAAATCCGGGCGCACTTGGCGCACAAACGGGCCCGGCGGCCCCTGAATTGGCGGCCGTGGTCGATGCTTGGACCAAGCTGCCCGACGGGATCAAGGCCGGTATCCTGGCGATGCTCCGCTCCGGCGGCTGCCTCATCCAGATCTTCACGAGTTGTGGTTTGCTCGTTGCCGCTGTGGACCGCCCCACCCGCCAATACGCACTTTTCGTGGCCCGAGCTAACGAAGCCGCCCAGGCTTAATGTGCTTGCTGGCTAAAGCCAGGTACGTCGTGAATAGCCCAGGGTTTTTCCTCCTGAAAAAAGTTCAAGATATCGACCGCCGAAACAAACCAGACATGATGCCTCCCCGGGGACGACCTATCTTTTCATTTCTTTTCATTCAAGGAAGTTGCGTAGTCAGATAAAGGAGCTCGCATAAACAAATCTTCCCCCGAAAACTATCACTCAAGGCAAGACGGGTAATTTCCGTACAGCTCCTCCCGCCTAAGCTTTCCAGCTTACCCGCTGATTAAACGAAAATTCAATGAGCTCACGCTAGCGTGGACCTCGCCGCGAAGGTCTCGCACCTCGGACACAGCCAGCGGTAGAATCGGGTTCGAACTTATTAAGCTCGACTTTTGCGCGGGTTCGCCCCTTCGATTTCGTGTGCGTCGTACCTGGCCTAGCCCTGGCAAGGCTCGGTGTGAAGTATACGATAAGCCTCGGCTGACGACGGCGGGGTCCCCGATTTGATGAATTGGTAAATTGATGAATCGATCCGGAAGTTATATCGCTTGCACCGGGAGGAAAGTCTCGCGAGCCAGTTTGAGTGTGACCGCAGCATGTCACGGCTCTTGCGGCGGGGGCAAAGGTCCGTGCTGCGGAGACTGCAAGCCGACGTGACGTCACATCCCTTACGCTAGCAGGAAAGTTAAGAATGTGGGTAGCTGCCCTTCATCCATCGGTTGCATCCGTCGCGCTCAGAAGAAAGACGATTGCCCGCGGCTCACCGATCCCAGCAAGCAATAGAAGCCGGCCAAAAAATCAAGGGTGGCTGCTTGGGGCAACCACCCTTTGGCTCACCGGTCGCTGCCTGGAGAGCCTCGTTTCATCATGCCACGCGGAGGACGGATGAAACTTTCACGCGGTCAATGGTTGATTGGTTGGCGTGATTTATCGCTTAGTCGGACTCATTCATCAGTTGTATTTTCGCCACGATGTTGCGTGTTTTGTCCAATTCGATGCGGCGGGGTCATGCCGATTGCCGCGGGCGGTTCGACACGGCTCATGATGTTTATCGAGAATTATGATGTTTATCGAGAATTAGAATGTGAAGATCACGTCCATACCGCCGGACCATTGATCGGTACTGTTACCGGAGTCAAACGGCAACTCGCCCGCAGCAGCCACGCCGTCGAACCAATCGTAGCGCAACTCGGGCCGCAGCGTAAGATTTGCATGCGGCTTGTAATTCAGTCCCCATGTAACAGCCCAGTAATTGCCTGCGGCAGGGCCGTTGAGGCTAATGCGGGCCGCATCGTCATCGCGGAACCATTCAATTCTTGTGCCTGCACTCCAGCAATCGTTCAGCTTGTAAGTCAGATACTGGGCAATTCCGTACCACTCAGCGTCGTCATCCGGACGCCAATTGAGGCCAAGATCATGGTGCAGGACATAGGTGAGGCGTTCCGTCAAATTCCACTGAAGAACGATGCTGTGCATGTAAATATCCCCGGCACCGATATTTGAGCCGAAATCGCCCGCCGAAGTTGTGTAAAACACGTTCATCTTCTCGGTCAACTGAACTTTCAAGCCAGCCAGCAGGGTATTGGCACCGGGTGTGTTGTCGAAGCCGGTATCCCATCCCTGCGTCCAACCACCGTACACAGTGATGGAATTGTTAAGCGGATACTCGGCCAACACCCCAGTGTGCGTGAACGGCTCGCCGTAATGGTGAGTATATTCATGGGAGTAGAAGAAGTTATCTTTGGCAGCCACGACCTCGTACCCAATAATTGTGTAGAAGTGACCGAGTTTGACGTTTAGTTTGCCCCAAGCCAGTTGAGCATAAAGCTGTGGGAGGGCGAAGCCATAATCGCCGCCGGTATCCCACGTGTTGTCGTAGCTATCAGGGTGGCCTCCAAAAGCCTGAGTGTCCGGCGCATCAACCCCGAAGAGCAAATCCGCTCGGAAACCCCAGTCGAACCAATATCTCGAGGTATCAGGAACACGCTCTAAATAAAACCAGACTTGATCCACGGTCCAGCCGTCGTTACTGCTCCGCATGCCCAGTGGTCCATTGACTTCATCACCGTGCATGTTGCTGTAAATGCCTGTGGAAATCCACCCGCCCCATTCGAAGCCGCGACATTTGAGCCAGCACGGTGTCGGTAACTCCCACGGATCGCCCTCGATTGTGCCGCACACGCACCAGCGGCACTCGGACATCTCAGCTTCTTCTCCCGCTTGTTCCTCTTGTGAATCAGCAATTTCTGGTTTCGGGGCGGTAGCACCGGTATCGGAAGCTTCGTCACTGACCCAGATCCTGTGAACTGTGCCAATAAGCTCCGGAGTTTGCAAGTCGGATGCAAGGGCGTAGCCAGTTGCTGAATCACTTTGGGGCGCGGGAAAACTCCGCGAACCATACCCGGGTAGATCTCCGGCCGAGGCCGCGCCCACTAGAATCAATAAATAAAGCAATCCTAATTGGCTGAGTAAGATCAAGAATCCTTTCCTCATCCTCGCTCCTCCCGAGAGACGGTTTTAAATTTTGACCGGGCAAATTCCCTGAAAAATCGGCAGTTGTTTGCCAAGCGATGCACCGGTTGAGCGGGCGATCTCACTGTGGCCTAATGCTTCCAAAATCTGTTCACGGACGGTGCAGCTTCTCGAAGGCTTATCGTCGCCCCGGAAAGTCAAAATGCACTCAGCCGCCTTGCGTTTGGTGTTTGTCGGTCCAATCGATTCCTCCCTGCCCAAAAACTTTTCGGGACAAACTGATAAGACAGACCATCCAGACGCTAAGGGCAATCTAAGGGCAATCCCCCCAAGGATGTCTCATCGGTAAGCGAAATGCGCGGAGATTAATGAGTTTTGCCCATGAAGCAGACGCCATTGCACAAAAGATAGGCATCCCGAAATTGTATTGGGATTTCCGTACCTAAATAGAAGATGACATGATCTGATCATGTTCGTCTTAACATGTTAATTCTTGGGGGCTTATGGTTGATAAAAAATTTTTTACAAATCATTCGTGATTTGGCACGCAGGTTGAAAAACGCTTTTAGCGATTGCGCTTTTTTGCCAAATGATTTTGGTGGCGTGGCGAATACTCGCTTCTGAAAGAGATGCTATCGAATAGGGCAGTCATATGCTTAAAGATTAGGCAATTCCCATTTTTTGGAAAGAAGGATCGAAAACGACCTGACCTGCATCAGTTGCCCGGAAATGTATTCGGTGGCGCTCCTGACACGGTGAGGTAGGCAAGCGTCGATAGAACCTTCGACTGCATGTATCCGGGCACGGGAATCCGCGGCAGTGTAACTGGGAGGGGGGACGACATTTCGGGGATCTCGAGGGAGGAAACTTCACATCGTAGTTAAAAAAGCGTGCCGGGAAGCCGTAAAGACGATTTTTGGGATCTTTGGAGTTCTAGAGCTCAATTTGAACGTCGAGCTTCCGAAACACCGGGTTAGTTCACGCTTAAGAAAAAGTTTGTAGTGATAAAGTTGGAAAAGAAGAATTCTCAAGTTCGAGCGGAGGCCTTCATGTTCGAAACAGCTCCATGTGAACGCGATCCTGTGAGATACATGTGCAAAAGAGCCATTCTGGCTCTAACCTTTGTTTGGTTGGGCTTGTCAGCATCTCAAAACGTTTTGGCAGCGCCGACTTCCGATGTTGGTTGGACGGCGGTCGCGATTCTCTCTTTGCAAGAGGCAACCGGAGAAGCCGTGGCCACGGAATCCGTTAATGTCGAGGCGGCCACGGCCGCTCACGTGGATCAACCGTCGGACGCCGCCGCAGCATCTACTGATGCGGAATCTGCGTCTGAAGCTGAGAATTCCGGGCCTGGTTCAGCGGAGATCGCTTTTAGCCTGGACAATCTCATACTGTTCCTTGCGGCCGTTTTGGTGTTGGCCATGCAGCCCGGCTTTGCCCTTGTGGAATGCGGTTTTAATCAAGCAAAAAATGCGGCGAATATCTGCTTTAAGAACCTCATCGACCTAAGTCTAGGTGCCCTTCTGTACTTCCTTATTGGTTACAGCCTTATGTATGGGGCAGACTTAGGCTATGGTCTGGTTGGGTGGTCGGGATTTGGTATTTCTGAAACCCTTTCGGCGGAAACCGTGCCGGCAGCCGGTGTCCTGCATCCGCAAGCGGATTGGCTATTCCAAGTCGCATTCGCAGCCACAGCGGCCACCATCGTTTCCGGAGCGGTTGCGGGCCGAATCAAGTTTCCGGCGTATTTGATCTATACGGCTTTTATAACTGCCATTGTCTACCCCGTTAGTGGGCACTGGAAGTGGGGAAAAGGATGGCTGGACGCCCTCGGCTTTCACGATTTTGCCGGTTCCTTAGTAGTTCATGCAGTGGGAGGTTTCGCGGGACTTGCTGGTGCTTTTGTCTTGGGACCAAGGTTAGGTCGATACACCCCGGAAGGAAAATCGCAACCAATTCTGGGCCATAATCTTCCTCTCGCGACCCTTGGAGTTTTCATCTTGTGGATCGGCTGGTACGGCTTTAATCCCGGAAGCCAATTGGCCTTCACGGGAGCTGCGAATTTGGGGGCCACGATGCTAATTGCCGTCAATACCACCTTGGCGGCAGCGGCGGGGGCTGTGGCAGCCATGAGTTTCGCCTGGCTTTTGTTCGGCAAGCCCGATCTTTCTATGGCCTTAAACGGAGTGTTGGGTGGCTTAGTGGGAATAACGGCCAATTGCGATTGCGTCTCTAATCCCGAGGCTATATTGATTGGGTTGGTGGCGGGGCTTCTCGTTGTCATCGGTGTGGTGGTTTTGGATCGAATTCGCATTGATGATCCAGTAGGAGCTTGGCCGGTCCATGGATTGTGTGGGATATGGGGAGGAATTGCCACAGGGCTTTTCGGCACGGACAAGAGTTTAGTGGCCCAAATTGTCGGGTCGACGGTAATCCCGTTATGGGCCTTTATTCTGGCACTTGGATTATTCTTGGCACTTCGGGCCGCTGACTTGCTCAGAGTCTCGCCTGAGGAGGAAATCGAGGGACTGGACATTTGCGAACACGGGATGCATGCTTATGGCCTTCCGGAGCGTGTATAGAGCATTGTGAGGGGATCTTGCGACTATGCAAAAGATTGAAGCTATTATCCGCATTCACAAGTTGGACGAAGTCAAGAAAGCATTGGTCGATCGCGGCATTCTTGGGATGACCGTCACAGAGGTCCGCGGGTTTGGGCGTCAAAAAGGGCATACCGAGGTGTACCGGGGAACTGAGTACATGGTTGGGTTCATCCCCAAAATTAAGATTGAAGTTGTGGTTGCCGACGATCAACTCGAACGAGCCCTCCAGGCAATCATCGACACAGCGCGCACAGGTCAAATTGGAGATGGTAAAATCTTCGTAACGCCGGTTTCGCGAACAGTGCGAATTCGCACGGGCGAAGTAGATCGTGATGCCTTGTGAGGTCAATTCCCAAAACTAGTGATGCCCGATTCGCGTTCTCAGCGTCCGTTTGAAATCACGGTGAATGAGAGAAGCCTTTCCATGGTTGGCTTGGGGGCATGTAAGATCGCAAGCATCGGCGTGCGATTCTTCGAGGGACCGCAAAGAGGGTGAGTGATCTAGCGCCTGTTGCTTCGAAAGCAATCTCTCGATGGTCGATTTTAGGGGGGCAGACTTCTCCGCTGAAAGCGAGTATGGCAGTTTTCTTGCCGCTGATACATTTAAGCTTTATCCGGCCGCTAAATTAACTCAGGGGTTTTCGGCCGGAAGTGTCGAGACTTAACTACCCGAACGGTTCACCCGTTCCCCTAGGCTATTGCCGGCAAAAGATTTTTTGGATTCTTGCAAACTACCCAATTAGTTTGTTCCTTCCTGCCGACGACATCGACAAGCTGTACTAAACCACCTTCTATTACCCAGTTACCGAAAGCAACTCGCTAAGCAGTTCGGTGGATGGCCAGTGCATCGAAACTCGACGTTTGCCCGGCTTCTCAGTGACAGCTTTCGTAGGTTGGTGATCGCGGCTCGCCGATTTTTCTGCATTTTTTAGCTTACTCACACTGCGATAGCTTGCTCCTCCCCCATTGTCTCCCCCGATTTCCGCAGGCTTTACCGATTTTTGTGGGCATTAGCGCGTTTTCTTTAAAGGGTTTCAGACGAGGACAGCTCTGGATGGCCTCGACTCCTTTTGAACTTCGCTTCCGTGGTATAGGCACAGAAGAGTATAACGCCCGTTCATTTACAAGACCTGTCTTGCCGGTTCCCAGGTGTAGGCAGAGAAGAGCATTCTGCCTTTTCGCCAGCCTTTCGCCCGGGCACTTCCAAAAGATCCCTTCGGACACTAACCTAAGGTCCTCCCAGGACCACTTGGGTTTTTCAAATGGCACATACTCAGGAGATGGAGAAAGGAAGTGTTTTGCTCGTGCCCGGATCGCCGCATTTATAACCCCTTATAACTGCGTTGGGCTTGGTAGAGGAGATTCTGGTCTCGTGCTGCCGGCCGGGCGAAAGGATGACGCGATACCTAAAAAAGTTGGGCGGTTGAAGTAATGGATTTTTCCGCGGGAGGGAGCTGAGGATCCCTTGCATATTTTCGAGGCAAGATATGGAACCGATTCGACTTGTTGTCCATGGCGCTGCTGGCCGAATGGGGCGGCGCATCATCGCGTTGGCTGCTTCCGACCCTACATGGAAAATTCAGGCTGCTCTTGAAAGTTCGACCCATTCGGAGTTGGGGAAGGATGCCGGTCTTATTGCTGGCTGGGGACCTCTGGGGGTAAGCCTGACGGGGGAATTGCGAGCGGATGTTTCCGCGGACGTGGCCATCGATTTTTCGGCGCCCGCAGCCACGGTGCATTTCGCGGAAGTTTGCAAGAGGCGGGCCATTCCTTTGGTGTGTGCGACGACAGGCCTCACGCCGGATCAGAAAAAGTGCCTCAAAGAGGCGGCAGAGGTCGTACCCGTCCTTTGGGCTCCGAATATGAGCTTGGCCGTCAATCTGGCGATGAAGCTGGTGGCGGAGGCGGCCCGGATTCTGAAAAACCATCATCCGGATATCGAGATCGTTGAGTGGCATCATCGCTTCAAAGAGGATGCCCCCAGTGGGACTGCGTTGCAATTCGCTCAGATCATCGAGGAGCAGCTTGGGAAAAAGCAACATCGGCACGGTCGCGAAGGGCGGCCCGGCATACGATCGCGGGATGAGATCGGTTTTCACGCCATCCGAGCCGCAGATCATCCCGGCGAGCACGTCATTCTGTTTGGCCTGCTCGGCGAAACACTAGAATTGAACGTTCGGGCCATAAGCCGCGATTGTTACGCACAAGGGGCGCTGGCCGCTGCACGCTTTCTCGTGGGAAAGCCGCCCGGATTGTACAGCATGGCTCAGGTGTTGGGGCTGTAAAGTGCTCGGAAAACGGTTCCCCGTTTCGCCAAGTTTCTTTCCAGAAATCCGTGAGCTTAAGACTGGCAATTATCAGGAAGCCACTTTTTAGCTTCTTCCTCAATCAAGCTGATTTTGCCGACACGGCGGGCGTGCCTTCCTCCCTCGAACGGGGTGCTGAGCCAAATCTCGATCATTCGATCGATCAACCGCTCGCCCAACGTGTCCGCGGATAGACACAGAACGTTCGCGTCATTGTGGCGCCGGCTCATCTCTGCAGTAAGGTCATCATGACATGGGGCGGCACGCACACCGGCAACCTTGTTTGCCGAGATGCACATCCCCAGCCCGGTTCCGCAGATGAGAATGGCGCGGTCCGCCTCGCCGTTAGAAATCATTCGGCCCACGCGCTCCGCTATATCCGGGTAGTCAACCGGCTCGCTACTGAAGGTGCCGACATCCACGATGTCGTGACCCAGTCTCTCGAGGACTTCAAGTACCTTTCCACGGATGGGATAACCGCGATGATCGTTTCCAAGCGCAACCCGCATAGTGAGAACCTGTAGTTTTTCGAAAATTGACGATCGGCCGGCAGCCTCCGTCAAAACTCAAACTTAAGCGGTTGTGAATTACAACACGATCTCTTACGAAGGTGATGCTATTCATCCCGCAATGGGGCACTTTTAGGTTATAGGTAGTCACACCCTCCAACTCTGAATAATTTAAGGTCGTTACCGTAACCACCTGTGGCTTTCGTCGGTTTTTTGTTTTGGTCTTTCCGACACCCGCAATTTTCCGGATTTAGGCAGTGCACCTTTTAATTCTAAACCTGATCGGGGCCTCAAAAAACGCTAGGCTTGCGGGAGCAGTTCGCTTACAAACGATTCCACGCTTTTTTCCACAGCTCCCAAAATCATTTTTGCGCATGCCCTGTATTCATCAAGAGAGCCACCAATGGGGTCGGCAATTTCCAGCCCGTCAGGACTGAGGAGCATCGTTCGCGGGGCGGCCGAAGGCCATTGACTCACGATGGTCTCCCGGTGGTAACTTCCCATGGTATAGATCACATCGGCATGTCGCACGAGCGATTCCGCGAGAGGCTGAGTCTGATGATCCTCGAGATTCACCCCCCATTCTCGCAGCACTGTGAGGGTCTCGTGACTGGCCCGCCCACCAGCGATGGCTCCAATTCCTGCTGAAGAGACGATTATGCCGCGCTCTTCTAAAGCGTCCATGGAGCATTTAAGTCGTTCCGCCAGGAGTTTCCGAGCAAAGCCTTCCGCTAATGGGCTACGACACGTATTACCCGTACATACAAAGAGGATCATCGGACAGCTTAACCGCCGTATCGCCGAGTCGGACAAGGCACCTTCGCGAAGGATGGAGTAACGCTCGTCCTCTACCTGAACGACTGAAGAAGCTCGTCCCAGTCGGGCCGGACCGTCCGTGACTACCACATCCACCTCGTCCCCAAAGACCCTAAGTGCTTCCTCCGCGGTTATCGCAGGTTGTTCTCCCGATCGATTGGCACTCGATAAGACCAATGGCCCGGGATGCATTCTCAACACTTCGAGCACAAATTTGTGGTCGGGGACGCGCAAGCCGACCGTTTTACCGGGGCAAACCAGACGTCGAACGGCTTCGGGTAGCCGACCCACTAAACTCTCCGAGGCGTCATAATTAACCACCAGTGTGAGAGGGCCAGGCCAACATCGACGGGCCAATCGCTCCGCCAATCGGCTGCGCTCAGGGACGTAATCCCACATTTCTTCAGCACTTTTTATGGCCAGAGTGAGAGCGTGACCACCTTGCCGACCTTTAACCTCAACTAAACGAATGACAGCCTGAGCGTCCAAAGCGCGAGCCGCAACCCCATAAATCGTCTCTGTAGGCAACACCGCCAGTTTGCCGGTCGAAAGTGCTTCGACCGTCTGATGGACGAAGTCCCGAGTGTCTTCAGCAGTGCGGAGATTTAAGTTGACCGGCATTTATCGATCGACGCACCCAGCGCCGCCTCCGTCGCTAAAAAATGAATACCTATCATTAGTTAAAGGTGAATACTATCAGATCTATTGTCCTCCGGCTCAATAACCGAAAAAACATCTGCCCATTCATGTTTTTATAATGATTATTACAAGAGTTATGTATAGCTCCAAACAAGTATGTGCGGGTGTGTTGGCAAAGAGCCCGTCGTTGGCCGAAACACCATTCGGCAAATAATATCGTAATAATCATCATGATGCGTCTGATTGTCAGGTCATCGCCGACTTTAATCGCCATCTAATGGGTTCGGTCTCGCCTCGCTGGCAGAATTTACCACGAGCTACTTGGGCCACAAAAAAGGCACCGAGCTGCGCCGTATCCCTTGGATTGCCAGTTTTTGTCATCAAATTACCAAATTACCAACAGCGTTTACTATATAGATAACGTTAATTATTATTAGATAACCAGCGGGATTACCGAAAGCTTCCTTAGTTCGATTGAGCTCCCCTACGTTTCACAAAGCTTTTTTCGAGACTTATTCGCTGGCAAGCCCCCTCTTTGCCTCTGGAAAACTCGGGAAAAACCGTCTGGATGAAAAATAACCGAAGAGCTCAGAGCGCAAGTTCAAGACTTTAAAGCGTTTTAGAATTTTGGCCCATGCCATCCAAAATTTCGCCCGTTCAAACTAACAACGGTTTAGAGCGACTTCTTCGTCCCTTTCCTGTTGAGAATGATGCACACTAACATCGCGGCCGTTAACCGTTTTTTTCATTTTCCTGGTATTAAGAATTGGAGTTGTTCGGTCTCCCTGGTAATAAGAACTCGGAGTCTTGCTGGGTCTCATTAGGATGAAGGCCTTCAAAAGCCGTATCCCTGCAAATCTACAACTCATACGAAAGTCAAAATTTGCCCTATTAGTCCAGATTCGACACATTATGAGGGTGCTACAACTGATGTTTAAGAGACGCATGGAGTCTTAAAAAACTAGTTCGATCATGTAATTGAACAATTTCGCCTAAATGTAATAACAATAACAATGGAGATCCGCCGCGGTTTAGTTACCTGTAAATTACCGGTAAAAGAATCAAAGCTACTTGAAAAAGAATCGAAGCCACTTGAAAGAGAATTGCGATCGACCAAGAGCGATATCGCCGCTTAAAGAGAAGAGTCGTGCCCTGCCGCAAAACCCCCAAATTAACCATTAGAGCGCAAATTTTAAGGAGTACTCAGTTTATCGGATGCTTATTCAATGCGTTTTAATACCAGGACCGCGTCCGCCAGATGATCGTCGAGCTTCAACGGCCGGTCAATTTCGTACCAATAATCAAAAACATCACAACATCGGAACTGCGGTACTTTTCGAATCAGACGGTACAATTGGCGAGCATTGTAAATCCGAATGAGAAACTCGTCTCGCACTCTCAGTGTGCCGGATGGCCGACGGATCAGCAGATTGATTCGCAACTTTTCCAGCCGACGCCTCCGATCTGCCCACACAACCCGGAGGGTTGTTGAAAGTTGAAGTAGCCCATGGCGGCTCCGCCAGCGCTCGACGCAACAATCGTCGGCGTCGGGCGGTAAAAGGTGCAGCCCGAGAATGTAAATGCCACCTGGTCGTAATGCCTCGACCATTTTGCGTAAATGATCTAAAGCTGCTTCCTCCGTGAGCAAATGCCGAAAACTGTCGAAGGTATTGAACGCGGCATCCACCGGCTTGCGAAGGGCAAATCGGGTCATGTCTGCCTTAAAAACAATCGCGTGAAGCCCGCAACGACGCAGCCGCTCTCTACAGTATCTTAACGCCTCGGAGCTGACGTCGAAGCCCAACATCTGGTAGCCTCTCCGGGCCATTTCGCGAATCAATCGTCCGCTGCCGCACGCAGGCTCCAACACCGTTCGGACTGGAATATCGGCATACCGGTGAAACGCAGCCTCAAAGAAGTCGCATTCGAGCTTGGTCTCGTCTCGAAAAGCAAGGTCGTAATACTTTGGAAGTTCATACCAAGAGCGTTTCAGCATTAAAAGTTGCCCGTCTAAGAAACCTCTGGATGGAGCAAGGCCTAAAGCGCTGTGCGACTCAACGGTTTTTAAACCAGAGAATCAATAGAGGGGCGAGCAGTCACCAAGAGCGATTCTATTCGCCACTAGAGGCAGGATGCTGATGTCCGCCCCATTAGTACCGTGGCGGGTTTGTTCACTGGCGGAGCTTAGCCCCCCAATTCACGGCACATAGATTCAAGCACTCGCACCTGTCTCATCAGTATCATATCACTGGGCACTCATCTTAGGAATTTCCGGCAGCAAATGGAGAACTTACCCGAAGTAACCTGGGGCTAAAAAGGTATCGATACAACTTATCCGTTAGCCGGCACGTTCGCTTCCTGGCACTGAATTCTCCGGCTCGATGCCCCTGGGAATTCTTTCTGAGCGGTGATATAAAGACTTTCAAGATTCCCACTCTCGTGGTGTTTCTTCTGAATCTCAAACTGGGACATCCGTTCGCTGAGAACCCATCAATTCACAGGCAGCTGAGAGCAAGTCTGAAGGGGTATCTTACATTGTCGCGCCGAAATGGTGTTTACTTCTTTCGTTAAGAAAGTCCCGGCTTTTTGCTGGGACACATAACCGGAACTAGCAAAGAATCTGGCAAGGATGACCGGCCTTATTTTCCCAGGAAACGCTCGATGGCAAAAGGTAACTGCGAATGACGAACGAACTTCAAAAAACCCCGCTGTACGAGTGGCATGTGGCCCATGGGGCGCGGATGGTCGACTTCGCAGGCTGGGCTATGCCCCTTCAATACGGCTCGATCGTTCAGGAGCACTTGGCGACGCGGAATGCATGTGGCATCACCGATATCTCGCACATGGGCCGATTGCGGTTCGAGGGCCCCGGTGCAGCCGTTTTCCTTGCCGAGCTTTTGACGCGGCGTGTCGGGGGGCTGAAACTCAATCAAGTCCGCTATTCGCTAATTACGAACTATGAAGGTGGGATCATGGACGATGTACTCGTAGGTTATTATCACAATGCCCATGGCCAGCCATTTTATGTTGTGGTCGTTAACGCGGCCAATCGCAAGAAAATCGTCGACTGGGTGCATCGGCATCTCCCCCCAGAACGAGCCGAGCGGCCGGGACAAGAAGTCGTTTTCACCGACGTCACGCGGCTTTGGGCGATGTTCGCGATTCAGGGTCCTCGGGCCGTGGACCTTCTGCAACCCCTGGTGGACTGCGATTTGGAATCGATGAAGTACTACAATGGGGCCCAAGTCCGCATTCTCCATCCCGCAGCCAAACGACAAGGAGGAATTCTGAGTCGCACGGGCTACACAGGAGAGGATGGATTCGAGCTAAGCGTTGGGGCGAGTATTGCTCGGGCTGTTTGGGAAGTCCTCATTGAAATGGGCGGTCCATTGGGTCTGGTGCCGGCGGGCTTAGGAGCTCGAGATACCCTTCGGCTCGAGGCCGGAATGCCACTGTATGGACATGAGCTTACCGAGGAAATCAACCCCTTCGAAGCGGGCCTGGAATATACCTGCTATTTGACCGGCTATGACTTCCCGGGCCGCGACGCGCTACTGACTCTTCAACAAAGCCTACCTGCAAAGCGGTTGGTGGGCATTGAATTGTTGGGGAGGCGTCCAGCCCGAGAAGGCTGTCCAATTCTTTCCAATGAAGAACGGGTGGGGGTGGTAACTAGCGGCACGTTTTCGCCGACGCTGCGTAAGCCGATTGCCTTGGGATATGTAAAGACCGAGCTTTCAAAGCCGGGGCAGGAATTGCTGGTGGATGTGCGAGGTCACCTTGAGCAAGCAGTCGTCGTACCGCTACCGTTTTATCGACGGCCCAAACGTCCGCCGGTTCCTGTGGAGTGAGTGCCTCCAGCGGGGCATTCCGGGAGGTAACTCATACTGGTTTATGCGGTTATCGGCGGGTGCCGCACAGCTATTTAAGACTCAATCAGGGTGGGGAGCGAAGCTCTAGGACCTGAGTGCAGATATTAGATATTCCTCTATTTAAATCGTTGTCATTCAGCATATTGTCGCTCTGCACTTTTCTTTTGCAATCACTTTGATCTCCACATCCTTGTCTCAACCCGCAAGGCAGTTGCCGTATGAACTTTCGGCAGACAGAGCAACCTCAACTCGTTACGGGTAACTGGGAATGCTCGGCGGCAACTGCGGAGGGGGTAAGCGAGGAATTTCTGAGGTGGGTTGCGACGCGTTAAAGGACGCGGGAGTTGTCAAGCCAGGGGCCGTCCGAAGTGGCCCGGTGTGATTAGATTGGGGCAGGTGGCCGGTGGGTATTGGCCGCGGATTTTGCAGTTGTTGCGGCGCTAAAAATGATGCATTCGTCTCGGCACTCCACGGTGTAACCCTGGAAGATAATCCGACCGGATAGCCCTCGGCTTCGACGGATGGCAAGGGTGCGTAAGCTTCCGAGCGAAATTGCTCGGCCCGTTGGAGCAGGTGCTCGGGGGGCACGACGACATCCGCTTCAAGCTGATAGGTGAGGGTGCGGTGGTCCCTAATGGTTCCCAAAATGATATTTTCCGTGACGAAATCGAGGGGCGGGATTTGATACCAAGGGGGTGGAATGCGCTGGTAAACGACCTTCGTTTTGAATCCGTCTTTCACTAACCGGATTTTGCGTGTTCCATAGTACGTAAAGTTGGTGGAAATTGGCGTCGTGCCGATTTGATAATCGTCGATGTACGCCATAGCCCCTGGCGGGTCAGTGCGGATGGTGATCCGGCGTTCGACACAGCCAAAAAAGAGGGCCATTATGCTAGCTGCAATTAGAAATTGAATTTTGATCAAAACTATTTTCATAAACTTTCGATTACCGGGGCGTGGAGTTGTCCCCTTTAAGTCCAGGACAAGAGGATTAACGTCGGCACCATTCCTTTAAGCCCTCGGGTTATTTGTACCTTGTGCCATGGATTTACATTTGCACAAACTTGTTTTTTTATCCTGTTTTTCCCTCCGGATAAACAATGTTAATGCGTCAAATGAGACTTTCACTGACATACTTACGTCTACACAGAAAGCTTCGTGTGGATTTCGCGTGGATAATGGATTTCGTGTGGATAATGTGCATCTTACTGATGACGCCAATAACAAACATAGCGGGATTTTTGTCTAACATGGTGCTATACGCCACTAAAACGATAGTTTTAAAATAGTCGGCTGGAAATACAGACACAGGAAAAGCGAACAAATCCTGGGCAAGAAGAAGCGGATCTCGGTTCCAACTGGTGAACATTTGCAGAAAAACGATCGCCGAAAAATTCAAGAAACTCGCCACACTTTCCAAAGGGAAAGACCTGTTGCTTTCCCGGAGAAGAGCTCGGAATTAGGTGAATAAGCTGTAAAGTAAAAATATTTCAGCTATCACCTAAAAACGTTTTGCTAAGAGGATCCTTGTGAAAGTGACAAAAGTAGAAGGATTTGTGCTGTAAAGGCCATTTGCTTGAGTTTCCTGAAAGTCTTGGCGGAGAGGCTAACTTGGGTGGCGTACGATTTATGAAATTTATGCTGCTTCTTCATTCGTGAATGCAGTATAACTGGCAATATTTCATAATGTTTATAATCTTCTGGTTTTTCGGCTACAGAATGGATAACAGAGGTGTCTCAATGGTTGAAGCAAGCGCTCGGTCTGACTCAAAGTTCTTTCCCAAACAATCCTCACATCTTTAAGCATGATTACTCGCAGGAATTAGAGCGTTAGAGGGATTTTCTTCGCTCTTATACCGATTCCAGGCCTTCGATTCCAGGCCGAAGCTCCGACAAACGCCGTTTGGCTTACGGGCTTGTCAAATCAGCAAGCAAAACCCTCGTACAAGTTCACTTATGAATGATTCTTCTCGCTGGGTGCATCAAACGAGAAACCTCTGTGAAGCCGTTTTCCGGGATTTCATGAGTCTGGGTTGTTTCGGCATTTGATCCGCGTTGCGTTCGTGCCCGTGTTGTGCCGGGAGTATCCCGCATTTCTTTTCCAACCCACACAGCCGATGCATCGACCGGAATGATTCCGGCCGAAGCCGCTCAATGGTGCGGGGGAGCGGTGCAAAACATGGAAGTTTTTTTCGCTTGAAGTCCTTTTGGCGGTCGGCACGTACGGCCGGGGGCTAGATTTTCAACGATTGGCGGACTGTTACAAGCTCCCTTGTTTTATGCCAGGTGGGCCTCGGCTTCCCCCACTTGAAGGCGGCTTCACCGAATGGAGATGTCTTTGCCGTTTAGACCACCCCTTTTTCAGGCGTTTTGTGGATTCGTATCTAACCTTGTGAATTCGTGCTAACTGTAAGCCGGAAAACTAATCTTTCGTGGTTTAACCTTCTTCGTTTAACCTTCTTCCGACGGAATGAGCCTTTTTTTACGGGATGGAAACAGAAGGAAAAGGAGCGTATTGAACGGAACTTTCTGAAGGGGCCCAGTGTCTCAATCTTTAGGGGATTTGGTTGACAGGTCGGGATTTGCGGGGATAGACTGACAGTTTGAAGGATTGTCGCTCTAAAATCCTCGGTCTGATAAGATAAAGAAAATAGCTTCGTTGTTTCCGGGGCACGAAACACGAAATAGGCAAAATCCTCTTGCAACTAATCTGGGAACTGGAAACTCCGAATCGAAGGGGTCCTCGTCATGCCGAAAAGCGAGGCCATTTGGTGCCTAGACATTGGCTATGCTGCGTTGAAAGCTTTGCGTTGCCGCCGCGGAGATCGTCCTAATCAATTGATCGCGGAGGCATTCGATTTTATCGAATACCCCAAGCTCCTGACACAACCGGGGGCTGAAAGTGAGGAAATCCTCTCCCATGCCCTTAAGCAGTTTCAAAGCCGGAACAATCTCCGCGGCGAGCGGGTAGCGGTCTCTGTCCCGGGGCAAAGCGGTTTGGCTCGCTTCATTAAACTACCGCCGGTAGAGGCGCGGCGAATTCCCGACATCGTCCGATATGAGGCTCGCCAACAGATCCCGTTCAGTCTGGACGAGGTCGTTTGGTCCTATCAGCGGATGCGCGGCGGCATGGAGGAGGAGGGCTTCGTGCTGGAGGCCGAGATTGGCCTTTTCGCTATGAAGCGCGACCAGGTTTACCGCGCTTTGGCACCGCTACAGGCGGTCGGGATCGAGGCAGAAATCGTCCAGTTAGCGCCGTTAGCCTTATACAACTTCCTGGTATTCGAGCGCTGGGACGAGCTTCCCACCGAGGCCGAGTACGACCCTGATAACCCGCCCGCGTACTACGTCATCTTGTCCATGGGTACTGACGCAAGCGACCTGGTCATCACAAACGGGTACCGGGTTTGGCAGCGGAGCATCCCCCTGGGCGGCAACCACTTTACCCGTGCCCTGACGAAAGAACTGAAACTGACATTTGCGAAGGCGGAGCACCTCAAGCGGAATACAACGGCCGCCGAGGATCCCAAAGCGGTTTTCCAGGCAATGCGGCCGGTCTTCAATGATTTGCTGACTGAAGTCCAGCGCTCTATTAACTACTTCAGCAGCATCAACCGCGCTGCTGAAATTCGCTACTTGTTACCGCTAGGCAATGCGATGAAGTTGCCCGGGTTGCGGCGCTATTTAGGCCAAAGCCTCGGATACGAGGTCATTGACATTCAAAGCTTCGGCGGCTTGGCCGGGCCGGAAGTAACCCAGGCACCTGCTTTTCAAGAGAACCTCTTGAGCTTTGCCGTATGTTATGGCTTGGCCGTTCAGGGGGTGAATCAGGGTCGAATTGAAACCAATCTGTTGCCGCCAGAGATCGTTCAGGAGCGCCTAATCCGATCGAAAAAACCGTGGGCGGTGGCCGCTGCCGCCACATTACTGTTGGGTTTCACGCTAAGCTTCCTCGGGTATTCGCGTGCTTTAGGCGTGATGTCGCCTGAGCGATTTTCCGCATCGGAAAACGAAGCAGCTCAGGTAGTGAAGGAATCCCAAGCGCTTCAATCGCAAAAATCGTCGGCACTCTCGGCCTTTGATGCGACGGATCAAATCGGGAAGAATGTGGTCAGCCACGTTGAGCAGCGAATTCAGTGGCTAGAACTCTTGCGAGCCATCAATGAGTGTTTGCCCCGGGATCCGGAGGATAAGAAGCCTGAGGATATCGAGCTCCGTAACGAGCTTCATATCGTCAGTGTGGATAGCCAATATGTCGAGGACTTGAGCCAATGGTTTGCTATGGTGTCGCGGTGGTATCAACCGCTGGATGTTTCGGGCCAAGCAGGTGCAGGGGCTCCCACAACGCCTGGAGGTATGCCCGGAACTCCTGGGGGTGCGGCAGCACCGTTGGGAGCACCTCCGGGGAGTGCCATGGCGGCACCGCTCGGCGGGATGATGCCGGGAACCGGAACCTCGGTCGAGGGTCCGAAGGGGGCCGGTTATGTCATTCAACTTACCGGTTATCACTACCACAACCGACCGACCGCCGGCGACATTCAGGGTGCCCAGTATGTGCGGGAAACCCTCTTAAGGAATTTGGAATGTCAACGGGTGATATTGCCCAAAGTGGAGGAGCCCGGCACAGAATGGGTCAGCATGAAGGAGTTGGGAATCGGCTACCCGGTGCTCATCAATCCTGGTAGACCGGTCGAGGTACGAATTCGCAAACCATCCTTCCGCGGGTTTGGGCCCAGCGGTAGTTTCGATGAAGGCTACTCAGGCATGCCCGGGGGACCCATGTCAGGATACGCCACGACTTTAACACCGGGAATGGGTAGCAGTCCATACAACCCCTACGCCGCGACAAGGGGGCCTGGGTATCTGGGGGCGACCGGGGCCCCGGGAACCAGCGCTAGTGTTCGGCCGGAGGAATTAGAGATCGTTTTGCGACGTTTCGATTTCGTCGTGCAGTTTTGCTGGCAACCCACTTCAGCCCGTGAGCGCCACGAAAAGCGGCGTCAGATGGAGGAAGCACAACAAACGGCAACGGGGGAAGTCGGGGCCACGGGGTCCCAAACCCCTCAGCCCACCTCCCCGCCTGGGACTGGATAAACGCCTACAGCGACAAGCGGAACATGACCAGCACCTTGGGTGAACACCTTTAAGCATCTGCTGTTCCTGAAACTTGTTGGTTGTATGATTCGGCATGATGGTCATATCGGTTGAAGGTCGCGACCTTTGGCGCCGGTTGCCGGCGGAGGGATTTTGCCGAATTCATCCATCGTGAAGGAAGGCTTTGATCTAAGTGCAAGTTGGAAGTCGTGAACCTTCATGGCAGCCGGCCTCGCAATTCCCGAGATGTAACTCGCAATTCCCGAGATGTAATTTGATACGCAACAAGTAGCCATCCTGGACACAAACAAGATATAAACAAGAGATATAAACAAATTTTATAGGGACTCTCCCAGCAGGGGCTTTCCAATGGATCAGGTCAAGCAGGTCCTAGCCGTTGTTGCAAAGTACCACTTTTGGATTTTATCCGGGGTGGTAGTGATCTTAAGCGTTGTTTTCTGGGGGACAGCCTCGGCAAAGTTGGCCCGGGCAACCAATGAGCGCCGCACCCAGTTGGAACAGCAGCGCGATGCTGTCGTCAAAGTGCGAAGTGTCGCAGCTCATCCCAATCAAAAGGTCCTTCGGGCCTTGGAGCAAGAGCATCGGCGTTTAATCGATTTGGTTTATCGGGCCTGGGCCGAGTTGTATCAAGATCAAAAAGCCCGCAATCAATGGCCGCGACAATTAGGGGATGAGTTCTTGCAAGTCATCAACTCGTTAGGGCCAGAGGATGAGATCCCGGTTCGATACCGCGAAGTTTATCAGTATTTCATCAGAAACCATTTCCCAGAATGGTATGAGATCGTTGACTTGCGGTTGCCGCCGAAGCGCGACCTTCAGGGGAACATTTTGAAGGACGAGCGCGGACGCCCGATCAAACAGGATCCTTTCGAAGGACAAACAAGAGCGTCGCCGTACGGGACCGTGGGCGGCTATCCAGGGGCAACATCCACTTATACCGGGGAGGAAGGATACGCCCCCGGAACTACAACTTACACGGGAGGTGGCCCGCAAGCGACTCAGCCGGGGGCTGAATTGGTCGGAATTGTCGATTGGAACATGCAGGATTTGCAGCGAATCCGTGCCCAGTTTGATTGGCCGACCACCCCCTCTACTTTCGAGGTGCGCGTGGCCCAGGAAAGTCTCTGGGTTTACGAAGCTCTCTTGGGGATCATTCGGGAAACAAATGCCGGGGCTACAAGCTACTATAACGCAGCGATCAAGCGGATCGATGCCCTCGAGATTGGACGCGAGGCAGCCATCGCTTTTGTGCAGACTTCGATGCCCATCCTTCCCAGAGTTGGTGTGGGGGCTTACGGCACGGCCGCTCCCGGTGGTGAGGGAATGACCACCGGGTTAGGACCGCCGGGCGGGTTAGGACCGCCGGGCATGGGAATGCCGCCTATGCCGGGTATGCCTCCCATGGCCGGTCCCATGATGCCACCGGGGATGGGAACTTCGATGTATTACGGAAGCGATTATGGCCCGGAAGGCCCGGAAGGGGGAGCCATGGGGGGCTACGGTTACGGCGGTTACGGGCCGGGAGCAGGGCCAGGCGCAGCCTCAAATGTTTCCCGCGAAGAATTAATCCGACAGCAACTGACACACTTTCGATACGTAAATAAGGACGGCAACCCGTTGCCGGCCAACAGCCCCCATCCTTTCGCGGAATTCAAGATGATGCCTGTGCGGATGTTTTTGCACATGGACCAGCGGCGAATTCCGCGACTTCTGGTAAATTGCGCCAATTCGCCGATGCCCGTCCAAGTGCGTCGGGTACGGTTGCGTCCGGGACAGGGCCGTACGGTCGAGCTCGGCAGCATGGCCGGTGGAATGGCCTATCCAGGGATGGGCGGCATGAGCGGATACTCCAGCACGGGCGTGTACCCTGGGGCTGGTGGCATGGGGGGGATGTATCCCGGAATGACCAGCACGTATGACGAGGCTCCTGGCTCAGCTAGTCCGTACGGAACGGCCATGGGGGGTACCGCGGGCAGCTCGGCCGCGGAAACGTACGATATGCCGGTCGAGGTGCAGGGAATTATCTTCCTGTTTAATCCCCCTGATCGCAGCAAGCTGGGCAAGGGTGGTGAAGCAGAAGTCGAAGGGCCGCTAGCCATTCCGACCGGACCGCCTCCGGTCCCCGGTGGTGCGGTTCCGGCGTCGGAAGCTGGGGCTGTGGGAGCTCCCGCCGCACAACCACCGGCCGGTCCGGCCGCTACAGCTCCGGCGGCTCCGGGTGCTCCAATCCCGGCCGCAGGGCCGGCTGCCGGCCCCTCGCCGGGCGGAGTGCCGCCTGCGGGTACCGGAGTTGCCTCGCCTCAACCACCGGCAGGGGCGCCTGTGGGGCAACCGGCACTTCCGGGCCCTCCATTCGCTCCTCCTCCGGAAGGGGTGACTCCTACGCCACCAGGACCACCAGCAATAGCGCCGGTATCGCCATCACCTCAGCCGGGGGCCGGTGGACCGGGAGCTGCCACCTCGCCACCGCCGGGTAGCCCGTAAGTGGGATGAAGTCGACGCAAGATTGCCTTTTTCGTTCGGTAAATTGAGAAACTTGAAACAAGGAATAAACGCCGGATAACGGGCTTCACAGATAACTTACTTTATTGCAAAGTTTGGCGAATTTGAGTACCGTTCAGTTTTTTGGGGTACAAGGCGGGTTGCGATTCAAATAGGGGTGTCGCGAAAACTAGTTCCGAATTAATCTCGGAAACCTCTTTCCGAGGAGTCTTTATATGAAAGCAAAGCTCCCCTTCGACTTGGGTTCGCTGCAACAGCTAGCCTTGCAGCACGTGGAGAAGGTCGTGCTCGGGCTGGTGGCGATTGTATTTCTGTTTTGCCTTTATTCGGCAGTTGCCTCAGGGGGAAAGGCTGTGGGTTTTTCCCCGGAGCAGTTGCGTAGCGATGCCCAAAGTGCGAAACAACACATTGAGCAGACCTCGCCGGAGGCAGCTCGTACACCAACCGATTACCCGGCTATTGCCCAGCAAATCCGAAGACCAATTGAGGAAACCTTTTACCGCTTTGCCACGGTTTGGGATCCCTTACTTTGGGAACGGCGCGGACTGCGGGGAGAGCCACCCGTATTCGCGTTGGAGAGCTTGCGGGCTTCCGCGGGAAATGGGGTTTTCAACATGGCGGACCCGTCCCAGTTAACACGGCCGGCTGCCGCTCCGGGCTCCCCCGGCGCTAGTGCGAGCCTGGGGGCCGGAAGGGGCCAGCGGTGGGTCGTATTAACAGGGCTGATTCCGATCGCCAAACAAATGGAAGCCTATTTAGAAACGTTCAAAGATGCTCAGTATAAGGATCCCAACCGCGACCGACCCATTTACATCCACTACTGGGTGGAACGTGCGGAGTTGGATCCGCGGGGCGAGGCGACGAATCTCCGCTGGGTGCGGATCGACCCACGGCAAATGCTGATGGTGGTGCGCTTCTGGCGGGGGATGGGACAGGAGGTGGTTCATCCGGCGTATTTGCCTCCGGCACCGCTACCGGGCAGTGCGCCCCTATCATTTCCGCTGGGGCCGCGTATCGGTGAAATTTGGGGAGTTGAGGTGGCTCATCCACCGGAGATTCCTCTGGCAGCGGCCATGCGCGGCGTAGCGGGCGAGCCCGGCATGGGTCCCGAAACTTTGGCGATGGGCTCCAGCAACCCCTACACCATGCCATATTCGGGCGGCTCTGGCTACGGATATCCTGGAGGTTATCCGGGCGGATATCCTGGAGGTTATCCGGGCGGTATGCCGGGGGCTCCGGGATCCGACGAGATGATGTATTCGGAGGGGATGTATCCAGGAACGATGCCGACCTATCCGAGTGGCTATCCGGGAAGCGGACTCGGAACCATGGTCCCGGGAGCGGGCGCGGGTCCGGGGGGGATTCCTTTGCCGCCGATCGAGGGGGCACCCGCCGGCTTACCGGTTCCCGGGGTTCCGGGCCTCACGCCATCCCCCGAGGGGCAACCTCCGGCAGGACCCGGTGCGGTGGGACAGCCTCCGGCAGCACCGGGCACAACGACTCCGGAACAACCGGGCACCTATCCTCAGCCCGGTATGCCTCGGGTGAAGTTTCAACTCTTCCGGTTCTTCGATTTTTCCGTCGAGCCGGGAAAGCAGTACGTCTACCGCGTTCAGTTGGTTCTCTTTAATCCGAACTATAGGCTGGACCCACGCTTCGTGGAGCGGCATGAGCTGACGCAAAATCCCTGGCTCGAAACACAATGGAGCGAGGTTACCGAACCGGTACGAGTTCCATTGGATGCCCGCGTAATTGCCGGCCCAGTAAAGCCGGCCCCGACGGTCATGCATGAGCCGGCGGCGAATGTAGTTGTAGTAGCTTTCCGATCGGAAGATGGCGTCCGGGCGGCCCAAGACTTCACTCTGTTGCGTGGCCAACTTGCCAACCTTGAAGGAACGATTCCGAAGGAAACACGTCCCGGTTATGGCGGCATGTATCCAGGTTATCCCGGGGCCATGACTGGCTTGGATGACCTGATGGGTACTTCGGTGAGCGAGACGATGCCCCCACCCGGCGCACCGGGCGGACTTCCCGGTCCGGGCGGCACCAAACGGCCGGCGACTGGTCCCGGAACAAAGAAAACTGAGGAGACTGAAGAAAAATTCTCTTATTTCACGCAGATGTTGGTCGTCGATATGCGGGGTGGCGAGCGGCTCCATCGCTCCGACAAGGACATTACGGAACCCAGCATGCTGCTTTTGATGGATTCCTACGGCAACCTTCTGGTACGTAACGAGCTGGGGGACTACGCGGAATACGTGCGCTATCACAAGGAACCCGAAGCTCCGGTGAAAAAGCCGGCAACCGGCGGCCCCCCGGGGATGGAAAGCATGTATGACGAGACCTATATGGACATGATGGAAGGGGGGTATATGTACGAGTATTACCGTGGACGTGCCGCTCGACGAGGTGGGGGCCGGATTCGAACTCCTCCCGCCGCGGGCACCCGCCGGTCCACTGGGTCTTAAGGGTCCATTTAGCCCGCTTCGATTTGCCCTTGTACTGTCTTTGCGAAATCCCCCGCATTGCCTTTGTTGGGAATCGCGCTCCTTCTAGTAGCACATGCCCTTACTGGTGCTTATAAAGGCTGCGATCCTTGGTTTTGCTAAAAATTCTCGGTGCAGCCAAAAAGTCTTATCTTAGCTGAAAAGTCTCATTTCGGGTTGGCCCTTGCCGTCTTCCGTGACATAGAACGGACGCTTTTCCACCTCGTAGGCCGTCGCCGGTGAGATTCCCATCGCCGTGTAGATGGTTGCATGCAAGCGGGTTACGTCAATCGGATCGCGGATGGCCACGCAAGGACGTTCTGGAGCTGATTCTCCGAAGACACAACCACGCCGGATGCCGCCGCCGAACATTAGCACCGAGCTCGCCCCGGTAAAGTGCCGGTGTAGCCCATAGTGGATCATCTCCTCCATGAAGTCAGCAGGGGCGCGCGATTGGTCGCGGGCATTACTGCCAGGCACCCCCTCGATGAGCATATCGCGGCTGAATTCGCTCGCCACAATGACCAAAGTACGATCCAGCAGGCCGCGGTCCTCCAAATCCAAAATCAACTGGGCGATGGGGCGATCGATTAACTGCTTCATCCCGGCATATCGAGTGTGACCATTCTCATGCGTATCCCAGCCTTCGAACGGCACATATTCGGTGGTGACTTCGATGAATCGCGCCCCCGCCTCCACCAGCCGACGGGCAAGCAGGCATCCCAGGCCAAATCGGCCCGTGTTGTATTTTTCGTAAACCTCTTTTGGTTCCTTCGAGATGTCGAAGGCCTCGCGTTTGGGTGAGGCCAATAATCGATATGCATTCTCCAGGGCCCGGAGGACGGATTCTCGATGGAAGTCGCTGGCCGGCTGACCCGCCAACTCCTGTTCCACAAGGCGGCGATAGAATGAATGCCGGTTTTCAAAACGCGAGGGTGTCATCCCGCGCGGAGGCCGGACACTATCGGCTCCCTGCTCGGGAAATGGGATCATAAACGGCCCATATTCGGCCCCGAGGAATCCTGCCGTGTGATACGCTTTGAGTTCCTCTTTTTCCCCGATTCCTTCCAGCCGTTGACCAATGACGATGAACGGCGGGATTACAGGATCACGAGGACCAAGAATTCGGGCGATCCACGCCCCCATATGTGGAGCAGCTACTGTTTGCGGGGGGATATAACCGGTGTGCCAATGATATTGATGACGGGAGTGCAGAATATGACCGAGGTCCGGCAGCACATGCGAACGGATTAAAGTGCCCCGGTCTAATACCTGGGCAATATTCTCCAATCCTTGGGAGATCTGAACCCCCGGAAGCACCGTGTCGATCGCCGGAAAAGTGCTCAAAATTTCGCTGGCCGGAAGTCCCTTGCGGAATGGCGCATATCGCTTTGGATCAAAAGTGTCGGGGGCAGCCATCCCCCCGGCCATCCACAAAAGCACGAGACAATCGGCTCGGGCAGGCGGCGGCGGGGCAAGCCGCAAAGCGCTGTTCTCGCGCGGCTCAGTGGGCGATGACCAACCGCGCGGTTCTGGCATCGTAAGCGTGGCGGCTCCCGCGGCCACGGCCCAGCGGATAAAATCCCGGCGACGCCAGTTGCGCGTCCCCGCAGATTGATCGATCGGCTCACGCTTGCTGCCGAAACCCTCTCCGAAAGAAGCAATCCCGTTCGGTCCCGGTTGGTGCGGACGCCCGGCGACCAGCAACGCATCACTTAACATTTCCGCTCTTTTCACCATCTCCCGATCCCCTATCCTTTAAGTTCCCGAGAATGTGCGGGGACTTCTTTTCAAATACGATGCCATGTCTCAAAAAGGGACTTGATTGGGCTATTCGTCCGATCAGGACATGATCATTTGCCAACCGACAACCGCCTCCTTTTTTTTTGGCCAACATTTACTCCTTCGGAATCCTCCACGAACGCTGCTTTTTCACTGCCGAATAAAGCCGGTATCTTTCCAACCGCCGGATGGCTGCTTCTTGGTTGCCGGTGCTATGCCCTTCTTTTTTTACTGAATTAAGCACGCCTAACAGAAGTTTCGGAACCTATCTTCGGCTAAGCTGTGAGTGCCATCGGTAAACCTGTTTCTAAGTTCCTGATCCAGCGGGTAACCCAGATCCTGCTTGTGTGGCGGCGTGTACTGAGTTCAACCTCAGCGAATCAGCCCAATCTTCATTTGACCCCTTAACCCGAATTGACACCTACCCCACACCGAACCAACCCGAATGGTTAAAAACCTTGCGCTCTAAAACCCCTGGCTTGGCCTCTCTTTTAAATAACCGATTTCGTTATTTCTCATCGGACTTTCTTACTTGTCACCGGATCGTTTGAAACTCCGGCAGCATGAGAACTGTCCACAGGAAATCGGCTACCACCTCAGCGGATTGGGCCGGTTTTTGTCCCGACGAATCTCCCTCGCACAGCCACGCGGAGGCTGCCTGCAATTCTTCCGGTGTTGGAGGTCGGCACAGGGTACTCAGAAATACACGCTGAATCAGGTTGGCCGCCGGTTGTCCCTCAAAGAGCTTCAAAAGCCGCACACCCCCTTGATCGAGAGCAGCATGAAATTGTTCACCGATGCTCAAATCCAGTGCTTGCAAGGTGGTCATTTCCTCAGGCCTTGTGGAAACCACAACGTCGCGAAGCGGTCGCCCTAAAGCCAGTTGCAGTGGATCTGCCGGCACAAGCGCCGCTCGAACGAATTCCGCGGGTTCCGCCTGAATGCCGAGGTTCGCGATGGGTTTCGCCGGAGCCGCCCCGGTCAATCGCCAGAGCGTATCCACAAATTGTTCGGCCGTTAATCGCCGCGGCAGCGGCCCCTGAAACACATACGCCTGGGACGAGCCATCCGGCCAAACCGAGGCGCACTCGGCCTGGTAAATCTTGGAAGTGGTCATATGCTCCAGCAACTTTTTAATGTCCCAGCCATTTTGGACGAGGTAACCGGCCAGATAATCAAGCAGGCTTTCACTCCACGGGGCATGATCCATCGCATCCACCGGGTGAACAAGGCCCCGACCCATGAGCCGGTGCCAAATTCGGTTCACCAGGGTGCGGCTGGTCCGCCCGTTCTCCGGATGAGTTAGCAGCTCCGCGTACTGCCGGAGCCGCTCCGGGGCTGGGGCAGCAGGATTGATCGAGCCTAATTCCGGAAAAACAAACCCGGGTGCGGCGACCTGCCCTGTCGGTTTGTCGCAGCGGTGAATCTCAAGCGGTTCCTCGGCTACGATGGCCGCCAAGCCGTAGGCGTCGGTAAGTTTCCATTTATCCACGAAACTATCGTGGCACGAGGCACACTTCATGTTGATGCCCAGAAACACCTGGGCTGTCGTTTGTGAAAACTGAAGTTCTACTCGCTGACTTGCATTGACATTACCCCGCCATTTGATGCCGCGAATGAAACCTTCAGCCCCGGGGTCTGGCGTGATCAATCCCCGAATGAAGCGGTCGTAAGGCCAATTTTCGTACAAGGCACGGTATAGCCATTCGGTGATCTGTTTCCGTCCCCCATCGATATAGCCGGTGCCCGTGTAGTCGTTCCGGAGTAGATCGTTCCAGAAACTCAGCCAATGATCCGCGTAAGCTCGGTGGTTGGCCAAGAGGTTGGAAATCAGTTTTGCCCGCTTGTTGGGGTCCCTATCGCCCAAGAACTCGGCCAACTCATCTGGAGTCGGCGGCAGCCCAATCAGATCGAAATAGACCCTTCTTGCGAACCGGCGATCATCGATCGTTTGGGGGAAGCTCTGCCCATTTTCACGAAAATACTCGGCAACCAGCCGATCCAACGGGTGCTCCAAGCCCGGTTCTTCCGGCGGAATAGTAACCTGACGTAGCGTCAGGGGTGCTTCATAAGCGGAAGGTGGCGCGAACGAGAAGCCTGGCTCCCATTGTAGCCCTTCAGCAATCCACTGGCGCAAGAGCGCAACTTGCTCGGGAGTTAATGGTGGCCCCTCCGGAGGCATTCGCAACACACGATCTTTCGTCGTCACTCTTTCGATTAGAATACTTTCGCCTGGGTTGCCGGGCACCACTACTTCGGCTTCCAGAATGCTTTCGCGAGTGTTGAATGATATGCCTCCCTCCGCCGCATTGCCCGTGTGACAGGTAGCACATCGCTCGCGGATGATCGGCACGATCTGATGCGAAAAATCGATTCTGCCGTCACTCGGGGGGAAGGTGGGAACCTGCGGCTGGCCTGCAATATCCGGAGGATTGTTGACGGAATCAGAGGGTGATTGGCTTGCCGGCTCCGCAACGAGTGAGCTTGCGGCTTCGCTGGCCAATGTCGGAGGCTCAAGAAGACGCTCTACCAGCAAAGCCAAGTAATTCGGCAGACAGACGAGTCGATTTAACCAAACTTTAGAATCAACAAAAAGAAAGGCGGTCAACGGCAAAAGTAAGATCGCAGAGAAAACTCGCACATTCACACATGGAGTTGATCCCCGCAAAAGCCCGCTCAATCGAGGTCCGCCCCGAGAGGCGGAATTAAGCTCCTTGCTTTTCGGTTGCAGCTCTCGTGTGGAAGGATCTTCGGGAACACAACAAGAAATCTGCCTCCGTAGGCCTTCAGCATCGGAGGGATTGTCGGTCTTTTCCTGCGGCATGCGATCTCTCCGATGGCACGCTTAAGTTTGGTAAGGTGAAAAATGAAAGTGATTCTGACTCTTTTACTCCGCCCTCGTTTACTCCGCCCTCGGTAAATCGCGATCGACAAACGATTCCGGCCCAAGGGTCAAAAATCGCGTTGAGTAACTGATGAGCACGGCTTAAAAGTCGAAAACGATACCGCGTTGTTCTGGATTTAATACTTGCAGTTCGCGCAATTCGAGCGACTTAACGCCGTCAAGGAGTTTAGAGAGCGAATCCCTATATCCTCCAAAGCAAAACCCAACGGGCTGTGGGGGCTAAACAGCGATTCAACTTAGCAAAGGTTCTCGCGAAACATTTCCGTTTACCGAAGGTCCTGCGCTTCCTCAATTCCCGCAAGAAACATCCGCGTTTGAACCGCATGTCACCATTGTCGGCGAAATGATTCAGCCGGCGGATTCTCACGCAGCTTGCTTTGTAGATTTGATGCCATTTTATCGGTTGAAAATGGCTTTAAAGAGCAAAAACAAAAAAATCAATCACCGCCAGCACTTGTTTTTCGTAACGTTGCACTAACATCTAGTATTCAAATAACGTCGAAACTCGATTTCCCACAGAATAAAGCGGAGTACCAAAAAAGGCGGTTCGATTTCCTGCTGCAACCCGAACACCGCCATACCTTAGTTCTTCTGTGTCAGCGAGTCATGGACTCGATTGTATCTAAAACCGCCGATGCTCAAGCGATCACAGTAGATTCCTGCCTGTTCGAACTCTTCTACTTACCTAAAGGGAATCTCGGCTCCAAACCCTCGCAACCAGGGTCACCCATTGTGCTGCGTATATGATGCCAGCAATTGCGGCCCAAGTACTCGAACCCAAGTACTTTAACGATCAATTGAGTTTTCCGCATGCATCAAGCAGCGCGAAAGCCCTTTTCCTAGAAACGTTCATCCTACTCCTGTAAAGGTTCACCCTAAGCAATCAACCCCTCAACGACGTGACCGTGCACGTCGGTTAAGCGGAAATCGCGACCCTGAAACCGATAAGTAAGCTTCGTGTGATCTACGCCCAATAGGTGCAGAATGGTTGCATTCAGGTCATGCAGATGCACCGGATCGCGAATAATGTTGTAGCTAAATTCGTCGGTTTCACCATAAACGATTCCCGGTTTAATGCCGCCGCCGGCAAGCCACATGGTGAAACAGCGAGGATGGTGGTCCCGCCCATAGTTCGTTTTCGTAAGCGTCCCCTGGCAATAGATGGTCCGGCCGAACTCGCCGCCCCAAACGATCAACGTATCCTCCAGCAAACCGCGTTGCTTCAGATCCAAGATCAATGCGCGACATCCCTGGTCAACATCTTTGCATTGAAGCGGCAAATCGCGCGGCAAATCGTGGTGATGATCCCAACCGCGATGGAAAATTTGCACGAAGCGGACATCGCGCTCAACCAGTCTCCGTGCGAGCAAGCAATTTGCTGCAAAAGTGCCGGGCTTTCGAGCCTCCTCTCCGTAAAGTTCGAAGGTTTCTTCCGGCTCCTTGGAAATGTCCGTCAACTCCGGCACTGAAAATTGCATGCTGAAGGCCATTTCATATTGACAGATTCGGGTTTGAATTTCCGGATCTCCAAGCTCAGCATAAAGTTTTTGATTCAGCTCAACCACGGCATCCAGCATGTCCTTGCGAGCCGCCGAATCGACGCCGGGTGGATTCGTCAGGTAAAGCACAGGATCGCCCTGCGAACGAAAGCTGACCCCTTGATACCTAGAGGGTAAAAACCCCGCCCCCCAAAGCCGCGAATAAATGGCCTGAGCATCTCGCTTCGCGCTCCAGGTGGAGTGAAGGACGACGAAGCTGGGCAAGTCCCGATTCATGGAACCCAAACCATAAGAGAGCCACGCCCCTAAACTGGGCCGACCGGGAATCTGGCTCCCCGTGAGAAGATACGTAATCGCCGGATCGTGATTGATCGCTTCGGTGTGCATACTTTTGACGATGGCAATTTCGTCCACCACCGTTGCAAGATGGGGGAGAAGCTCGCTGATCCATGCCCCGGACTGTCCATACTGCTTAAATTTATAAATGGAAGGAGCGACGGGAAACCGCGCTTGGCCGGAGGTCATGGTGGTCAATCGTTGCCCCATGCGCACGGAGTCCGGTAAGTCCGCATCGAACATATCCAGCATTTTTGGCTTATAGTCGAAAAGGTCAATTTGTGAAGGGGCGCCGTTCATAATGAGGTAAATCACCCGCTTCGCTTTTGGGGCATGATGAAGTTGCGTTAAAGCCCCGACCGGTCCCGGCTGATGCGGCGGAGGACCACTTGGCGATGCCGGGTCCGAAGCGGAAAGAAGCTTCGGGTTCAGAAGGGAAGCCAACGCAATAGGACCAAGGCCCCGAGCACACCGACCGAAGAACTGTCGCCGCGTTTCCAGTAAAGCGTATTCCTCTTGAGGATCCATGCGCTACTCCTTTCCGATCGAGAATTGGCCTAGGTCAGCACTCCTCGATTACCCATCGAAAAATCCCGACTTCCCACTATAAAATGAAGGTTGCACACCTCGAAAGCATTTCCCAATCTTTCGTTTTTTTTCCTTGTCCAGACCCGTGTCTTACCACTTTATCTTCGAACTATTTTCTAGAGGGACTTTTTCAGGGGTCTTTCATGTTTTTGCGGAACTTCGTTTTGCTAGCGGGTCTAACAAAATTCAGGCGCAAGTGGTGTTCAACCTTCCTACACGGGGGGCACCAAAAACTCCAAAATTCGCCTCCAGATCCCGCTTCGGGGCAACATCAGAGGAAATTATTTCGTGATGCTCTCATCGAGGTTTAGGAGCACATTACACACCAAGGTCCATGCGGCCACTTGGGCAGGATCAAGCGACTCGTCCCGTGGTGATTCGCCCACCGCAAGCAATTGTAAGGCTGCCTGCGGTGCCTGGCTAAATCGCTCATAATGTCGGTCGTACTGACGGATCAGCACCGCTAACTCATCTTCCTTAGGAGCTCGGGCAGCTACGAGGCGGAAACCATAAAGGACCCGATCAGCGGTCGTTTCGCCCCCTTCTTTCATGAGCCGCTCCGCCATTTTTCGCGCCGCCTCCACAAACTGTACATCGTTCATCAACACAAGGGCCTGCAAAGGAGTATTCGTTCGGGCCCGGCGCACCGTACAATCCTCACGCGCTGGAGCGTCGAATGTGGTGAGATTTGGCGGCGGCGATGTACGTTTCCAAAATGTGTACAAACTGCGCCGGTACAGTTTTTCTCCATGATCCTGCACAAATCGGGCCGTGTTGCTGGTGGTGTAACCCACAGCCTCCCAAAGCCCCGAGGGCTGGTAAGGCTTCACGCTTGGCCCACCCACTTGTTCGACCAATAGGCCGCTGACAAATAACGCGGTATCACGAATGGCTTCCGCATCCAGCCGAAAGCGAGGCCCGCGCCCAAGGAGCCGGTTTTCCGGATCTCGAGCGAGAAGCTCCGGAGTCACTTTAGCAGATTGGCGATAGGTGGCCGAAGTGAGAATCAGTCGTAACAAGTGTTGGACATCCCACCCACTTTCAATGAATTCCACGGCCAGCCAATCCAGCAGCTCAGGATGCGTGGGCCGCTCCCCCTGGCTACCAAAATCCTCCGCCGTTTTGACTAAGCCCACACCAAAAATTTGCTGCCAGATCCGGTTCACCGCCACTCGGGCGGTCAGCGGATTTCCTCGGTCCACCAACCATTGAGCCAGACCTAAGCGGTTACGCGGTGCCTCGGCTTGTAGGGGCGCAAAAGCGGCCGGCACGTTGGGTTCCACTTTTTCCCGGGGCTTTTCATAATCGCCTCGTTCCAAAACAAATGCCTCCCGCGGTTGCGGCAGATCGGCCGAGACCAACGTCCCAGGAATTTGCTGATCCAACTCGGCCAAGCGTTTTTCAATTTCGCTTCGCCGCGTCAACAGCGGTGAACACTTCTCGCGAGTTTCGGGATACACATGCATGAGAAAATACTCGCGAAGTTGCTTTTTCTCGTCTTCAGAACGCTGATCGGCGGGCTTTCCAAGGATCGTCTTGATGCTATCCGGCAACCCCTCATAGTTCACTTGCTTCTGGATAAGTTCCCAACGACGAAGAGAATAGATAGGCTCATCCGGCTGAGGTACTTTGGTCACCACCCCCGCTGAATCCCAGTAAACGGTTCCTCCGAATTGCGTGAAGGCCCAGCCGTTGATGGCTCCCCCGGGCTTCAGGCCCACTTTACCAATCGGTACCTCCAAGCGTATCCATTGCCCTAATGGCGGTAAGTCGCCAATCCGCTGGCGGCTCGGCGTGTTGTCTGTACCCCACTCGATGAGATTCTCGCCCCAATACGCACGGTGTTCCCACGATCCATCGTTCCACTGAAGCATGAGTTGTCGCGGCGGATTTGCCGGATCCAAATATACATAAGCGAAAAGCAGATCACCGGCACCGGGTTTAAGCGGCAGCTGTGCCCCGGTGAAGAAATGTTGGCTCCGCCCCTCCGCACTTCGACGAACGGCTTTCTGGCCACTATGCACAGGATGCTCCGGGCCCGTAACAAAGTCCCAAGCAGGCCCTTCTGCTTGAAGCTGGGCCCCCGGCGGCACCTCGTCATCGATCCAGACGAACTCCCGCGGCTCCAATTTTAGATTTTCCGTGGCAGCCTCCGGATCCTCGTACTGGACAGAGGCCAAAATTTCCTCAACTGAGTTTTTAATCGATTCCATCTCCGACTGGAGCCGCGACTGCTCGGCTGCTTGCTCAGGGCTCGGCAACCGCACGACTGGCGGCGTCAACGCGATGTTCCCGTCCATGGCCGGATCAGCCATACTGTAAAAGAAGGCGTACATGCGATAGTAGTCGCGTTGGCTGATCGGGTCGTACTTATGGTCATGACATTGCGCACACCCCAAAGTAAGCCCCAAGAATGCAGTTCCTATAGCATTAGTTCGATCGACGGCATATCGCACAAGGACTTCGGCATCGATAGAGCCACCTTCGCTGGTCGTGACATTGCATCGGTTGAAGCCAGAAGCCACCCGCTGCTCCAAAGTTGCTTCCGGCAACAAATCACCCGCAACCTGCTCAATGATGAATTGGTCATAAGGCTTATTCTGCTGGAATGCTTGGATCACCCAATCGCGGTATGGCCACATTGACCGATAATTATCCAGGTGCAGCCCGTGGGTATCGCCATAGCGAGCCACGTCGAGCCAGTACCGGGCCATATGTTCGCCATATCGGGGCGACGCGAATAGCCGATCTAAAACCCTTTCGTAAGCTCCGGAATCGTTGTCGGCCAGGAAAGCATCGACCTCGGCCGGCGTGGGCGGTAGACCGGTCAGGTCGAGAGTTACACGGCGGATCAGCGTGACTTTGTCGGCCTCCGGAGACGGGGCGAGCCCTTCGGCCTCCAGCCGGGCCAAAATAAAGCGGTCGATGGGATTCCGGCACCACGCATCGTTTCGCACGGATGGAAGCGCAGGTCGTTGGGGGACCACGAAGGACCAATGTTCCTCCCAATTGGCCCCCTCATCGATCCAACGACCGATTAGTTCGATTTCGTGCTCGGAGAGGCTCTTTCCGAAGCTCGGCGGGGGCATTCGTTCTGCGGGATTGGGGGTCGTAATACGCCGGAAAAGTTCACTATCTTTGCGACTACCCGGCTCAACAACGCCATACACCTCCTCCGAGCCTAGGAGTCCCCCTTTCAGATCGAGCCGCAAGTCGGCCTTTCGGGCCTGGTCGTCCGGACCGTGGCACGTGAAGCAATTGTCCGACAAGATCGGACGAATTTGCCGGTCGAAATCCACACCGTGTTTAGCACCAGGCTCGACGGCAAAAGCCAGTGGATCAATAGTGCTAAGACCTACCCATATTGGCAGGACAATTAAGAAAGCGAGCAAGCTGCTGCAAAGTACTTCCGAATTGAGGAACACCGAATGGTCTGGACTAAGAGCTAATTTCCCTTTCAAGAGCCGGGACAAATTGCAAGTCAATTTGAGGAATTGGCCCGGGGCCCCGCCAAACTCAGACGACCGACTCATGAGTTTGTCCCCTTTTTACCCGATGAAAAGAACGGGTCTAGCTTTATTACGGTCGACTTGTTGAGGGATTTCCACCTTCTGGTGGCCGAAGCGCGGGTGGCGACGTTGCCTCCGGCGCGAGATTTGTCAAGACTCCTAAATGCCTTTGAGAACGCCACTCTCTTTGTGCCTATGAGAGGGCGACTCTTTTCCTTTCCTCTGGGCGATCCGGTAGAGACGGACTGTCCATTGCTTCCTTTGGCCGCCACTTTCGCGAGGGGTAAGGCAAACCTCCGCTGCACTTTTCGGCGAGACTAAAAGCTCCCGAGCAATCGCAAATTCGGACGTACCCCACGATTTGATTGGGAATAACGGCGATTAAAGTTTTCACCCGGGGAGATATACAAAATAATCTGACTCATTTGTCAATAACTATTTTCCAGGCGCGATCTGCGATCGTCAAGGAGACTGCCAGAACAAATTCTCAAGTCGGGGGGTAAATGGTCCGCCTAAAGGTGGTATCGATGAGAGGAACTCACTTAACCTATTTGCATCAAGGCAAGGCTTTTCCGAAAAAAATCTTTAACAACGCAAAAACCCTACACCGCACCCGTAAATAACACTCCTCGAATGATCATATATATGCCAAACATAATTACATGTTCGTCACTCTGGAGATGACATATTCCATGTCTCTTCTTACGCGAACAGCACCTTGACAGGAGAACTCGTGATGGATTAGCTCGAGAACGAGTAGGGGATTGCCTTAGGCCTACTTTTGAGCCCGCACACCGCCTGCGAACCGACCGCTCCCCTATGCAAAATCGGTCACGCGTTAAGTCGCCCCCCACTGAGTGCGCAACCGCCGAGAAAACGTGAACGAAACTCAAGTGCACAAAGCACCTAACGAGGCGGAATGACAAATTCCCTAGCTTTCCCAGATTCCCCGAGTTCTAAGTAAAGGGCCCCCAAAGCCCGACGGATATCCAAATCATTGGGGGCCAGTTGAAAAGCGGTCTTCAGCGCTTTCTCCGCCTCCGCCATACGCTTCAGTCGTTGCAGCGCGAGACCCAGATTGTAATGAATCCGCGCCCCCTCTGGGGCTAATTGAGTTGCCCGGGTGAGGCATTGGGCCGCCTCTTCCAATCGCTGAGGATTCTCCGCGATCAAAAGCCCCAATGAATACCAACCTTCGGCAAAATCTGGCGCTAGCTCCACCACTTTCCTCAGCTCGTGTTCGGCCTCAGATTTTCGCCCCATCTGGTCATATAAAATCGCTAAGTTGTTGCGCGCCGGGATGAATGTTGCGTCAATCCGCAAAGCCATCCGATACGCATCTTCGGCCTCAGCGAGTCGGCCGAGATTCGTTAGAATTACGGCCCGATTTAAATGTGCCGCCGGTTGATCCGATAACGCCCATTGCCCCTCAAAATACTCCTCGAGCACTTCCTGTAACTTTCGCCACTGGGCGCGACCGAAAGCAGACGCCGGTAGCCCGCTGAGTTGCCGAGCTGCCTCCAACCGGACCGCCCGGATGGGATCTGACAGTCTGGGTGCTAGCCGCCGCACCAGCTGATCCGGATCATGCTCCGTGAGCGATCGTACAGCCACCCAACGGACAAGCGGTTCTGAATCCTCCAAGCTTTCCAGCAGCATGGCGACCGCTTCGGCACTCCGCGAGGAAGGCTGGGCAAATCGTGCCAGCAATGCAAGGGCACTTGCCCGAACAATGCCCGCATGGTCGGCCCGCCGCAGCGTGGCCAGAAGCTCCTGGATAGCTTCGGGCTTTCCTTCCCGGGCTTGCGCAAAAGCATAGGCAAAATGTACCGGCTCCGCCTTCTCGGCATACCATTTGCGAACCCATTCCAAAGCCCATTCCGGCGTTTCCCCCTTGCTTACGTCGTTGTGGCAGAGATTGCAGGCATTCGGAATGCCTAAGCTGACCGTTAGGTCGGGGCGGGGGATTCGGAGGCTATGATCACGACGGGGATCGACGACCATATACGTCGTCACCGGCATGTGGCAATCCACACATCGAGTACCCGGCTTGCTGAGATCCGGGTGGAAATGATGCCGGGGCGTATCGTATTTCGACGGCAAGTGGCACTGGTTACAAACGCGGTTGTCCGGCACAGCAGGGCGAGGCTGACCGGGCGGATCCGTTTTCATCCTCAGTGAGTGTGGATCGTGGCAATCCGAGCAGCGGACGCCTTTGCGATACATCAGACTTTGAAGGAAGGAACCGTACTCGTAATTCTCATCGAGAATTTGCCCATCGGCATAATAGAGGTCACTGTCCAAAAGTTCAGGTACATAATGATCCAAAAAGTGATTCCCCGGTCGGAAACCGGGGTAAATCTGATTCCGACGTGCATGACAAGGCGCACAAGTGTCGATTTCCGGGCGAGAGTCCTCACCCTTCAATCGCGGCAGCCCATAGCCGTGACGACGGTCCCAAAAAAAACTCCAAGCCTCGGCCAATTCGACGTGTAAACTTCCAGGGCCGTGACATGCTTCGCAACTCACGTCGATTTCGGACCAAGTCGTTTCATAACGATCCTCGTGAAGGTTGTAATTCCGCTGAAGATCTGTGGAGTGACAATCCGCACACATGTAGTTCCAATTCTGAAGCGGCCGCGTCCAGTGCAGAATATCATCATGCGGAATGGGCTCTTTGGGATAAAGATGGAACCATGACTTGCCGACGACGTCCCACGCCATAGGAAGACATTGGACACGACCGTCGGGAAACTCCACCAGATATTGCTGAAGGGGGCGCACCCCAAAGACATATTTGACGCGAAAAGTCTCTAGATGTCCTTCCCGGTTATCCGTGGTCACAAAGAATTCATTTCCCTGGCGAAAAAGTCGGCTTGTGACCGCGAAGGAAGGGTCCACTTTTCCTTCTTGTGCCATCTGCCGGAGCAAATCCCCGACTTGTCGATGAATCGCCGTCGCATCACAAGGGCGGACGAACGGCAGCTTTGCCGTAGCGGCTTGGATGGCCTCCGCGATTTCACGAGTAAAACGCCGCAAAATTTGATCCCGCACATTGGCCGAAACATCGTGCAACGCGATCGCCCATTGCTCCGGACTAAGCTGAGGAGCAATCTCCCTCAAAACCGCGTCATCCAAAAGCGGCCAGTGTTCGAAGGCGATATGTGTAAAAGTTCGATCATTGAAATCTCCCAAGACCGTATCCGGCCGAGCAAAGTCCATGGCCAAGTCGTGGTCCGAACCCGTCCACAGTTCTGTCTCCTTGGGGTGGCAATCCGCACACTTGTGTCGACCTACGTAGGTGGCTTTTTCTAGCGCATTTTCCGGGAAACACCACCACCAGTCGAGAAAAATAAGAGCCGCGCAACCGCAAACAATCGAACCAATGACCCACGCCCCCCTACCCGGGGTAACCGGACCAAATCGCAGAAATGATTGTCGCGGCTTAACCGATGGAGTATTACTCAATGGTTTTGCCGAGTGAGGTGACTTCGCCGGATCGGCCACGCGTCCTCGACGTTTCCTCATGCTGGCCGTACCCCTTTTTCGATTGTCGGCTGATGCCGTCCTCTGCTGCGTCGCCAGGTATCACCTCAGGAAGATCGCCGGATAGCACCTCGCGAAGCTGGTTGCGATTGGGGAGCGATTTTTGCTCTCTTGAAGAAAGCTGAAGGGCAGTTTGAATGGTTGCTTGGAAGCTTGCCAAAGGTGGGGGCAGGGAAATCTTACCAAAATCAGTCGGAGAGGTCTCCTGGGCACAGCAAGCGCTTTGCCGCCAGATTTTCCGGGCAACTTTCGGGCAAGACTAGAGGAGACGCGAACCCACGCGACTAAAGACTTCCAGTCGAATCGATGCGGAACTCGCAACAAGGAGCCCCCTCATGCCGCGATGATGTTTGCTCGACAGACGTCCCAAGCAGGAGCGAAAGCACTTCTCGATCGATCGCACAAACCGTCCGAGCCGGCTCAAACATACTGATAAAGGCACAATTTCGCTTTCGCAAAATGTTACTTCCGTTTGCGGAATCAACTAACTCCACCACGCCACCTTCTTGCTCCAACACTCGGCAGAACTGTACAAGCCGCTCAGCGGGTTCGGCAGCGTCCAATTGCTTGGCGTAATGATCGCTGAGGATGCGGGCAACCCGCTTAATAACTTTCCGCCGAAGTGCATCTCCCCCCAGTTCCCGAATGGCCTGGAAGATCGCCGGGACCAACAAGTGCTGATTGCCCGAGAAGAGCTGTTGCAAGGCCGCGGGCGTCAGACAATACCGATGTCGCGGGCGACCTCGCGTGGATAGTCGTTCCATACTCCGCTGAACCAAACCAGCCGCGGTCAACTCATTAAGCTGTTCCATGATCGCGGTTCGCGTGACCCCGGTAGAGGCCATGAGCTCGGCAATGGTGTGCGGCGGCTTGCCTACCAGTTGGCGAACAATTCTCATGGCAGCAGGACTGATGTGATGGGTGTCCATGGTTAAACCCTCCGTACTGAATTTGTAACCCTCCCATTTCCCCTTGAAACCGTTTATCTACTACAGCCCCGGTGAATGCGGTAGTGATTCAGATTCAAAAGGCAGGTTGAAAATTTATATGCTTTGAAGAATAAATGCCTGCTTGCTACCCCGATAACTATCGAGTTTGATACTTTGCGTTCAGACTCTGTTACCCCGTTTCCGCTATTCTGCCTAGTACGAACTATTCTGAAATTCGCAGCGGCATCTTACCACCGAAACGATCGAACTGGCGTGCTGGACAGAGCTTGCGGCAGGATAGCGCAGAGCTCGTCACTTGCGCTCTCATGCTACAAACTCTTTCCGGTCGAGTTGCTCTGCTATACCCGGTCGGATACTCCCAAAGCCCGAGCGACGATTCCACTTTGCTCGGGTTCGAAGGTGACTTATCGCGTAAAAACCCCAGTTAAGCGCGGCCGCAACGAATCCGGCACTCTAGAACCCAAATATGACTAAGCGGGAGTATCAAGCTCGTTTTGGATACGTAGATCTCGTGGTCAACACTCCTTCTCTAAAGCGTAAGGAAAATTTGAACGGGCAAAGTCCAAAAAAAGTATTGACTTTGTAACTAATCGTGATTTTAGCCAGTTCGGGCGTCAAAAAGAATAGCCTTGTTGTGAATTGACAACGTCTTTTTGAGGCCCCAGTTGCGAAAAGCGCTGCCAGCCGGGGTTGACTCCTCAGCTTGATGCGCGAGTCACACGCCCCTCCGCAAATGTCCTCTTGGGCGAGCCAATTGGGTTGGGATTCAGCTCAGGAGGCGTAAGCTTCCCAAGTTTCGAAAATCGCCAAAGAAACTCTAGAGCCAAGACAGCGGATTCTTTAACCCCATGCTTTGACGAAAGCCGATGCTCGAAGGAAAATTTTCGATAAAACAAAAAATGTGCATCTAGATTACAAATTAAGATGTCTTTTAGCTCGCAGTTTTGTTTCAGGTTGTCTCCTGCTTCAGAACGCCGAACCAAAAATTAAGCTCGGTGTCTACCACCGGCACGCGCGGCATCAAGGCGGCATTAAGAAAGTAGCCCGCGATGTAACTCAGAAACAATAGGCGCCTTCAAAAAGGGTGCCGACATCAAAAGATATTACGTTATCTAATATACAGCACATATACTTACTTATTGTAATCGATTGCTGTTGAGAAACCTCATCGAAGAAAACACTTCAAAAGACAAACCGCTTTCACTGTTCAACTACCGCTTAGCACGATTCTCGCTCGGCTTTCGCGCAACACCCAGTCGCTGAAAGAAGCTGAAGCCGCCATGCTCATGACTGCCACTTGCGGCAACTAACAATATGCGGCAGCTAACAATAAGCAAACAATATACGGAAAGGAGCAGCCGAATCTCGTGATCGGAAGAAAAGGTAAGGGGGTTCCATTACTCCCACGAGAGCTTAGGAGGCGGGCAAGAGAAAGCAGATTCCCAAATCTGCAAGTTTACGCCTTGATCCGCCCGCAAGGGGCCGAACAGAAGAGCCTCGTTCATCTAAGCCTTTATCCCTGCGCACCAAATAATCAAAACTAAAACCATCAAATCACCAATCTATCTGAAAGCAGGTTTTTTGGGTTTGCGGGGTTGGCTGAAACCGGTGTTGCACCATCTGTCCTGGCGGTTCGCGTGCTGATGAGATGAGGTCTCATTCGTTAAGCGACCAACGAGGCCTCGAAGCAGCGGTCTGCCGTCTCGCGGAGCTGCTCAGGCAAGAACGGCTTTCCGACGAAATCGTAGGCCCCTTTCCGGATCGCTTCCGAAATCAATTTGGTTTGGTTAAGCGCACTTACGATGATTACCCGCGCATCGGGATCGAAAGCCAGTATGCGCTCCAAAGCATATAGCCCGTCGGTCTCCGGCATAACAATGTCGAGCGTCACCAAATCGGGGCGGGACTGTTTATACCTGTCTACAGCTTCTTGACCGTTAGCGGCTTCCGCCACCACATGCCAACCCGACGTGGACAGGATGTCGCCGATCATCCGCCGCATAAGCATCGAATCATCGGCGATGAGGACTCGCTTTTCACCTGACCTCATTTCTGGAAATCCCTTAGTTCAGGTTTCGAACTTTGACCGAATTCCTCCGACGGCCATTCGTTCTGTTTCCCCAACACCTAGACGCGTGGAGAACACACGCAATTGCCTTTAAGTGAGCGATTGTTTCCGGAACTTGGAAACAGATGAAAAACCCTCTTTTGACTTCGTAATCTTCTGAAGAAGTTAACCCGCAAAACGCTTTTGCATTCAGCCTCATCTGCAAGATGCTGCGATTACGAGGGCTTTCATTGCCAGGTAGCCAAACACGTGCTCGTCCCGAGCCGAATTCCAAGCAGTGCCTAAACCGCTTCCCGCGCATTCGGGTCCTGCATGCGGTCTTTAAAAAGATAGGTTATTTAAAAACGCGGCGTTGGGGCCTTTTGATATTCGTCGCCCTACTCGAATCAGAAAACTCGTTAAGCCTTACAACCACCAAAAAACTGATTCGTCCAGTTCATTCCAAAAAGTTGCTATTTCCCGTAGATTGAAAAGTGTGTTCAGGTGAGGACAATCGAACGACGCCGATCTATCAACCACTTCGCGAGTGGGGATGCACCTTTTTCGATAATACGGATCCGTTAATTGCACGGGTGCCAAGTACCCCTTGCCGCCCGCTACCGAGGGTTGCGATTTTCTTGTGTTCTTCCAGCCAGTTATGACCTTTGCACGTCTCGAAAGATGGGGGCTCTCCGGCTTCCGAGGGTGACGAATGACTGTTCGGCTGATGACTTCTGGGCTGCAATTCCCGTGGCTAGTCGGATGCGCCATAGGGGCTCTATGCAGCGGGGGTTTGGTGGGAGGGGTAATCGTCCCGTCTGCTTGCGTTTGGGGGGAGGTAAAACGGACCTCCCTTCAGGAATCCTTCTCGAGCGCTCGAGCCCCGGTATCAATGGTCTCCAAGCGTGCACTCTGCGAGACGGGGTCAGCCGCGGAAATCGCCGCGCAAATACCGACATTGCCTCCTCTAAACGGGATGCAATCGGACGAGGTCCAACCGCGCGAAAACGCGGATTTTGCCCGGTCTAATGCCTGCGTGAATGTTACGAATCCGGGCGGCAATGGAAAATCTTGCCCGGGTTTTTCTTTCTGGCTCAAAAACCCCGAGGATCGGTTATGCGTGCAATTCGCTCGTGGCACCGCAACCGTACACATTTACTCACCCAAAGGCATCGGCCAAGCGCGAATTAACTGGAAAGCCGATCGTCCTCAATCAATTTCAATACGGCTGTATTTGCGGGGGCTAGAACACTTGTGCGTTAAGATTGGTTCGTGGCAAATCATCGGCTTTGTCTCGAGTCACCAACCTCATCCGAGGTCGCTACGCATTTCGAGGGAGTTGGAGCAAGCGGTCAGTCCCACCGCCGGGAAAAGTTCGCAGGATGAGTGTCCGCGACATTCCTGCAACTCGCAGCCGTTCGAGCAACCAGTCTCAAGATCGGGAGGATGTTCTGAAGTTCAAGCCGGCGGTAAGCCTGCTCATGCGGATGGGCCGGCAAATCCCGCGGATGCGATCGCGCTACAAGGAGCGGTGGCTGCCGTCGGACAAGCGGTGCAAGAGTCAAAAACGCAAGGCACGCAACTCGATGCCGAATTACGCATCCTGGACCGCGGCGGCAAAGAAGTGTCAGGCCTCCCGCCTAAAGAAGGCTGTTTCGAACTAAGGCTATCGGGCCATTTCCTGAGGGATTGCCCGGCTTCGATTGAAATCGAGTGGATCGATTTTTATCGTTACTAAATTTCCCGAAAAACTCTTCGTCTGCGCGGTCCCGCTTGGAGGATCACTGCGAACGGCCCCGAGTAGGTTGCGGCTTTTGAGCGACCTAGGACGAACTAACGGCGGGCAAGCCACTGCGATTGTTCCGTCGGGAAGAGCGCTTGATATTGGACGCCACGACGGGACTCCGCCATCCAATCGGCAACTGTATCCCGCCAGCGGGCGTAGTGAGGCGTGTTCTTATGAGCGGCGGCTCCATCGGCATCGCGATAAACCTCATAGAGGATAAAGCGGTTCGGGTCATCTACTTGTTGGAGGACGTCGAATCGCAGCGCGCCTGGCTCGTGAATCGTATTGCGGGCATTTTCCAGCGTTGCTTCGATGAATTGCTCGCGAAACTCCGGCTTTACGTGCACATAGACACAGACAACCATCATTCTATTGCCTCCTCCAGCACCTAAATGACGAAACCCCAGCAGAAACTCAAAAAAACCTCTTACCACAAGGGCAGTCTTCCCCAACGGGTGCTGATTTCTCACACGTCTCCAATCAGTTCGGATTGCCGCTTGTTTCTACACGTTTTCGAATGCCTTAACTTGCTGAAACACGTTTCCGAATGCCTTGCTAACACTTCATACGTGCGTGTGGTCGCGGATTCACGGCGTGTCGAGGACCTTAGATTTGCCCGTCCTTTTTGCCACAACATTGGATCTCGTACAAGAGGTGCCGATAGGCGAGCATTGACGCCAGCAAAGCAAACTTCACAGCCAGCAACCGTAGGTGTGGTGAAACAGGCGCCGTCGGCCCCGAGGTGGTCGAGGAGGTAGCCAAGCGGATGTACCATGGGCAACACTGCCTAACTGCGGCCCGCGACGCGTACACGCATAAAACCCGCAAGAAAGAAACTGGGGCAAAACGATAGCTTTCTAGAACATCTCATCCGTTGCAAAACGGCATAAAACGTCCGCAGCCGGATTATGACCAACGAACCAGTGGACCCTAGCTTACCAGCGGATCCACGTCCCCCACCCAAACCAAGGGCTCAGAATATCGAGCTACAACTACGCGGTCCTCGTCCTATTCCTCTTATGATACTTTGGGAGAAACGCCCCTCGTCGAAAGCGATTTGTCCCCTGAAAAGGAGCCGCGTCACCAGATTTCGATTTCTAATTCAAGCTCTATGCCTAGTCGCTGTGCCACTTGACTGCGGACCAAATCGATGAGTCGTAAGACATCCGCACTTGTGCACTCCGGCTCCGCCACGATGAAATTGGCCTTTCGTTCGCTAACCACTGCCCCGCCGATTCGAGTTCCTTTGAGTCCGGCCTGCTCGATCAACTCGGCGGCAGTAGTACCGCGAGGATCTTTAAAGATTCGGCCAGCACACTGATGTCCCATCGGTTGCCGACCGCGCCGGAGAATCCACAGAGTCTGAAGCCGCCGTGCCAGCGGACGTGGGTCCTCCCTCTGGAGTTCCAAATAAACGTTTAAGATCACCAATTCGTCAATATTACTGTGGCGATGGCCGAAGATAAGATCATCCCGCGTGCGTGTCCTTAATTCTCCCGTCTGGGTCAGCACGTCTGTAGCGCGGACCCATTGCCCGATATCCCCTCCCGGTGCCCCTGCGTTACCGCGGACAGCTCCCCCTAATGTTCCCGGAATGGCCACCAAGTTTTCGATTCCCGCAAGACCCTCGCGTATCGCGGCAGTGATGACGCGTCCCAGCGGTGCCCCTGCCCCGGCCAAAACGATTTGGTCCCGGATTTCAATTTGGCAGAAAGCCGGCTCGGACAGCCGCACCACCATTCCGGGAACGCCTTCGTCGCGCACTAAAAGATTGGAACCCCCGCCAAGGATGCGCACCGGGACACCGTGCTGATGGCAACGATGGATTAACGCCACCAATTCATCAACCGAGCGCGGCTCTGCGAAGTACTCGGCCGGTCCACCGAGTTGGAACCACGTGTGCATCGCCAATGGTTCATCAGCGCGAGCAATCTTTTCAAATCCCTGAAGAAAGCTCATAATTTTCGTTACTTAGCTGCTGCTTGATGCTCACCAAATGACAGAATTCCTAACCCATCTGGAACGCGTGGGGAGCCCACGCAAGTCCCACCAGGCTTTCTCGCCCAGAAAGGCGAAGTCCCCAACAATGCCGGCGAATAAACGCGTTGGTTTGTCCTCAGGTCTTATATTAAAACGGTGCTAGCTAAAAAATGGGTCGATCACAAGTGCTCAATCGGAGCTTAGCATCGGCGATTTAATTAGATCGACAGATTTTCGGTGCAAGTTCGTAGCGTGAGGGCCGTTATTGACCCTCCAAAGATTGCGTTGTCAGATGTGTGATTCTTTCCGCAGGTCATTACCTTAATGCTGGCGATTAAATCCGGCAAGGGACTTTCGATGGCCGAAAAGTTCCGCACAATAAAGCCAGATTTAAAGTCCTGATGCCAGAGCCCGGCTTTGCGGATAGCGTTTCGGTTGGTCGGCCTGCGAAAGTTTTCCCCCCTTACGGACGTCCAGATGTCCCGGTTCCTGCGATGCAAGCTCTCGGGTTTTATGTCGTGCGAAAGGAATTTTGGTTACCGGGCAACAAGTGATTTTTCGGAGGTCAGATTTTGGAGGTTATAGCCATGGGGCTGTCGAGTTGTGATCTTAACGCGCGTTGCGTATTTGCTCGGGGCTCATCCGGCAAGTTGACTCTCGCTGTCTTAGTCACGTTTTTTGCGGTCCCTGCTGCGGGCCTCCGTGCCGGGGAGCTTCCGCTAAACGGAGAATTCTCCTGGACAACCGGCAACCCTGTCCTCAGTCCCCGACAACTTGCGGATGATTTTTGCTATTCGGTTAAGGACCCTTCGATTGTTTTTGACGGAAAATTTTGGCATTTATTTTGCACTATCCGCGGAAAAAACCGGTCTCATCGCATCGAGTACATCCGCTTCGAAACTTGGGACCGGATTTCCGAAGCTTTTCGGGCCGTTCTCAATCTTTCAGACGGCTATTTTTGTGCCCCTCAGGTTTTTTGGTTCAAGCCGCATCAGACTTGGTATTTGGTTTACCAGGTCATCGATCCAGGTCGTAAGCCTGCCCTGCAACCGGCTTATTCCACCAATGAGGAGGTGGGAAATCCCCGAGGATGGTCTCGCCCCGAACTCCTTTTCGAGACGTCGCCAAGCAACGTGGAAAGGTGGATCGACTTTTGGATCATCTGTGACGAAACGACGGCTTACCTATTTTTCACCTCACTTGACGGTAGACTCTGGTCAGCTGAAACAGACCGGGCCCAATTTCCGAAAGGTTGGAGTCTTCCGAAAGTTGTTCTAGAGGCGGATATTTTCGAGGCGGCCCATATTTATTGGCTAGGCGAAGATTCTGGATTCTTGTGCCTCGTTGAGGCTCAGGCTGGGAGTCGACGGTATTACAAGGCTTATTGGGCCCACACGCTCAGAAGCAAGTGGCAGCCGCTGGCCGACACATGGAAAAAGCCGTTTGCCGGTTCGGAGAATGTCGTTTTCCACACGGCACGCTGGGCAGATTCTATCAGCCATGGCGAACTTCTGCGCGCCAGCTGTGACGAGACGATTCGCGTCGATCCCGCCCGGCTAAGATTTCTTTTTCAGGGGGCTACGCAAGAAGATATGGCGGGCAAACCGTACGGCCAAATACCCTGGCGCCTTGGGCTGCTTGAGCCTGCCTCGTGATTACTCAAACAACAAGCTAAAAGGCCTGATGCCGTGTCCACGCGCTGGGCAAGGAGTTGATTTGCCGAGTCAAACGCACCAAACGTCACCCGCGTACCAGCCGAGCTATTCTGGAACACTTCGTCATCAAATGTTGCTAAGTTCGCCGCTCCGAAGGTCTTGATCCTTTGGTGTAGTGTCTACCAACTTCCGTAATCTTTGGAGTTCCCAGTTGACAGCGGAGACATAACAGATTTTTTATCCGTTAGCCATTCGTTTCTTCTCCTTTTTCTTACTCGTGCCCCCCTCCTTATCATTATCATTACCCTTATCATTGTCATTCATTCCACCTGATTTCCCCTTATTGATTTGCCACACCTCAAAACTGTCCCCCGTCGGAGATCCCCCGTCGAAGAAATACTGACCTTTGATTAGCGCTCAAGCAAAAAGTTAACTTACCATATTCGTCATACTAGTGATGTATCCACCAATTCTGTGGGCGTTTGATGTGGTGACTCTCCGCCTGGTAGATGGAAATTGAAGTAGGGCAACTGGAATAAGACAACGAACGAACAAATGATCGTTTGGTCGTTGTGTAGGCATTATTTTTGCGAAGATCGGGGTAATCGCTCAAACCCCCAAAGCCCATCAGGCCGATTAAACCCGTAGATTTCGTTAACCCCGAAACTTACCTTGCGATCCAGTGTATGGTTATGATTGTGAAGTCGTCCACTAACTTTGTGTTCATAATGATCTTTATCGTTGCCGGGCTGACGAATGGCTTTTCGGCCGGTCAGAATTGGCCAGGCGATTACTCACAAACAAATCGGTCATCACCCTTTGAACATCTCACCTCGCCCGGGCTTGCTCCGCTCGAATATCCTCCAGAGTTATCGACGCGCATTTCCTCTCACGATCACCCCCGGGTACCTGCGGCGCCTCCGCCGCGTTCGCTCCCTGGACGGCGGAATTCCTGCGTCGTCTCTGCGCCCTCCCAAGCGTCGCACTCCCGGCATCATGTTCCCGAAGCCTCATTCCGGTTTGATCGCCCCTCCGGCGCGACACCAGCCCACGAGCCGAATTTTCCTTCTGGTCACGGGAACATCGCGTCCCCAGCTAATCTCGCAACAGTCTCCAATCAGGTTCATGCTGAGCCGGAGTCAGGGGATTTCGGCTCCTCCCCGGAGCGATGGACCTTGGCGGCACTCCAAGAACTGGGACTTCGGTGCAACCCCACGGTGGCTATGGCCGAAGCGAACCTGGCTTCCGCCCGCGGGCAGTGGGTTCAGCAAGGGCTCCCCCCCAATCCCATGATCGGCTATATCGGTGACGAAATTGGGGATGAAGGCTCGGCGGGAATGCACGGCATCATTTTCGGCCAGAGATTTATTACTGCAGGAAAACTAAGGCTCAACCGCCAAGTGGCCGCCGAGCAACTTGCCTTGATGGAGCGCCAACTTCAGACGCAAAGGCTCCGCGTGACCGGCGAGATCGCTCGCCGGTTTTATGAAGTGGCCCTGGTGGATCGCCGGCTACAAACACTCGAGGAACTCACGCAGTTAGCTCACCAGACGGTCCAGGCCATCGAAACCTTGTATCGTGCGCAGGAAGCTCCGCTAAGCAACCTCCTACAGGCAGAATCCGAAGCAGCTCTTGCCAATCTCAATCTTCAGCAAGAACGAATCCGGAAGCGGGCAGCCTGGGAGCGATTGGCAGCCGTTGTGGGTGTGCCGGAGCTGCCGATTAAGCCCCTGGAAGCTGAGCTTGAAGGTGCATTAATCTCCTGGGATTGGTCTTTAGCATGGGGACAGGTATTAGAACAGAGTCCTGAGGTGAAGGCAGCCGCCGCAGAGGTGGAACGCGCTCGCTGGGCCCTTCGTGCTGCAATGGCACAGCGAATACCCGATATCGACGTCGAAACCATGCTCAAACACCATAACATAAGCGGTGATAACAGTGTTACGATTTCCGTGACTTTACCCCTGCCGCTGTTCGACCGCAATCAAGGAGCAATTCTTGCGGCACAAGCCGAACTGAAGGCGGCAGAAGCCAATCTCCGCCGGGTTCAACTGGAGCTTCAGGGGCGTTTGGCCAATGCGGCGGAGGAGTTGCTTCAAGCTCAATGTGCCGTAGAGAAGTACCGACAAGAGGTTCTTCCAAGGGTACGTCGGTCGCTAGAGCTCATCCAGCAAGGTTACCAGCAAGGCGAAGTACAGTTCATCGATCTTTTAAACGCGCAGCAAGATTTTCGGAAAAACGAGCTGGAATATTTCGCGGCCCTTGAGCGGGCTTTTTCGGCACAATCGACCCTCCAAAGCCTATTGGCGAGCAATGGATTAATCGCGTCAGATTAATCATCAAGCGAATCTTCAAAATTAGACAAAGACTACGCCTCGCAAACCGAGTTGGGCAAAGTCATTTCATATCCCATCCTTTAGTGGACCGACTCTTAAGTGATTGCGGCCAAGAATTTCGCTAGGAAAGTTGTTACGTTCTGAGCAATCCTAGTGTAAAACTAGGTGTATAAGCCCGGAGAGCCGGAAGTACGCAACCACTTTGGATTTTCTGTTCTTTCCCCTTTGACAACTTGAAAAGTACCGTTCAGGTTGGTAAATGGAAAGCATTTTCCGGGGCAAGGAAGCAAGGCATCGGCTAAAGGGGCCTTGCGGGTTTTCGTATCGACCGACGAAGCGGGCTACCATGCCAGGAATCTTCGGGCGAGTTGGCACAAGAAAGAACAAATCGGCCCGAGACAATCCGTCCTTTTGATGAACCGTTTTTCGCAGTAGTCGGAATTTTCCAGTCGTCGGGAAGAAGGCTTGCTAATTACGTTCTTAATCAAAGGGGGCTTGCTGGTTCGATTCTCAGTCGAAGTGTCTTTGGTGAGTGGGACCACTAAGGGATTCAAATTGGCGCATCGCCCATCGCCTTGGCCTATCGATTTACCCGGGTAGGTGGTGGAGGACAACAAGTTCCCTGAGTACAATGAGGTAAATCAGATTCACAAGGGTTCCCGAAAATCGAAGTAGACTGAGAGGTCGCTGACTGAATCCGTATCGGATTGGGGTTTCGCGCAGTAATGGTCGATCAGGGATGCTCGTAAGCTCCCCGTGCGGCTCGAGGAATTTCCCTTAGTGCCGCATGGACATTCGTAACACAAAATGCCCGAGGTATCGTTTCCACCAGTGTCCGCCGGATAACCGGTTCGCGAAAATTGGCGAGCATGAGTCGTTAAATGGAATGTCAAGTTAGCACGTGGCGCGACGTGATTTCGTGTGCGGCGATCACGCATGTCGGTATGCGGCGCCACAACAACCAAGATAGCCTCAAGGTGGCGTTAGCAAACTCCGATGAGGAGTGGGTTCAGCAGGGGCATCTTTTTCTTGTGGCGGATGGCATGGGGGCGCATGCGGCGGGGGAATTCGCCAGCAGGCTTGCTGCCGACAGTATACCCCTGAGTTATCGCAAGTTAGCTCGCGAGGGGCCGGCTTACGCGATTCGGGAGGCCATCCAAGATGCCAATCGGCAAATCCATGTTCGGGGCCAGGGGAGCGACGAGTTTCGGGGGATGGGCACGACTTTGTGTGCCTTGATCCTTTTTCCGAACGAGGCGTTTCTGGCCCATGTGGGTGACAGCCGGGTTTATAGACTTCGGGGGAACCAGTTCGAACAACTCACGTTCGACCACAGCCTGGCTTGGGAACTCCGGGCTGCTCAACGTGTGGCTCCTCACAGCGAATTCATGCCGTACATACCCAAGAATGTGATCACCCGCTCGTTGGGGCCAAATCCCGAAGTCAACGTAGACCTGGAAGGTCCCTTCGAACTGAAAGAAGGTGATGTCTTCGTGCTGTGCACGGATGGCCTGAGCGGCCCAATTCCCGACGATCAAATTGGCAAGATTGTTGCCTGTCTTCCTCCAGCAGAAGCCGCCGAATTGCTGGTGCATTTGGCCAATTTTAAAGGAGGGCCGGATAATATCACGGTGATCATCGTTCGGGTCAATCGCGTGGACCAAGCCCGTAGTTCCTCACAGCGACGGTGGCCATCTTCGAAGACGAAGACGGGGTGGTTTAGTAAACTTGCCGCGTGGTCAGCACTCATTGGTGTTTTCGTAGCTGCTTTAGGGTTATGGCTTGCGCAGTCTGACGTGATTTGGATTGGCCTCATCATCCTGATTTTGGGCGTTGTGGCTTTTCTCGGCGATTATTTTTGGAGGTTCTGGCCGTGGAATTGGAGTTCCGCACCGGCGCGGAAGTTCCGTAGCGGACCTTACCACCAATTGGAATGCCGGCCCGACCGGGCGTTTTGTGAGCAGCTTCGGGAATTCATCGATAACCTTACCCAGCATGGTCAGCGGGAGCAATGGCCGATCGATTCGGAAGAGCTTGTCAAATACCAAACAAGTGGCGAAGAGGCTCTTGGGAGAAATGATTTTCGTGAAGCGGCCCGTCAGTTCGGCAAGGCGATTAGCCACTTAATGAAGCCGCTTTTTAGTCGGCCGAACTAGTCTCCGAAAAGTGGTCAGCTCTGTGCGGCAGTTGACGCCTCAGTCCCCGGAGAATCTTACGGAGAATTCTCGAGCGGAGGAGTAGGCCGCCTCTGTATTTTGCGGTGAACCGCTCATCTTTTTTTCTCACTCCGCCCCGCTCTCAACGCATTTGTAAGTTTGGCGGTTGCGGAGGAGCTCATGTGGGCTCCGAAAGGGGATCCCCCCCACAGCTCTTGATGGATTGGTATGCTTATCTTGTTACATTGGTAAGCCAAGGGGATGCAGTCACTCCATAAACGGTACTTGAAGGCCCTCGGGTCTGGTGTTACCGTTTAGTCGCTTTCGACAAATATCTTGTTGTGCCACCCGCACCATTCACCTGAGCCATCGACCGTAATCTTTAATAGTTTTGAAGATTAATGCATTTACGACAAAGGTTTTCGTGGATTACTCGGACGGTTACCGGCATCTGCTTGGCAACCTTCTTTTCGGACCTTAGCCACGAGATGTGCACGGCGGTTCTGCCGCTTTTTCTCGTGGCGGCTAATTTCGGGCCGGGTGCCCTGGGCTTCATCGAAGGATTTGCGGACTTTGTTTCCAGCCTGGCCAAGCTTTTCGGCGGAGTTTTCGGGCACTACGTTGAGCGGAAAAAACCTTGGGCGGCTTTAGGGTATTTAGTCACGACGGTCGCCACGGGCTCCATCGCGTTTGCGGTTCGGCTTTCGGAATTAATCATCGCTCGGAGTATCGCTTGGTTCGGGCGGGGTTTTCGCGGGCCGTTAAGGGACTTTCTATTGGCCGACGCTGTCGAAAAAACCCATTTCGGCCGCGCTTATGGTTTGGAGCGTGCCGGTGATATGCTGGGAGCGGTTTGCGGCCCCTTGGTTGCTGCGGGCTTGCTTTTGTTTGGCTTAAGTTTCCATGCGGTGATCCTCATTACCTTTTTGCCGGGATTGTTATCAGCCGGCTCCATGTTCTTTCTCGTTCAAGAAAAAGGTGGCTCCAAGGGTGAATTTCATAAGCAGATGCCCAATCTGCCGCAGTCTAGCCGCCGAGGCATTCCAAAATTTCCCTGGGTCTTCTGGTGGCTAATCGTCGGAGTGCTTCTTTTTGGACTGGGCGATTTCTCACGGACCTTTCTCATTCTCTTAGCTGCTCAAGCCGTCGGGTTCGATGTTGCAGCGAAATCAGGTGTTTTATCCCTGGTTGTGATTCTTTATGCGTTGCACAATCTGATTAGTGCCGTGGCGGCATATCCGGCAGGCTTCTGTGGCGATCGATGGCCTAAGATTTGGGTGCTTATCGTGGGATATCTGCTAGGGGTGTGTACCAATTGCCTCCTCGCCGGTTTTTCCGCCTCTTTTGAAATCTTAATTGTCGTTTTTGTCCTTTCGGGGGTGTACATCGCCATTGAGGAAAGTATTGAACGGGCTACGGTGGCTGAACAGTTGCCCCGAGAGTTACGCAGTTTAGGATTGGGGATTTTGGCGGCGGTCAACGCGGTGGGAGACCTCGGGGCAAGTTTGTATGTGGGACTCCTGCTTGAGGCCGGTCAGCCTGTGTGGGCATTTGGCATAGCAGCATTCTTGGGTGTGCTGGGTGTTGCTTGGCTATCTGTGACGGCGATTATGCTCCGCGCTACCGGTCGTAAGCCGACTTAGCGTAATCGCGGCTCGTTCCGACACACCCTTCCACGGATTGGTGAGCTCGTTCCGCGCGACGCGTCCATTTAGAAGATGTTGGCCTGCGTACAGAAATCGGCGTTACTGGCCTTTTAGCCGCTAGCGATTGTGGGGAAGGAAAACCGTTGTAGTCAGAAGTCGAGCAGATTCCGTGTAATCCCCGTCACCGGCCGTGAGAAGTTGAGCGGAATCTTCTAAAGCCTTCGCGAGCTGGTCGGATAGGGCATCATTAGGATTTGGGACGGTGGCTCGGTATGAAAAAGCTAAGCTCAAACTGCAAACGGAAAGGCAGGATTTGTAACTTAACCTCTTCCGGGAAAATCAGTTAAGTGTATTCAAGAAATGTGTCTGTTCCTTGCTTTCGGCGGTGATCTAGCAAGCCGTTTTCCGGGCGTTCTCGCTCGCTCCAGGTGATGGCGTTTACAGTTTAAGGCTAAGGATGCAGCACGAGGTGTAAAAAAACTGAGGATGCAGTACGAGCTGTAAAAAGCTGAGGATCGGGTACGAATCGCGGTTCCTAACAGCAAGTTGCTAACTGAGCCAGTGTGCAACCTCCTTGGCCCAATAAGTGATAAGGATGTTGGCGCCCGCGCGGCGGATCGAGCAGAGGGCTTCTAAGGCGACCGATTTCTCGTCCAGCCACCCGAGTTGTGTGGCAGCCTTCAGCATGCTGTATTCACCGGAAACGTTGTAGGCCGCTAAGGGAACACCCGGAAAATGGTCCCGCACCAAGCGAATGATGTCCAGATAGAAAAGGGCGGGTTTTACCATGATGATATCCGCCCCCTCCCCCAAATCCAAAGCCACTTCGCGCAGAGCCTGGGCCGCGCTGGCTTGCGGGTCCATTTGGTAACCGCGACGGTCCCCGAATTGAGGGGCACACTCCGCCGCTTGGCGGAACGGGCCATAAAGCGCGCTAGCATACTTAGCTGCATAACTCATGATCGGGACGTAAGCAAATCCCGCGGTGTCCAAAGCATGCCGGATAGCACCGACCATACCATCCATCATCCCGCTGGGGGCGATCATGTCTGCACCCGCTCGAGCATGAACCACTGCTTGGTAGCCCAATTGGGTTAGCGTCGCATCATTATCAACGGCGGTACGCTCGGGCTCCTTCAATGAACCTAAAACGCCGCAATGTCCGTGGGACGTGTATTCGCAGAAACAAAGATCGGTAATTACCAGCAGATTACTCGCAGCTTCCTTACAAGCTCTGATGGCTTGTGGAATAATCCCGGACTCGCGAAGCGCAGCACTTCCCATGGGGTCTTTGCTTTCCGGGATCCCGAACAAAAGGACTCCGCCTAATCCAAGCCGCTCAGCCTCGCAAGCCTCCTCGGCCGCAAGCTCAGGAGAGATTTGGAAATGGCCCGGCATCGAGGCGATGGGTTGTCGAACTGCTCTCCCGGGGCGAACGAATAGGGGAAGCACGAGGTGGCTCGGCGCAAGTTCCACCTCGGCCACCAGCCGACGAATCTGCGGCGAGAGCCGCAACCGTCGCATACGCACATTCGGAAAGCTTCCCAGAGCAAATTGTTCCTGCATGAGCACCGATCCTTGCCGTCGTTGATCGTTTTCGAATGCTAATCGCGAGGCACGTCGGAACACAGAACCCACACGTCCTCAAAACTTTTTGTATTTTCCGGGCAAGCCACGCCTACGGCGAGCTCGCTGCATTCTCGGGCCCCGACTCAGCACGGGTAGGTCGCGAGTTCGGCTCTGTTTTCTCCGTTTGCGAGTGGGTGGTTTGGGCGAGCATGCGCTCGGCTTCAGCCACGTAGGCCGATGCCCAGGGTTTGGAGCAGTACAAGGCCACGATGGCGCTCCAGATCTCCCGTGCCCGGGTCAAATCGGTTTCCGCCAATTCGCGCGCTTTGGCGAGGCGCTCCGAAAGGGTGGTTTTTGTGTCGGGGAGGTTTTTCTCCAATTCCTCTAGTAATCGGAGCAGACGACGGCGGGCCAACTCCAAACATTTACCCGCAGGCCCCGCAGGATCCTGAGCCGGACCGTAAAGGGCTATCAAAGCTTTAAGTTTTTCTATGGCTAATTCCGGATCAACTCGCATGTAACCGATGGCCTCCAAGTACGCCCGTTCCACAGGCAACAGTTTGCCCAGTTCCAATTGACCCCGCAGGCCACGTTCGAACTGACGCTCCAACCGATAAAGCTGAATTTCGGTCCGGTAAGTTTGGAGCTTTTCGCACCGAGTGTCCTCCGGAAATCGTAACAAAAATTGTTCGATGTCGCTTTCCACAGCGAGGAGGGCCTCTGTCCCACCTGCTTCCGCCTGTCGCATGACCCGCTCGTAAAGCTGATCAGCAGACGGAGGTTGGAGGGTGTACCAGATCACCGCTCCGAGAGCGATCAACCCCGCCGCCAAGAGCCATGTGTACGGGGAAATCAGCGGGGCGGCCTGCACTTGCTTGGCCTCCAAGCGATCCAGTTCCTCCCTGCGAACGACGACAAACTGACTCGTGGATCGCTTTGCCTCGGCCGGGGGAGCGGCATCCTGAACGCCAGGCAACCCTTCCTCCCCAAAACCCCGGAAAGCCGAAGTGGGTTTGGTTTCGGGCAAATCCGTCTGACCCTCCGACTGCCACCCCACTGGTGGAATAGCCACCGTCGGGAGCGGCTGCGTGGGCGATTGGTCCAAGCTTGGGCTAATCTCGGCGGTGGAATGCTCAGTGGGAGCGGGGGCGCCGGTCGAAGACCCTCCGGAGATGGACACAGTCGGCTTGCTGTGCCGTTCCATCACGGACCGCAGGGTCTCCTCCAATCGGCGTGAAAGCGCGGTCGCGGTTGCGATACGTTTCTCTGGGTCCAAAGCCAGAAGTTGGAGGATGATCGCTTCTAATTCCCGGGGAATCTCCGCATTAAACCGGCGGAGTGGCTCGGGGGCGCGCGTTCGCTTCTTTTCGAGCACCTGCCAGATTGAATCTCCGCGAAAAGGTGGATGTCCGGCCAAAAGGGCATACAGCACTGCTCCCAAGCTGTAAAGATCGCTGCGAACATCGATGCGGCGCCCTTCCGCCTGCTCCGGGGCCATGTACTCGATGGTCCCCAGAACATTGCCGGCAGCCGTAAGCCCGGCCATTCCAAAAAGACGAGCAATTCCGAAGTCTGAAAGCTTGACTTTTCCCTCCGGAGTCCGCAGGAGATTAGCCGGCTTAATATCTCGATGGATAACCCCCCGATCATGGGCATGCCGAAGGGCTTGACAAACCTGGAGGCCGATCAGGATGACGTCCCGCCAATGGAATACTCGGCCGCTCCGGAGTTCTTCTTCCAGCGAGCTACCCGGCACTAACTCCATGGCATAGAAAAGAAGATCCCCCTCCTGCCCAAAGCCGATAAGTTGAACAATATTGGGGTGATTGAGCTTCTTCAAGACCTCAATTTCGGCCTCAAAACGCTGCCGAAAGCCTTCTTCGTCGGAGAGTTTCGCAGAAAGGAGTTTAATGGCAGCCGGGTCACCGGTGCGCTCATCAATCCCCTCGTAGACCCAACCCATACCGCCTCGGCCGAGAAGTCGTGTTAAACGGTATGGCCCCAAACGTTCTACCAGCATCCCGAAACTCCCCAGATTATACCACCCATTCTGCTCTAATCTTAATGATACTTGCGGTGGGTCGGGGGTGCGAGGGGCACATTCCTAGCCTGTCGAATGCCTAGATCGACTGGGCACGCAGCATGGTTTTACCGAAGCACTTTCGGCGTTTGCGTCAAAATAGGTAATCCCCAGGCCATGCGGCTTAAAAAAATTTGAGTCGGATGATTTCCGGCATTTTCCATCATAGTCGCACTATCAGACGAGTGGAACCGCGCGTGATTATTCATGCGAGGATACCTGGGTACATCGATCGTCCTTGGGTTGCTGAGGGGTAGATGAGCCGGTAATTGGGCCGATCTGGGTGCTGTGGCTGCTTCAACACAAAAATTTTAAATGACGGTTCCCTACCCGGGCGGAGATCGGTATTTTTCGAACCTATTCGACCGCTGACCTGTAGCTGAGGTCGGAGCCCGAATTAAGGCGAAATGCCGGCATTGAACTAGTAGAATCCTGCGCCATCGCGACGTCAGATCCAGCGAAGACACAGCAATCCGTTATTTTGAAAAAGTGCGGGAATTCTCCTCCTCACTTGAGCTTTTCAGAAGCACAAAGTGTGTGGTAATGAAAGGCTTAAAGATTGCCGAAGATAAGAGGCCGGTTGTCTGGGCTGAGCTGGGAGGAATGTACCGTGCGACCTGCCTAAAGGTCTGGCCACGAATCAATTCGGCAAGATGAGGAAAACAGGAATGGCAGGGAGACTGCACAAGATTGTAAATCTATTTATTGCCTTTATCAGCGTTTGGCCCCAGATACGAACTGTCAAAAGACGGCAGAAAGTTTAATAGGATTAAAAAGGTCGAGGAGGGTTACCCTCTCGAAGAACGGGAAGACTGAATGTGTGCCCTGATTCGGTGGTACGCCTAGCGCCGTCAGCCGATCAACAACATACGAAGGCTTCAATAATTCATAGATCTTGAATGTTCGTTAGTACACTGAGGACGTTTTGGAGAATACACCCCGGACGTACACTCACGACAGAATTTCGCTTCTAAACCTCGGGAAAATTGAGAAACTCGTGGTGAGAAATTTTTAGCCCCGAATTATCTTAATTTTTCCTCATACAGTCGTTCGCAAAATCTTACCCGCGGTGGAAGTCGAGCATTTTGGTAGGGTAGTATTCCGCGATCGATGTGTGCCATCGCCGATTAAAGCTTATCATGTTGATCGGTAAGATGTCTCATCAGCAAAAGTGGTCTTGCTTGAATGCTGATGACGCCGGTAGTATCCCCACGTCTATTTTAAAATCAATCGGAATGCTGCGTGCCTTTTCGGCAATAAACCGATTCCCCACAATTTCAGGCCCGATGGGAACTAAAGCGATTTGATCTTCTTCCCGCGAGAAAATTCGCATTTTCAAAGAGGACCTGTAAGACCGAGTTTTCGTGGGGTGAAAAACCCGGTTTCTCCTGTCCCAAAACGTATTTCGACCGGCTCGGAGCTGGCAGATTGACATGGAGGTCGTTTTTATGAACAAAAACTCCTTTACCTCTTTTTTTTCGCTTTTTATTGTCGCCTGCTGCACGTTAACGGCGGGCTTCAATACCACGGTGGCCTACGCGGATACACCAGCTAATCCTCCTGCTGGGGCTTCCGCTCGCCCCATCGTAGACGTTTTGCTGCATCGAGGTACGCAGTCAGTGCCCGATGTCTTGGTTGGGCAGGTTTTCGATTCGAATGGAGTGCCGATGGCCCGGGCGGAGGTCGTTATTTCCAATCAAACCGGAGAACTAGCGACCGCGCGAACCAATGACCAAGGCTATTTCGGTTTCCGAGGCGTGCAGGCGGGAATTTACACCCTGCATTCGGGACAAGGCTCGATTAGCTGCCGAGTATGGAAACCCGGGCTCGAGCCACCGAACGCCCAGCCGGGCATTGTTGTGATCTCAGGGGACGATATAGTCCGCGCGCAGTTTATGCCCGGGAGGGGCGCGCGGCTGATGCGGGCGCTTCGTAACCCCTGGGTAATCGGCGGAATTGTGGCGACGGCTGTAGCGGTGCCCGTAGCCATCGCCGTCGCGGACGATGACGACGACGAAGCACCGGGGACTCCGTAGTCCCCATGGCACCTGGCTTTGCTGTGGTCGGGTAGCTCCCTTGGAGCATTGCCGCCGTAATTCCCGGACAAGTTGCCTCGGCCGTCCTCGATCTTCTTCGTATACGGGGTTGTTCGGGAACAGAAAGGCTTTTTACGGCGGACGGATGGTCGGTCGGCTTTGATCCACCGGGCCGATTCACCGCGTGTTTGTCCCGGTCCCTCTTTCGGATGCGCCGCCTTCGAGACATCGTACGGTAACGACGTGTTGTGAGGATGTAAAGGCGGGAACTCGGAGTTTGCGTGCGACCGTCGACACCGTGCTGTCGACGCTGTTTGACTTGGTTTGACCTGGCACATTGCCCCGGTACTCCACCTTCGAGAAATCCATGCCGGTCGGTTACCTCCATTTCATTTCACATGATTTGCCCTCGGCGGAGCCCGGCTCCTTTCCTTCGGCAAGGCCGCGGTCCAGCAAAGGCGGCATAAGACCATCACGCGCTCCGAACTTGTATGCGCGGGTAGCCCGTTCCCAAGAATTTTGCGACGAGACGGCGAACCGGCCGTATTCATTCGAGGCAACACTGAAGACTTGCCGGGATTTACCGGGAGAACATTCGTCCATTTCACGTGGGGCTGCCCTTCGATTGCCTTGGTGCGTGCGGTCTGCTTTAGATGTCAACTTCCTTTTGACAATATGCTTTTTTGTTCTGTTGTGTTGCGGGTGTAACCGAGCTCAGTATCGCGCGGCACGGCTCCCGTTGGAACTGCAAGCCCCGCCTGTGGACCGGGTCAACCAATTGGAGTTAGCGCGGCTAAGCTCCCCGCTGCCAGGGATCGAGATTATCCAACCAGGCGACGTGCTGGATATTCTCGTCGTTGCTGATCACCGCGATCGTAACGTTCGCCCGTGGCCAATCCGCGTCTCCGAGAGCGGTGCCGTATATCTACCCCTAATTGGGGCGGTGAATGTGGCGGGCCTCGAGTTGCACCCAGCGGAACGTGCCATCGCCGCGGCAGCAATCGAGCGAGGGATTTATCGCAGTCCGTTGGTCACGGTTACGATGAATAAACCTCGGACTACCCGCGTTACGGTCATCGGCGCCGTGAAGAAGGAGGGGGTTTACGAGCTTCCACGGGGGCAAAACACGCTCCTCCATGCGTTGGTGATGGCGGGAAACTTATCGGATGATGCTGACGAGTATGTTGAAATCCGACGCATCGACTCGTCGCAACTCGATGGTTCGCAAGTAGCCAATTATTTTTCCCACAGCATCGCGGAGACAACTGCCGCGGCTTATCACCGCGATTCCTCTCCTCGCGTACAAACCATCTCCCTTCGGCTGCAAGGCGGGGGTTCTGAGGTGCCGGCTCAATCTGTTTTGCAAGACGGCGACATCGTGATCGTACCGCGCCGGAGCCCGCGATCCGTCTATGTCTTGGGTTTAGTGAATCGTCCGGGCAAAGTGGATTTACCTTGGGACCGCGATTTGCACCTTTTAGAGGCTTTGGCGATGGCAGGCGGGCGGAGTTCGGAGCTCGCCGACAAAGTGCAGATCATTCGTCAGCGGCCTAACTCGAATGAGTCCGTTGTGATTCTTGCCAGTGTCCGTCAGGCGAAGGCTCAGCCCGGCGCGAATCTTCGCCTGGCTCCGGGCGATGTGGTCAGTGTGGAAGAAACGCCGGTCACCATGGCCGACCGACTGCTGCGTCAATTCCTCCGAGTTGGTGTAAGCGCAACTATGCCGGTGTTCTGAACCGATGTTCAAGATTTGGGAACCAGACCGGTCTAACTGGATTCCGGAATACGACACTCGAATGGTGGCATCTCGTGCGGCCCATGCAAGCCGAGCCACCGCTGGAAACATAGTTTAATAAGATCCAGAAGAGTCTACAAGGAAATGCCGACTGTCGAGCCCCCGAGACAGCAGATCGGTAGCTCGATGATTTTCGAAAGGGGCTTAAAGAGTGCGGAACGTACCCCGCGATCGAAAGAGCAATAGCGAAAGTGGAAAAGGCAGAATCCGTTTTTCGGAAAAATCTTGCCGTGTTTGCCCGCTGGCCATGGTGGCCGACATGGCGGTGGTGGTATGACTGAGCCAGATGTCGGTGCGTGGTTCGGAGTATACGGGGTTAGCCTTTGACGCTGACACGCAGTGAAGACTTGCAACCGGCGGTGCATGGGGACCACCTGACAGCCGAAAAGATTTCTGCTGCCCAGATGGTGCATGCCCTGATGCGGTTTCTGCTTGCGGTACGATACCGGAAAAGCCTGCTTTTCTGGTCGATCTTCGTCTGTGCGGTTTGCGGTGCGGTTTACTTCATACTGGCCACACGCTACTACGGCGCCGTGGCCCAAGTTCTGGTCTTAGAGGCCGACGCCGAAAGCGGCACTCCCACCATTGCTTCCGAGGATCGCTGGCAACGCACGCTGATGCCGACGCACCGCAATTTGCTCCGCAGTGCGAAGGTAGTGGAGAGGGCCATTGAACAGCTTGCCGAGCCACATCGAATCGACTTACTCGATGTACCAAGAGACCAGTGGGTCGCCCGGATTCAGCAAAACCTTTCCGTGGTGGCATTAACGAACACCAATATTCTGGAGATCCGCTATCGATCTAAAGACCCGCAGACCGCGGCCACCGTGGTGAATGCTGTGCTCGAGTCCTACGTCAGATTTATCGAAGACACATATCAAGGGACAGCTCAAGAAATTCTTCAGCTTCTCACGAAGGAAAAGACTCAATTGGAGGCTAGGCTTTCCGAGAAGGAAACCCAGCTCCTGGAGCTGCGGCAAGCTTTGGCGGACCTGGGGCTTCAAGCGGACGGGCGAAGTTTGCACCCGATGGTCAGAAAGGCCGTGGACTTAAGTGGGAAACTCACCGAAGCTCAGACGCGACGGTTAAGTCTCGAAGTGGCCTACGCGGAGATCCGAAGAGCTATTGAGACCGGCGCCGACCTTCAGCAGTACCTTTTGTCTGTGAGCGAGCTTGTGGGGCAGGAATTGGTGCGGTTGCGGCTTGGTTTAACGGAGCAAGATGCTGCCCTCCAAGCACAACTCCAACAAAAGCTTATTGAGGATCAGGCTCAGTTGCACTCCTTGCTGAATGAACGAGGCTACGGTTGGGCCCATCCAGAAGTTCGGCTACTTGAAGAGAGAATCCGGCAAACCCAGGAATATCTCCAACAGTATCCTTACCTGTTGAGGGCCAGGGCAGAAACCCTCGGGGGTTTTCTTCTCGGCCCAACTTTGCTGGAAATGGTCGGCCAGAAACTCGCCGAGGCCAGAGCACTCGAAGCTTCCTACCAACAACAGTTCGAGGCAGCTCAAGCCGAGGCGGTTGCTCTCAGCGGTCAATTGGCGCAGGTGGATATTTTGGCTCGCGAGGTAGAGTGGCTGAGAAATCTGAGAGAAGTACTCCTGAAGCGGATGTCGGATATCGACCTTCAACAAAAAGGGCGCGAGGTTCGCGCCTATGTGATTGACGAGCCGGAGCCGAATCCCACGCCGATTTCCCCGGACCTGAGTTTTACCCTCTTAGGCGTTTTCGGGCTGGGGCTTGGGATCGGTTTAGCACTGGTTTACATCGTAGATATTCTCGATGATCGATTCCGCTCCATTGAGGAGATCCAGGCTGTTCTCGGGGTGCCAGTTCTGGCGATGGTGCGCCAGCTCCAGCTATCGGCTGAAGAAGGACTCAGCGGCCTTCCGGCCTACAAAGACCCGAATTCCGTAGAGAGCGAGGCTTTTCGAACTCTGCGGACCGCATTGGCTCTATCGGATCACCCCACACGGCTGCTGGTGATGACGAGTCCGGAACCCAGCGACGGGAAGACCACCGTGCTGGCTAACCTAGCCATTGCGGTAGCTCGATCTGGGAAGCGGACCCTCTTGATCGACGCCGACTTGCGTCGTCCGGGGCTTACCACGTTGCTGGGCATGCGCGGCGTTGAGGGGCTTACCAGTGTGATTCGCGGTACGGAAAACGTCATCGAGCTTGCCAAAAAGCAAATCCAGCATACCGAGCTTGCAGGCTTAGATGTTTTGCCCTCGGGACCTCGGCCGACCAACCCCGCAGAACTTCTCGGCACTGCACGATTCGCAGAATTGCTGAGTTGGGTTGAGACGGTTTATGACCAAGTGTTTATCGACAGCCCACCGGCTTTGGCGACCAGTGACACAGCGGTAATCGGCCGCCTGACCGAAGCTGTTCTTCTGGTGATTCAGCCCATGAAAAGTCCGCGCCGGATAGTGATGAGAGTCGTGGAGAATTTCCGCTTGCTGAAAATCCCCGTGGTCGGCATGGTGCTAAACCGCATCGATGCGCAAAAAGAAGGGTACTACGGATACCACTATTACGGTTATAGCTACGATTATGACTACGGTCACTCCGGCGATAGCGAGCAGTCAAGCGAGGATCCTTCAGAGGGTGTGATAAAACTTGATCAAACATCGGCAAGCTCGGCAACCGCTTCGGGCACGAGACTTATCATACCGCGGAGAGTCGCCTAGCCCAGCATGAGTGATAGTGGGATTCGAGCGTTGAAGTAGTGGCAAACCACGGTGGCAATGGGAAGGGATTCGAAGCGGACTCGTTGTCAGGGTTATGGCTGGACCTGAAGCTCCGTGAGCGGTCATTGGCTTCCGCTTTATAAATCACCGCGAAATGACTTCTTGCCCTGCAATTGTAGGGACCAGAGATATCAGTGGCAGTTCGGCTCTCACTACGTAACTCATCACGGCATAGAGCACGCAAGCGAAACGCAAGGCTCAACGGTTATCGTGCTGCAAGAGCGAAGCGGCAATAAAAACCGCACAACACCGGATTTGTAAACGACGCATCGGCTAAACAAAGCAAGAAGATAAAGCAAGAAGATAAAGATATCGATGCTCGAGCGTCCCAAGAATGAAGCGGCACTCCGATCATCCGGGTAGAAACGTGGTATGTTTCATCGTACCTCCCACCGAGTAAGCACCCACGGATTTGCGGGAAGGAGAGCGCCCCCGGCACAACTTCCTGCCGACAGGTGGAACGAGGCAGCGACTCGAGTCATCGATTTAGTACTAATTGGCGGAGTGATTCTGGTGCCGCTTTTTATGGGCGGCCGCCATCCGCTCGGCCATCTGGTACTCTGCACTTTGGCGACGGTGGGGGCTTTAGCGTGGGCAATTCGCGAGTTAACGAGCGGTAAGCGCGGGTGGCGATGCTCCGGGGCGGAGATGATCCTCGTGCTGGCCGCACTCCTAGGGATCGCCCAACTGGCTCCACTACCTGCAAGCGTGCTGCGGTGGGCATCCCCGAAAATCGAAGAATTGCTGATTCTTTGGCATGAACCGACCGATGATAGCCCCGGCTTAGGCCGCTGGTCGTGCATCAGTCTAGCCCCGGAGGAGACGCGCTGCGGCCTTGCTATTTTTGGAGCCTGCGTGACTCTTTTTCTACTTGCCATTCAGAGAATTGAGAATCTTGACGACCTGCGGCGGATTCTGCGTTTGGTGGCGTATGCGGGAGCGGGCATGGCCGCGCTTGGGCTCATTCAATACGCCTCCGGCACAGAAAAATTCTTCGGATTTTATGAACACCCATTTCGAAAAGCCTCCCAATATGTGACCGGGAGTTTTAGCACGAAGAATCACTTTGGACATTTCCTGGCGCTAACGCTCGGGTCGGCCATCTTTTGGCTTGTAGCTTCAAGCGAGGCCGAAAAGCGACGCTCGAGTGCGACATTTTCGGGGCGGCGGGCAAGCGCGTTCTGGTATCAGCCCTATAACCGCGTCTGGCCATTCTGCGGTTTGGTCCTGATCATCGTGGCGGTGTTGGCATGTCTGTCGCGCGGGGCCATTCTTGCAGCCATTGCCGCATGTGCTGTGATGGGACTTGCGTCCCTGCGAGCCGGGCTCCTCAAACGTCCGGTCTTGTGGGCAGGCGTACCCGTTGTGTTAATCGTGGCCGTCTTCTTCGTAGCCAAGGAATTTCCGGCGGTTTCCGAGCGATTACGGACACTTACAGGAGGGCCATTAGAAGAAATCGACCAATATGGCGTACGCCGGATGGTTTGGCAGACCGTTTTGAGGGCCATCCCGGATTTTGCGGCCCTTGGAGCCGGCATCGGGGTCCATCAAGAAATCTTCCCCACTTACCTGGAATCGAAGAACTTTCCGCGTTACTTTACACATGCCGAAAGCGGGTACTTGCAGGTAGCGCTGGAGACCGGATTTCCCGGGTTGGTGTTGCTCTTTGCAGGGATTGGGCTCTGGGCTGCCTGGTCATACAAGGGGATTACACGCGGCCGGGGGGCTGAGCTTCAGCTTACCGCGGGGGCTGCCGGGGCTGCTTTGGCAGCCAGTGTGACCCAAAGCTTTGCCGATTTTGTCTGGTACGTTCCGGGTTGTCTGAGTTTGACGGCGATCCTCGGCGCATGCGCATGCCGTGCGGCCCAATTGTCAGAGGAGCTACCCACACGGCAAGCGCCTGCGGTTACCTTGTTGACCAGGGGGTCGGTCGTTTCCATTTCCCTAATCTGGATTGCCGGTTGTGGGTGGATGATTGCAACCGCGTGGGGACCGGCTTGGGCTGCTCCTTTTTGGGAAAGTTATTTGATTCGACAGGCGCGCACTGCTTGTAACTTTCAACAAGATACGCCGCTGGCTAATGCTTCGGCAGGTACTCCCTCCGCAGACGCAGCTTCCCCGGAGGAAACCATCCTCTCGCTTGAACCTTCGGCAATCGTTGAACCTACGGCCATCACGAAAGAGCTGGTCACAGAAGAAAAGCCGGGTACGCCACCTGGCGAGGGTTACCTACGAAGCTCCGAATCCGGTTGGGAGCAATCGAGTGGGACCTCAGAGCCCGTTGACTACCCCGATCGCGTTACGGAGGCTAAAAAACCCCTTAGGAGTCACGCCGAGGCAAACGAGCAGGAAACCATCATGCTTTTGGAGCGGGTGGTTTATCATCACGGTGGGCATGCGCGGGCACACTGTGCGTTGGCGGCAGCCTATCTCCGACTTTTTGAACTTCGGCAGCAAAACTCCGAAGCACCACTCCCCCTGAGCCAAATCCGTGATGCAGCCCTCACCGGCGGGTTTACCGATTTCGAGTCACGGAACCAGTGGCTCAACCGCGTACTGGAAGCGCGGCGTGCCTATTTGGAATCGGCCAGAAAACATGCCCTCTTGGCTCTTCGCAGTTGCCCACTTCTTGGCGAAGCATATCTGATACTAGCTCAACTCAATTTTTTGACCAATGAGCCTCAGCCAACTCCTGCTCAATTCGTGACTCAAAGCGTGCAAGTTCGCCCGAGGGACGGTTGGGTGCTCTTCCAAGCGGGAAGTGAAAGCGTTCTGGCCGGTCACTTCCATCGCGGGTTGGAATTTTGGCGGCAAGCTTTTCAATGCGGTCCAGTTTATCAAGAAAATATTCTTCGTCGACTTATGGGTCGCATCCTTCCTCGAGAACCCGCCGCCGAGCTCCACTGGTTAACCGAAGTATTCCAGCCTGGATTAGTGGGTTTACGTTTGCTTCACAACCACTATGAGCCTTTTTTGTCCGTGGCGGATATTGCGCCAATTCGCCAGGAAATTGCCCGAAAGGCAGAGCAGGAGACGGGACGGGCATCGTCCGAAGAGGCCGCAGAACTTTGGCTCGTTGCCATGGAAATGTACGAAAAGTTGGGTGACCACAAATCTCGGATACGTGCCGGCGAACAGGCATTTCTTGCGGATCCAAATAGCTATCGTGTTCGTTACTTCCTGGGAGACGCACTCAGCGATGCGGGCCAGTATGATCAAGCGATTCAGCATTTCCGATGGTGTTTGAACCGAAGGCCTGACCACGCAGGACTTAAGCGCAAAGTGAATTGGCTCCAAGAGCAACTACAGGTTGCCCCGTCTCTTTCCCCTGGTCGGTCTTTCACTAGATAAGCGTGAAGGTCACCGGTTGTTGGCTTCCTCGGCAGTAGAGGTAAGTAAAGCGGAAAATCTGTTTCGAGATAGGAAAGCCCTCCCGGGGGAATGGACATGGCGATTTTGCCACGAAATAACCGGCCGATCGGAAAGTTCTTACCGGGAGGGGGCGGATCATCTTGCGTTTTTAGCACCGCTCTGTGAGGGAAAAAAGTCTTTGGTTACAGGGAGCTCATTATCTCAGTTTGTGTCATCTCAGTTTGTGTCCGCACCTTGGCTGCATGGGAAAGTTCTTGCGCCTAAAGGGGGGATTTTGTCGGCCGCCTTGCAAAATACAGAACGCTCGTCGAGCCCTTTGCCCCAGAGGGCGAATGAGTGCAGGTTTGGCTTAAGCCTTTTTAGCTGTTTTCGAACTGAAAGATACTCCTTGACCTCAGTGGTTTTTGCCCGGGCACAAGGCTTGCGAATAGCGCACGGTCGACGGGCATTCAGAAAGGTATTTTTGGTGTCTTCATATTCCGGCAAGGTTGCGGTTCGAGAATCCAAAAGGATATGTAAGCGTATTTATGCTGACGATTTAGCCGCTGGATTACGAACCGTATACAGGCCGATAGAAACTCAAACCAGGATCAGCAAAGGATTCCCCTCGTTTAGAAGCCGACGGCCCTTACAAAAATGATAGCTCCTTAACACGGCAAAAAAGACAGCTACAAAACGAGGATCGCCATAGCGGCGCGACGCGACGAAAAACGCCATTCAGGAGTTTAATATAAAGGACGCCTGGTCCAAGGACGACCCTCATGAAGGAAAATTCCGATAATAGCGCAGACCCAATCCCTTCCGAGCAAAGCACGTCGAGACCTCATCGATTATTCCTCGGGCTAGAGTGGCACCGAAATGACCTCGGCTCCCTTCTTTTCTTGGTCGCCGCCTTTCTAGCGAGCTACTATTTCAGTCATTTGCTCCGCTTCGAGTTTCAGCTCGCGGGCGCAGATCTCCAGCGGTTCTTGGCCACAGTTGGCCTTGTGGTTGCCATCAAGACAGTGGTTTTTGTTTTCTTCCGAATTCATCAACGTCGGGGAAAATTCGTAACTTTCTACGACCTATTGGCCTTGGTCCAAGCGGCGACCGTCAGCCTTTTAATCACCGTTTTGATTGATCGCGTGTTCCTCCCTGCTCGAATGATTCCCCGAAGCATTTTCTTATTGGATTGGGGCACAACACTCATCATTGTCGGAGGAGTCCAGGCCATTGGTCGGGCCATCGACGAGCGAAGCTGGCGACTGCTTCTCCCCACCGACAAAATACCCACGCTGATCGTGGGAGCTGACGAATCGGGCGAAGCCCTCTTACGGTCAATCATCCGTAATGGCCTCTCAACTTACTATGTGATTGGGTTTATGGACTGCGCGGGGGAACGCCTCGGTCGCCGCATCGGTGGTGTACCGGTCCTCGGCACTCTTGAGCAGACTTGTCAATTTGCACAGCGCTACGGTATTCGGGAAGTATTGGTCACAGCGGGAAGCATACCCGGCAGGAAGCTCCGCGCCTTGGTGGAAAAGGGTCGCCAACAGGGCATCGTAGTCAAGGTGCTGCCGAGCTACGATCAGCTTTTACGAGGAGTTGTGGCCATTCGACCAAGGCCCGTGGCAATTGAAGATCTACTGCATCGGGAACCCGTGGAATTGCAGCTTGAGCAGATTCGTCGCTGGATTGATGGTCGAACCCTTCTTGTCACAGGTAGCGCCGGAAGCATCGGCTCAGAAATCTGCCGACAACTACTCCGCTTCGAACCAGCTCGACTGGTGGCCGTTGACCGGGCGGAAACCGGTCAGTTCTTTCTCGAACGGGAGCTCCGCGAGAAAGCCACATCGACCGAGCTAAATATCCTCCTGGCGGATATTCGGGACCGATCCCGCATGGAGCAATTGCTAGGCGAGTTTCGTCCGCACATCGTTTTCCACGCCGCGGCTTACAAACATGTACCTTTGATGGAACTTCATCCCGCAGAGGCTGTAAAAAACATCCTTCTGGCAACACGGCTCCTGGCGGACCTTGTGGCCGAGGCCGAGGTCGATTCGTTCGTGATGATCTCGACGGATAAGGCCGTCAATCCTACCAGCGTGATGGGTGCCTGCAAGCGTGCTGCCGAGCTTTACATCCAGGGACTTAAACAAAAGTCTAGTTGCCGTTGGGTTACCGTGCGGTTTGGAAACGTGCTCGATTCGGCAGGTAGTGTTGTTCAAGTATTTCGGCAACAAATCGCTGCCGGCGGGCCCGTCACAATTACGGATCCTCGCATGAAGCGTTTCTTCATGACAATCCCTGAAGCCGCACAACTGGTGATCCAGGCGGGCGTAATTGGTCGAAGCGGCGAAATCTTGCTTCTGGATATGGGGGAGCCGGTTAGTATCCTCGATTTGGCAACGGAAATGATACGCCTATCCGGCCTAAAACCGGGAGAAGACATCGAAATTCAGTTCACAGGACTACGACCTGGCGAGAAGCTTTACGAGGAACTGCACACGGATTCGGAAACACTGCTTCCCACACGCCACCCCAAAATACGCATCGCCGATCAAACCCGATCGGTTAGGCAAGATTTTTACAACTGCATCCGTCACTTGGAACGGATCACTGAGGGAGATCCTGCTGAGATTGTGGAGATACTTGCGCGAGCGGTTCCAGAATATCAACCCCAAAGCCCATTCTCGCGTGTGCGGCGCAAGGCTGCGTAAACAAAAATGCACCGCCAAAAATGTACCGCTCTGCCGTCACAGACCAAAAAAGCGCAAGAGTTCGCAGCACGAAAAAGCCTTAGCGGGACATGCCCGGATGAGCCGCGAAGCAACCCAATTGTCGCCGGGCTAGATGCCCTTCCGGCGTCCATCAAGGTGTTTTGTCTCACCAGTGAAAGCGTCCCGAAGCAGTAGTTCCTCTCGCAGCATTTACTGCATGATGGTGCTAGCGATCTCGCCTCGATGCACTCGACCCGCAATTTCGCGTGCCTTTCAAGCACAGCGATTTCATTTCGAAGACATGTCTTCGAAAGATGTCTCACGAACAATCGTACCTTCCGGGGTTTTTCGAAGCACAAATACCGGTGAGACTGTTCGCACATCCCATCCCTCATCCACCACCTTCCAAGTTTGCTTCAACGTTTGATTGTTGCTCCGCGCGGCCTGCGCATCGACGAGGACCACTAGGTCCTTCGTTCCATCGAGCATAGTTAGCTCCAGGGCGGCCGCCTGTACCCCGTGGGTATCGGGTGGCGTCTCCCCTGCCTCGCCCTCCTGCTGGCAAACAACGGGCAGTCGCCGCACGCTAAGCACGGGGCGCCTCCCTTGAATAAAGGGTACATATACCCCCAGAAAAGCCGAATGCAACGGAGCCTCGCCCTTGCGGCGGATCATAAGGCACGGAATCCAAATCTCTTCCGTTGCATCGAAGCCGGAGACAACCCAGGCTTTACCCCGCCAAGCTTCGCACTGATTTGTAAGCTCGAAATACTGCATATGTACAGATGTCCCCTGCGGCAAGTATTTATAGCGATCTTCAATAATCCACTGAGCCACAAAGCCTGCCTCGCCGGATTTCTCGGGCGAAAACTCCCCCAATCGCGCAAGATCTCGCAGTTGCACCTCCGTTCGGGCTTCGTACCCCGAAGATTGATTCAGCTTTTTCTCATCTGCTCCCAGCGGATGGAGCACCTCCAACGAGCCGAAATGGCCATAAATGAATTTATCGTGTTGACTTCCACCGAAAATCTGAAACCAATCGACTACATAAAAGTTCTCGGGCGAAATATCCACCATCACCACGAAACGATCAAATTTTTGAGCATTCACGAGCCCCGGGGCTGATGCGCCGACGGCATGTACCCACTCGTTTTCTGCAAAAAATGTAGTTTTACCGGAACCGGAGGACTGGTCCTTTCCATCCACCACGACCGTATTGTGTGCGGGTGTACACATGTACCACCGCGCCCTAGGGGAACCCCAGCCTCCATATTGCACGGGCGGATAACCGAAATCCGGCAATAAATCCAGCCCATACGCAAAAAGCCCTAGATTCATCCCATCTCGGTGCCCGTGACCGCCGCCTGAGTCATAATCAAGCCACACTACTCGCCGCGCCCCGCCTTCCCCGGAACGAAGCAAAGCAATACACCACAGTGGTTTATTGACACTCTTCAAAGGGAATGTGATTCCTTCCCGAGCAATAATTTCATCGACTGCTTTTTGCAGCTTCTCGCCGTTCTCTACAGTCACATCATGAGGCAGACCGGATGACCGATTGCCGTTTTCCCGATAGATTACCCGAACAAAGTCCGTGTCGCCGGTCAGTTCGTACAACCGCCAAAGGAACAAAAACATGGAGCCCGTCAAAACGCTGCCCGGTTCGCCGACAATTCTGCGATCGAAGGACACCCCCACGTACTGTGGACAACGCCGGGCAAAAGCGCCGCAGTCCCCAGAATTTGGGTAATATTGCTCGAAGGCCCAAGTGTCCAGGTGAAAGCGGAAAGTCTCGTGGATACGATGCCGTTTCACCATCCTCTCCAATAACCCGGGCTCGACGCGGTCAAATTGTGCGAGTATTTGAGCGACACAATTGGTCGCAAAAGCAGCATAGCCGGAAAGCCCCTTCTCCCCAGTTATGCCATCGACAGCCGTCGCTTTCTCCAGGGTTTGATCCAACAGCTCAAGTACTTTTTCCCGGTTTGCTTCCCATGACATCACCGCCAAAAGCACAGCTTGGGTGAATGGCGTTCGCGGGAAATTCGAGCGGATTTTCGCGATATTTTGTAAAGGATCTTCCAGCAACCCGGCTTCAATATTGTGCGCAATCCAAGCAAAAGAGCTTTTCGCATTGGCCAAGCCGTGTTGGCTTGCCTTGGATGCAAGAAACTCTACCAAATGCGGATCGTCGCGTATCTCCTCGAAAATCGCATCATACGCCAAGGCAAGGGCCCGGGTCTCCTCACACGCATCATGCCAAACAGTGACGTAACCATCCGCGTAAGAAGGCACGTCATAAATGAAGGCTTGTCTGCGAAAATCGAAGCCGGGATAAAAGTCGGCGACACGATCCAGGAGTACCGCAGCCTGCCGCGCATAACTTCTATCGCCGGTAAGCAGATAAGCGGTCACTAACCGCTGAATCCCCTCCAAAACTAGTTGCTTCCATTGCCCGTAGATCAAATACGCGGCAACGAACCGCCAACATGCCTCTCCCTGCCGGAAGCCGGTGCCGTCGTCAACGCCGAATTGATGCAACGGATCATCGGGACGGGGATGCTCCGTATTAAATAGGAGGGAGCGATCGGCACGCTCTGGCCGAAAAATCCCCTGGGAATCAAGCCCCGATCGGTAGAAGCTTGCAAAGTCGTTCTTAGGAAAAAGTTCGTTGCAATGCGGGCACCGCACTTTCCACGGGGAACGTTGAGCATTTATTCGCCAGTTATACATGGGCACGCCCTTTTTGCAGCTCGGGCAGTACCCGCTAGAATACACATGCCAAGAGCGCGGTAAGGTAGGAGCGAACACATGCCCCCAAAGCTCCTGGTCACTCATTTGGTGCCAAAACTCTGCCGCACGCACTGCAGCAACTGCCTCCTTTTTCGCCCAATCCTGGGTCGCCACGTTCTGAGCGATTCTTTCGCGAACTCCCTTTGAGAAAAAGGTGCTCTCTTTTTTCTGGTACTGGGGTTCTGGCTTCTCACCCACGCCTTCCGAGGCATCCAAGGAAACCGTTAGAGCGATTGAGAAGGCAACCATAACCCCTGCAATGGTCCACAACTTCCGCAAGTCATTCATCGGGCTTTCTCCCATGTGAGCGAAGAAGTTCAAAATGCCGAGGAACCTAATGCAAAGGGGGTGAAGCACGCGGTCAAAGCGGCACCCTACATAGTGGAGTACTCCTCGATTCTCAAAGGTAAAAAGCTACTAACTGGCCGGCGCCCCCTCACAATGGAGTAGCTTTACAGTCCGACTTAAGCGGAGTTCTTTTGCGGGGTGAGGTTCGGTGGGCACCCCCTTTGCAGTGTGCCCGATGAACATCATCGAATATGTGGTAGGTTCACCAAACCCCTAAGTGGAATTATTACGATCATTCAGCGGTAATCGGGTTGGTGGGGGATAGTTCAATCAAACTTCCCGAGGTATCCGGCGGAGTAACCGATAATCAGACCGTGGAAGATCATGCTCCCCTTGTGGTAAGGTGACGGCGAGTTCTTGGCGTAAGTCGGTGGTGGCAAATCTACTGGCAGTAGACGTGCAGTGAGGTATCGAGCCAGTAAACTATGTGGAAAAATACGATCGCCCCAATCACCTCGAGCTACGCACACAAAAAGAGACCAATACGATCCCACTTCTCCTTTTTCTTTTTCCTTTCTACCCCTTTACCTTTCACGTTATTCAGTGCGTGGGCAACAGCGTAAGGGGATTTTACGAGGATTTAAGGTAAAGACGGATGAACGGCGATACAAGCGCCGGCATGTTGCCCATTACCCCGGTGCACGTCGGACTTTTATTGTGAACGCAAAGATTGAGGGGGGGTATCCCTAATTGTCTCATTACGGGATTGTTCAGATTTCATGGAAAGAATAGGCAAACAAGGGGCCTAAAATCTCAAATTGCCCGGATTTCACGGAGAAACGTTTTCGAACCGCGCTGCGCTATATGTAATGATCATTGGAATTTTTCGTTTCAGAAATTTTGATTGTGGTAACCGTCAAAAAATCGCCGTGTATGCGCGCTCTCACCTACTAGGCTTTAAAGACAGCGTGGCAATCTCCGTGAACGATAACTGTGCCGGGGCGACCGCACTTCCTAAGGTGCCACTACTTAATGTCCTAGGGACAACTACTTAATCCCCCAGGGACAATGTTGTCAAAATGCGTAATACAGCTCAAATAAAATCGGCGCTGGGCTTCAGAGGAAAAAAAGCTTTCTGCGGCGCAGCACGGCGAACGTTGCCGACTGAGCGCTGTCTTATCCCATTTTTAGTGTTTTAGGAAACTAAAGGATCGGCCGCCGTCCAAAGTTTTTAGTTTTCATAGGAAGCTGGAGGATCGGGCGGCGTCCAAAGACTTCGAACCGTTCCGAGGGATGAACGGAGGTTTC
>CAKZMM010000019.1 GCA_937128505.1 uncultured Thermogutta sp.
CTTAATCTGGAAAGCCAATTTACGCTTGATCCAAGGAGTCTGATAGCTTCAATAAGCTTACAAATTCAGGAAACATCTACCTTGCGGATCGATTCGTCTCGCCTTTCTGCAATAGCCCGTCCTATGTCCGCGACTTCGTATTACCTTAGATGCCAAGCGATTTCAGCCGAATCATAGCCATCGCGTCACAACCGCAAGGGCCCTATTTGAACCGAATTTTTTCCCGTTATCTGCCCCTCATCAGAGCCATTTCTGCCGTGCACCAAAAGGTTCTTATTGCGACCAGGATGGCTCAGTGGCTCACTCTGATTTTTCCGCGGAAACCCTCGGAACTTCCAACGAGGGAATCTCAATCCGGAGGATCTCTATTTGAATGTCATTTTCTTGTTGAGGGCCGACGAAATCCTCGGGACGGGCCGCGGTAAGCCGCACGTCGGTACTCGCGCACCGACCTTCCTTATCTTCCGCCCAGTGATCCAACCAAATTCCGTATCGAATGGGCCGCTCTATAGCACCGGGCAATGCACGCTTGTAATAGTTCGTTAGAGTGGTCGCTTTTGCCCGATCAACAAAGCGGCAATACTCGAGCTCCAAGAAATGCGTACTTTTCGCTGCCTGAGTTGGCTCGATTAATCCCAGAGTATCCGAGTCAATGGAAACGTGAAGCCGAAAACTGGGCAAATCTGCCCGATGCAGGCGAAAGCGTAAACGTTTCTCTAAGCTGTTGTCAGCATCCGGTGCGGTGGATGAAACCTGCGAGCAAACTTCTGTCAGATGCCTCAGCATCGCATAGGTGAAGTTAAACCAGCGTTGATATAAGTTTCGATCGCGAGCCTCCGAAGGACCGCCAGAGACTAATTGGGGCACTCCAAACTCCCGCGGCTGCCGGACCGCGCCCGCAGAGTAACTCACACTCCTTGGGACCGGCTCTTCTGGGACAAGGAAGCCATAGGAGCTTTGATAGTGGAGTCTTAAAAGTTTCTTCAGAACGACAAGCCCACCGGGGTCAGAGGCAAAGTATCGCGAAGCTTGGGAAGGGGCCTCGGACGATTCGGAGAATGAGGACAGTCCAATTCTTGCCGATTCTGGCCCTTCCAGCCAGCGACGAAGAAACACCTGGAATAAGGTTTGCCGAACAATGGGCTGAGGCACCGACATCGAAAAAGCCAACAGGCCGGGCGAATCCTGAAGAAAAATGACCTGATTCAGATGGTTCACTACCGTTTGAGCGTTCTTGCTATCCCAGATTCGCAAAGCGATCCTTTTCGTGGCAAGAGAACCGTCGCCAGCCGGCTTCCAGACCCAATCGGTGGGCGTGTCAACCAAAGGACGCATACTCGATTCCACCAGAGCGGCTTCCCATGCGGTCTGACTGAGGTCCAATGCGGCCCGCCAAATGTTGGGATGACGTTCGCGGGCCGAACAGTCTAACACAGCCAAGATGACCGGGGCATTAGCAGGGTCTGAAGTGCTTAGCAAGTTAAAAACCGTCTGGCGAAGCGGTCCACCTGGTACCTGAGCAAACACAACGAACAATTCTTTTCGTACCTCAGGCACAGTAGTCTGTCGAAGTAACTCCTCCAAAGGTTGCTTTAACCAGATGACTTCCTGTTCCGAGGAAGCCCAACTGTACAGATGGGCCAAATCTAACCAAAGCTGAGAGCGAACTTTTTTCGAAAATTCGTCTTCCGCCTGCACCAAGCGCGGTAGCCATTCCCTAATTAAAGCCTGATCGTGGCGTCGTGCAGCCTCACGCCATGCATTTCGCAAGGCGCGCTCCGCGTTATTTGTTTGATTTGTTCTCAGGGCATCCAACACCGCAAGACAGCGCACCAAATCCCGCGCATTTCTTCCCGATCGATCGGAGCGAACCGGCACGAACTCATCATCTGGCGTACCAGCAGGCGTAGCCGACTGATACTGTTGGAAGTAAAGTTCAAGCAATTCAGAAAGTTTTTCGGCAGCTCCAGGGTCCCCGACATATAGCTGCCCCAAAAACAATATCGCGTCCTCCAGACGCGGCGAATCAGTTTTCCAAGCTTCCCGGTAGTGATCGATTTGCCAATCATGGAAACTTTCTGGCAAGGTGATTTCCGGAGGCTTTTGAGGAGCTGCGGTCGCAGCTTCGTCGCTGTAATCAACCTCTTGAACTCCCTCGGCAGCCGAAGTCGTGGTCGGTGGGGCAGACGGCGGTGTGGATTCTCTGGGAGCTCGTCCAGCGCGCTGCGAAGCACTCTCCTTCTGTAGGGCAACTTGCTCCTGCTTTTCCCTCTCGAGCTCTTCTTCTCTCCGTTTTTTATATTGAGCCAGCCATTCCTCCTCGCTCATTCCGCCCCATTTTTGAAACCGAGGATCTTTACTCCCGCCGCACCCTGTCGCTCCTGCGAGAATCATGCCCAGAAGGAAAGGCAAAGCTGCCGAAAGCAACCAGGAACACCAAGTGGGTGCTTTAGTTCGATTTGCTGGTAACACGCTTGTCTCCGACTGCTTCGTCGCCGCGGGCTAACTAAATTTGAGGGATCTTGATCCCGCACAAAAAATCGGATGGCCTCCCGGCAAAATGTGGCCAAGCGAAATGTGGCTAAGCGAACCAATTTCAGTTCAAAAAGAATTTCTCAACCGGAAACTGACAAAAGGCATTCGCACACATTGCTGGGATATCCGCTACATTTACCGGACGAAAACCTCTCCTTCGCCCTAATGCTAGTGGCAGTTTGTTAGGGAACTATTAGGGAATTGTTAGGAATCTGTTAAGGGAAACTGTGGTGCGAAGATTCCCGCTTAGAATGGAGCAACCTGGGATAGTCGGGAAAGAGGAAACGGAATAATTGGTGCTGGAGATTAGTTAAAGTTGAGGATCTGCAAAAACTGTTCATTCCTTAGCGGGCAGATGCAAGGATTAGATGCAAGGATTATAAGTTATGCCGCTCAAAGCTGCCGGGTCGCGGGGCTCAATGTGGATGGCTAACACCCCACTGATCCTAGGGGTGGCTGTGGGTATCCTGCTTGTTGGTGCGGTGGGTTGGTGGTTTTTTGGCCGGGGCTCAAGTCAGCCCGCCTCATTGCCTGCAAGCGCGCAAAGTCGGCCGGCCAATCCGAACCCTGCAAGCGCCGTGGATGGGGGAGCCGCCGAGCTTCGCTCCCGGCTCGCTGCGCTGGAGGAAAGGGTTGCGGCGATGGAAGCTCGCTGGGGGCAGGGGTCGGAAGGATTGCCCGATCCCCTGACGAGGATCGCAAAGCTGGAAGAACAACTCCGAGTTTTGGAGGCCCGAACGGCAGGAAGCCGCTCGGGCAGAATCGGGACGATCAACGAACTTCGCGTGCCGGCAATGCAATCGAATGATGGGCCCATGGTGACGCCGGAAATTCAAGTTGGGCGTTCCCCGTGGCGGGCATCTTGTCGGATTATTCGCCGAGTGTCTGAGCCATCTGAGGTCGTGGTGGAAGTCTTCTCCAGCCAAAATCGTGACCAGCCCATTGCCCGGTTGACCGGCAATAGCAGTCAGGAAATTCGCGGGGAACCGGGGGGCTATTTTTTCCGTATCAAGGCTGTCGGGGCGGATGTCGTGGTTGCATGGGATACCCCGTGAGAATTCTGTGGGGTACCCCTTGAGAATTCGCCGGACGGCTCTCGAACAAGGGTTACTTTCGTACTCCCCGCTTCGCCGACACTTGTGGTACGAATCACCTCCAAGTGTTACGAATCAGGTCCAATTGTCGAACCGCAAATCCCTCGAAGTCCTCTAGATCGTTAGATCATTAAACGCGGTGGGAAAAGCGTCGCGTAGCGCTCCGTAAGACACAGCCGCGTCGCCACACACAAAGTGATGGAAGAAGGCTGAACTTATAATGAGATAAGATAGCCAAGGCTCTTTGTGCGTCAATTCATGCGGGGATGCAACTTTTTGCGATTCCTGCTGCGAAATGAGCAAGCAGACTTCGCGAAGGCAAGAACCGGGTTCCATTCAAGCGATTTACCGCCTTTGCCATAAGACGACTTTCGCTACGCGGACAAACGGGAACCCGCTGAAATCATGCGAGTTGAACGGTCCACTGGCGTTTGGAGCACGCGGCTAAGACTCGGCGGTTAACGGTCACTCCTAAGCCCGGTCCACGAAGAGCGGGGGCCCAACCCCGTTTTCCCAGTGTCAAATCTTCTTTAGTGATGAGTCGCCGAAAGAGGAGTCGGTCGTATGAACCTTCAAGATAGCGGAGGCCTCCTACGGAAGTGGCAAAGTGCCGGCCTGCCGCCGATAAGATGCCAGTTTCCCCGGGATGACACCCGAGTTGGTACCCCAGCCCCACGGACCGAGCCCAAGCAGCGATGCGAAGACTCGGCAAGAATCCGCCGCACTTGGAGAGGCGGATATTAATCAGATCGCACACTTTGAGATCTACCGCACGTCGAGCATCGGCCAGGCTACAGACCGATTCATCCAGCATAATCGGAATCTTAATTTGCTGCCGAACGGCGGCGAGGACAGAAAGCTGGTGATCTGGCACCGGTTGTTCAATGCAACTAATTCGATATGGTTCTAGGCTCGCAGCCAGGCGAATAAATTCCTCAGGCGACCATGCGCCGTTGGCATCCAGACGAAGATCAATTTCGGGTCCGAGGAGGCGACGAATACGCTGTACTTGTTTCAAATCTTGGGAGCCGGGTAGGCCTACCTTCAGTTTACATTGTGCAAAGCCGTACCATCGCACCCAACATGCGATAAGAAGTTGAGTCCACGCATCCTTGCCCGCGATGGTGGCCGAGAAGCGCACCGAGTCTTGTGGATCATAAATCGCGGAGGCCGGCGCAAAGGTAGCCGTCACGGAACTTACCGGCTGGGAGAAAAGACGGCCAAAAGCATCCAGAATACTCAGCTCCAAGGCACACCGAAGGGAATTTCCGAAAGCTTGACGCGGATCATAACACGTTGCGGGAATTCTCAGACGATCGCAGAGGGAAATGGCTTCTTCCCAACTGCGAACATCTTCGCGAAGCAAATCGGACCAAGAAGCCCCGATAAATTCTTGCCAAACGGCCTCAAGCTTTTCCCCTGTGACCAAGGCACGCGGAACCCCTTCGCCCCAACCTTCCACACCGTTGGCCAGCCGGCAGCAGACGACCAGGTTCTCGGAATAGGTGTACCGAGCTTTGGCGTGGTGAACAGATCGGCGAAGCGGCACACGGATCCAATACCCGGCCAACTGGATGATCCGCATGGCTACAAGTCGTCCCCACTTGGCAAAATCTGCATCCAGTGCACGATGCTCCACTGCGTCGCTAAAGTCCCAACGATCGATGCGGGGGTCCCGGGAAACTTTCGGGGGCTCAGCACCGCGCTTCGGCAAGTATGTCGCTTAAGTCTTACCGGTCCGCCCGGGGGCTAGGGGCTTTTGCCAGTGCCCAATCCAACGTCTCCTTGATTCCCTCCTGAAAATCGACCCGGGGCTGGTATCCCAAAATCTGCTTTGCCTTTTCGATCGAAAAGTCGAGGTTCAAAGCCATGAACTTGATGCGTGCCCGAGTCAGCAAGGGTGGTGTTCGTCGTCCGGTCCATCGCGCCCAAGCCTCCACCAGAGTGCACACAAGCTTCGCGAGCCATAATGGAACCTTTCCGGGCCTCGGCTTGCCCAGATAGTCTGCAATGGTATTGAGGTATTCTTGTCGAGTAACCAGGCGTTCATCCCGAATATTAAAAATTTCGCCTACCGCTTTTTCGTTGTCGATGGCCAAAAAGATCGCATCGACCAAGTTGCCCACGTAGGTGTTGTTCAGTACCTTCATGCCGTCGCCCAAGAATCGGATGCGACCGCTGGCAAAGTTTTCTATTACCCGCGGTATCGAGTGCCGCTCGCCTTGCCCATACACAAAACCCGGACGCAAAATCACCGCCGGAAAACCGAATTGCTCGATATGTTGGCGAAGGATCAATTCACCCTCGGCTTTTGTCCGCGTATACCCGTCGAGGCCGTGGTAATCGGGCGGCACAGTTTCATCAGTTCCGAAATGATCTTTCCCGGCGTACACACCCAAGGTACTGATGTGGATAAATCGGCGCAACGTTGGCTCGCGCTCCAGTGCGGTTATCAAATGTTCCAATCCCACCACATTGATGCGGCGGTACTCCTCCAGGGGGCCCCAATCGCCAATATGGGCCGCCGCATGAACGACAACTTGAACCCCGTTGACGGCAGGTGCCAACGTCTCGGGCTGTCCGAGGTCGGCTTCCACCATCTGGACGTCGAGGTCTTCCAAGGCGCTTCGGTCACTTGTGGGCCGCACCATCGCACGTACACGATATCCCTCTTGGATCGCTCGACGCACGACGTGCAGGCCGATCATTCCGCTGGCCCCCGTGACGAGCATGAGTTCTCCGCGCACGATCCGACCCTCTCATTCGGCTACACTTCGGTTTTTGACCTCACAATCTACTTTCATTCCCACGAGATTTTACCTAGGGCCGAGATTTCTTTGATATCCCTCCACCCCAAGGAGCACGGGCCTCTTTACTTCCAAACTTTCAAGCCGCTCCAAAACGGATCACTGCATTGGCCTGAAAGAAATCCCACCTCAATGTATTAGGAAAGCTGTTCAAGGAAAAGGGTCCCACGGTTGAGCAATCTGTATGGATGCAGAGGCTCAATTTTTCCATTACACTCACATGGAACTTTATTTTTTGCATTGGAACCAGATTGGAATAGTTTTGCTTTCCTATCATTTTCTAGGTCGGTCAGGACGATACTCGCCGCAATAGCTCGGACGCTACTTCCGGAACCAAAATATTGCTCAGACCTTGACCCACGTTGTGGCGGGGATGCTCCCGACCGTTAAGGAGAATTACAAGAAGGCTTAGAACGGATTTAAAATAACGGGGTGGCTGCGGACAAAATACCGCATCAACCTCGAGGGCGTAACTTTGGCCACGCGTTCGCCAATCAGTTTAAAGTGTTCTGCCACGAGGTGGGAGTTTGCTCACGGTTCTCTCCCATATCCAAATGGGTACCGGAAAAACCGAAGCCTTCGCCGACGGGAGCCTTAGGAGTTTCCAACGATTTTCGAGCAATTTCTAGAAGCCGATCGATGAAGTCCAAATCCGCCACTAGGCAAGGATGCTTGTACTCCTCGAAATTCCCGCGGCTTGCGGTCCGGTGCAGTCGCAAAGCACGAAATGTACCCGGCGGAACGATTTGCACCCGCAGCGGAGCCACCCGACGTGTCTCCAACCGATTGGCGTACTCGCAGTTGATCGCAGCCAGCTCGGCGTTGACGGTAACAGCAAGCTCTTGTTGCCGTCCGCAATATGGCCCTGGCTCGAGCAGAAGCACATATTGGGGTCGCTCTCCCATCACGGGTGCCACTGTGAAAGCTTGAGCGGGCCAACCAAATCGCTTAAAAACCCGCTGTACAGCCTCGATCACTTGTGCTTCGGTGAGCTTTTCGCCGGTAAAGCTCGAAAAGTGAGCCCCCTTATTTCGAAATTCCACGAGGGGTACTTCTCCCACAAAACCGGTACAGCGCACTACGTCACGAATGTCGTAGCGGTATAGTCCGGAAGAGGTAGTTAACAAGATGTAGTAGTCCTTCCCCTCCTCGAGCTCATGCGCTTCGAGAACCGTGGGTTGAGGCCGACCGTACTCCTCCTCGGGAATAAACTCGAAGAAATGGTGGCAATACTCAAGGATCCCAGAACTGGTACCATCTTCAAAAGGAATCGACATGTGTCCTTCGCTCGCTGAAAGCCCGTGATCCCGAAGGGCAACTTTGCCATAATACTCCTCTAAAAGCGGCAAGAAGACCCGCACGGATCCCCCCATCCACACGGCGAGGACCGAAAGTTCCGGCCAAATTGCCGGGAAATACAGCCGGCCATACTGCCGAATGATTCCCTCGAGCTCGCGCGCGCGACGCGGACTTTTTCTCAGATACCCGCTCAAGTGGCGACGCACCTCTGATGGGACTTCAAGATCTTCTCGAAGCCCTCCATCGAAAATATCCCGCACTAGGTATTCGCGCTCGGCGTCAGCCATCCGGGCAAACTCCACGAGGGTGCTCGGATTAGCCGTTCCAATCATGCCCACTTTCTTGCTTACAAGGGCTAACCGCAGCGCCGTATAGTGCTTGGCAAACGGATTATGAATCTTGATGATGCTCGAAGGTAGCAAAAATCTGGACCGGGCGACCCACGGTGCGGTCTCGGTAACAAGCCCACTGATATTGCCGCACGGGATTCTTGCTTCAGTGAAGAACTGTTGCCAATCGCTGGCGAGTTTGAGCGTCTTTTTCACCACTAAATCTTTGTGATCCCAGTACAGACGCAACCCCCAAATATTCCACCCCCGGCGGTACTCCCGGAAGAAATGATTGGTAATAGGGATGAATTTTGGTTGGCTGGTGGTTCCGGAGGTCAGGGCAAACATGAGGACCCGGGTATCCGGTCCGTACATCGCTGCGAGGTCGCCCTTTTTCAGCCGTTCGATCCAGGGACGGTAGTACTCGTAATCAGTAATCGGCACGTGTTTTCGAAAGTCATCCAAAGAGTGAATTTTGGAAAAGCTGTGCTTTCGGCCGAAGTCCGTCGCGGCGTTTCGGGCAATCTTTTCCATTAAAACACGATGCTGTTCCTGACGACCGCAACGCGCCCCAAGTATGAAGCGTTGAAAACGTCGGTATCTAATGTACAAATAGGCGTATCGATGCAGCATGATGGGCATCCTCCGGTGAGCTGAAAGCACTAAACGCCCCCTTGGCTCCTCCAGCCACCCATTTCAGAACGAGGCTTAATCCTCCCCGGCCGAGGGCTCCCCATCGGCTTGTGTCTCTTCCCCTAAATTCATGTCATCACACCTCGCCGCACCGCTTTGAAGCTCCGCAAATTTTCTAATGACCTCCTTCCGGGTGAAAAACTTCCCCGCCCCGCGCTTTTCCAGTTCATGCACCAACCGGACGACTAGTTCATTAAAAGGCGTGTCCATTCCCACCTTTTGACCCAAACGCACGATTTGTCCGTTGATAAAGTCCACTTCTGTTTTCTTGCCCAGCAATAGGTCCTGATACAAGGAAAAAATGATGGGACGCCGGTTATACTTTAATCGGGCAATCTGACCGACGAAAAAGCCCACCATCGGCCAATCCAATAGGTGAAGAACCCGCCGTAACCCATCGATGCCCGGGCGGCTGGGGATTGGATGAACGGGAATTTCGGCCTTCGCCAGGACCTCTTCGACTTCCCGAAGTAACGGCCATGCCACGTGCCGTCGCCACGGACGATACACAATTCCCTTGGAAATAAAGTTGGAGCCCGACAGGCATGAGGCATAACCCAATGCATTCATCGCTAATTTGTTATAACGAACAGCGTGAATGTTCTCGGTCCTTTCTACCCGCAGTCCGGTTTGCTTGAGGACGTCGCAAGCCACAATCGCCGCTTTTTCGCCCAGAGGGATAATCGGCCCCAACAAGGTCGGCCCGTCTAGTTGTAAGCTGACGACTCCGGGAGAAGGTATGGCGACATTGATCGCCGTCATGGCGGCCACGACCCGTTCGGGCATCACGTACTGGGTGAAAAGCGCATCATTGATCCCGTTCTGAATGGTCACCAGAATACTATGACCGATAAACGGAGTCACCGAATCCATGGCCGCCTGCGTGGCTTGGGATTTAATGCAAATAAGCAGGAGATCGCTATCCGCTAAAGCACTGGGCTCCGTCTCCATGCGTACCGGAACTCGAAGCTTTTTTTTCCCGAATAGAATCTCGAGCGCCCCTTGTTCGCGCACTGTTTCGGCGTGTGGCCCGCGGCCGACCAACACCACATCGCAATGAGGCGCGCGGTGCTGCAGTAGCCCTCCGAAAAAGGAACCGATTGCGCCAGCACCCAAAATTCCGATTTTCATGTCGTCCCGCTTCTCATGTTGTATTCCGGCGGATCGGCGGTCGCCTTATGCGCCTGGGAAAAATGTGATGCGCCCGAAAAAATCTGATCTTCCTGCATCATTTGCGAAATGGTGACACTTCAGAAGCGAATCCGTTCGTTTGTCCTCTGCCGCTAAGTGTCAGATTTACCCCAAAGCGCTGAGCTGCGTGCGAAACTGTCGCCGGCAAGTTCAGCAGTTTTCCTCGAACCGAGCGCTAAAAAACAGGCCGCGAATGTGTCGGGCAAAATCTCGCAACAAATTTGGCCTCATGCCGCCGGCAAATCGCCTATTTCACCCGGTCCTCGTTTTGTGAGGCATCTGGCAAAGCCTTGCCCCGTTTATTAACGCTGTGCCAGCGAAACATGACGCAGAGCTTGCTCCAATTCGTTCAATAGGTGCTGGGCTAACTCGGTAACGTTAGGGCGATTCATCATGCTGAAGTGGTCACCGGGAACCTCGATGATCCGAAACCGTTGTCCCGAAACTTTGCCCCAACCAAGGTCTGCGTCCAAACGCTTTCCCGACAGCTCTGCCAACTTGCCGCGCACCGCCGGGAGGAACATGAGGATTTCCGCCTCTATCGGACGCAGCTCGTAGTGCAAGACGAATCGGACATGTTCACGAGCGACCTCGCAGAGACGCCGAATAAATTCCGGCGAGGCACCCGCCGGCACCGCCCCTTGCTTCTTGGCTTGTTCAAGTGCGGCGAGATATACAGCTTCTTTTTGCAAATTTCTTAACTCGTCATATGACAACTGGATCGGCGCGGGCGTGAAATGATTTGTGAACTGTACGAGGTCGCAAAGAAATCGGGCCTCATTTCCCAGGTCGACCCCCTCGTAAATGTCAGGGACAGGAGTATCGAAGAAGATGAGCCTTCCCAAATCAGCCCCGTCCGCCAAAAGTCTTCGAGCCAGCGCGAAGGCATAAATTCCACCGGCGGACCAACCTGCCAAAAAATACGGTCCGGTAGGCTGATAGCTGCGAATGGCAGACCAGTATTCCTCGATCATTTCATCGAGGGAGTGGTGAGGCTCCAGCACGCCCTCCGCCCCCCTGGCCCGAAGCGCACAGATCGGCCAATGTTCCGAAAGCTCCGCGGCCAAGTCCTGATAACAGCGAAAATCGCCCCCGAGCGGATGGATGCAGAATAGCGGCGGACGCCCATCGCCCTTCCCCAGCGGCACAATGGGAGACCATGCAGCTTTCTGACCGGTTTCCGTTCTCAGCACATCGGCCGATTGTTCGGTAAGCAGCTTTGCCGCCAAATCTGCCAGAGTGGAAAGACTCGGACTTTCCACGAAAGCTGCCATCGGTAGATTGAAGGCCAAACGAGCTTCGAGATTGTTCTTCAATTCCATCGCCATGAGGGAATCCATCCCCAAAGCGCTCAAGGGCTGATCGGGGTCGATTCCCCCAGCCTCTAACCCCATGATGCGTGCAAGCTCCTTGCCGAAGTAATCCACCAGTAAGCCTTTGCGCTCCTCCATCGGCCTGGAGCGAAGGGTAGCTAGAAATTCGTGATCGACCGTGCCTGACTGCTCCGCTACTTCCGGAGCTGCTTGTTCCCCTGAAAGTTCATCTAGTAGCGGCATCTTACGTCCGCCGAGAACCTGCCGAACCCGTGCCCAATCCGCGTCGATAACCACCACATCCGCCCTGGGTTGCTGAAGGAGTGCTTCCAAGAGCGCTAAGCCGTTACTGGGCGAAAGCAGCCGCATTCCCCGAGCCGCGATTCGTTGGGCCCCCGAATCAATGGCCATCCCGACCTCCGCCCAAGGTCCCCAGCAAATCGAAATTGCCGGCAGCCCCGCAGCTTGTCGCGCTACCGCCAAAGCGTCGAGGAAAGCATTCGCCGCCGCATAATTGGTTTGCCCGGGCGATCCCAACACACCGGCTACCGATGAGAACATGATGAAGAAATCGAGCGGGTCATCCTTCGTCAAATCATGCAGGTTCCAAGCACCATCCACCTTAGGCCGTATGGGAGCTAAAAGCTGTTCCTTATTCATTTGGGGGAGTAAACCATCGGCCAGCACACCCGCGGCATGGATCACTCCCCGCAAGGGCGGGAAGTCGCCCCGTCGCTTTGCCAACTCCCGAGCTACGGCGTCGTGGTCGGAAACATCGACTTGCATCAAATAAAACCGCGCGCCCTGCTGCTCCATGGCTTGCAAGATTTCCCGGGTTGATTGGCCCGGCGAACGTCTGGCCATCAGTGCCAGATGCCGGGCCCCCTTACGAACCAACCACTCCGCCACCTTAAGTCCCAAAGCCCCCAGGCCGCCGGTAATCAGATAGGTTGCGTCGGGCCGAATGGCAAAATCCTTCTCGTCGACACCCTTGCCGATTCCAAGTTCGGATGGGACCACGACCGCACTCCCGGGCGTGGTCCGCGCTTCAATCGTGGACGCGGTTGGGGCGGGGTGTTCTGGCGTCGCTCCTTTCCCGTGACTTGTGGCAACGCCGAGCGAACTTTGCTTTTCTGAGACTTTGGATAGCGAGATAACGATTTTTCCTATGTTCTTCCTTTGAGCCATGTACCGGAAAGCCGCCCGCAATTGCTCGACTGGAAATTCCGTCAAAGGCAAGGGGCGGTAACTTCCTTCGGCGAATCGCTCCATGATCTCGGCAAATAGTTGCCGGATGAGCTGGGGCCGCTGACGCAGCATTCGATCCAAATCGATAGCGAAATAGGAAAGGTTATCTTGAAAAGGAAGCAATCCGATCATGCGGTTCTGGTAGATATCCGTTTTGCCGATCTCCAAGAACCGCCCGTAAGCCCGCAACAACCGTAGGCTCTCCGTGATCGCATCGCCGGGGAGAGAATTCAGAACAACATCTACCCCTTCCTGTCGAGTGATGCGGCGGATTTCATCGGCGAAGGAGAGGCTTCGCGAATCAAGAACATGGGAAACGCCGAGACTGCGGAGGAATTTACGTTTTTCCTCGCTGCCGGCTGTGGTAAAGATCTCCGCGCCGATATGTTGGGCAATCTGAATGGCCGCTAGACCTACCCCGCCTGCCCCGGCGTGAATCAGCACGCGCTCATCTGGCTGAAGCCGCCCAAGCCACACCAGGGCGTAATATGCCGTCAAGAAGCTGATCGGTATGGTGGCGGCCTCTTGGAAAGAAAGCCCCGAGGGCTTGTGCACAAGGGCATATTCAGCACTCAAGGCATGCGACGCGAAACTGTAGGGCGCTACCCCCAGAACTTCATCCCCCGGCTTAAAGCGGCTTACCTCTTCGCCAACCGCTGTGACCACGCCAGCGCACTCGATTCCCAAGGGAACCACCGGATCGGTGATTCCAGGGTACAAGCCAAGCGCTTTGAGAACGTCGCTGAAATTTAAACCGTCAGCACGAACTTCGATCTCCACCCGATCCCCGGTGGGAGCCAGTCGCTCCAGTTTCTCAAAACCAAGCGCATCGAAGCTTCCCGGCTTGCCGAGCCGTACACGGAACGGCCCCTTGGACGGTGGCACTTGCCCAGTACCACCCCCTTCTCTAATGAGCTCATGAGCGGGTATCAGGCGCGGCACGAAGCGGCGATCGGATCGTATGGCTACCTGAATCTCTTCATCAGATTGCTGAATCTCGGCCAGGAGTTGAGCCACGCCCACCGCTACTGGTACCACCGGATCCACATCGATAAGTCGGCACCTTAATTCGGGATGTTCCAAGACAAGCGACCGCCCAAATCCCCACAAAGGGGCTTGAAATGGATCGACATGCTCCGACGAATACCCTCCTGGTAAATCGTCTCTGGATGCATCAGCAAGCCGCTGCGAGATAGAATCGCCCTCAGAACGCATCGTCCGTGCCGAGTGATTTACTTCACCTGGTGGAACGCTTTGTCCCCCCTGGCTCACGATAATAAGCTCCCCGCCGCCACTGCGGGAGCTTCTCAGCAGGTGTTGGGAAACTTGGAGCAAACCGCTCAGCACAATATTCTTGAGCCGTTGCAGCTCCGCAAAAGTTGCGTTCTGCATTCGGGCCGCAGGTGTCCGCAAACCCCATAAATAGATTACACCTCGCGGCCGATCCAATCCCGTTGCGCGGAGTCGCGACTCAAGCTCGTTCCAATGGTTCGGAGATCCCGGGTCGATAGTTACATGGATTAAACGGGACGCCCTTTGAGAGGTTTCCGCATCGATTTGGTTTTCAGACCCTCCGAGACGGTTAACCGCAGAGGGTTCCGAGTTTGACGACTTGTCAAGAAGTCCTTTTGGCGTCTTTAGAGTTCTCCACTTAAGCTCTTTGCCTGGGGATACTAAAACTAGACGACAATCGGTAAAGTCCGCGTGCGAAAGTAAATGGTGTGCCCACTCCGATTGCTCGGCTATTTCGAGGTCGCAAAGAATCCACCAAACCCCCGTTAAATTCTGAGCACCTCCCGTTGAAGGTGCCTCATGCCCCAGACGGCTACTTTCCGACGGCGGCGACGATTCTCCTTCCCGGTGAGCCGACAGCGTCCCCGCCCGGACCGCATGCTCGGTTTCCGACGGATAGCTCGCTCGACGCGGATTCGATTCTTGCATCCCCCCCGCAAGAACAGATCCTGCATCTCGCCAAGCGACGCGGTATACCAATCGTTTGAGCCGATCTTTCTCGCTTTCCAGTTCAGTTCGGCCAACGCGTTCCACCCGAAGACCGCGAATTTCCACAACGACTTGTCCCCGGGAATCGAGCCAGAAAACATCGGCTTCGACCACCTGAGTGGCAGGACCTTGATCGGGGGAACGCCGCACCGCATAGGCAAATTTGGCCTCGTGTGGTGGCCGATAATTTCGCAGTTGCCCCAGATATGTTGGCAAGAAAGTGTGGGGATTGTACTGGCCGTCGGCCCCGAGCGGTACTACCCCCGCCGTGATCTGCAACGAGGCATCCAGCCATGCGGGATGAAGGAGATAGTCGGACGCTTGCCGTTCAACATCCGGCGGAGGCTGCAAGTGTGCGATCGCATCCGCCCGGCGCCGCCGCAAGCGATCCAACCCCTGAAATAGTGGCCCATATTGGAGTTGGCGGGCTCCCATCAGTTGGTAGAACTCTTCCCGACTTTTGACATCGACCACCTGCTCATCAAATCGGTCGAGATCAATCGCGGGGAGATCTTCACCATCAGGGCAATTCGCCTCAGAGCGAATCCTGCCACAAGCATGCAGGGTCCATCGAAGCTGACCATCCGTGGCATCTGCTGGGGCACTAAAAACCTCGAAGCTCGCTACACCCACAGCCTGCTCAGAAACAGCTACTTGCACAATCCGCGCGGCGTTCTCCGGCAGGAAAAGAGCATGCTGAAGCGACAAATCTTCGACCGTGTGTTTTCCCGGCCCAAAAAGCTCTCGCGCAATAGCCAGGCCTATTTCCGCATAAAAAGCAGCAGGGACAACCGGCGTGCCTTGCAATCGGTGATCTTTGAGATAAGCGGGTGAGGTCTGCGAAATTTGATTCTCATAAATGCGTTGGGGCAAGGCCGTTGGAACCCGCACGCCTAAAAGAGGATGCACCACAGGCCCCTTGGCTGCGGTAGCAAGCGACGTCCTTCGAGGTTTGGGTTCGAACCAATAACGGCTGCGTTCGAACGGATAGGTGGGCAGTTGACACCGCTTCCTCGGCCAGTACTGGTCGAACGCCTTCCAGTCGATGCGTGCGCCGGCTAGGTATAGTTCGCCGAAACTATCGAGCAGCACTTCCCAATCGTCGTGCCCTTTTCGCAGAGATGGCGCCGATACCCCCCGCCAATTACTCACGCAACGCCGGGCCATACCCAAAAGAATGGGTGCCGGCCCCAACTCTAACCAAACATCGGGCCGCTGAGCATGTAAGCATTCCACTCCCTGCGCGAAAAGCACAGCATGGCGAATATGATTGCGCCAGTAACGAGCATCCGGAATTCCCTCCAAAAACTCGCCGGTGACATTTGAGACAATCGGCACCCGCGGCTCCTGAAAGGGTATTTGCCGGGCAAAATCCTCGAAGGTATCGAGGATTGGATCCATTAAAGGACTATGGAAAGCATGCGACACCGCGAGGGGATGAGTGTTTATCCCTTGTTTCTCGAACGCCTGGGCCAGCTCGCTCACCAGATCGGCTTTGCCGGAGATTACCGTGTTTGTCGGCCCATTGATGGCAGCCACACTAACCTGGCTTTCCAGACCTTCTAAATGAGGCCGCACCACCTCTTCGCTTGCGAAGATCACTGCCATCATCCCGTCTCGAGGTAGTTCGGCCATCAGCCGGGCGCGTTCGGTAATTAGACGCAGCCCATCTTCGAGCGAAAATACGCCGGCAATACACGCCGCGACATACTCCCCCACGCTATGCCCCAAGATATAATCCGGCTCGATACCCCACGAAAGCCACAGCTTGGCCAACGCGTATTCCAGCGCAAAAAGTGCCGGCTGAGTGTACAAAGTTTCATCGAGTAGGGAATGAAGAGGCACCCCTTCACTTTGAGAATGTTTTGCTCCGAGTGCCGCGCTACTGGGTGGCTCTTCTGACTGAGGATATAAAACATCGAGCAGTCCGACCGGAAGATGCGGCCGCAGGATAGCGTCACATTGCTCCAAAGCTTCCCGAAATGGAGGGCATGTCTCCCATAACTTACGGCCCATTCCCACGTACTGCGAACCCTGACCGGTGAAAAGAAAAACGATTTTGGGACGCCCCAGCAGCTTCACTTGACCCGATTTGACCCCCGGCTGTCGCTTGCCCGTTAGGTAGTCATCTAACCGCCTGGCCATCTGTGCCCGCGAGGCAGCGCAAATTGCAAGACGTTGATTGAAATGATTGCGGCCGGAGTTGGCGGTATAGCAGACATTGGGCAAATCTTCGTCCGGGCAATTCTCCAAATACTCCCGATAGCGGCGTGCTAAGTGTTGAAGACTGCTCGAGCTTTTGGCACTGAGCGTCAATAAGTGAAAAGAGCGATCTCGGTCCACCACCTTCACTTTACGCGGACCGACTTCCTCCACGATAACGTGTACATTCGTGCCGCCAAAACCGAAGGAGCTTACCCCCGCAATTCGCCTGCCGGCCAAAGGTTCCCATTCCATCGGTTCTCGGGGGATAATCAGCCGGGTTCCTTCCAAGCGCACATTGGGATTCAACTCCCTGAGATGCAGCTGTCCAGGGATGATCTCATGGCGCATCATCAAGGCAACCTTAATCAAGCCGGCAATTCCCGAGGCGGTTTCCGTATGTCCGATATTCGCTTTCACGGAGGTCAACCAGCAGGGGTACTCCCCCTGTTGACTGCGACGAAAGAGCCGTTGCAGCCCCTGGATTTCAATGGGATCGCCCAGCGGGGTACCCGTCCCATGAGCCTCGATGTAGCTGACCTGAGAAGCCTCCAAACCCGCATTGGCCAACGCTGCCCGGATTACCTCGTGCTGCGAACGGCTATTGGGGGCCGTAATTCCCGATGTTTTCCCGTCCTGGTTGGCCGCACTGCCGCGGATAACTGCCCAAACATGATCCTCGTCGCGTATGGCATCCGTGAGACGCTTTAGGACGATGACTCCGCACCCCTCGCCGCGAACGTATCCGTCAGCGGCTGCATCGAAGGGCCGACACTTACCCGTGGGGGATAACATGCGGGCCTTCGAAAAGGCGATCATGACCTCCGGGGAAAGGATGAGGTTCACCCCTCCCACCAGTGCCATATCGGACTCCCGTGCCCGCAAGCTCTGAACGGCAAGGTGCACGGCAAGCAGCGCCGAGGAGCAAGCCGTATCTACCGAAAGGCTAGGACCCCGAAGGTCCAAAACGTATGAGATTCGATTTGCCGCGATACTGAGGGCGTTGCCCGTCCCGGCGTGCGCATCAATGTACTCGAGGTGTTTCTCGAAGTGAGTGGGAATTTTCGAATAGTCAGTCGCGCCGATCCCCACGAAGACCCCGGTTTTTGAGCCGGCAAGTCTTTCCGGCGCGACACCCGCATTTTCCAAAGCTTCCCAAGCTACCTCCAACAGGACCCTTTGCTGGGGGTCCATTCGCGCCGCTTCCCGCGGCGAAATGCCGAAAAAGACCGGATCGAAAAGGTCCACGCCGTCGATAAATCCGCCCCAACGTGTGGACATCTTTCCGGGCTTATCGGGATCCGGGTCGTAATACGCATCGACATCCCAGCGGTCTGGGGGGATTTCGCCTGTCGCATCAACCCCTTCAAGGATAAGACGCCAATAACTTTGGAGATCCGGAGCTTGGGGAAAGCGGCAGGCCATGCCCACTAAGGCGATCGGCTCGCTTACATCGGTTAAGCTCTGGGCCAATCGCTGCTCGAGAAGACGACGCTGTGCGGGTGATAGCTTTGCCAACCGGTCAAACAATTCCCCCATGCGTCCGAAAATCCCTTTAAGAGTGGTGCTGCGAGATCCTATTGCCGGATGTATTGGGTGTGGCGGAGACTTCACCGTCACCCAAGCGTTCTACCTCCGCCAACAAGTCCTCAAACTCCTTCGTTGCCGACAAAGGCTCTGCCGTGGGTTCACAGAGTTCCTCCTCAGGTACACGCCCAGCGGCCATCGCAGCAAGATACTCAGCCAAGCTGGCAGGCGTGGGATAATTCCAAACCAATGTCGGTGTCAATTGCAAATTCAATGCTTGCTCCAATTCTTCGGCCAACTCCACCGCTGCCAGCGAGTCCAGACCATACTCCGCAAATGGTCGAAAGCGATCAACCTCTTCCGGGGCAACCCCCGCTCTGTCCACCAACCAACTGAGCAAGACCTCCTCAATTTGTTGAGCCAAACGCCGAACGCCGGCCTCTGAGAAATCCCGTGCCGAAGCGAGTAGTTTCGTCAGTTTTCCGTTTCTCCCATTCCCCGAGGAGGAAAGCCTTCCCGCGGCCAGCTCCTGGCGCGATGAACCCTCACGTCTCTCTCCGTTTCCCGAGGACGTCAATTGGCGCGGGGGAGCTTCTATACCTGTAACCCGTTCCCTCGTTTGGGGCCCCGAGGCTGCCTCCGTTTTTACGTTCTTTACCCATTCAGCAATCACTTTGAGTTGACCATTCAGGTACCACTCACGGCAAAGGTTTCTTTGAATTTTGCCACTCGTGGTTCGCGGCAGGCTGGCCTGGCGAATTAGAACTACCGCATGTAATTCGACTTCATGCTCCTCAGCAATTAGGCGACGAATTTCTCGTATTACCTCAGCCAAATCGAGATGGCGATAATGTCGATCAACTTCCTGAACAACAACCAACCTCTCTTGACCGTCGATATCTACTGCGAAAGCCGCGCCTGCACTCGGCAGCAACGCCGGATGGGCGTGTTGTACCGTTAACTCGAGATCCTGAGGATAGAGATTTCGGCCTCGAATTATGATTACTTCTTTTATTCGTCCGGTAACGTAAAGCTCCCCATTAAGGATGAATCCTAGGTCCCCGGTACGGAGATATGGACCTTCCCCCGTGGGGCTCAACTGAGCGCGGAAGATCCTTTCGTTCTCCTCTTCCCGGTTCCAGTAACCAACCGCAACGTTTTCACCTTTGAGCCAGATCTCGCCAACTTGCCCAGGGCCAACGCGTTCCCCAGTTTCCGCGTTTACGATCGCTATCTCCTGCCGCAAAAGCCCAGAGCCGCAACCCACCAACGGTTGCGAGTGGCTTTTTGCGCTTTCATCCACAGGCTCCACTCGATGGTTTGCCAGCGCTTCTCGGCTCACATACAAGACCGCAGGCTTCCGCGGGCCAATTCCCCCGGAAGCAAGCAGCGTTGCCTCCGCCAATCCATAACACGGATACAACGCCGCGGGGTTAAAACCGCAGGGAGCAAAAGCACGCGCGAAGTTTTCCAAGGTCTCCGCTCGAATGGGTTCCGCCCCACAAAATGCCACTCGCCAGCAGCTTAGATCCAGTTTCTCCTTTTCCTCGTCCGTGATCTTTCGGACGCACAAGTCGTACGAGAAGTTTGGGCCACCACTCACTAGGGCCCGATTCTCCGAAATCGCTTCTAGCCAGCGGACCGGGCGTTGCAGGAAGCTGGTGGGTGACATCAAAACGCTGTGGCCCCCCGTGTAGAGTGCCATCAAGATCCCGCCGATCAACCCCATATCGTGATACGCGGGCAACCAGAATACGCCTACCCCAGGTTGCTCCGGAACCTTGACCCACGGAATATCAAACCCGCACCGAATCATCTCCAGATTGGCCATTAGGTTGCGGTGCGAGATCATGACCCCCTTAGGTTCGCTTGTAGAGCCGGAGGTGTACTGCAAGAAGGCGAGGTCCTCCGGCTTAAGCTCCGGTCGCTCCCAAGCTTGCGCGAACTCAGGAGCGATCGAATCGATGGTAATCCATCGCAGCGCACCTAACTCAGGGGCGACCCGGGCTATATCTAGGGTTGTTAGGGTTTGCGAGGTCGTCAGAGCTACAGACGCCCCGCAGTCTTTTGCGATGGCGGTCAACCGGGGCATGGGCCGTTTTGGCTTAGGGTAGGTAGCAGGAACAGCCAGAACTCCTGCACAGATGCAGCCGAAAAAGGCTGCCACAAAGTCAAGCCCCGGCGGAAAAACCAAAAGTACTCTGTCTAACGGCCGTGCAAAACGCTGCAAATGTCCGGCGATGGTCTTCGCACGCTCATAAAGTTCGCCAAACGTTAGGTGCGAATCAGCCTCATTCTCGAAACAGAAGCGGTAAACCTCTCTGTCTGGTCGGGCCGAGGCTTGCCATTCCAGAACCTCGAGCAACGTCCTCAGGTTGGCAGGACCACCGGAAGCTACGAATGCTTGCGACATCAGCGAGGCTTCCTACGGATTCGGGTTTTAGCCGTCGATTGGCCGACAAAAATATTCAACCTTCAGGGGGGAGTACAACTACTTGAACACGATCCCAACCGTCACCAGTGTAGGCCGTTCGATGCAATAAAAGATGTCGCTCCTCGCACTTAAAAGTATCAGTATCGAGGTATGGCGCGGATTAAGCTTTCCAACCCTCCCATGGTCGCCGCTCGAATCCACATTACCCAGCGACTGGTCGGCGATTCGTCTGAAAACAAACTACAAGGTATTTCGCTAAACTACACATTTTAACTTGGTTAGGTTAAATGGATAGAGCAAGCCAAAAACGGGCTTTTTGTGGGAAAATAGAGATTTTATCGGCGGCCTCACCTTTAGGCAAACACCCAGCGAGCATCCGAACGTTCGGTGCATGTCTTATTGCGACATCTCCCTGGTGCAATTTCCCAAACCTCGGATTCGTCTTAACATGCTAGTAGTTCGATTTTTCTTAATCCTTTTTTCTTAATCCTTGAAAGAGCTACATTTTTCGAAGAAATAGCAGACCCACGTTCATCAAAGATTATTATCGCTAGAATTTAAATAAATTTAAGACGGCAAGTTATATTTTGCACTCTAAGCAAAATTTTTTGTTACCTTTTTTGGGGGGACTTTTATTACCAACTTTTTGGAGGGATTAAATAAATTTGTAGCGATACTTTTCTGGGCTTTTTGTCTCCTCTTGAGTGGAGCACTATGGAAAGCTTCGGCGGATCGCTCAATGTGCATCGCTAAAGTTAGTGGTTGCGGGGATAAAAGCGGGCAACTCAGTTAACCTTTCTTGTCTTAATCCTGCATTTCTTGCCTTAATCTGCATTTTCCGACATTTGCTTTGGTAGGGTTGAGCTTAACTCCGACTCGGCTAAACTCTGAGATTGAATTGCTGAAAGTAAACTAATAGCATGCATATACTGACTTTTTATTTCGAGCATGCTTTCGCGGGACGAAAACCGTCGCAAAATCCCCCTCTATTTGTGCGATTATTTGTGCGATCCAACAGCGAAGCAGCCTTCCATGGTATGGTGCAGCCGAACTCTCCGCTCTTAACCCACTCGTGTATCCCGTTTTTCGGCGTTCCGCGATTAATGACTCCGCTAAGGTAACCCCTTGTTTACGTCAAATTATTTGGGCTCGATTTGGGTTTTTCGAAATTGTCCGCGTTCATTACCAAAAAGTCTCAGCGCGACTCACTTCGGGCTTTGGTGGCCGCGGGCAACCTGACCTTAGAGGCTGAGGCGCAAATAACGTTCCAATTCCCTTCGATTTGCGCAGTTCTTCCTATACATCTAAATAGCTATCATTATAGTCGACTATTTTCGCGGCGTGCCTCCTGTTGGCATTTCCCCCTTTTAGTCTTAATGCGGCCAAGAGTTATCCGGACTTTGGCGAAGTCTCGGAAAATTCGTCAGTAATGGACACGCTCTGTGTAATGTGGAGAATTTGGCGTAATCGCAAAAAAAGAAACTTTAAGACAACCGGCAAAACATGCTTACCGCTGATGCTTTCTAAGGAGAGTACGTGATGACTGGCGGCGGGGCCGAGTGTATGCGCGAGCTGCGCCTGTGGTTCCCCTGGCTTCGCGAGGATTTAACGGACGTTCGGCTCTGGCTAATTTGCTTCAATTATGCGGGGGGCGGCACCTGGATTTTCGGGCGATGGCAACAGGCGTTTCCCCGGGAAATTCAGGTCCTTCCGGCCATGCTCCCCGGTCGGGAGTCCCGATTTTCCGAAAAGCCGTACGAGTCGCTCGAATCGCTAAGCTCAGTATTAGCTAAGCTGGTTGCGGAGTTGACGCGCGATACTCCGTATGCAATTTTTGGTCACAGTTTTGGGGGTTATTTGGGATACGAGCTGATCAGGCTTCTGGTGAAAGAGGGGTATAAGCCTCCGGTTTGTTTTTTCGCGAGTGGTTGCCGAGCCCCTCATTTAACGCGATTTTGCTCCGAGATGCATCATCTCCCCGATCCGGAGTTCAAAGAGGCGGTGGAAAAGCGTTTCGGTGCTTTACCGAAAGTAATCGCACGGGATCCCGTGCTCCTTCCGATCTATTTGCGGTCGATACGCGCAGATTTGGCGATCCTGGAGCGCTATGCCTATACCGCCGGCAAGCCGCTGCCGTGTCCAATATTTGCCCTCGGCGCTTCAGACGATCTGGAGGTTCCGGTGCCCGATTTGATCGCTTGGGTGGAACACACTCGCGAAAAGTTTATCGCGGAATTATTTTCGGGGGGGCATTTTTTCATCAGGTTGCGGCAAGACGAAGTGCTTCGAGTTCTATCGCGACGCTTGAGCTTGTGGGTGGAAACCTGGTAGCGTGTTGTCGCACCAAGGGAATAGAGGCGATTGCCTTAATTCCGTAGTGCCTTCATTTGCTGGAAATGCTTTTCCTTGAAATGTTTTGGAGTAATCGGGGAGGATTAGCAACCCTCGGCCCTGAATCGCTTGGGGCTCTATTAGAGCCTACCCGTTTATTTGTTTTTCCATGAGTAGTTGGCCCGATCCATCGGTATCTAATGCAAACAAGCCACCTTTACCAATTGGTGTGGTTCATCTTTGGAGGTGGCGGACAGACAACGTGTGCCGTGATCGACTCTGCATAGAGATCCTTTCGCCAGACGAACGAGAGCGCTTATCCCGACTGGGCACCGAGCGGCAGCAGCTACGATTTTGCGTTGCGCGATTGGGGCTGCGGAGTTTGCTGAGCGGGTATGCCGGAGTTCCGCCCGGCGCTTTGCGGTTCGAATACGATTCCGCAGGAAAGCCGCGTATTTCCCCCAATCATGGGGAGGAGATTCGGTTCAACCTGTCTCATTCGGGGGACTGGGTAGTCTTGGCACTTGTGAGAGGGGCGGAGATCGGCGTTGATCTGGAACTTATCCGGCAGGTGCCCACATTGATTTCTTTGGCAGAGCGTTTTTTTTCGGAAAGGGAGTTTAGCATCCTGAACAGTAGGGAGGGAAAGGATCGCGAGATTCTTTTTTTCCGATTATGGACCTGCAAAGAGGCCGTGTTGAAAGCCATCGGAAAGGGACTAACTTATCCGTTGGAGAAGGTCGAAGTGCCTTGGTTATGTTGCTCGGAGGTTTGTGTAGCTCATTCGCCGATAGAGACCATCCTGGATCGAGCCGGTGATAAGGATGGTCCATTGGTCCTAGATAGAGTTCACCAAATACAAATCGATGAGGTAGGGCTTGATCCGATGGTAAGTAGCCGGTGGTGGGTTGTTGAATTTATCCCGGCTTTTGGTTATATAGGGGCGTTGGCAATAGACCGGCAGCCGGCGCAAGTCGAGTTTTTTACTTGGAACGGTTTAACCTCCGCTCACACGGATGGTGGGGCGTCGACGTCGACCCAACCAATCGCGTAGTCGTTTAACGTCCCCTCACACAGATGGTGGTTTGCCGCATGATTGACTTGTGTCTGTATTCAACCTTGTCGGGTCGAAAAACGATCATCTAGCGGCAGCCGATTTGCCGGCAAATCGGAGATGATTTTGGGGCAGGGGCAACTGGATTGGCAGGGTTAAACGGATTATCACCGAACGACCAAGCGCCGTAATTGGCAACCAAGAGACAGATGTCAACAAGAGGGGCACAAAGTAGTTTAGGAGAAGACAATTTACCCTGGTCGCGCGAAGCTTATCAGCCAAAGGAGTGTGAGCCGATGAAAGACTTCCCAGGCTTTGGATTGCAACCTTTTGAGATCGGCCTTGGCCGTGTGGGGGCTCTGAGCGTTGAGGGTCGAAGCCTTGTGCGGCTTTTTGTCGCGGCAGTTGTCGTGAGCTTACCTTTCACCGTGCAGGGGGGCGGTATGCGAAATGTGCGGGGGAGCGATCAGTCAGAAGCCTCCAAGACCAATGCTTTGGAAATAGGCTGGGCAAATCAACCCGTAATGGACTCGTTGAATGCTCATTATATCAGCAACCGAGCCCCCCTAAAGCCGAACCCTTTCATCAAACTGCCGGTGGGGGCGATTAAGCCGGAGGGCTGGTTGCGACGGCAGTTGGAATTGGAAGCTGAGGGGTTTACCGGCCATCTGAAAGAACTGAGTCAATTTCTTGTTGAAGAGAACAACGCCTGGTTAAGTCCCACCGGCGAAGGGCGTAATCACTGGGAAGAGGTACCTTACTGGTTAAAAGGGTTCATTGATCTCGGTTATGTGCTCGATAATCAGCGGATCATTCAGGAAGCTCATCGATGGGTTGAAGCCGCCATCCGAAGTCAGCGGCCAGATGGCTGGTTTGGACCTGAGGCTAACCGAAGCGTTGGATCACGGCGAGCGCCGGGTAAACCGGACCTATGGCCGAACATGATCATGCTTAATGTCCTTGAATCATATTACGAGTATTCTGGGGACCCACGGGTCATCGAGCTGATGAAGGGGTATTTTCGGTGGCAACTTCAAGTTCCCGATGCGGATTTCTTAGCTCCGTTTTGGCAGCAGCAACGTGCCGGGGATAACATGGCCAGCGTTTATTGGCTCTACAACCGGACCGGCGATGCCTGGTTACTCGATTTGGCTACCAAGATTCATCGCAATATGGCTCCGTGGCATATAGAGGTTGCCAGTTGGCATGGGGTGAACATTTGTCAATGCTTCCGGGCACCGGCAATTTATTGGATGCAGTCCCATGATCCGCTTCATTTGGCGGCTGCGGAGCGCAACTATCAGCAGGTGATGGCACTTTATGGGCAGGTACCCGGGGGGATGTTCGGGGCAGATGAAAATTGTCGGCCGGGCTATGATGATCCGCGTCAGGCTGCGGAAAGCTGTTCGATGGCTGAAATGATGCTCTCGCACGAGATGATGTTAACGATTACTGGGGAGCGCGTCTGGGCCGACCGGTGCGAAGATGTTGCCTTCAACTCCTTCCCCGCATGCATGACCGCAGACCTCAAGGCGCTTCACTATTTGACGGCGCCGAATATGGTTCTTTGCGATGCAGGAAGCAAATCCCCGGGCCTCCAGAATAGCGGCCCCATGCTTTTGTTCGATCCGTATGGTCATCGGTGTTGCCAGCATAATATTGGTCACGGTTGGCCGCGATTTGTGCAGCATCTGTGGCTGGCTACTCCTGATAATGGCCTTTTAGCCGCCATGTATGCTCCTTGTCGAGTGACGGCTCTGGTTGCCGAGGGAGAACGCATCACAATCATCGAAAAGACACGATATCCTTTCGAATCTCGCGTGCGGCTGGAATTTTCGATGGAGCGGCCAGTGGTATTTCCCGTTTATTTGCGCGTGCCGGGATGGTGCCCACGGCTTGCGGTATGGCTCAATGGAGAGCAGATCGCTTTGGAAGGATTGCCGAGTGGTTATTTACGGATCCAGCGGCCGTGGCGAAACGGGGACCAGCTGGAGCTGGATTTCGAGATGCCGTTAAAGGTGGTTCGATGGGTGAAAAACAAAAATAGTGTTTCTGTTTATCGCGGGCCGTTAGCCTTTTCACTCAAAATTGGTGAAAAGTACGTTCGCCGTGGGGGAACAGATCGTTGGCCGGCCTGGGAGATTCATCCAACGACTCCGTGGAACTACGGATTAATTTTGGATCCGGATGTTCCTGAGCGTGGTTTTGAGGTGCTGGCTCAACCGTGGCCGGAGGATGATCAACCTTTCTGCGTCGACGGTGCGCCGATCGCACTGCGGACTCGGGCAAAAAAGATTCCCGAGTGGACCTTGGACGATTTGGGACTGGTCGGTCCGCTTTGTCCAAGCCCTGTGCTCTCCGATGAGCCCGAGGAGACGGTGACGCTCATTCCGATGGGTTGTGCCCGACTACGCATTAGTTCTTTCCCGACGATCGGCACGGGACCCGAAGCCCAGCGTTGGGTGCCGACAAAGCTCGGGGGTGAGTGAAAGCCTTGTTCCGAGTTTTATTGGGCGCCCTCGCGAAGCTCATCAGGAAATCATCGGGCCGGGCCAACCTCGTTCGCTTTGAACCGAGAATTTTTTGGTGACGGCGGCGAAACGAAGCGATCACACTGTGGCTCGCGGCTTTCTACGATAGGCAAATAGGCTTGCCTATTCTGCCGGCCTTAAGATCGCTATGAACGCTTCTTTAGAGACGCTTCTTTAGGAAGTTTTCAACTATTGTTTTTTGGTCTCAGTTTACCTTGCAATTTTGCTCGCCGATTTTGGGTAGTTCTGTTCCGCCGGCCGATACCCCCTTGTCCGAGCTAGCCTTTTTACTTTGGGATGGAATCCTTGGATCAACTCGCAAAATGCGATTTGACAATTGGAAAAGTTGACCTAGGCTTCATTTCAGAGGGAGCAAGTGGAAGCGACCTCTGGGAGAAAACGGATTGGGTGGTGGCCGGAAGCTCTTGTCGGACGCCTATCGATCTTATCGCCAGGCGTTGTGGCTTCGGCTGCCGCAAAAGGCCTGCAGCCTCTCTTCCTCGATAAAGGCAAACCGGTCGTAAGGCCGGGACGCAAAGCCAAGGGCCAGCAGGAAATGGCTGGTAGCCTGGCTGCCGAAAGGAAGGGAGATGCACCCGGCGAGGAAAGAGGCATTGTGACGTTTGACAATCGGGAGCTGGCCGGTGCGGTGCAGGCCGACGCTCAGATGGACCGGTGGCGGGCATCGAAAGGCTCCCAAACTAGTTGCACCTGCGTCCCGATCTCCGCCTCATTCGGTAACGGCGGGGGACGCATTATGTAAGGGGAGGTTTTTCTATGAAGTGGTTCGCACCTGTCCGCCGTTTCCTCGCCTCTGAGGATGGCCCAACGGCCGTCGAGTACGCGGTCATGCTGGCGCTGATCGTCATCGTCTGCCTTGCGGCGATCAGTTCGCTCGGTACCGCAACCCGTGAGACATTCCAGGGTGTGACCGACGCCATTAGCGGGAGCGGCGGCCCATAGTCGGTATTCGTCGCTTGCGCGGGCTGCGGCGTGAATTTGCTTTCCCGATCGCATGCCCGGCCGACCCATTGGATCGTCCATCTGCCTCCTGGGCCCTCGTCGGGAGTCTTCGACGGGGGCCGATTTGTTTTCGGTTATCTGCATACCCGCGACCAGCTTCCGCATTTGTTGTAATGATCCGGCCTTCTTAGGGCATACAGACCAGCTTGCCCCCGGTTACAGGCTCCCTTTCATTCATGCGATCCTTTCATTGATGCGATCGTACGGATTATGCCGCCTACTGTCTCCCCAGCATCTTGTGTAGCCGGTTTTGGGATGCCCCGATTATGGGGTTCGCAGGCGCCCGTTATGGATGCGAAACTCTCGAGTTTTGCCCTCGCAGGATGCACACCAGTATGGCGGGCTTACGCGTGTGGCGTGCGACAACCGCGTAAAATCCCCGCTCCTATTTTTCCGCAGGGAATGCTTTTATGACCTAAATTTGAATGGGGGAGTAATCGCCTCGGGAAGATGTGGCCGCAAAGTGTAGGCTTTCGTGATTGCTCGTTACGAGCAGGACCGTCGTGCCTATTACCGGTTTAGCCTTCGCGGCAAAAGGCTTCAGAGAAGGGAGCGAGTTCGAGATAAGAAGAAAGCGATCTTATAAAAACCGAAAGTGACTTACAAAAGCAGAGTGCTACACGGAGAGCTATTCGCGGAGGAGTAGGCTACGAGGGGAACCACTCAAGAGCGGTTTGCTAGAACACTACGAGCAGTGAGCATGCCGATCCGAGTAAGTTTATGCGGTATGTAGATGTGCGGTGTAGGTAGGAAATAAACGAATGACCTTTATGGGTCAGGCTTTTGCGAAAGCTATTCAGGAGGGTCAGATCGATCGCGGTTTTGATGTTTTTGCGCGTTTTTTTGAGGTGCATCGATGCCCCCGCTATTTGCCCCGGAATTGAGCATCCTCGCGACGCAGTGGCTCATTGAAATTGCGATATTTTTCGGCACTGCATTTTGGCTTTTGTTTTTGGTTCCAAACTCGGGGTGAGTTTGCCTTGGAGGAAGGCATCAATCGCCTGCCCCCAGCAGAGTGCTCTAGGATCAGGGGCGGATCATCGATTGCCGCTGAAGACAGTCAAGAAACACGTAGCCTAACCATTAAGTGTCAAAGAGGCAAATGGCCATGTTGAGTGCTGCGGAATTGTCGCTCGGTGAACATGTTACCCACCTGGTGAAACTGGTGGGCTGGATCGTGACGGTATTCCTGGTGGTAGCTGCGCTTATTGACGGGCTTAAGCTGCGAGTGCCGAATTGGCTTACTTTCTCTATGGTCTTAAGTGGCTGGATGGCGGGCGGTCTACTGTTCGGCTGGGAAGGGTTGGGAGCCAGCCTCCTAGGAACGGCCGTCGGGCTAGGGCTTTTGCTACCCCTTTACGCCATAGGCGGCATGGGCGCAGGGGACGTAAAGCTGTTAGCCGGAGTGGGGGCGTGGATTGGCGCCGCAGGGACTGTTTGGGGCTTCGTCTTTTCCGCCCTTATCGGGGGTGTACTCGCGTTTGTGATAGCCTCCCTGAAAAAGGGATTTTGGCAACATCAGCGGGAGCTTTTGGCGTTATTCACAGAGGTCATTACCCTACGCAACCCTGCAGTCCTTGCGGCTCAAGCGGCAGAGCGCAAACCACACGCGGTGCTTTTACCTTACGGGATCCCTATCGCTATCGGCTGCATTGGCTACTTCTTGATCCAGGGGATGCTTGTATGAAGCACGCACGATTCCTCTCAACGCTAGGGATGCGGTTTTCGATGGTTAAAGATTCTGCCATTTCTCCCAATCATTCGTACCACACTCATCGGGATCATACGAGCAATCCTTACGCACAAAGGATCGAGCCTAAAAGGACAGCGGTCTTGGAGCCGCAAAAAACGAGTTCGTCCGAGCTCTCTTTTGTAGTCGCTTATTCTCGAGGAAATTCCGTGACATCCGGCGGGGTGCGGGGGTCTTTCTTGCGGGCCCGGTCTGGAGCAGCGGTGGTGGAGTTTGCCATCGTGGCCCCACTCTTTTTCTTACTGGTGTTAGGAATCATCGAATTCGGCCGCATGGTGATGGTGCAGCAAGTTCTGACTAATGCATCCCGCGAAGGAGCTCGCGTGGCGGTGCTCGATAATGTCACCCTTGAAGATGTGCTTGCCCGCACCAATATGCTGCTTGTGTCAGCAGGAGTTCAGGGAGCGACCATCGCCGTTTCGCCAAATCCGCCATCTTCGGCAGGATACGGCGAGCCTGTGACGGTGACGGTCAGGGTTCCGTTTAGCCGAGTGAGTTGGTTGCCAACACCGATGTATTTGGGAGATTTCACACTGCAGGCTACCACCGTGATGCGTCGAGAAACCGTGCAATAGGGCCGTCTTGGTGTGACGATGCGGCGGGAACAAACCAAAAAATTTCCCGCGGGCGATAAGGTCAAGAATTGCCGCGGACCTTGCCCGTGTGTTAGTCGGCTCGGCGATCTGGAATGCCGTATCACATGGGCTAAGAGCCAAACCCTAGATTGCGGCGGTTGCAAACGTGGGCCGAGTAATTCCGTACCCAGCTTAGAAGTCATAAGCCAACAGCCTAGAAATCATAAACCAACGCGCTAAAAGTCATAAGCCAGAGGTTATTCACCCACAAGTGATTCTCGCTGGTTCATCAGTTTCCTCGGCCAGCAAGTCTGTCGGCCGGGAGGCAAGAAGAAAGTTGAACCGGAACGAGAAAGGACGATGAGGAGCTCGAGCATGCGGGCAAAATCGGTAGTTTTACTCGTCATTGCATTGGGCTGCGGCCTCGTTGCCGCCCTGGGCGTTACTCAGGTGATGTCCCGACGAACCGCCGCTGCGGCGGCCCCTACGATGGAGTTTACACCGATTATTGTAGCGGCCACGGACATTCCCATGGGTGACCTCATTATGCCGGAAATGATTCGCGCCGAACCGTGGCCAAAACATAAAGTCCCTCCAAGCGCTATTTCAAAACTTGAGAACGTGGAAGGGCGTCGCCCGAAAACCAAGCTCTATGCCAATACGCCGATCTTGGAAACCCAGCTTCTGGGCACGGGAGAGTCCGCTGCCAATCCCACGGAACACATCCCGCCGGGATACCGGGTCGTTTCGGTCCAAGTGGACGAGGTGGCCGGTGCAGGACGCTTGATCCGCCCCGGAGACCGGGTCGATCTGCTCGTATTCATGCAGCGAAATCCGAACCGGGGTATCCTGGAAACGGCAACACGCACAGTGCTCCAGGATGTAAAAGTTTTTGCCGTCGGCGACCAATTCGACCTCCAGCAGGCAGAGGGGAAAAAATCCATCGTTGCCCGAACCGTTTCTCTTCTTGTGACGCCGCGGCAAGCCGAGGTTTTGATGTTGGCGACGGAACTTGGATCGATTCGCCTTTCGTTGCGGAGCTACGCGGACATGCAGGTGGTGGATCTTCCCGGCTCCTCGCCTGATGAGCTCCATGCCCGCACCGCTGCTGCTGATATGGCGAGCTCCCGAGGTAGTTCACTGGCTCCCGGAACGCCCTCGCCACAGTCCGATGGCTCAGAAGCTTTTCTCCAATACCTGGCGGCTCAACAGGCCAAAGCTTCGGGCCAATCGCCGGAGCAATCTTCCACGCGGCAGCAATGGGTGATGCGGCTGATTCAGGGGCCGCAGTTGTCTCAGGTGGTCATGACGGCCACCAGCACACATTCAGGGACTGCCGGGCAAGGGGTGCTTCAATTGTGGGAGGTTCAGGAAGGAACTCCTTCCGCTACTGGTACGGAGGTGGTTTCTGATGTTGCACATCCGGTCCCAGCTATGGCAGACGAATTAACTGCTGAAAGTGCTCCGGCAAATCCACAAACCTCACCAGCGGCTGAGCCCGTTGCCGCAGAAGACCCACATCAGGCACCGGAGCCTGATGACGCACGCCCGGACGAAGACTCGCAGAACCGTTCGATCTAGTGCCGCCGAATTTCGGTGGATTCGAGAAAGATCGAGAACGCCGACCGAAGCCGACAGCGCTGCCGGAAGCATCATAGCGGTGCAAATCCAAAACCCTTTCGATTCTAAGCCCCGCCTCAACTAGGGGTTCCAGGCCTGAAGTACGGAGTGGCAATTTCGAGCAAATCGGTTGCCACTTGACCTCCAATCGACCTGAAGAACGACCGGCTGATCGTGCGACACTGCTATGCGTTATCGATCACACAAAACAAAACCCTGCACCTAGATTTCGCGCTCTGGTAGAAGCTGGCCCGGGCTTCATCCCTTCGCCTGAGTTCCTCGGTTTTTGCCTTTCATCTTTGGGCGATTTTCTGCTTATCTGGTTAACAAAACCCTGAGAGCTCCCCCCGCTTCCGTTAATTCAACTCCTGGACTTCCTCCGATATAGTATTATTTGTAGATAAGCGATGAAACCCTCGACTTAAAGGTGGAGCTATGGCTGGCAAAGTCTTCATAGGTGTGGATATTGGGGGAACCAAAATCCAGGCAAGCCTAATCAGCGAAACGGGGAAGGTGCTTGAAGCCGAACGAGAAAAAACCCCGCGAAACGGCGGACCGGAGGCCGTTTGCCAAACTCTTGAACATGTAATCGACAGCCTTTTAAAAAGTTCTCAGTTCGACCTGCGCGATGTCACGGCTTTGGGCGTTGGCGTACCGGGGGTTGTGAATCCGAAAACGGGGGAAGTGATCGTTACTCCGAATATGAGTTTGGCTCCATTCCCCTTGGGCCAGTGGCTTCGTGATCGCTTTAGAATTCCTGCCGTTGTGGGGAACGACTGTAATCTGGGCACCTTCGGAGAATGTTGGCTTGGCGCGGGCCGCGGGTCGAGAAGTGCTTTCGGCATCTTCGTGGGCACCGGGATCGGAGGCGGCTTCGTGGCGAAAGGAAAGATCTGGTATGGTGCTCGGATGGCCGCCGCCGAAGTGGGCCACATTGTTATGCAGATGGGCGGTCCGCTTTGCAACTGCGGGAACCGCGGGTGTCTGGAGGCTTTGGCCAGCCGTACGGCGATCGAACGGCAGCTTCGCGAAGCGGTCGCTGCAGGCCGCGGCACGGTCCTGACCGAATGGCTCACGGAAACCGATCAATTGATCCGATCAAGTCTGCTACGCGATGCCTTGGAGGCTGACGATGCTTTGGTGAAGGAGACTTTAGAAAAAGCTGCGGAAGTGATCGGCCATGCTTGTTTGACCATTCGACACCTTTTTGATCCGGAGGTGATCATTTTGGGTGGCGGTGTGATGGAGGCTTGTGGGCATTTTATGCTGCCGATCATTCAGCAGGTAGTGGCCGACGATAAACTTCCGGGAGCTTTTCGTGCAGGCAAACTTGTGGCTTCTCTTCTGCAGGACAATGCAGTGGTTTTAGGTGCGGCGGCTTTGGCCGGCCGCGTTGCAAGGTTGAAAAACTTTAAGCGGCGAGCATTTCGTCCGGCAAATTATCCCGTGTTGGCTGCCGTCAAATTCGGCATGATTTCAATAGGTGATCGGACGTATACATCCGACGTTTATATTTTCCCTGATGGCCGTGTTAAGAAGCGCAAGAAAGGCTTGGCTCGGAAAACTACGGGTAGCTCGCACCTAATTGGCGTGGAAGAGATCATGCAGGTGTGCAAATGGGCACCCGATGTGCTTTTCGTCGGTACGGGCCATGCCTCGTGTGCGCGGCTAACGCCGGAAGCCAACGAATGGCTTGCACGAATGCAAGTCGAAGTAAGGCCAATCGCAACCCCCGACCTGCCCGTAGCCTTTAATCAATGCGAAGGTCGAAAGGCAGCAATTATTCACGTCACATGCTAAGCTTACAAGAACGCGTCGACCCCCTCGAGCTACCCAACGATGGCACTTGCCAGGGGCCGGCCAAGTATTGGGCGCTCCTTCAAGGCGTCGCGAAGGCTCACCGTCTCACCTTCCCAGCCTTCCGCGAATTCTGAACCGGTCGGATGGTCATGGCCGGAGGCTTTTACCCCTCTTTCGGAGGAATAAGCCCCCCTTTGCGGCAAGCGTTTGTCCAAACGTATTTATGTGAGCCTCCAGCCGAGGGCACAATTTCCCCCAAAGCAAGGGCAATATCTGCGATGATTTGAGGGATCTGTTCTACGAAAATGGGCGGGCGGTTTTTCGAGATCGCCGGTAAGCCGCCTCTCAGCCTTCTTCGATTACCTTCAAGCCCATTAAGTGGCACAGGTGATACACGCTCTGCGTGTGATCCCCGTAAAACACCACGCGGTGTAGGAGGGTCATCATATCTTCCCCGGGCACAGCACTGCTCCAGTTGTAGGCCATCTTTACCGCGTCGCGGACTTCGGTAACGATCTGCGTCCGGCAGGCGCGGACAGACCGAGCCGGTACTTCGATGATCTTACCCGTGGAAAGAAGCATCGTATCCAAATTGATCAATTTAGCACGGGTCACAACTTGGCCAATTCGGTACTGCACCTCCGGCACACAGCCGCTTCCTTGCACCTCCGAGTGACCGCGCAGTAAGAACGGCGCAACCGGCCCCTCCGGCCCGTCCATTTTCAAAGGAGCCGTGCAGTGGGCAGTCCACAAGGCGTTTTTCGAGGTATCGAACGTGGCATTACCCTGGAAGCCTGGGATGTCAAATGCGTATTGGAAGAGAAGCATCGTCAGAAGCGAATCCATATCGCCTTCGCAGGCGGCAGGAATCCCTTTATCGCGGAGCCGGGCGAATCCAAGGCAAGGGAATCCGCGAGGCAGCCACCCCATGCAAGTGCCTACTGCCAAACCTTGAGCTTGTTCTTGGTCCATCAACTGCTGCAAAGCGATGCTGACCCGCGCCGCCTTGAGGATATCTTCCTCGTTCGGCTCAACGATCTCTTTCGCGTTCTCGGTCCACCATTTGGCTTCCTCACGAACGGCAGCTTCGTCGGCAGCTTGAAGCATTTCGTCGAAACGTGCCTGCTCCACCACTACGACATCGGCCCCTAAGCACTCTTTCACCTTTTCCGGCGAACAAGCCGGTGGGGTGCCACGCGCCGGCAGGAAAAGGACGATCCTTGTTCGCTTCATCAGGGGGGGAACCCTCAAGAGGCGAACGGCACGCTCCAGCTCGTTTAGGTCGCTACTGGCTAGGAGCGTGGCGCGGTCCCCCGCCCACTGCCAACGAAACGGATACATCCAGTCGTGTCCACTCGCGGGCAACGAAAAGACCGCAAGCGGGTGGCCGTTTTTGCGAATCGGCTCCACCATTCTCAGCAAGGCCCCGATGTGCATATTGATCACCAGGACCGGCGCGGCCTCTCCGACCTGTTGGAGAACTTGCCGAGTTTCCTCCGCGTTTCGGGCTTCACCGAGGATTAGTTCGACGTTGGCTAAGTCTTGTTCCGCCTGTCGCAACCGGTTTTGAATAGCCTCTTTCTGAGAGGGATCTACGTTCCATCCGCGATCGGATGGACCCGGTGGCCCTGCAAAAATCACCGCGATTTTTGGCTTCCCAGGGGGGGGTGGGGGGGTCGAATTGGCGAAGCTAGCCGCCGTCCAATTCCCCACGGCAAGCATTAATCCTCCCAAGCCACTGGCTTCCAGGAATTCGCGACGATTGCAGTGTTCACACATGATCCTGACCTCCTCGTGGGTTAAAAGGTTTGCTCCACAGTGGCATGCAAAATCGCTGAAGCGCACCGAAAGAGGGAGCCAACTGCGGTTAATCTCGCTCTAGCCCTGCTCTTGGGATATGCTGGAGGCCGCAATTACTATGGTGTTTCTTCCGCCGAAGGACCGTCCTCACAGAAAGCCGATTTCCTTGGCAAATCGAATCTGACTATCGGGGGTGGTGAGTTCACGGTAATCGAGCGAAATTCGATTGTCAACCGTAGCAGTGACAAATTTAACAGCCTAAATTCGAACGATCGCACCTGGTGGACGTGGTAACGGAGAACAAGCTTCGCAAACTTGTGCTGGTTTTTCTGTGAAAGCTGGCGGTGGGGAGGCTTGGAAGTCCTCGCGGAGCATTCGGGAGTGGCCCACATCGAATTTGGGTAAATTCAAATTTGGGTAAATATGTCACGATTATCGACAATTTGTCGCTTGCACGTAGTTGGTCCCCCCTAATTTCTATCGGTAATTTCTTCGGTGTAAGAATCTTCTCGATGAGCAGCGTTAACTTCTCCCTGATTGTGGCACCCACGTGAGTTAAAGACCGAAGTCTGCCCTCCCGCGGGAGATTGCATTGGTACAGGTTTTTTCTTGCTTCGACATTCGCCCCAGCTTTGCAAACTTTTGCTGGGCGAGGCCATCTTTAAAAATTTTTGTCGCGCAAAGCAGCCGAGACCCATCATCCGCCGAATCTGATCCTCGCCCAATCGCATTAACCCCTGCGGATGTACGGCCAAGCGGATGTACGGATGAAAGAGTTAAGGGGCTGGGGCGCGAATTTCAACCTGCGCACGGAGTCAGTTACGTGACCATCTTTCAGACTAACGAGCCGAAGCGAATTTCAACCCGCGTATGGCGCCCTTGGGACCGAAATTCCCGGGGTTGTGCCAAAAAGCCCGGCCGTGCCGAAGATTTAGAATTGACCGGATGTTCTGTTCGCGTTAGTCTGCCCAAACTCGTCAAGCTCACTTAGTCCTTAGCAGCGGCTTGGTTTGCAAATCCGGCTTGAACTCCTGGGAGAGTTAGGGAAGGTATTTGATAAACAGGATAAACCCGGAAAGGTACGAGAAATGCACTTTGTTGCTCGAGATTAATGGCGCCTGGAATTTGCGATCAATTTGTCTGCGAAATTGCGTTGAACTTGTGTTTCTTTGAAAGGGTGGCTGGTTTGGGCTGAATTGCCATTTTTTGCGATGGATTTGCCGGTAGCTGGGGCAGTCAACGGTTAGAAAGGTGTGGGGGCAGTGGAGGTGAAACCCGGCTCCCGGAGAAACGGAGAGAAGCACCGATTACTTGGGGCCAAACCGCCGAAGGGTGAAGAACTCATTTAATTGGCTGGGCGAACTTTGGAAAGCCGGACAAACAATCCGCCCAAACGTCGGCCCTAAAGGCGAGACCATCTTCGGCTCATTGTTTGAGACAGTTTGCTTTATGCGAATTCGCAGATGATCCAAATGCGCCGATTCGGTTGCTAATTCTCGTATTTACTGACCTACAAACCTACTTTTCAACTGACCGTTTCGTGTCGAAATCTGCTTAGGAACCCGGGGTCTACATTGGGGATTCCGCGGCGGTTAAATAGCTATGGTAGCACTCGGACTTTCCGGAAAATGCCGCAGCCTTAGCCTTGGATCCGTGTGCCTGGCACTCAGCTTACTTTTCGGCTGCTCTCAACTTCAAGTTACTGAGAGGATGCACCGCCCCAGCCTTCTGACAAAGCCACGAATGAACCCGGGCAGTTGTGCTTTCGAAGTTTTCTTTGTGCGTATACCCGTGGGTGATCCTTTAGGCAACGACCAGATTTGGTCGCAGGTCGATGAGACGCGAATTGACTTGGCAACCCGGGAAGAACTTGCGGCCAATGGCTTTCGCGTGGGTGTTGTGGGTGCCCAACTGCCGGAAGGACTAGCCCAATTGCTCCAGATCAAGCACGAGGCCTGTACAGCGGATTCTGGAACTGAAGAGGAAGATGTTGGCTTTTCGGTTGCTGCGTTGGGTGAGGAGCCGCAAGTTGTGCGACGCCATTTGCAGGTTCCGCCGGGTCAACGCCGCGAAATCTACTTGACTCCCCCCCGGGATCAGTTCACGGTGCTTACAGCTAGCTCGAAAGGTTGCCGCGGCCGCAGTTATGAGCTCGGCCAACCGGCCCTGGCGCTCCGCTGGTTTTGTGATACTCAGCGAAAGTGTATGGTCGAGCTAACCCCGGAAATTCACTTCGGTCAGAGTAGGACCCGTTTTGCTGCCGAGGAGGGCAATTTTCGGATCGAGGTGACCCGGTCCAAAGAAAGTTTCGATCAACTAAGACTGCGCGTGGGCATCTCGCCGGGGGAGATCCTCATTCTGGGATGTTATCCTGAACGTCCCGGTAGCCTTGGCCACGGGGCTTTTGTTCTTCATGACGAGGATCGGCAGGAGCAGCGGCTGTTGCTCATCCGTCTGGTGCAGATTCAGCACGACGAGCTTTTTTCGCCGGATCAAGTCCGAAAGTGGACTGAATCCAGTTAAACGGACCGTAAATTGAGGGTTAGCTAAGCCATTACTTCGATCAATTCGGGCTTACGGCCCGTGAGTTTTCCCAGTTTACCCAAGCCACCGTGTGAACCAGTTAGAGTACTTTCAAAACTTTTTGTTTGACCTCGTACGAAGTTAAATAAGCCGTAGCGACGAATGCATTCGCGAACTGCACACGAATTACGGGATCTTATTATGAAGATTACCAAATATTATTGTGAGTATTATGTTTCTTACCATGACTGATTCTATGTAACGAGTATGCAACGACAGGGAGAAAGCAAGCGAAAAATCATAAAGGCTAATGGCTTTCTTGTGGTTTGCTGCGTATATAACAAGAGAACTGTGGCATACTGATGGTTGCTTAATACTCGACGCCGATTTTCGCTACTGGATTTAAAGCGGGGCAATCCAGGCCATTAATCACTTCAATTTTGATGCATTTGGTTGTAATAACCTGAGAGAAGACGACAGAAAGTCGTTTTCCTTTGTTTTGCTTCGGCGGGCAGGCCGGTTCGAGCAGTTGACCCGGGCACCAACATATACGCTCGGTAAAGTGCAGGATTAGCAAAGATTCTCAACCCAAGAACCCTCATTTGACGGGATTCGTAGGTCTAAGAGCGAGTCCGAGATTCAGTTTAAAAGGCAAGTCCGAGATTGTTGAAATGACCCCATAACATCGCGGCAGATTTTAGTCAGCCCCGGAGGAACCGATAACTCTTGAAGGAACCATCAACGCGGATCAGGCACCATCCTGGGAGACAACAAGAGTTTAAAGATACCCCCTTTCTTGGGGGGTGGTTTCACCGGAAAGAGGATACAAGAAGGTGTTGGAATCAGTAAATGTCTCAATAAATATCATTTTCACGAGGAAACATCGCCCCTAAGACACAACGCCGTCGTCATCAACTCTCTTGAGTTGTCAGGTTGGAAATCTGCTGCCTGCACATCGGCCGCGAGAGTCCCGATGGTGATATGAAAGTTGCTTTTACCTTCGGGTAATGAAACAGGTTTAGCCGGGGTTGCGAGACTTCTCCAATCTGGGCGATGAGCTTCGGATAAGCCGTATGAATACCGGCCGAGAGAGCTTCCATCGGGAAACGAAATGAAAGGTTGATGAGTCTGACTAAATGCCTAGAGGAAGTGGCAAGTTGATTAGAGTTGGCTTCGGAGAAACTCACACAGGAAAAAATGGACCTGACGAAGAGGTACAATGTGTCGTGTCAAGCATGGAGACAACTCGCGCTTCTGTTCGTCCGCGGCGTTTATCGGCGGCTGACTGGGACGCATTTTACCGGGAAGGCACCCCCGCCTGGGACACCGGCAAACCCGCCGCCGAACTGCTCAGTATCCTGAAAGAAGGCTTAGTGAAACGAGGGTCGGTTCTCGATGTCGGTTGCGGTTCGGGGGCCAATGCGGTGGCTTTGGCCCGGCTCGGGTTCGACGTGACGGCTATAGATTTCTCCCCCACGGCAATCGAACGAGCGCGTACCCGGGCTGAGCTGGCTGGGGTTAATATCCGCTTTGTGCTGGAGGATGCGTTCGAATTCGCACGGAGTAGCCCGGAGACGTTCGATTTCGTCCTCGACGCTGGCTTTTACCATTTCGTGCGGCAGTTCGCCCTAAACCAGTATCTGGATTTCCTCTGGCGGGTCACTCGGCCGGGGTCCTCATGCTTGGTGATCGCCGGAGCAACCGGGGAAGCGGCTGAAGGAGGGCCCCCTCAAGTGTCGGAAGAAGAAGTACGGCTTGAATTAGGGCGACTCTTCGAGTTCCGCCACTTGCGACCATGCCGACTGGAAAGTCCGTATCGGCCGGAAGGCTACTTGGCTTGGTCGTGCTTGCTTCATCGACCGGTTCCCCCACCACTAAATCAAGCATGCCGAAAAACGTCCTGATAAGGGTCCAGCCCATTGGGCAGCGTGCCCGCGCGAAGAAAACCCGCTATTGAACGCGAATTCTCATTATGCTTGACTTGGTGGCCCTCGAATTCACCGAGCGCGGCCCTTGGAGCCTCGCTGGGTTTAGTCTCGTTTACTCACTCCATCATTGGTTTCCTGTAAACGCTCAATAGACGGAAGCTGCTCTTATACAGCCTCATGTCGGCTTGAAGCTGGGCGGAGGCCCGGCGTCGAGGTCTACCGGCTTGCGGCGCTTTTCAATGAACCTTTTGCGAAGAGGTTCCCCCACCTGCGGCTGCGGTTACGGGCTTTGTGAATCTGCGGACCGGCTGCCCTGGGATGGGGAAAGTTCTCCTTAAGGTCCCTTGCCTCCGGAACTGTCAATCTCTTACAAGGCGACGCCGGATGATTAGCACGTTAAAAGCACCTTTTTTGCCGCAATTTAGCGGGTCATTTCTCATTTTCTGAAGATATGATCTCAAGATCTTCTAGCAAAATCACCTCGAGTCGCGACGGAGGAGGGTAAGGAGGGTCGCGCGGGCGGTCTCGATTGGCCGGCAGGGTCTCCCAGCGGAGAATATAGCGCCCACGGGGCGCCCGGCCCGCGTCACTTGCAGTACGAACGCCTATGCCGGGAAAAGAGGATTCGACCTTGCGTAATTCAGCCGGTAAAGCGGGGGCAATAGAGCGGAGTTCCTTGATCGTCAAAGTCTCTTCGTCCAAAATCCACCTGCCACTCCCGTATCGCACGTGATGAAAATCCTGCTGCAATAATCCAGGTCCAGCGGGTCGTATCTCACTGGCGACGATTTCGACAACGATTGTCCCGTGGCCGCCGAACTCCCAGCGATAGTCCCAGCTACTGATCGGGCGGATATTCCAGAAGTCGTTTTCCCAGCGTGCCGCGAAAATCTGGCTGCGACCTTCCGGATCATATCGGTGATATGAGAGGATCGGTCGCCGCTGGTGGTCGAAACCCACGCGATGACCCACGTTAATCATCCCCCCTCCAACGGGGGTGGCATCCACGATCACATGCGGATTATCCGGGGTTATGGGCAAACAGATGGCACGGCCGGCGATGCTTTCCCAACGTTCTAGATCCGGCGATCGGGCATAGCAAAGGGTGTGGTTCGTGGTACAATCACCGCTGTTACGCCACATCCAACAAACATGCCACCAGCCATCCGGCCCCAGTTTTGGCCCCGATGGATACGCACTCATTTCCTCTCCGCCGTCCCACAGCGGCTCGTCAAACAGGCGGCGCCAGCTCTGCGAGTTCGCATCATAAATATTGAAAAATTGTTTGCCCCTGCCGCTGGCTCCGAGCCGGTAGAAAAATATCAAAGTCCCATCGGGCCGCGTGATGAATTGGGGATAGGTGCATCTTTGTTCATCATGGCCTACCATGCGATGAATCGCTTCAAAGGTGCTGATATCATCCGGTTCTCTGGTGCGAAAATAAGTCAGAGGCTGATTGTGCATGTTCCCCGCCAAGTGCAACCGCCCCGTAGTGTCCCGGGCCATGACGATATTGTTGTGACTATCCCAGCCCACCCTGGAATCCAGTTTTTGTTTGACCCACCCGTTTTCGGACAGCTTACGTGAGGCGACCGTCAGCACGCGATCCGCGTCGTAGTAGGCAACATATTGGGAATCTCCGGCCGTAAGGAGAAAAAAGCCGACCGGATGGCCCGCCCACACGCGATCTACCTCCCACCGTCCGAGAACCCCCACGCTTTCGAGCGAATTTTCGTCAGCGCTTGCCCACAACAAATTCCCCCCGAATACGGTCGCCAAGAGTGGCGCAAAGCAAAAACGAGTCATTACTTGTGTCTCCAAAGGTGATTTATCACTGGGAAAAGGCTCGTCCAAGGTAGTGTGAGGCATGTCGGTGGCAGGCAGGGTGAGGCCCCCGTTACCGTCACAGCTCGGCTAACCGAGTGGTGGCGTACTCAGAACCCCGGCACCATGCCAGCCCTTACATTATCGAAACTCCACTGGTAGAGGGAATCACCGTAGCGAGATTTTTCTGGCCGCGATTGCCTGCATTACGAGGCGAACGTCGGCGAGGTTCTGTTAAGCCAAGCCCCTGAGGGTTACTTTGCCGCAACAGGGCGGAAGATGACTGCGGTTGCCACACGGCCGCAACGCAACACAACGGGGCATATCCGACGCAGTGTGGGCGTTGATCGGATCGGTAGGCTCTCGGTCGCTGCTCCTCGGATTGCTCGGGGAAGGAACCTCCGAACCGAGAGGATTCTAATGATGGTGGTTGGCAGCCACCGCTCGGTGATGCCCTGGGCCAATTAGGAAAACCACTGCTTCAAGGTTTCTTCGGCACGCTTCTTGTGGATATCCTTTAGATGCGTAGCTAGGGTGGTGATAGCAGATGACAGCACTCCGAGGTCATCTGTATATCGAGGTCATCTGTATATCCGGCCGCCGGAATCAAATCGGCAATCGCATCGAGCGGAACAATGAAGTAGGCCAGTGCCCTAAAGATAATGCTTTTAGCCCAAGCGGGTGTGGCTGGGTCCACGGCACAGTAGTAAAGCGACAAAGCTTTTTCAACCACGACTTTCCCGGCAGCTAACGCGTATTTGCCAAGCTTGGCCCAAAAACTCTCTTCGGAATAGTGCTGCTTGGGTTCGGACCCTGAGTTGTCGTCTCCCATCTGTTTCGTCCTAGCAAGAAATTCTGAGAGGGTTCTCCCCTAATCACGAGGCGAATCGTTCGGCCGCCTGCTCTCTTGTACCCCGCCGACCACGGCCCCGGAAAAAGCTATAATATTGCGACCTCCTCAACGACGAAAAGTACGCTGCTGCCGCCATCACCAATGCCCTGTTTCTGTGGGGCTTTCGCCGGTTTACCTCTAACGAGTTCTCCAAAAATCGGCTCGTAAATTCAGCCTATCGATCGGTAGGGAAGCCGTCAAGCTCGTCAAGCCCCAACCGATCATCTTAAGGTCTCGATACGGGCCCCTTAGCTTTCGGATTCTTGGAAGGTTAGCTCCAAGCGACGGCCTTCGCGAAAGCTCCGTTGAGCCTCGTGCACTGTCAAAATCGCTCGATAGGCATCATCGAGTTCACTTGGCCGACAGCCTTGCTGAGTGGCCGCCCAATAGAAGTGCAGAAGCAACTGCTCTTCCACAGATTTCTCTTGCTCGACGGTTTCGAAGTGTTGGCCCGCCTCATCAAACCAGACTACGGTACTCGGGGGGTCCACGAAGGCGACACCGTTCCGACACCGAACCTGAAGAAGGGGTGGCGGACGGTAATGAATGGCCTCCTGCCATTGTGAAGGGAAATAACAACCGCAGCTAATTTGGGCGATCGGGCCGGTTCCAAAACTCTCTTCACTGTAATCCAGGCTTAGCATGGTGTAACCGGCGGGATGCTCGCCGGAAAACTGCGGAAAAGCCACCCCCATAACCCAACGAGCAGGCCGCCCTATGATGTAATTACACCAATCGACCTGCTCAACCAACTCCCGGAGCATCAACCGCCAAATCTTTTCGATGGGCAAAGCCGGCATGGGTAGCCGACGGTGGCAGAACACGATTTGAGGAGCTCCCAAGCGGGTTGCCGCCAGTTCCTTAAGACGAATGGTGGCGGGTGAGAGACGGCGTCCAAAACCCACCATCACCATCGCATTGCCGGCGATGGCTCGACGCCTAATTTCGCGAACTTCATCCAAACTCAGTTCAGTGGGGTTTGCCAGGAAAACAGGCTTCCCCAACACACAACTCGCGAACGCCGGTAAAGGGCCAAACCACCCGGGGCCTAAAATCAAGACTGCCGACACATCCGATCGCCGCACCAAAGCCTGAAAACTGTCCACGGCGCTGGCAGCGGATTCCTGGGCCGCCAATTCCGCCCGCCGCGCTACAGGATCACAAATTGCCTGTACCTTAAGTCGATCCATCAATTGACGAAGTGCCGGTCGATAGCGACTCTCCCAATTGTCGCCCAACCCGACTATACCGACGTTTAACCGATCCAATTCCCGGCCCCTTTTCGCTGGAGTGCTGATTTGCTTTTCCTGTTTTTTGATTACTTCGCGATGCCCAACCATTTTTACATGCCGAATACGGGTGGAAAAGTGCCGGGACAATCCCAGGCCCTAGGGAGGGTTTTTACAAGGTAGATTGTCGTGAGAAGATTAGGAAAAAAGGGAAATCTCGCGGGGGACCAACCGCAGCAGGTAGCAGCCGGAGAAATTTTCGACCCTGTCGAGCCGGGGAAAGGACGAGCTCTCTAAAAGTCGGATGCCTTGCAATCCCCACCGGGCGACATAGATCGCCAAGCAAAATCTGCCGAGAGGTGCCAATTCGAGCTCGTGATTGATATTGTGAAAGTATCCCCTCGGCTAAATGAACCCTAGCCCCACAAACATGGGAAAACCAGGCGAACTGTGCTTGACCCCGGTTTCCTGATTATTGAGCAATGGGCCCGGGTTCCGAGGTTTCCGCCGGCTGGGTACCCGGTGCGGCCGTTGATGGCACGAAGCACTCTCTGCCAATTCCTGAGGTGGAGGCGAATCGGTTGAAGGGGACTTTTTCGAAGTTAAATTCGGCGGACTTTGCGGCCGGTTGGAGGCCCCCTCTGCTGCCGCGGTCGGTTACGGGGCAGTGGCGGCCGCTTGTCCTTCGGGGGTTTCCGTGGTATCCGTGGGCTGTGGACCACCTGCGGCGCTGCCAGAAGCATCGGTGCCGGATGTGCTCGCCGAGGGCTGTGAACTCCCGCCGCTTGCCGCCGAGGTCGTCTTCTTTTTAATGATATCCTGCCGACTCAAGTGGATTTTCCGGTACACCTCATCGGAAATGATATAGTACCAGTCAGCAAAACGATCATTCAGCTGATTAACCCGCTCCTGCCCGCGCTTGATTTTTTCTTCGTACTCCTCCTGTTTGCGTTTATTTTCCTTCTCAATTCTTTCGCGTTCTTGCTTGAGCTGTTCAATTTTCTTCTGCTGGTCTTCCCCAGAAGTTTCGGTCGATGTGGCCGCTTGTGGTCCGGTTGAGTCCCCGCCTGCCGCGGATTGCGTTACCGTGGTGGCTGAACCGGGGACACCGCTGGATTCAGCCGCTGGCTGCTGGGCAGCACCAGCAACCCCCGTCCCTCCCTGCGTTTCCGCGGCTCCGCTAGCCGGTTGAGCTGAGTTCGCGGGGACATCAGCCGCCGGCCCGGCCGTATCCTCACCGGAACCATTGCCGGAATGCCCATTTCCCGAACTCTCTGAAGCAGCGGACGGTTGCCCCGCCGATCCGCTGGCAGCCGGGTCAGCCCCATTTCTGGTACCCGGCACCGAACCTCCCGCGGAGTTGCTCCCTCCAGATGAGCTCTGAGTCTCGGGAGGCAATTCCGGCAACGGCTCTAAATCTGGTTTGGGTATAGCCTCGGGGTTAAACTCCGCCATTACAAACAAATATCGATTCATACCAGTAGCCGGCTTGCTCGAGCTTGCGTCGCTGCCCTGTTGATTTTGCTCACCGGTTTGCTGGCTCTCTTCACCGGTTCCCGCAATGCCGCCAAAACGAAGCACGTATTGAACACCATCTTTCATTAAGACGGTGATCTCTCCTTCGCTGGAAAGGAGCTCATGCCGGTTTCCCACTCGCACAATATAGAAGCCGCGGTCCGCCAAAGACTGAACGGTTTGCTGATCGACACGAATTTCGCCCGTATCGCGGAGATTCTTACTCAATCCAGCCGGCTTTCGGCGGACATCGACAATCTTCAGATCATCCAACGCCCATTTCATGTCATTGAGTTTGGCAGTGTCTAGCTCTTCATCCTCGGCCAAAAGCCGTGTTTGCCAGCGGCCGGTTTCAAAAACACGGCAATCAACCAGGCTCCACTTGGCATCTTTATCGTCATACTCGACCACCAAGTCACTTCGCGGGATTTGAGCCCCTTGGACAATATCGATGGAGTAGTCGGAAATACTTACCCGTTTGACATCCCATGTATTCAGTTGCAAAAGATCTTTCTCAATCCAGTCCTCAAACCGAGTACTTAGTTTGTCGGTCTTTAAAGCTACGACATAGACCGGGTCTTGATCCCCTCGCCGTATGTAGCGAAGGCCCTCCTGGCCGGGAACTTCCTTGCCAATGATGAGATTCAGCAGCTCTTTACCGTCTTTGTCGGTCATGACCACTCGCATGCCGACACCAGTCTCGCCGCCTTTTAAGGTTTTGGGATCCGGAGCAATTACACCAAACATCCCATGGTCACCTGGGCTTTCGCTGGCTACCTCCAACACCTTGAGGCCCATCAGCGAAGCTGCGGCCTCCGCCAGATGATCCTTCGCATCCGCCGGATAATTCTCGTGCGACGGGATTGACCAACGATTGTTGGCCAGAGCCACCTTGAAGGGCTGGAGACTAGCGGTTTTTTCGTCGAATTTGACAATCTCTAAACTTGTCGCCTGAAGGGGATCCTTGAAGTCTGGGAAAAGCTCCTTGCCGACCAACTCCATTGGCTCTCCCGACGGAAGTCTTGGGCGAGCAGCCCACGCTACAAAAATGGCTAAAAGGGCAACGCCTAGGAAAATCCCCGTTCTCAGATACTCATTACGATTCATAACCCCACCTTTGACCTCTCCGGTACCCCTGTTAAGGACAAAGAAAGGTAAAAAAGTTTAATCGATCGTACTGACGTGGAGGACCACTCTCCTCTGGCTGAGGACATCCGAAGTTTAAGCAAACAATTCGTGGGAAGCTTCTGGGCGTTGAAATCACGAATGCTCAACTAAGGTTCCCGCCCTAATCGGCGCTACGACATCGTTCGCGTCAACTCCGCTTCCCAGTCCAAGCCTTCCCATTCTTTCTTGATCGGGAACCCACCATGGTTGATTCGTAACCGCCGAAGATCACTGTCCCGAGCTTGCAAGCAGCACAAATTTTTTAGTTTGTCGTTTCTTTTTTGACTTTGTCGTTCCTTTTGAAATGAACACGATTTGAGTTTGTCGTTTCTTCTGAAATGAGCACGAATGATGAACATGTTTTCTGATGGAGTGGTGAAGCCGGACATATACTTCCCACTGGGGTTAGCGGCGCAACCGCGAGCGGGCCACCCCTTCGTGTTCTCGGTACCGCCGCCACGCAAACACGATTGCCCCGATCAACAGCGGAGGAATCGGCGGCAAGGCGACGGCCCAACGTTTGTAGGCATTCTGTACCCGGCGGATCTCAAGATTCAGCTTCGTTTCGATTTGGTTGATCTTACTGTCTCGTTCCTGCCTGAGCTGCTCCAACTTAGCATCCAGTCGTCGTTGCCCATCTTTTTGCGCCATCGCTACGCGGATGAGGACATCCTGGAGCGGAATGTCGCCCCGCTGCTTTAGTTCTTCCTCTAGTTTTTTGATCCGCGCATTCAGATTGTTCTCTTCCTCCTCCTTCGCGTTTTCGAAAGCTTCCATCGCTTCATCCCGAGCCCGAGCAGTTTCGCGTCGTGCCTGTTCCGTAGCCCGTTCGACCCGGGTTAAAGTCCGATGTTTTGGACGTCGTTTTCGCAGATCCAGGAATCGATCGTCGCCGGCCAAAAAATCCAACACGTTGAGCACGAACGTAACATTATCAAAATCGAACCGGATACCTGCCTCAGGAATGTCGCCCTCTTCTCGGAGTCGGAAAAACTCCCGATGCAGCATGTCGATATCCGCGACCACGATGACATTTATTTCTGGTTGCGAGGCCAAAGGGGTACCGGTTTTTTGGCCCCCTTCTTGTAGATTGGTAGCTGTTTTTTCATCCGCGGGGGAGGAAGAATCGCTCTGTCCATTTCCTCCATTGCCCGCATCTCCATCCCCGTTGTTAGAACCCACTGAGGGCCCGCCCGTTGCGACAGAAAGTTGCGTAGAATCTGCGGGGAGTTTTCCTCTAATCCAGGCCGCCAGCACATAGGGCATGCTGGTCGGATAGCGCCGCCGTGAGGAATTCAATCGCCCCGGCATACCAAACATCGACATTTCCAGCATGTCGCGATATCGAACGAAACCTGTGCGCTCGCCTGTCTGGACCAGAGGCTGGAATTTTAACTGCGATACATTCAGGCGATTCAACGCCCCGGGAAACGGAAACAGCATATGCTGCAACCCTCTCGTGGCGGCATGAGAACTGTCAAACGGTTCCCGCGCCCCACAAGCCTCGTCCACGAACACAAATTCCTCATCCAGCTGAGCTAATTTCGGGTATGGGTTGTAATCTTGCCAGATGATTTGTGTCGGGTCATAGTCAATGCCCAACAAATTCCACAAGCCCTGGAGATTTCCTTTCTCCATGGGACCGCTCATAAACATCGGACCACCTGGCGGCCGTCGCGGCTCGGAACTGCCAGGCACATGAGAAGCAAAAGCCGGGAAGGGGTCTTCGAAAATAGCAGTCGGTTGACCGCGCCGAATTGCATCCAGAAAGTTGGTCATTTCCGCCGGCCCGAGGGTCGACGGCTGAACGGCCAACAATACGTCGTATCTCTCCGTAATTGGTTGCGATGGATCCACCTCCACGACGGTGTACTGCTTTTCCAATTCATCAATGATCGGCCAGTTTCCGGTACTCGTCATGGTGCGGAAGTCAAACTGGCCGTAAAGCCGGGCATCGGTCCGCAGCACGCCGACACGCTTCCGCGATTGTTGTGTGACCGTCGCCAGGGAGCGAACCAACTCGTATTCCACCGGAATGCCGCGATCAATGAAAGGGATCTTCACCTTTTCCAGCCCACAGGAAAACGCCACGCCCATGAACAGGTGAGTTTCCGTGTAAGCCCCCCGATCCAAAACTACCACCCGCCGCGGGGTGATGTTGTAACGCTGCTCCGCCAGAGCTGCCTCTTCGCTAAATCGTTCCGTGGAATGAATAGTGACTTGGATTTTGCCGCGGCCCCACGCGCGCAGCTCGCTCAGCATGTTTATCAAATCGAGTCGCGTTTGAACGTACGCCTCCGGAACTTGCGGGCTGATAAAGGCTTCGATGCGAACGGCACGGTCCAAAGATAAATTACGTAACAAATCTTTGGTGGCTGGCGATAAGGAACTGAGTTTCTCGCTTGAAATATCCACCCGAACCGAATACCAGCTCGCCAAGAGGACGACCATCGCACCGGTGATCGCAAAACAGCTCACCCGAACCGCATAATGGCCACCCATTAATCGCGATTGCAGTCCGATAATCCAGTGGCGGCGACCGATAAGAATCATGCTCAGATAAAGCATTGCCGCAATGATTGTGGCAAAGTACAGGATGGCCGATAGCGGAACGAGACCGCGATTGAAATCCTGCATTTGTTCCGCGTAACTCCAGTTAGCGAGGATTTCGGCTGCCGGCTGACCGAGAATGGCATCCGCTTGAGCCGCAAAGACCAGCGGCATGTTGAAAATCGCCCCGAGGATATACGCGATTGTTAAATTATCCGTCAAAAACGAGGCCACCATCCCCACGGCAAGCATCGCCAAACCCACAAACCAATAGCCCAGGTAGGTGGCCAGGAAAAGCCCGCCGTCAGGCTCACCCAAAAAAGAAAGCACCATCAAATTGCAAAAGGCAGAGAACATCAAAGAAACCGTGTAGATTGCCACCGCCGCCAGATACTTCCCCAACACCACGTCCCAATCGCCGGCGGGGATCGTTAACAATAACTCGTCCGTGCCTTGCCTTCTCTCGTCGGCCCAAATGGCCATGGTTATAGCAGGTACAAACACGAGCAGAATGAACGTAAACCACTTGTTGAGCTGATCCAAGTTGGCCAAGTTGGCGTTGAAAAACTCATTCGGCCAAAAGGCGCAAATCGTCGTGAGGAGCACAAAAACGCAGATAAACACATAGCCCGTCGGGTTGGAAAAGTAACTAACAAAATTCCGCTTGAAGACCGCCCAAAGGACTTTTGCATTCATATCGCCTCTCACCTATCCCTGAAAACGAACCGCTCTTGTCCTTCGCTCACCCCACTACGTTTTCGCATGTTGTATTCGATGGGAAAATCGATGTGAAAAATTGCAGCCGCCCTTTTTCCCTGGCCTCTTTGCAATAAACCGCCCGCGGCATGCACGGTCGGACTTGCATGTCGCATTCAACCCATGAGGTTGCGGGATGGTACCCCCGTCATTAATCCCGGATCCCAGCGCCGGTTAAATTGCGGAAAGCCTCGTCGAGCTGTTTACCACCGGCCATTAAGTTCTTGATCGGACCGTCATAAACCAGCCGTCCCTCATCAATGAACAAGGCTCGGCTTGCCATCGCCTCCACTTCCTGGAGGATATGGGTGGAGAGGAGGATGGTTTTATCACGACCTAATTTCCTGATGGTCTCGCGGACCTCGTGAATTTGGTTGGGGTCCAAACCCGCCGTCGGTTCATCCAGTATCAATACCTCCGGCTCGTGAAGCAGGGCCTGAGCCATTCCCACCCGCTGTCGATAACCTCGAGAGAGCTTCCGTATCGGCTTTTCGAGCACCGACTGCAAGCCGCATAATTCAACGACAGCCTCCATTCGCTGACGTTTGTAACCGCCGTTTAGCCCACGAGCCTCCGCAAAAAATTTCAGAAGTCCAAGAGGCGTCATATCCAAGTAAAGAGGCCCATTTTCCGGTAAATAGCCAAGTAGCGCTGCCCCTTGCAGTCTCTCCTTCGCCATGTCGAAGCCGGCGATGCGGGCCACTCCCGCCGAGGGGGCGAGATAGCCGGTCAAAAGCTTCATCGTCGTGCTTTTCCCGGCTCCATTCGGCCCCAATAAAGCGACGACCTCACCGCGATAGACTCTGAACGTGACTTCGCGGATGGCCGCGAAATCGCCGTAATATTTCGTCAGCCCGACGGCTTCGATCATGGCAACTTCTTGTTTCTCAGAACGAGAAACCGTCGCTTCAGCGGGGCTAGAACTTTTCGGCTTGAACTCTGTCGAAAAATCTTCGTTCATTTATCCCAGCCTCCTTAAGGTGGCACTTTAACAGCGGTTGCCACCACTCCTAACCAAAGACTCGCGAAAAGGCTTTCTTAAGTAAAGGCTTTGTTGAGTTTTCTTGCCGCGGTTTTAAATCCATTCAACTAATTTTTAATCTATTCAACAAATGCCGACTCAAACAGGCCGACTAACAACACTAAAATACTAACAATTGTGAACGGCCACTAGTTACTAAAGTCAGTAAAGCCACTTTTGTTCGCTCAGAACTCACTTACCTGCTAGGGGAAGCGATCAATTTCCGCTCGAACCGGCCCAGCATGTAGAACCGTCTTCTTTACGGTTTGACTGATTGGGGACGTTAACTGGCGACTGCACCCTCAAGCCGGACGGTCGATAAACCCAACCTACGCTACGTGCTGACCGCCGGCATATCTAAAAAATGCCGACCTAAAAGGATTCGTCGTCAAAATTTATACACCTTAAGCTCGGCGAGGGTTCATCAACTCGAAGGCGGCTCAGTCGCACGGGGAAGGCAAGTCGCGCCGCTCGTATCACGGCATATTTTATTTTAATAGTCGGCTGAGTTTAGCAACCGCGGGGCAATTCTCCAAGCGGGCGTACCGCCGCATTGCCGTTATTGCTCGCCGTGAATCCTTTGTTTTTAATCCTCCTTCTTTCGGCGCTGCCAATTCTTCCACGTCAAAGCTGCCGCGATGGGATTGAACCCCGGAGAATCGTAATCCCCGGCGTTTTCAAAGTTTGAGGTAGAAGCTCGATCGTAATCCTACCCCGGTGGTTGGGAAAATGGGAATTTTTGGAAAAAAGGCTTGTTTTTCCGCAAATACCGCATGCGGTCGTAGTGAGATGTGTGCACCAGGGAAATTTGCAGTCTGTAACCCGCAGGGGCTACGCCGGCGCCGACGTCGTAATCAGATGGGTGCACCAGGGGTATTTGCAGATATGCCCCAACTTATCACGAACGGAGCGCCGGGAAAAAGTGATACTTGTTGGTAAAAAAGCTCACAATTTGCGCAAACTTCCCAAGATTCCTCTTGAATTGATGCCTTTTGGTTTATTAGTTCCATCTATCGCGTGGGAGCATGCCGAGTAGCAAAAGCAGCATACCAAAACGGCTGCCGGCGGATTATTAATCACATTAATGCTAACATGTCCTCAATACATGTGTTGAGAAATTTAGTCGCTGTTCAGTGCACGCTGTTTAGTTCGTGTACCGCTGCGCTACCGCGCAGCTCCACCCAAACACTAGGCACTCAGGCTAAATTTGCCTGAAGGATGTTTAGTCACACCCGGCTTTTGAACGCCCCTAGACGGCCGTGACTCAGGTCACTGAAAAGCCTTTCCGGATCTCTTCGTACCCCAAAACCGTTGCAACAGTCCCTTTTTCGACATGAAGATCCAAAGGAAACGAGATTAGCAGCATTCAAAAGGAGAGATTAGCAGCACACAGTGGAAAAATGGGGTAAGTTGCCGGGAAAAGATGTTGCGAGTTAGGATCACACCGGTCAACGGCGATTCACCCCTAAGTGAGGAAAGGCGAACTGATTAATTTTTAATTTCTCGCGGATTTTGGGGGCTCATTGCAGGGAATTTTCAGTCTCCTTAAAATAATCGCCTTATTAATCGTGCTGACGGTTTCCACGTTGAGGGTAGGGTATAGCCGGTCAGTTGGGCAAAATCCGCAAATAGAAGCCCGCCGGCTCAAAGCATGGAAAATAACCTTAAAGCTGTGTTCTAAATCTGGAGCAAATTCTTTTTCGGTGGAAAGAAGCAGAATTTTGCGGCATTTTGCGGCGAACGCGTCCAGGCAAAAAAGGGACATCCCTGGGCGGTTTTCAAGGGCGATGGCCGCCTTTGAAACTTCGAGAGAGGTTTACGTGTTGAGGTTTTAGGTATTGACGTTAGGAGTAGGCTGATTCACCGGGAAAGGAGTAATCGACGTGGCTATTCGAGTAGGAATTAACGGGTTTGGTCGGATTGGACGGCTAGTTTTCCGGTATCTGGCTAGTCGGCCCGATACCTTCGAAGTCATGGGAATTAATGACCTGACGGACAACGAAACCTTAGCAACCCTCTTAAAGTATGACAGCTTGCACCGGCAATTTCCGGGAACGGTCAGTTACGACGATCAACATCTGATTGTTAACGGGAAAAAGATCCGGTCGATGGCCGAAAAGGATCCCACAAAGCTCCCGTGGGCAGAGTTGGGTGTGGAAATCGTACTGGAAAGCACGGGGGTATTCCGGAAACGAGCTGACGGGGGCAAACCCGGTTTCGATAGTCACCTTCAAGTCGGCGCTAGAAAGGTCGTCATCAGTGCCCCTGCAAAGGGCGAGGACATCACCTGCGTAATCGGGGTGAACGATGACAAGCTTCGCCCAGAGCACCGCTGCGTATCGAATGCAAGTTGCACGACGAATTGCCTTGCCCCGGTGGCGAAGGTCCTTCACGAGAAATTCGGCATCGTTTCGGGGCTAATGACCACCGTCCATTCCTACACGAATGACCAAGTCGTGCTCGATTACCCGCATGACGATTTGTACCGAGCGCGGGCAGCTGCCTTAAACATTATTCCGACCACAACCGGAGCCGCCGAAGCGGTCGGCCTCGTGTTGCCGGAACTGAAAGGAAAGCTCACAGGAATTGCACTACGGGTTCCGACCCCCACGGGGAGCATTGTGGATCTCACGGTGCAAACCGAACGACCCGTGACGGTGGATGCGGTCAATGCGGCCATGAAGGAAGCCGCAGAGGGCCGGTTAAAAGGCATCCTCAAGTACACGGAAGACCCGATCGTCTCTAGCGACGTCATCGGTGATCCTCATAGCTCAATCTTTGTCGGGCCTTGGACGAAAGTAATCGGCAGCAATTTCCTGAAGGTCTTGGCCTGGTACGACAACGAGTGGGGCTACAGCGTTCGCAGCGGCGAACTGATTGAGAAATTGGCCAAGCTTTAATCCACCGATGGGGGGCTAATGTTCCCCGAAAATCCCCCGATCGCCGATTGTTCCTTAAGGCTCGACAAGGCTTGACTCTGGAGCGGTGTGGCGGGCTAAATCCTTCCCGCCACACCGCGGTTTGTTTCCTTGCGTGTTACCTAAGAATCCGGAGCTCAAACAAGCTTTTGTCACGCCCGGGTTTTTTCGCCATCGGTTTTGGATTTGGATTAGGCTTCCACCCTAGAGGTTTCAGGCTCGGTTCAGGATAAGGAAAGAACTGCGGAAACGGCTGAGCCGACGCGCTCGGTACGCGGCATCGCTCTCCGCTCAATCAGCGATTACGAATGGTTGCTCCGAGTTCTGACGCATTTGCCTTCTTCTTCCTTTGTCGGGAACTATGGAACTTTGTTTCAAGCCTTGCTTCTCGCGGAGTCATAACTTTTTAATACCTCTGCCATCCACCTAAAGAACTAGGGTTGAAAAAGCCGCTCCCGCAAGCCATTGAAACAATTCGAAGAATCGCTCCCTTAAGCTGTTCAAACCAAGATCGAACATGCGAGCAAAGTTGCAGCAAATCCCTTTATGAAACCGATAGCACACTCGGACGGATTCGGCTATCAGTGACATGCTCCGCGTTCGGGGATCGCAAAACGATGTGGACCAAGTCAGGTGGGCAATTCCATCGGATTGATAATTTGGCGGAGATTCCTCGGCTGACGTACAGTGCGCTCGGCGGCAAGTAGAGGAGGCCCGAGCAAAATCGTGCCCCATACCAACTCGGTAATACCACCCCACCGATCCCTGGAATGCGAATTTGGCCGCCGTGCATCAGGTTCGCACCGTAAGCCACGCGGCTGCGCGAGGGAATGCGCTCCAAGATGCGCCCCGTCGCGGCATCGAGCAGCGTTATCTTGCCATGCGCGGCCTGGGATTGGTCCGGCACTGCGAGCAGCTTTGAGCCGTCGGGGCAGACGGCGAAAGAACAAGCGTTTTGGGTTGGTTACTCCCACAGAACCTTGTCGGTGCGCAGGTCAAGGCAACCGATAAGCGCATTGGCATTTGGCGGGGCGGGCGAAGCCGCGTTGATACCCTGAAGATATTTCGCGCCTGGTTCGGAGTAACCGTAGTAGAGCCGGTCGGCGACTGCGCTGCCGTGCATCCAGCGCCCCGCCCGGCCCGCGTACCATGAACAGGCTCGCGACGCCCTGATGACTGGCCAGCGGCGAGGCCACTTCGACACCCTTCGCGGTGAGCGCGTCGTGCAACGCGTGCATGTCGCGGACGTTGTGCGTCACGTAGTGGGAGACAAGCACGTCGGGAATCTTGCTCGTGTCCGATTCGCGTTGGCCTCTCGGCGCCCAACACTTGAAGACCGTCGCGCCGGTGGGGAACCGCAATTCCTTTTCGCACGCCAACACGCGGCTCGTCGTCGCCGGTAATTCCTTCGCGCCATACACGCCGGTAAAAAATTCGCGCGCCTTCGCGAGATCGGGCAACACGAGGCCGATCTCCAATTCCCGCGCCGCGCCGGGTTGTGCGTCGACGAGTTCAAACGCGGTGCCGTCAGAGTTGGGCTCGAGTGCCCAACGCGTCGTGCCGGCCTACTTCACGTCCGTGACCTCGAAGCCGAGCCGCTTGAGCCGCGCCACGACGTCGTTGAGCTTCTCCACCGGAATCGTCAGCACGCGCACCCCGTTGTGGGCGGCAATCTCGGTCGGCAATTTCGCGGGCGGCTGCGCATAGACGCGGACCTTGATGGTGGAGTTGCGCGCGGTGAACAGCAACATTCGCATCGCCACGCTGCTGGTGCCGCCACGTGGTTCGCCGCGTGCCACCAACCCGATGCCGTCGGCAAAGAACTTCGTCGCTTCTTCCGCGCTGCTGGCGCTGAGGCAAATTTCCAGCGAAGGTTTAGTGAGCGAGGAAACCGCATTCACTGGTTCTGCCGGTCTACGTGAGGCCGTGGTTGTGGGCCGCTCTGGAACGGGCTGCGGCGTCTGTCGCCACGAACAAAAGGCTTGTGTCTCCTCCAGCGTCAGGAAGCCGTCGCCGTCCTTGTCCATCTGTTTAAACTGCGGCGTTGGAAATTCCTCCGCTCTGACTTTGCCCCCGCCGTTACGGTCAAGTTGCTGGAACCGCTCGGCGAGGCCGCCAGCGGCGCGTTGTTGCGTCTGGACCGAAGCCGCGAGGCAGGCGAGAATCCTTGAAAGACTGATCAGCGTGATGGTCGTTTTCATGGCTTGGCTTTCCACAGTGCCTTCAGTTCGTCTTCGGTCACGAAGCCGTCTTTTTTCACGTCGAGGCGGTCAAAAAACACGCCGGGCAATTCGTAGCGGTCGAGTTTGCCATCGCCGTTCTTGTCGTATTTTTTCATCAGGCCACTCGTGCTGCCACTGGCGCCCGCGCCGCCCTGCCGGATGCGCCCAAGACCATGCGGGTGGATTACCGGATCGGCGAGTTCACCTGGGTTTCGGAATAGATCTGCTTCGAGCACACCGGCTACGCCTGCTGGAAGGCCGAGCGCTGGTGGCGACGCCGTTCGCCCGACCCCGTGCCCGACACGGCCGAGCGGGTCTTTCATGCCCGGATGAACGTCCTGTTGCGATGCAGGTACCAGAGCAGCACCCATAGGACGGCCGTGGCTCCGGCCCAGGCCAGCGGCTCGTACCACGCTGGGCCGACATAACGCCGTAGCCCTCCCAGGAAGATCTCGCCGGCCTGGCGCAGCGCGCCGCTGCCCAACTGCCAGGACATGTAGGCGAAGATTGAATTGGAGCCGATGACCACAAAGGGAAACGCCCAGCGGCGCCACTGCCAGACGTCGATCACGAGATAGAACGCGGCCAAGAGCAACAAGCTCCATCCCCCGGCATAAAGCACGTAGGAACTGGTCCAGCGGTTCTTGATGATCGGGAACCAGACCCGCCACTCGGTCCAGTTGACCCCGAAGAGCGTTACGTGGGGCCAAAGGTCGGCGACCCAACCACTCCAAAACAGGCCTGCGGCCAGAGAGAGGATTCCCCAGGCAGCCAGCCACAGGACCTTTCGGCCGCCCGATAGGCCGGACCGCAATAGTTGCCCGGCCAGCACGCCGAGCATCGCGGTGGAGGCGTGCCCGAGAATGCCGACGACCCAGCCTACCTGTTGGCCGCGCCACTTGCCGACCAAGCGCTCGGTGATCCAATCGCCGACGTTGCAGCCCGGTGCGAATTTGCCGATTTCATGCCCCGGCCCCGGCACAAACGCCAACAAGGCCCAGTATCCGACCAGCATCGCGGCGGTGGCAGCAATCCGCCCTCGGGTTCCCAGATTCAAGAACAGAATCGATGCCACCAGGTAGCCCAGCGCGAGCATCTGCAGCACACTGTAGGTGAGTTCAAACTCCGGCGGATGGTAGCTGAGCAGGTTGCCGTTGACCATCATGCCCAGCACGACGAGGACCGCCACGCGGAGCACGATGTGCCCGTAGATTTTCGGCAGCGAGTCGCCGTGGGCGAGCCGCTTGCCGAGCGAGTAGGGAATTGCCGCGCCGATCAGAAACAGGAACAGCGGGAAGATCAGATCAATGAAATGAAACCCTTCCCAGGGAACGTGGACCATCTGCTCCGACAGCCTCGCCAAAAAGGGATGCCCACTGGCCTTGGCCACTCCTTGAAGAACCGTCGCGCCGCCGATGATCCAAAACATGGTGAAGCCGCGCAGGGCATCGAGCGAAACGACCCGCGCCGAAGCAGCGTCCGGCGAATTCAATGGCGTGAGGTGCTGGTTGTGCATGATGGTTCGTCTTGGCTGATTTGCGATACGAGTGAGTGTGGGGGAAGGCCTCCCAACATCGGACATCCCGGGGACACAATACGAGTTATGGCAATCTGCGCAGCTTTGAAGGGCGGCCACCTTTCTGGGGTCGGAGGACGCGACCGACAACGGCTTCCAAGCGGTCCAGAAAGAGAACTACTTCCCAACGGCCGACCCGTGCGACCGTGCTCCCGCAACTCGCGAAGTTCCTCCTCGGCCAACGCATTATTTAGGAAGGTGGGCCAGTCGGCGACCATCGCCAACAACGGCGAAACCCTAACAGCCCGTTGAAGAAGGTGAGTTTTTCGGTGCGGCTGGAGCTCAGGCCGCGGTCGCGCAGCAGGCGGCGGACAACAAAACAAAGGCCGACCGACCGGCACCACAACCCCGCAGCAACCCGTGGTGTAGAATCCACACAACCCGCACAAGATAAAAAAGGCCGTGCTCGGCCTGCAATCCTTCAGCCGTCCCGATTCCGACAAAGTATCCAAACAAGAGTATCTGAAAATAGCCGCCCAGGGGGATCGGGGGCCACCCCAGATGCTCGTGGTGATCCGGACCGCTTTCCTCCTGGACCCAAGGTAGCGTGTTGTTTGCAAATGTTGCCGTGGGAATACAGTCGGCACTTCCCCTCGAGCCACCGGTCAAGTCCCGCCTCGTCGAGGATCTGGTCGAGCTTTCGATAGAAGACGCGTCCTTCGGGCTTGGGCAGGTCGGTGGCGGCCACTCACAGTTTCTGCTGCTGGCTTCGCCACATTCCCAATGCCATCGTGGCTCCCTCCCGTGTCGCACGATGGACATAGGATATCTTTGTTCCCCGACTTTCTCAACGGGCTGCAAGGGCCAAGGGGCCAAAGGCGCTCCAAAAGAGGAAAGAAAAATGCATGGGAAAGGTTCGCTTGCTCTTTTAGGAATCCGGGGTTCGGCGATCGAGTAGTGACCTAAGCTTAAAACTCTTGACTGTCTTGCACGGCAGCCAGTTTTCCCTAACAACGCCCATGAAGCAGCAATCGAATTTTTTCCAGGTGCCCTTCACTTAAATGATTTCAACGCAAAAAGGGAGCCTCTCGAAAATGCCTATTTGCACTGCTGGTCAAAAATCTTGCTCTCGATTGGTTGCAATCCGATACCTCTGTGAAACAACGTGGAAGAAATGCCCTATGTCTCGTTGGGTTCAAAGTCGAGGGGCTTTCTTAACGGCGGGAACTAAGGATTGGAAGTGAGCTGACGAGATGAGCGGAAAGCCGCTTCCAGTTTTGGCACGAGATCGCGATCTATATAGTCTTTGAGAAAAATGTTCCTTCGGTCTACCCCGGATTGGACGGCTTTCGGAATATTATGGTGGGGATCATAACCGTAGTCACTGATGACAAAAATTCGGGAAGGCGGGTATTGGTAACGTTCGATTGCAGCTTCAATTACTTCGTGGGCTTCCATATCCTGAAGATGCAACTGAACGACAAAGGCATCGTAATTTTCGCGTTCTAGCATGGCTAGCGAACCTCGGCCGGTGCGAACCGTATCAGTCAACGCCCCGTGCCGATCCAACAAATGATGGCAATGCAGGCGGAGAGCCTCATCCTGGACGGCCACCAAAATATGCCGGAAGCGAATCGCGGACGGTGTCCATTCTGCCGGATGGAGCTGCACTTCCACCGGCTGAAGTTGTTGCCCGATTTCAAACACCAGCTTTCTAAGCTTGCTAGCCTCCTCCTGAAAGTGAGCCAAACGCTCTGCTAATTCCGTATCCTGAGCCGCTACGGATTGCCTGAGTTCAACAAGCCCCGAAAATAGTTCATCGACCGGAAGGGCAATACTACGGTGAATATCCTCAACCGTCATTTGGCCGGCTGCCAGCTTTTGAGCTTTCAATAGATCGAAGGTGTATAGAGCCCGGGCGAGTTCACGGCAGTACATCTCGAGGAAAAGTTTATCATCTTGATCAAAGGCGTTGACTGAGAAACGTTCCACATTGAAGGTTCCGATCACCTCGTTATGCAACATGATTGGCACGGTTAACGAGCTGCGTGCCCCGGCCGCCCCTTCGAGGTAAAGCGGATCTTTGCTCGTATCATAACAGATATAACTTTGTCCAGTAGACGCTACATAACCGGTAATTCCGTTGTCTGTAGGTCGCGCATAAAGAACTCTACTGACAGCCGTCTGAGACATGCCCACAGCCAGAAGGGGGCGCAGTTCCTCGGTCTTACGGTCGAGCAGCCTTATCTCCACCACGTCAAACGGCAGCACATCCGCGAGATGAACTGAAATCCAATTCTTCAAACACTCAAGCCACTCCGCATCATTCATTTCCACCAAGTGATCGAGCGGGGTTTCCATAAAATTCAAACCCGCTCGGTGGATTCGCTCGAGGCGATCCCGGTATTCGCACTCCTGGGTGACATCCCGAAGCGTCATTAAGAGTGCCTCACCCTCGCGACTCTCGTCGGGCTCAAGTGGAACTACACACAATGATAGAAATAACGAAGGGCGAAGCTTCAAAAGCGTATTCGCAGGTTTGCGGAAACTTAGTGCTTCGAAACACGGCGAATATGACGGGCCGAGCACCAGGGGACTCCCCAAAACCTGATAAAAATCTTTCCCTTGGAGCTCCTGACCATTGCACCACGACCGGAGTTGCTGGTTTGCCCACCTAATTGTGTGCTCGGGATCGACCAGGGCTATTCCCACCGGTATTTTGTCCCATAAGCTGGTGTTTTCCCTTGGCATAGTCTGTGGCAGAACTTCGAAGAGTTCATCTGGCATCAACACTACCCTTTCACGAACCATGGCCAGGTGGCGCCCAAGATTTCGCAATAATCGATCGGCAGGAAGCGATTGCAACAGAGAAGAGGACAAGCTCCGGCAGGTTTAACACATCCTGACGCAAGCGGCTTCCCAAAAAACCATTCAGCCACAGCGCCCATACCATGCGTCATAAGCCGGTCAACTGGGGAAAGGTTACGTTTCATTTCTGTAGTGATTATAGGCCTCATCGGGGCTTCAAACAACTTTTGTGATTCGCGGAAAATCCATTTGGGTATGGAGCTCTGACCCGCACTGACCGGTCCCCGCTCGCTTCCCCCATTTGTGCGATAAATCATTTTCTCTTTTGGGCCGTTCGGATAAATTTAAGGTGCTATTTCAGTTCGGGACGCCGATGACTGAGCCTTCCAAACTCGCAAAAAACGCGGGATTTCCAAGTTTGAGTGCTCGCCCGGTGGTCGAATCGATTAGCATTCTCCACACTCCTGCTGCCAATCGCCAAAGTGTGGCGCACCCCTCGATTTGCTTTTCTGCTTTTTGATCAACTGTTACTACGCCCGAGTACTAGCGACGGAAAACCACGCGGCGTTTCTGCCAAAGTATTCACCGATGGGAGAACGGGCCCACTGTTCAACCAGAATTGAGCGACTCCCCCCACCCTGCTTCATCGGCGCGCAAGCGCCGTCGAGTTAATGTCGTGTCTGGGCTGAGGCTCACGGCACGCAAAGCTATGAGAGGTCAGAAATCGCGACACAGTTTCTCTCCCATCGATGGAATCCCCGCAAAAGGCACCCGAGCCGATTTGCGGAAAGTCACATAAGACTTTGCTCATTGATTGAATCGCGCGAAGTTGCGAAGGAGCAAATATGTGCACCTCGGACCCCCAGAAACCGCCCTTTCGTGAACTATGGTGAACGCTATCCGGAAAATCGAGGTCCCCGCCCGATTTACCCGTAAGTCACCTAAGCCCGCAAAAAGGATTGAAAACTGTGTTAAAAGCTCGCCCTTGTTGGGCTGCAATAAAAAAAAGATAGCCGCGATATCAGGGACGCCTCCCCAACGGCTTCTCGCGCAGCGCTCCTTCCGCAGGCAGGATGAAAAAGATCACAAAAGATCACGGAAGTCACCAAGCCGAATATTATTTGCTAACCCGCGGGTTTGAGGCGACGGACGACCGCTTGTACCCAGGTCCAACCTGCGACTGCATTTTGTTTGCCAACCTCCGAATTTTCGGTCGAACGACTGCTGAAGTTTGCCCGCTGGCGCCTTCCAATCCTTCAGCGACTCATTCCTGGTGACCCTGGCAACCAAGAAGGGATTTCGCTTAAGAACCTGATAGATTACCGCTGTCGTCGGTCCCGGCAAGTCTTCGCCAATAGAAAAAGCTTCTTAACAGAAAAGGCTTGTTAGACCTAAAACCCACACATTCGGCAAAAACCTTTCAGGAGGCTCTGGGGTCGCTTCAAGGCATGAAAAAACCGATCTTCCCCAAGAGGAGGTCAAATGCGCCTCTGGTTAAACTCAAAGGCCTATCGGGGAACAACTCCCGCAGGTTATCGCAACCATTTTCGCGTAGACTGCGGCTCAATCCTCTTAGAAGTGTAGAAATTGGAAGGGTAGAAATCCGTCAATGCTGAACCACACAAAGCTACTCTTGGCCGTCCATGACGCTGAAAAATTTACCTCTATTTCGCTGCGATGAGATTGCTGTACCTTAATGAGGGAGGCATGAAATGTCTCGGGCCTTTTTTTTCGCCGTCGGATTCTACGTGCTATTCTTGGGGCTTGAGTGTTTGTGCGTAGAACGTTTCATCCTTCGGGCTCGAGAACCGGCCGCACAAGCTGCCCCAACTCAGAATGCCTCTGCCCAAGCTTCTTCTCGATTGACTATAACGCCGGCTCCTTGGACCCCTTGGAGCCTAATCTCAACTGGGGCGGTGGTGTGTCTTTACTCGTTTACCATCCCCGGAAAAAGCGGCGGTAAATAGTGTTTAACCCTCGGAGATGGTAGCGAAGCCATGCCCAATTAAGCACATCGTTGCTGCCGACACCCCCAGGAAACTTGCAAAAAACGGAAAGACCGAAAATCTTAAAAAAGTTTTCAAGAATTCGCGGTTGGGAGGGGGGAAAGCGGTGGGACTATAGATGGGACAATGTTCTGGCTGCGGGGCCCCGGGCCACTTTCGGGTATCTGCTATCTGCGATCCTAGGATGGGTAGGAGTTTTGTGCTGGATTGGGCCGATTAATTAAACGATAAGGTGTGAACTTTCTTCATTTGTTCAGTCGCTTGAGTGCGCTCGCACGCTGAAGGTGAGCGACACCGGCGGCACGCACTCTGATCACGAGGAACAAAATGGGGGCTTTTCCCTTCCAATCCCTCGCGGTTGAGCTCTGCTTAAAAACTCGCTGGGCTAAGACTCCCCACATTTTCTGCCCGTCCCACGCTCATTAACCTCCGCGGCGGCGTATCCCTAATTTTTTATTCCGGGTAGTACTCCCGCCTGCGACCTCGCACTCCCGCAGGCTCGACTATATCTTGCTCAGTCCACTTAGACTTGTTATTCGTCGCATTACTGATAAAATTTTTCATTTCTCTGGTTTATCCCGTATCAGCACCCCACCTCATCATCCCCAAAGGAGGGTGCTTCGTCCCCTTTGGGATACCGTGGGGCAATCGTTCCCAAAAATCAAAATTTGGCCGCCACGAATCCGTGTTTTCAGGGCTCATGCCGAATGAAAATTTCTCATGATTGCAATTTAAGTAAAAAATGAACGGAAGAAGCTACCTTTTACCTCGCCGCCATCAACACTGATGCTTTCCTTCCGAACCGATCTAATCGGCAAAATCCTCAAACTCTTTTAAACCCACCCGATTCAAACAGCCGATAAGGTCACCGATTAAGCCATAGTCCCGAATTCGCGCACGCCGAGAATTGCTGTCTTTTTTGTAGTGATATTACCACTGTTGTTTTGTAAGCGACCTGTTTCCCGTCACCGTAGACGCCAGAAACGCAAACTAACTTTGAACTCTCACGGCGAAACTCTGGGGGTGAAAGAGCCAGCAGGGTGAACCGAATGAAAAACTCCTCCTTGCGAGGGTCGAATATGAAACGACCGATTCCCAAACTCTCTCCGGAAAGCCCCAAAAGCTGCCGAGCCTCGGGTGCTGGTGCGTCGAAAGGTGTTTGGCGGCAGTGGAAGGCAGTTGTGATAGCTTTCTGTTTCGCATTGACATTCGCGTCACCGGCATCTCGAGAAACCTATGGGCAGTCGGCCCAGCCACGAGCGACGAATGCCCCCAGTAATCCACTCGGTCGCGTCGGCGAAATCCTCCTCGGAAGCCCGACTCCGCAAGCTCGCCGTCCGGCCGGTTTGCCGCATCAACAACCGCAGCGGCAGCTCCAAGCCCGTGGAAGTCAGTCGGCGGATTCTTCTCGGGTCCCCCAACCATCGGCCGGCGTCATGGCCCAAACTCAGGCGCGACAGTCGGCGAATTTAGGGCAACCATCCCAGCGGGCAACGTCCGGTATATTTGACGCCATTCTTGGCAATGATCCTTTACGCGGCTTAAATCCTCCGGCGGAGCCACCCCCCGGCGGTGGGACCGCGGGTGCCTCGAGGGTACCAACCGGTGCCGCAACCGCCCCGACAAGCCGCGAATCTTCAGCAAGCGTCGACAACTCTCCGCTCTTTCCGCGGAGAATGCCAACAAGGAGGAGCTCTTGGCTGCCCGATCGCTCTCAAACCACAAGCGACTTGCTGAGTTCCCCACAAATCGGTTCGTCCGGCCAAACAGTAGTAGCTTCGCCGCAAAGCCCGGAGCTACGGCCCCAGAATCTATCCGCGACCACTCCGCCGACGTCCGCTGGCGGAACTACAGGGGTAGCTCCGAGCAGCCGAATTGATGAGACATACTCGGGGGCGGGGATGCCGCTTTTTCGCCGGGTCCGGGAATTAACCGTCTCTCCTTTTGGCAATCCGGCTACGGCTGAAAGTCCGACAGGACCTCAAAATCAATCAGCGGGTGGTGGGCCAGCTTCTCCATCCAACATCGGTACGTCGGCCCGACAGCCGGAAGATTCCACCGCTTTAACCCCGGTGCCGAGAGGGCAGAATCGGCCTCCCGACCAGATTGAGCCGTCAGAAAACGTTCCCACCCAAGTTCCGCCGCACACGCCAGCCTCCTCCCTTGTGCCCACGCCCACGATTGCCCAGCCAAGCACTGGCACAACGAGAAGCGAAGACCTTGGACCATTTCAACCGGCCGGGCCGACCGATCGAACTGCGTCGCCTAACCTGGCCAACACCGCGGCTTCTTCCCGGTCGAGTACTGCGCAGTCAGAGACCTTGCAATCTGCGGCAACGCCCAGCCAAACACTGCCAAGCCCCAACTTAACTGGGGTGTCTGAAGGAGCGAAAAGTCCTTCGGCGGCGGCAGGTGCGGCTTCCGCCTCACCTCGTAGTGCTGCGCCATCCGTCGGCCCCAATCCCTATGGTACATTCGGCCCCTATTCGTGGGGAGCGAGGACGCCTTGGGTTTCACCTTTACGGCCAGGTCAGCGTCCTGGCGAGCAAAATTCGGCGGTAACCTCCGCTTCGTCGCCACCAAGCCAGATAGCTTCGCCTCCGGCTCAACACTCGGCCCGAACCCATGATCCATTAGAAGGTCTGGCCGATTCAACTCACCAGAGCCATTCGACCTCTCCACCGAATTGGCCCCTCGAGCGCGGAGCCATAGAACCGGCGGAAGTTGTCCTTGTCCGCCAAAGCCCGGTGATTGAGGTACGAACGCTCGGACCGGCGAAGATTGTCACCGGCCAACCGGCTCAATATGAAATCCTTGTGCAGAACTCTGGCACTATCCCTGCTGAAGACCTGACGGTGACGATTAGGATTCCAAGTGCGGTGGAGTTGGGGCGAATCCAGCCAAGCCATGGCAAGGTTGAGCTACCCATGATCACTCCTGCACGCACGGCAGGTGCTGCTGGCAGCCGCGAGTTACAATGGCGATTGGGCACGCTCCCTGCCAGCCAGCAGGAGCGTTTGATCCTGCGGATCATCCCACGAGAGGTCCGCGCCGTAGATCTCGCCGTGCGTTGCGATTATCAACCACCAACGTCTCAGACACGGATTGAAGTGCAGGAGCCCCAGCTTGAGATCATCTGGGAAGGCCCCAGCCGGTTCTTGGCTCAAACTGCCCAGACGGCTCGAATCGAACTTGTAAACCGCGGGACTGCTGAAGCCCGCCAAGTCGAAGTTTTGTTCCGGTTAGATGGACCCGGCGAATTATCACCACCTGTTTGGAGGGTAGACTCTTTACCCCCCGGGAAACGGACCTCCGCGAATATTCAGTTAACGGTCCCCGATGCGCGGGTTGTGACGCTGCAAGTTCAGGCCCGATGTTTGGGCGGTTTTCAAGCTCAATTCGCCCAAAAGCTCACCGTCCAGCAACCGAAGCTCGAGCTTAAGCTGGACGTTCCGGAGTCGTTGTATGTGGGTACCGATGGCCGGGGCTATCTCCGGGTAGACAATGCCGGCGATGCCGCGGCGGAGTCCCTTCAAGTTACCGTTGCCATTCCCGCCGAGATTGAATGGCTGGAGGACGCGTCCCGTGCTGACATTCGTGTAGAAAACCGCCGAATAGTCTGGAATCCCGGCTCTCTTGGGCCCGGTGGAACGCTGGAGCTTCCATTTCGTTTCCGGGCGACGGAAGCCGGCCCCCTTCTTTGGAGGGTCGAAGCGAAGTCAGGAAAGTGGGTAGCCGCCGCCAGTGGCCAAACGTTGGCCGAGGGGGTAGCTCACTTGAAGCTCCGGCTGGTGGATCCCCACTTGCCGGTTCCCGTGGGAAACGATGCTACCTACGAGATTCACATCGAAAACTGCGGGACGAAATCCGTTGAAAAGGCTGAAGCCGTCGTATTCTTCTCCGAAGGGATCGAGCCGATAGGCGCACACGGGGCAGTCGCCCGCATTGCGCCCGGCCAAGTCGTTTTCGAACCGATTGGCCCTCTGCCCCCCGGGAAACAGCACGTTCTCCGCGTGATAGCCCGCGCCCAAAAACCGGGGCATCACACGTGCCGGGCCGAAGTATACTATGGGGGCCGGTCCATTCGACTGATGGATCAGCAAGTCTCCTTGTTCTACACCACGCGAAAAGAAGCCGACCTCGCGCGGCAGTCCGAGCGGGCCCCCTCCGCAAATTCGCGCGAGCCATCAGGGTCAACTCCGCCGGTAGCGGAAATCGCTACCCGTCCCGAAAGCCCAACGCCGGTGGGAAATAACCCAAGATCCTCGCTCGACTGACCGCATTAGAGTGAAGGCGGCTTCCGCCATTCGCCCAGCGACGAATTTCCCCTCCGCGTGGTGGCACCTTGTACTGTCTTAGAGCGGGCCCCGACTACACCTACTTGCGCCAAGTACGTAAACGGTGCAACTTTAGGCTACTGTTTCCTTCGTAACCAGCAGCCGGCTGCCACGCCAAATAAAAACCCCAGGATCGCGGTCCCCACCGGAACCGTTCCCACCAGGCTCGAATCGAACCCGTAATAATTCACAAGACTTCCATATTCCACCATTGCCAAAATCAACAAGGCCAACCCGAAAAACCAAACTCCCACCGTGAGGCGGTTCAGAATGCCCACAAAAGTCTCCAGCATCCGATCGAACTTACTTTCGCCAGAATCATTACCAAAACCCATCGAGATACTCCTTTGGGCAATCATTCACGAAACCGGGAGCAATTAGAGTGTGCAATCCAGCGCATGTCAAAGCCCCGGCGTTCAGCCAATTCGCTCTCTTCTCGGAAAAAGTAGCCAAAAGGAAGAGGGGAAATCAAGACGCGATCGTGCTTCATCCCCAAACACGAGCCCAAATGGGTAACACTCTTTGGGCCCTCAGATTTTGAAGGGACTATTCCGAAGATCACACCACATTCATCCCGGGGAATGTAAAATTCATCCTGGGGAATAAAAAAGGGGAAAAGACGAGGCACATAGTTTTGATATGTTCCCCCTGTTGGTGCGGCCGCCGCTTTTGCGAGATCGTCCCCACGCAATCAAAGCAGAATCTCACCCATCCTTTGCGATAGATAGTGATGGGTTCAGGTGGAAGGGATTCGAAGCCCTGCCCCATCCCCTACCATTTGTTCTTGTGAGGTGGCCGACTCAACCCGGTGAATGCCAAATCCCAGCACCAGGCACAGGCTAAGTAATACAGGCACAGGCTAATTAATATCGGGCGAACACGGAATAATAACCGCCACATTTTAATTAATGGCAGGCACATCCTAATCGATCAGATGTCGGCCAGCCACAGAGGCAGGGCTCATCCCCCGCCCAATGAGATTAATGTTGAGACGATTTTTGCCAATGTTGCCCACGCACCTCGAATACCTCAAACCCAGGAGGGCTTGGAATTCATAGCCCCGCTTGAGAAAAGTTGCAGGACCGCTAGCCAGCATTTCAAAATGCCGTGCGCAACTTGTATTTCGTGTCTTTACGCAAGGGTCAGTTCTCGCCCGGCAGTATGAGTCGTGGCCGATTCACTTGTTTGGGTAATTGCACCCATTCCGCCGACCCGACCAAACCCACCTGGGAGATGTCGATCGGGGCAAAACCGAGTTTTAGGGCCGGAGAATCGGGCGCAAGACGAAAATCGAAATGCTCTGGATCCACAAATCTCGGATCTGCAACAATCGAGCCAGCATCAAACCCCTTCGCTTGCCATTGAGAAAGCGTGAGATTTCCCGGGAAACGAGGCTCTCCCGCCAGGTCCCAATAACAGTTTGACTGTAGTCGAAATTGACCATTCGACCACACCCCCGCCAACATGGGAACGCCTTTTCCGTAAAAGATATTTCGCTCCAAGAAAAACGAAATATGATCTTCCTCCCGCGATCGCCTCACCTGACCATAGGTTGCGGATTGTGCCAGCACGTTATTGCGCACGATGTTTTCGCGACCGTAATGTTGGTGGAAAGCTCCGTCTTTCACGCGATACACTATGTTGTTTTCAAGCACAATCTCGGTGGAACCCTCGTCCGTGTAAAGCCCCCAACCACCGTAGCTGTACGAAAGAACATCATGAATAATGTTGTTCCGAACAACCGTGCCGGGGGAGACTCCGAGTGTGTATACCCCACCCATATCGCTCAGTTCGCCCCATCCAAGATGATGAATGTGATTGAATTCAATCACGTTATGGTGGGCTGTACTTGGGGCATATCCCCAACTCCATCCCACCGAGACTCCGGTGTAGAGAAAGTCGCAAATTTCATTATGAGCCACCCGATTGTAAGAGCTTCGTGCCAAAAGCACTCCCACGCCAGCATGGTAAACTTTTCCACCGTCGTGAATAAAGCAATTGAACACCTCGTTATGACTGGCCTGAAGCTCGGGGGCGTCAGGCAGGCTGGTGTCGCCCATGCGCACCCCGCCTCCTCCCAGATCAAAAAGATGAGATTGCTCTAGGCGGCAGTGCTTGGTTCCGTTGGCGAACCAGAACGCATAGCCCCCAGTGTGAGCGATTTCGCAGCGAACGAACTGACAGTGCCTAGCTCCCTGTAAATAAACGGCTGCGGTGCGTAGGAATGCAGCGGCTTGGCCGTCCACGGGTTCTGCCTCGGGCATCGCCCAGGCCGTATGATGGAAGCATAAACCCTCGAGCTTCAACCAGCCGACTGTCTTACCCGATTGCGGCTCTCCTTCCAGTCGCATTAACTCCTCCGTGACCGGAACGACAAACTCCGCCGAAATCGGGTCTTCATTATCGCGGGGAAAGTAGTACAGGTAGCCTTTGGCGCGATCCCAATACCATTCGCCGGGGGTGTCCAATGCCTGAAGAATTCCTTCCACATAGTAGCGCTGAGTCTTTTCCCAGTAGCCCATCGGCCAACCGCTGGGTGCCGTGAAGGTGAGAAGACGTTTTTCGAGGTCGATAGAGCGAATCCGATGCCGCGAAGCTGTCCACGAATGAAATACAACCACGATAGCGTCAGCAACATCGGACCACGTCTGGATGTCGTTCTTGCGGAATACAATCGCTAACTTCGTTTTAGGATCCTTGCGGGCGGCTCCCGGATCGGTGTACGGCACCCCCGGCCCTTCGGAACGAAAATACTCGCCAGAATTCGGGACTCTGGCTAAGGTAGCCCTTACTCCGTTGACGAAAAGTTGTCGAACCTGTCCCTGGTACAAAGCATCCACCGGCAGTTTTGCCCGCCACAAACTGGATTCTGGAACCCTTTCCCAACCCGTTATCGCCATCCCGCCGGAGATGATGGGCTTTTCGCCGGGAAAGGCCGCATACACGACGGGACCCTGTTCTGAACCGGAATCCTCAGCTTGCAGGACAATCGGCTTATTGATCCTGTAGATACCCCCACGGAGCAACACCCGAATCGGTCGCGGGGACTCCAAGCGGCCTTTTAGCTCCCGCACCGCTTGCTGAGCCCGCGTGAAAGTAGCGAAAGGACCGTCCGTGCCGTCCGCGTTGGGCGAGGGCAAACGGCCGCTCCAAGCATCATTGCCGTGGGGGGATACGAAGAAGTCCGCTTCCTCCGAGTTGTTACTTTCCATCGCATCCACCGAGGATGCAAAAAGCCCTAAAGGGCACAACAGGCCCAAAACCACTATGACTGCTGCTACGGAAAAGACTTTATCCACCAAACAAATGCGACTCATTGGAATTCTCCTTCAAATCATCTCATCTGCAGCAGGGAAGGTTGGCGAATGGCGGGTTGCGAGATGAAACGCACGCAATAGGCGAAAACGCTTCCGCTCAAATACCGTCTTTAAAGCGGTTTGACCAATTTCCGCGAAGTGGCCTGCGAGTTTCCACGCGGATTCTATCCCCCGTTAACCCGTATTTCAAGCCGCTGATAAAACCGGCCAAACTCCATGCTCACCCGTCGCGACAGGAGCTAGGAGAAAGCGTTTAAGCCGAAAGCAAGGTTAAAAAAGCAGGAGCAACAAGGTCTTGACCTTGCCAGCTAGGCAGTACTTAGCCCTATCTTCTTTGCGTCCCTGGGCGGAGGCTTGCGCGAAAGCGCTCACGGCAACTAGCGCCCCGTGAGCCTTTAACAAGGAGAAAAAATCGTGTTAATCCATGAACCAGGGTAGTAATCTGTGAACAAGGAGACTCCGAATCTTATCCTTTTGCCTACCGGTATCGCTTGATTTAGGGGAAGAGGAAAACGGAGCCGGGGCTCGCCAGCAAATTGCTTACTCGGCACTTCGCGAAGCGCTTGTTCGATTTCGGGGTCTTTTTCGGCCGAGTCGAGTCAGAGGGCGTCTCCGTGGTTCTAATGCCTTAAAACTCAAGGAAGTCTTTTCATTAAGCCCGAGCTTGTCGGACAACGAATCATCTGGCTTTCCTCGGGACTGTAGATAGGCCGCAAAGCAGAACGTCGCTTTATGGGGGCCTATGATAGAAGACCTGACCCTTGGGCCAGAAGCCAAGGGAGGAAGCCAACTTTAACACGATGATCTGGCCAAAGCTAAAATCTACGGATGAATTTCGCTTCGTTGTTACTGGGGTTTCTCAAATGGATCGCTCGATGCCTGACCTTCGTGGTGATCTCGGAAGCATAAAAAGTTAGTGGGCAACCAGACGATTCCTGTCAGCGTGTTCCGCGCTACCTCGAAGGGAAGCGGTAGGTGGAACGGTTCAGGCGTCGCTCTTATCCCGCGAGAGGATAGAAGAAAAGAAGAGGGAAACGCGAAGGTCGCTTCGCTTGGAAAACCTCGAGGCAAGCAAACCCTTTAAGCGGTGATTAGTGGCTAAAGCCTCTCTGCATGTTTCATTTTTGAAAAGATTGAGGCTGAAAAAGCGGACAAGCGTATCGGCTGGCGGACGAGGTTCTTCTATCTCGGTTATGTTATCGCGGCTTACGACATTCGTTACCCATCACGGCGTCGCGCCGAGTTGGGTAAGCCGCCAAATGTCCGTCCAGACCGTGCAGCGAAAGAATTCGCTGATTAAAAGGCGATAACCCGCAAATTCTAAGTAAACCGTTGTGCTTCTTGATCCGTAGGTTGAGAAGAAGCAATTGCCCCAGCAAATGGCTATCCAACAAGGGGACATGATCCAGTTCAACAGTCACCCGCGAGACGAGGTGCTGTTGAACTAACTCCCAAATCACATCTGCGAGGTTTTCAAATGGTTCATGCGTCGAGATTGGTTTGACGGAAACGAAAAGCCAACCAGGTCCGCGAGTGACCTCCAACTCCCAATCCGCAGAGACCGGAGGCATGAGAATTCCCCTTAATTCCCGCGAAAAGTGCCAACCCCGTTACGAAAACAAAACTTTTCCTGATTATCTTACAATTCCTCCGGATAACTGCAAGGCGCCAATAGAATTTTTTACAAAAATTCTTCGATCAAATTACGAGTTTGCTATTGCAGACCATTTAGGCCGATAATCTTTCCCGCCTTCAGTAAGGTTATCCTAGAGTTTGTAGAGGGGAGCCGTGCAGGACCGTTTTTCTTCCCGTTACGGCCTTAAAACCGGAGTTGCCAGATATCGCGAAAGGCACCGCGCTAGCAAATTGGAAACCAATTGCATCAATTTCGGCTCGGGTCACTCATCTGAATACGAGCTACCTTTCTTGAAGCTAAAGAATCCGGATTTCAATCATCAGCATTATAAGACGTTTATACGTTTTGCGGCCGCTGGTCTTCGACGCAAAGCGGAGTCGGCAAGCTGACCCGAAAATTGTTGCCCTGACCCAAATACCCTGCAAACTTCGGTTTAGCGACAGTTTTACTCGTAAAGCGTGCTATCACGAGGGTGCATCGCGCGCGAGTTTCGCTCTTTTCGGGTAGCCGTTCACGGGGCAG
>CAKZMM010000020.1 GCA_937128505.1 uncultured Thermogutta sp.
ATTGATTTTGATTTTTCGCTCCGGCTTTTTAAGCCCCCACCCGGTGGGTCGGTTTGCCAGGCTTTCACCAGCCCTTGGTGGTGCGACTCGGGAATACGTTAGCAAAGTTGCTAGCTTTACTGGATTATCTAATCACCCTTTTTGAAGTTTTAAAAGTTTGATTTGTATTGGCCCGCACGTCTCAGAAGCCGCGGCCAGGTCGCCGGCAATTGGGCATCGTATGTCACCGGGATTGGCTACCGACTATCATATATTGGCTATCGAGTATCGTTTAATAAGCCGCTTAATAAGCCGCCGTATTTCAGACGAATCTTTAGGGGAAGCATTGGGGACAACCGGAGGCCGGCCGGGAGGGGCGACTTCGCACCGCACCGTTGTCAGACTATCTGTGATCCGTTCGCCGCACCGCGGTGAAAGGCAAATGGACGCCGCATGGATCCTCTTTTGAGGGGGCACTCAGGCTGCCGGGAACTCTGGGGAAGCAATTTGTCATGCCATTAATCGAACAGTATCTGAAAAAGCATGCCTCGAAATTCGAATCAACTCTCTTCGAATTCTTGCGAATACCCACCGTTAGCGCCGATCCGGTGCGAAAAGCCGACATCGCGGCCGCCGCCCAGTGGTTAGCGGACCTGCTATCGCGGCTGGGTCTGAATTCACGGCTGATTCCTACAGCAGGCAATCCGCTCGTTTACGCCGAATCCCCGCCCGTGCCGGGCATGACCACCGTCTTGGTCTACGGCCACTATGATGTCCAACCGGTAGATCCGCTTTCAGAATGGCTTTCGCCTCCTTTTGAACCCACAAAGCGCGACGGCTACGTTTATGCCCGGGGAGCAAGTGACGATAAAGGTCAGCTTCTTACTCATATCCTCAGCACCGAAGCTTGGTTGGCGACTGAAGGACGGCTTCCCATCCAAGTTAAATTCTTAATCGAAGGTGAAGAGGAGGTTGGAAGTGCCGGTTTGGCTCAGTTTCTTGATTCGGATGTAGAGCAGCTTGCCTGCGATTGCATCGTTATTAGTGACACCGCTCAATTTGCACCGGGTCAGCCGGCAATCACCTACGGCTTGCGTGGTATCGCCTACTATGAACTAAAAATCCACGGTCCCAATCGTGATCTCCATTCCGGCTCTTACGGAGGTGCTGTGACCAACTCTGCAAACGTCTTGGCAAAAATGCTTGCTCAGATCGTAGATGAGCGCGGCAAGATTCAGGTCCCTGGGTTCTATGACCGCGTGCTGGGGCTCTCGGACCGAGAACGGACGCAGCTATCGCTTTTGCCATTCGACGAGAAAGAATACTGGTCTCAATTAGGGGTCGATGGAGGCTGGGGCGAAGCCGGTTATACGCCTTTGGAGCGGTGCTGGACACGTCCTGCTTTTGATATCTCGGGGCTTACAGCCGGGTATCAGGGACCTGGGGCGAAGACCATCATCCCTCGCATGGCTTCGGCGAAATTCAGCTTTCGCTTGGTGCCGGATCAAGAACCCGAGGAAATTACCCGGTCATTAGAGACTTTTCTCCAGGAGCTTTGCCCACCGGGGGTGCGAATGGAGTTAACCCAGTTGGCAAGCTCGCCGGGCATGGTGGTCAGTTTAGACAGCCCGTACTTCGATGCTGCGCGAGCGGCGATTGAGCACGGCTTCGGGCGGCCGCCTATTTTTGTGCGTTCGGGCGGCTCCATACCGATCGTCTCCAAGTTGCATCAAGTCCTTAAAGTTGATGTGTTACTGCTGGGCTGGGGCCAAGAGGACGATAATGCCCATAGTCCTAATGAACGTTTCTCACTGGCCGATTTTCACAGGGGAATACGAACCAGTGCCCGGTTATGGCGCGAATTAAGCCGCCTTAGGCAAGCCTGAAGGGCTTACTAATCCGGGCAAGCGCGAAGCTCAACTGGGGGAAGACCGAGCGACGCATTTCTAATGGACATGACCGCTCTGATCCGCGTGATGTTTGCCCAAATTTTCTCTCCGTTAATGCACGCGAAAACGGTCTTCTTCGATCAGTGATTTGCATTACCACACACCTTTCTCACGCAGGAGCACTTTTGAAGCGGTGGGACCGTCGCAATAAGCTCTCATTTGTTTGGCTATTTGCCTTGCCATTTGGGGTTGCTTTTTTCTTCCTTTTTGTGTGTTGCCATGTGTCTTGCTTTTGTCCGTGTTGCCGTGCGTCTTCCTTTCTTTTGTGAGTGTTCCTTCTTTGTGTGTTGCTTTCTTTTATGTGTTTCGCCTTCAACCTTCCTAGATGTTTGTGTCGCCTTTTTGACAGGCAGCTTTTGGCGGATCACCAATGCAGCTTAAAAAAAGGCGGGCAGCCTATCGGGAGATGATCCGATTAATCGATGATCCGATTGATCATCCAGGGGTAACGTGATATTCGGATGACTAGCCAATCGGGTGATTAATGGGGCATAATGTGTAGGCGCTTTACCGGCTCAGTGCAAAATTTTGGGCACAAATGCTGAAAGCTCGGGGGCTCCTCTTGGAGCCAGAAGGATGTGGTAAGGGCTCTGCGAATCTCCCAGCTGCAGCGAATTTTTACGGAGAGAGGGGGGAGTTTTTTCGGGTCCTCAAACGGTCCGCCTTGTTCTTTGTTTATAAAGCTGAACGAGGAGTTTGAAGCAGGTCGAGGATCTCGGCCCTAGTAAGGATGATGATTTATGGAGCAGCTTGTTTGTCCGGCGGGTACAGGGAAGCTTGTCAAATCGTGTTGTCGACAATTACTGCCTGAAATCGAGAGGATTGTCCGTGCCATTCATGGTCGGCAACCTCGAGCAGCGGAACAAGCGATTCGACAACAAATCAAGAAACACGGTCCTCGGCCTTGCCTCCTCGCGCTACAGTCCCTGCCTGCTTTGATTTTGGGGGATCATGCCGGTTGGTACCCGAGTTACGAAAGCTTAAAACAGTCCGCTCCCGATCTTCCAGCAACGCGGGCTCTCGAGGCTGAGTGGCTTGCGTATGAGACTAATCTGCCCGCGGCTATCGGTGCCTTGTGCAGGGTATTAGAAGCCGATTTACCTAAAGAGTCCCTGCCCGTCTGCTTTTCTCCGGCTCTTGAAAACATCGGCAAAAGAGCCGATGGAAGCAGTTTATGGGCGAGCTGCGTATTCAGACGACTCTTTGGGCTAGAAAAAATCCCCTTAGGCCGTAGAAATGAGAAGCTCATTGAGATTCCTCTCCGGCTTTTGGAACGATCGTTGATCCGTTTATTGCCCACTCGAAAGAGTGCTCCTTACGCGGCGGAGATGAAAAAGATCAAGGGTTTTTTAGATTCGGGGCGGCTATTCTCAGCCCTTGAGTGTGCGGAGAAGCTGGCTGAACAATTCCCTCAAGAGAGGAGGCTTTGGTGGAACCTTGGCGTAATGTATAGCTGGGCCGGTGCCGCTGAGAAAGCTCATAGGGCTATGGAGCGCTACGCCGATCCAGAAGAATCTTTCGATGACTTGGTAGACGGATATACAGTAGTTCAATATGCCTGTTTGGTCCCGTGGGCAAGTGTGAACTCCCGTCGCGGTATTGAAATTTGGATTCGTGAGGATGCCTCAGCCGAACAATTGCCGAATCAAAATCGTCTCCTCTTAATTTCGCGGCCCGGGGTTCAACAAGTGACCAACATAGGATCCATCCTGCGAGTGGTCGTGTGCAGTGATTCTATTGAGAACTTAAAACTCGCGTTGGCGGGAAAATGCGATGAAAATCTTCCGCAAATTGTCGCCGCGATGACCAACCTGGGGTCAGAGAACGGCTTGTGTCACTTCCGCACTCATTTTGTACGAGAGGATCAGTTCGATCGGGTCGTTGTTTGGGTGCAAGAAACTTTCGGGGAGAATCTTGTCCGAACGGCCACCTTTGAACGGACGGACCTCTATGCCACCGAGTGGGCCCAGCCGGATGCGTTGGTTCCGTCAAGAATGCGACTTAGTCTTTCGGTCGTTCCTTTTTCGCTGAGATTCTATGAGGATTTTTACAGGCAGGTTTGGGCAAATCTTCCGCATCCTTTCTTAGAGGGTTTGTCACCTCGAGAGGCGATTGATCATCCCCGGCTCAGGGCCAGGGTGATTGCTATGGTGCGACTCATCGAGCGGAATCTGAAATGGCAATTCGAGGAGTTCTCGGCGCTTTTCCCAGAGTGGAATCTCCCCCAGCCCCAAAAGCTGCGCTTAAACGGGAAAACCGTGCGGCAAGTCCCGCCGATTCATTTAGAGCGGCTAGACGGGGAGGAACTTTCCGAGCGTGAGTCGACCGATTTACTAAAATTCCTCAGTAAGCCGTTGACCGGTTCGTTAATTCCGCTGGCAGCTCCGATTTTGCGGCGTTTTCCGCATTTGCTATTCGGGGCAGCGTATTCGCAAGGATTGGTCGGGAAGGTGTACTTTGACCTTCCGTCCTACCTGAGTGCTGAAGAGCATCAGCAATTGCTGCTGGCTCTCGAACCCCATGAAGATTCTGCTGTTAGAAAATCGCTTTTTGCTGAAATTAGCCGCATGGTGTGGGACGGCTTACATTTACACCGCAGTGAATTTGCCGAACGTTTTAGGCGCCTTTGGCGATCCCGAGGGGGTGATCCCACCTTTGAGGTCATAGTTACAGAAGTCTTGCGAAAGCTGGGCTTTATGAATCCGGATGGGACATTGGTCGAATGGCTTCGCGAATATGGCACGGAACGGGTGGCCCCTGGGGCTTTGATTTCCGAGGGTGAGGGGGAGAGGCACGACGGCGTTACAACCGCCGAGCGACCTTCTGAATCACTATGGTTACCCGAGGGGGTGAGAGATCCTGAACAAAAGAAATTGTGGATTCCAGGGCAATCATAACGACAAATGCGGGGATCTAAGGTGCGGCTCCGAGAGCCACAACCTCCGCGATTCCTAGTTGTCCGCGAGAACTTGCGGGAGGCAGTGCTTCCTGAGAGAGTCTTTTTTACGTATAGCAGCAAATTTTCGAGGTAAGGGGACCTCTGAGAGGAACGCGTTGCCCAGGGTCAAAGAGGGGCGACTAAAACTTTTGCATGGGAGAGGCACGTCTAGCGATTATAGGTTTTAAGTGTGGTATATAAGTTCATTTAATATCAAATTTGTGCGGCAGTAAGCCTCAATAACAATCAATATCAATATTTGTTTGATTTTACCTTGCCTGGATATAAGTTTTTCTATTTCTTAAGACCGGGTTTTCGTTGCGAAGACCCTGGTTAAGGCCTTTGGGAAACCGATGGAAAGCTAA
>CAKZMM010000021.1 GCA_937128505.1 uncultured Thermogutta sp.
CTTATTACCCCTATTCATTTACCCGGCCAAGACGGCGAAAGGACCTCACCACTAAGGCGGATCCTAGAAGACCGAGGTGGTCGTGCCGGAACCCCTCGATGTTAATCGGCGGGTACATTCCACGATGGTCGCTAATCCCGCGGGAGCGGTGTGATCCTCGGAAACCCGGTTGCTACGTACTGCAAAGGCCGCTCTGGGTGGGGGAGTTGATGAGCTTACGACAATTTGCTTCTGACTTGCGAATCATGAAAAGGGAGCTTGGTGAATAGAAAGGAAACTTTGGTAAATAGAAAAAGTTGCTGAGTAAATAGAAAAAGTTGCTGAACCGCCCTGGCGTGCGAATTCCTCCTTTCTCCGAAACCCTTGCAAAACTGCCTTCAACTCGGCTGGCGGCGCTTGTTAACCACGGGGAAATTGCCAATTTTATAAACGATAAGTGCTGCTTTTATAAACGATAAATGCTGCACAGCTTTTGAGAGATAAGGCGATCATCCCGGACAGCGTTTGGTCCCGTTCCTTACTCCGATACCCCGGTACCTGTTGCCTGCCTTTACCGCTATCAGATCCCCGGGTATTAAGGCCACGGCGCGACAGGATTTGTGGCTGTATGTCGAGGATCACTGGGATCCGCGGGTGTTCCGGCTACTGCTCCGGTCGGTCTGACCCCTGACGGAAAGACTCGGGCAACCGCTCCTTTACCCGGGGATCTAATGCTCTTGTACCCCGGAGTCTGCGGAAATTTTCCCCGCCTCAACTTTGTCGGCCTCAGGTTCCCGTTGTTCCTCCCCGATACGCGCGGCAATCCCTGGCGAAGTTATTGGCCCGGATAAACTTTTCATGACCCTCTCGACCAGAGATTCCAGCTCCTCTATACCGTCGAGCAATTCGTCGTAACGGCGCTCCAAATCCATGAGTATTTCCGCGTGAGCTTGGTGGCTTACCATGGGTGTGTGTCTCATGCCGTTGAGGGCTGGTCGCCGAGATTTCCTCACTCGCCGATTGCCGCGATCGCTTTTCGAAAGCACCCCTTTCATCGGCCTACCCCGACTGACTTATCCACCGAAGTTCGCCATCGGCCGCCCACTTTCCGTATTTAACCCATTTTATGCGCGCTAGGCCGAGAATCTACTGCGGATATGACGCTCGTGCGCAGCAGTTCCCGGTCCAAAGTGCAGTTACGGGGGAATTGCAAAAAGGTGCTCAGCGGACCCTCGCCGACCAGAGTATTAAGCGGGAGCTTCCCAGCGCATGGGCGTGCATAGACCTGATGAGGATTTGCTATCTGGCGACTGAATGAAGTTCCCAACACGTGGGGCCACGTCGTTTCGACGGTTGCTCATTGTTGTTGTGGTGTGCTGAACACCTCGCGCAGGGCCTTCAGTCGTCTTGGGCTGAAAACAAGCTATCCTGTTAGCAAAAAGAGCAAGCTACGACGTCATAGAAAAATAGCAAAATTAGAAAAAGGAATCATAAAAAAGTAAAAGGATTGAGTAGCCCGCGGAACATACGGAATTCAACCAACCCGCGGGGCTCGGACACCTTATTCCGCCGTACCTGTGTTGTTCTCTTTCGCTCAATTTTTCCGCCGTTACTTATTCCGAATTTATTTCGAATTTATTCCGAATTAGTTTTTTTACTTATTCCGAAAACTTTCCGCACTTGTTTCATAATCCTTCGATACTTCCCATACCCCGCGACCAAAAATTTTAAATCCATAGTATCAGCATAAACATTATCCACATTCGAGAAAAAGATTCGAGGAGGGCGAGATCCTTTCGAGAGGAAAATTTTCGGTCATCCTGACCTGGATGGATCGGAATTGGACGTTTCCGTTCCCCGTTGCCTCCGGCGGATCAGCTCCCTGTCCCTAGCAAGACATTCGATGAATAGGCTTTCCATTGCGTCTGGGGGATTGTTGCTGGAACGACCGAGTTACTGGCTGCGAACTTAGGCTTTCCCTTGCGCCTGGGGGATTGTTAAGAAGATAAGCAGTCAATCCCATGAATAATCAGGCTTTCCGTTGCGTCTGGGGATTTGGCGGATCCCAAGCGCGTGCCGATTCTCCCCGGTACCCGCGCACCCTTTCGATCCAAAATCCGCACGGTGAATGCGTCCTCACACCGGTGTAACTCCGCTCGGCAGACGGATAAGCAGATCGATCCGCTGGTGCCGTGGGGCGTTCTGTGCTCATAAGCGCTTTTACGAGTACTTGCGAGTTTGCCGTGGGGCTGTTTCCCTTGTACGGACGCCACATCGGGCGTGATCCTCCCTTTTTGTCCGGCCGGCGGAATTGCATGGGCACCCCGTATCCAGTAGCTTTTTATCCGGAAAAGCCAAAGATTAGTTGCCAATTTACCTTTTAGGGTGCCAAGAGCGTGCGGCTTTGCGGTGGTGGACTCCGTGCAGAGGGATCGAAAGCCGCCTAGCGTATTTGCTGTGGCTTGACGAAGCGTAGCGAGGTCTTAACGAAGCGAGCCGGTGTTCTGACGAAGCGAGGCGATCAATTGAGCTTGGCCTATCAATGTAGGAACCGGTTCGCACAATGACTGGGCCGCTGAAACAGTCGGTAAAGAGGGAAAGATACGAGCGGCGTGCATTGCTGGGACCAGCTTACGAATTGGAAGGATCGTAGGAAAATATGCTCAACAGATTATTGCGAGTTGGTCCGGGCAGAAAGCAGAGAATAGTCCGGGGTTCGCTCAGTTGACTCCGATTCGGAGCCAATCTTATGCGTGACGAAAGCTGGCAGATGGAGTTTCCCACGGTCCGGCTTCAGTCGGAAGCCTTCGAGGCCACCCTGCACTTGAAGGAGCCGGAGAAGGGGCTCGAAGACTGCCGGGTCTTATCTCAGCCCTGGGAGGGAGTGAACCTCCTAGGTGTTCGAGTCGCGGCAGGCCTCGGGCGTGAATCGACCGCCGAAATTTCCCTGGGAGAGCCGGCCGATTATTTCGTTCAGGGGCGGTATTGTGTGGCCCTTTACCCGGGAACTGACGATCGTCCTGTGGAGCTGTGCCTCAGATGGCGGCTTCTGCCACCGATCAAAGAGGTCAATTGGCTTGCCGGGGTCGAGCTATTGGTCTCGGCTCAGACGGCGCTACTTGGACTGGACCAACACGCGGTTTTGGCTTCTCATCTGCCGGCCATAAAAATTCAGCAACTGGAGGGCGTCCGCCCAAGCTGTTTGAGGGAAGTATCGCCGGGCGACCCAGCCGGGCTACGTCTGGGAGCAGAGCCCTGCCTTCTCTTCCCCCAGAGCGTAGGCAGTTGGAGTTATGTGGAGATGGTCCATCCGGCGGACCTTGTATGGGCGGAGTTACGCCTCGGCCCACCGAGCTCCAAGCCAGGCAGCCCCACGACCTATCCCTCTGAGTATCGCACTGTGTTGACGCGATACGCCACACTGACCGAACGACTGGAAAAAGGGATCATCCTTCGGGCCAGAGCACGAGCGTGTTGGATTGGTTCCCCAACCCCGCCCGAGGCAGTGGCGACAGTGTATCGACATCTGTTGGATTCTCCCCCACCGCTGGGTCTGTGAGGGCTTGTTGAGAGGCGGGGTTCAGAAGTTCAAGGCTGTACTTGAAATTTGGGGAAAGCTCGATGGGATGAAAGTCGAAGGGACGAGGATCACAGATTGAGGATCACAGATTAAAGAAGGGAACGGCCGGATCATGGTGACCGCCCGATGAGCCCGCCTTGATGCGCATGAAAGCAAAACGCATGAAAGAAAAACCTGCCGTCGCCTGAAAGGTCACCCCCCAAAAATAAGCTTTTGCCTGGGGTGTGTCGGCATGATTCCTTCATGATTGGGATTATTTCTTTCAATGGTTGAAGGGTTGGATCTTTCGGCGGTTTGCAGCGCTTTTTTCCAACGGTAACGAGCTCATTCCTTTCGGACCAGGAGGGTTAACTTAGGTTTAAACCAGATTCACGAAGAGTGAAGCGATTTTTTCCGGACGAGAAGAGGAAAACTTAGAATTTGTGAGAGCCGCATTCCAAATATTTCAGAAGACTCCGTCGGAGCTGTACCCGAAGTCATGTGAGCCGTGTGGGGTGTTTGAATGCCCCTGCCGTTTGAGAGAGGAATTTTCCGCGGTTTAGAGGTTTTACGATCCTGTCCGCCGCTTGTGCTGAGGAGTCCTGTACACGTTCTGAAAAAAGAAACCCAAGGAGCAAAAAGTGGCTGACGTTTTCATTACGGAGAACTTTTTATTGCAAACCCCGTCGGGCATTCGGCTTTACCACGAGTATGCGAGGGATTTGCCGATCATCGACTACCACTGTCACCTGCCCCCGGGCCAGATCGCGCAAGATCACCGATTCGAAAATATGACGCAGATCTGGCTCTACGGGGATCACTACAAGTGGCGAGCCATGCGGGCCAACGGGGTTCCGGAGCGATACTGCACGGGAAACGCTTCGGATTGGGAAAAATTTGAAAAGTGGGCCGAAACCGTCCCCAAAACGCTGCGGAATCCCCTTTACCATTGGACCCACATGGAATTGAAACGGCCGTTTGGAATCAGCGATCGGCTTTTCGGTCCCGACACAGCGCGGCATGTCTGGGATTACTGCAACGAGCGATTGCGTCAAGCGGAATTTTCTTGCCGCGGGATCATGCGGCAGATGAACGTGGTGCTCGTCTGCACGACGGACGATCCGGCTGATCGCTTGGAACATCACGCCGTTATCGCCGCCGACAAGACCTTCGCAATCCAGGTGCTTCCTACGTTTCGGCCCGATCGGGCTATGGCGATCGAGAATCCGAAGCAATTCAATCAATACCTCGAAAAGTTGGGAGAAACCTGCGGCACCGTCATTCGCACTTATGATGAACTTCTGGAGGCCTTGTGCCGCCGGCACGATTTTTTTCATAGCATGGGGTGTCGTCTGTCCGATCATGGACTGGAACAGATGTGGTGCGAACCGTACACGGAGTCAGAGCTCCGCACCATTTTTGCCAAAGTCCGTGAAGGTCGCTCCCCCGAATTGAAGGAGGTCGCGCAGTTTAAATCGGCCCTGCTTTACGAGCTGGCCATCCTCGATTGGGAAAAAGGTTGGGTGCAGCAATTTCATATCGGGGCGTTACGCAACGTAAATACTCGCGCTTACGAAACCCTGGGCCCCGACACCGGTTTCGACTCGATTGCCGACGGGGCATTGGCCCGAGCCTTGGGCTGCTTCTTTGACCGGCTGGAACGCGAGGGGAAACTCACGAAAACGATCCTCTACAACCTCAATCCTGCTCAGAACGAAGTTTTCGCCACCATGCTGGGAAATTTTCAGGATGGGAGCATCCCTGGCAAAATGCAGTATGGGAGCGGTTGGTGGTTCCTCGATCAAAAGGATGGTATGGAGCGGCAGCTCGAGACCCTGTCCAATCAGGGGCTCTTGAGCCGATTTGTAGGCATGCTTACAGATAGCCGGTCTTTCCTCTCTTATACCCGGCACGAGTACTTCCGGCGGATCTTGTGCAACTTGCTGGGCCGAGAAATGGATGCCGGGCTCCTTCCCCGCGATTTCGAGCTAATCGGAGGGATGGTGCGGGATATTTGTTACAGGAATGCTGCCCGGTATTTCGGCTTCACGGTGCCCTGTTTTGACGACGGGGCTAAGTAGCATCGCTGCGGTGAAATCATCTGCTGGCTTTGGGCCCGGGAACCTTCTTTGCGATGAAAGAGCTACGAGATATCTTCGTGCTCCACCTTGCGCAGCATACTGAGGAAAGCCCGCACCGTGGGGCAGCGGCGATTCGGGTCTGGTTCAATGCACAGGTGGATTGCCTTCGCCAATTCCGGATGAATTTGAGGGCGAAGCTCGCGGATATCGGTCCCCGGCCGGCTGTGTCCCATGACGGCAACCGCGGTTAACCCCCGAGGCCACGGCAACTGACCCGTCATGATCTCATACGCCGTAGTTCCTAGGGCAAATACATCGATGCGTTGGTCGGTGGGAAGCCGCCGAGCAAGCTCCGGGGCCATATAGTCCGGCGTGCCGGTACGGTTGCCCGGTTTCATGAACGGTGGGGTCGCCGGTACCGTCAAGCCGAAATCGATCAACTTCACCGTCCGATCATCTTGGAGGAACATCAGATTTCGTGGGCAGACGTCGCGATGAATGAAGCCGGCTTCGTGAACCGCCGCCACGGCCTCGGCTGCCTGCCGGATGATATGCAGCCGATTCCCCTCTAGCTGCGGGTCGTGTGCCACTAGCATGTGGCTGACCACGCTTCCCTCCAAGTACTCCATCACGATGAACGGCTCGCCTTGGTTTGTGACGCCGTATTCGAAGGTTCGTACGATGTTCGGATGATTGAATCGGGACGCAATTTCGCCTTCGCTCGGCTTTTTCAGCCCGCGAAAGCGGGCCTCGAATGCAGCCGTTTTCTGCGGATCCAGAATCTTCAAACCGACGATCTGACCCGTGGTTCGATCGCGAGCCATGTAAAACCGAGACATTGTTCCCGTGATTGCTTCGCGCAAAAGTTCGAACCGCTGGTCGATATCGACCTTCTTGAACCGCGGAGCGAAAAGTTTGGACCACGGATTCCAGGAGATCATCGTTCGGGCTTGATTTCGACATCCGACCCTTTGCCAGCCACACCTCCAAAAAACGAATTAGCTTTTCGGGCAATCGTTTTTTGCCGGCGGAAAGCTTCGCAAGACACCTTTATCCACTTTAAGCACGTTAACGCATGGGCTCAAGCATTCGGTTGCACTCTCTAAAAGAACTGCTTTTCTGGATGAAGCCCGGTGAAATAAAAAGCGAGTTAAGAACGAAAGCCTCTCTCCCGCCAAAGGGAGGAGGGAGGCAAATTGCAACTGCGGGGTTTCGGTGCCGGTGAGCTTGTCTCGACGGTTGGTAGCTGATATCCCCGGGAGGAGCCCACTCCATGAAAGCCCTAACAGGGGTACTTGTGCGCCCCCCCATGCTGCGCGTCATTAGCCTTCTTGAAACATCATTCGCGTCAAGTTGACAGGGAGCAGATTTTTCAACTTTCTTTCGGACACATTGCGATTGTTTCGGGAACATCCTGAGTGTAACGGAAAGATTCCGATTTTCGCACGAACATTCCGATTCTCTGCGATACGTTCCCATTCTTCAGAACACACTCCGATTGTCTCGGAAACATTCCGATTTTCTCGGAGACATAGCGATTGGCTCGGACCCATCCCGTCGGCACCGGGCAAACCAAAATAGCGGGCAAAGCTTCTCGAAATACCCCCGGGGCCGGTAAGCATTCTCACCGAATGAAGGACCCGATTTAAGGAATCGTTGAGCAAATGAAAAGAATCGTTGAGCAAATGAAACGCAAATCGGGAAAAGAACATAAAAGAACATAATTTAAGAAGAGGACTTCATCCCCCGGTTTATAGCCTCCCCCCGCAAAGGCAGTACCGTGACCTACAGCTCCTGCAAGAAGTTTTCCATGTTGGATTTACCGGACAGCACTCCCGGCTCGGAAGAAATCTCTAGGGCGTAGACCCTGACCGAAAGATGGTGGTAAACCGTATCCTTTTCGTAACGTAAGCCGTTTTTCTCGGCGACCCGAATCGATGCAATATTCGCCGGTTCAATCAGGGAAATGACGCGTTTGAAGCCCAGGCGGAAAGCTGCGTCTCGAGCGAGTCGGGCGGCTTCCGTTCCTAGACCTTGTCCCCAATACGCGGTTGCCAAGCGATAGGCTACCTCAATTTCCCGTTGGCCATCGAGGAATTGTTCAAGTAAGCCGCTATAGCCGATGAGCTTGCGGTCTTTCTTGTGCACCACTGCCCAAAGCCAAAAGCCCAATCGTTGGTACTCGACCTGGCAACGGCTCAGAAACTCCGCGGTATTTTGCCGCGTAAATGGTCCGCCAACTGAAAATCGCATCACCTCGGGATCCGCCAGAATGGGCGCCAAATCGTCGAGATCGGCGGCCGTGAATTCCCGCAAGATCAATCGATCGCTTTCGGCAATTACTCGGGGGGATTTTGCCTTGGTCATCTTCAGCTCCTTGACAGTCGTCTGCTCCCAAGCCCCAAACCATCCGTTGGCCTCGGCGATCCCGGCGATTTGCGTATCCATTGACGAAGACAATTTACCAAACTTCCGCCATCGCTCTACCCCCCTCCAGATTCAAGCCGAGCACTCCGTATCTCAGGCGAACATCCGAGTCTCTTAAGTCTCAGGCGACTATCCGGTACTCGTAAGCGGGAAGAGGGTTTGGCCTCGGCCCCCGCGCGAACGGAAGGTTTTGCTTTTTGGCTGACACGAAGGTATTTTAAGAAAACCGCATGCCGGGCAGCAGAGGTGGGATAAAACACGAAATGATGGATCGCAGCGACCGCACGTCGCAACGGACTTCCGCCATTTTAGGGTCCCGCACGTCATTTCGAGTTCCTGCGGTTGAATCCGCGTCATTTTTTCACTGCGGGTCCTCTTGGCGAGGTCATTTACCGCGGCACCGACCGTGCGTTATCCGAGGATAAACCCCGGGGTTCTGGACGCGAGAAGATCGGCACGGTAAAGCGGCGTTTGCCATGAGCGGATCTCAGCCGCGGTTTTGGCAGCGGCAAGGAACTGTAACTTCCGCGGAATTGTTAGGTTTTGGGCAGCCTGCGAGCCGGCGGATGAATCGCAATCTAGCAGTCGAATCATCCGTCGAAGAGGGCTGCTTGCCTAAAACTTGGAGTCCAGTGGGGTCGATCAAACGATTCGATCAAAATCCAATTGCAGAACAGGAGTGAAGCGAATGTTTCGGAAGCTACGCGTAAGCCACTTGATGCTGATTGGTTCTGTGTGTCTCGGATTCAGTTTGAGTTACGCAGCCACTAGTTGTTGGGCATTAGGGGCCCCTCGGGAGGTGATCGACCCGGCTGAGGCCCAAGCCGACCCCGATTTCGCCATTCAAGGGGAGTACTTGGGCCCGGGGAAACTGCCGGGAGGCGAAAAGGAAAAAATTGGGGCTCAAGTGGTAGCTTTGGGCCAGGGGAAATTCGATGTCTACCTTCTCGACGGTGGCTTGCCGGGCGAGGGTTGGCAGCGTGGGCTACTGCGGATGCGGGTTTCCGCTTCCCGCAATGAAGCAGGTAAAGTTTCTATCACCCAGGATCAACTCACCGGCGAGATCGTAGATGGCAAGCTTAGCTTGCAGCTTGCCGAGGGAAACAAGGTGCAGCTTGAGCGGGTGGAGCGGAAAAGTCCGACTCTGGGTGCGCAACCTCCGGAGGGGGCGATTGTGTTATTCGATGGTTCGAACACGGATTGGTTTCCGGGTGGTAAGTTCGGGCCCGATCAAAGCCTTTTCTCAGGAGTGCTTTCCAAGCCCGCCTTCAACAGTTGCAAAATCCACCTGGAATTTCGGCTCACTTGGATGCCGGAGGCCCGCGGGCAAGCCCGAGCCAACAGCGGGGTCTACGTGCACAATGCTTATGAGATCCAAGTACTGGATTCTTTCGGTTTGGAAGGGCACGACAACGAATGTGGTGGGCTTTACAGCTTAAAGGCCCCAGATGTCAATATGTGTTACCCGCCCGTGACCTGGCAGACCTACGACATCGAGTTCACCGCCCCGAAGTATGATGAAGCGGGAAATAAGGTTGCCAATGCCCGTTTGACGGTGCGGCACAACGGGGTAGTGATCCACGACAATTACGAACTTCCGCGTGCCACACCGGGCGGACAAGGTGAAGGACCCGGACCCCGCGGCATTCAGTTGCAAGGTCACGGGTGTCATGTGCAGTATCGAAATATTTGGGTAGTGCCCCAGGATTGATTATGCCGCTGCATAACCAATTCCCTTGAGGGGAGCGGCAAGTATTTGGCGATGGATTAACCTCGGCGCGGGCCGAGAACCCGGTTACAACGACCGATATTGTGAGATTCAAGGGACCGGTCTCACAAGTCGAGCCCGTGCTCCGGTTCCTCAGCCAGACATATGCCTCAGCCAGACATATGCCTTTCGATATCCGTTAGCAAGGCGCATGCCTATTGAGCCGGAATGGGTCGCCTTCGACGAAGGGGCTTTGCACCCGAGAAACTTTTTGGTATGCTCACAGTACTTGGGAAATGCGTCCGGGCGTTGACCTCGGAAAGTCGACTTGACAGTCGAAGCGTAGGCTAGAATTAATTAGGTCCGTAAGGGCGGGGGGTAGCAATAGCTTCGCCAGTTGACTGGCAAGCCGGAACGACGTAGAACGAGTACACTGAAGCAAAAATTGCGTACAAATTAGAATAACTTGCAATAAAAAATTTTTTGATCCGACGTCATTGCGGAGCCGATAAGTCTCTCGGAGTGTTCGCAAAGTCGTCAGTTTGGGTGGGGCAGCACGACGTGTAACTAGGCCGGTAGCCAATCACCTTGATAAAATAGGGGAATGAATCCACACCGGATTTTTAAAACGTCACGGGAATAGACAAACCTCCCGTACCATATTCCGACGGAGGTGCCAACCCTTTAGCGTGAGCCGGAACCGCCGAAGGCTAGTGCCGTAGCACGCCTGGTTCCCGCTCGTCTCGCAGCGACGCATCCAGTCGCAATTGGGCGGGAGGTTTGATATTTTGCCGTCGAACCTAGGCCCCGGGTTCGGCGGCTTTTTTCTTGCGCGGAAATATAAAGATTAGAATTGTTTAGAATTGTCGAAAAGCGCTTCAATTATAAAACCTCATCCATCAGTGGAACTGGAGCCCCGAAAAACGCTTTTGCCGGTCGCTTGGAGTTTGGCCCGAAGAACCCGCAGCTTTCGATTCGCCGCTTAGATCGTTCTCATCTTCGGCATAAGACACAGCAAGAATCCCGCTTCGATCTCGGCTTAAGGGCTTTCAGTCAGGCCGCGGAGGTAAAAGCCACATCCGCAAAAAGGCGCCAGGATAGGAGAAGCCGATCGGTGTCAGAAAGGTGCCGGCGTGATCATCGGAAGCATGCCGGGGGGTGATTCGAAGCTTTTGCGGCGGCTATTCAAACTTTGCGGGTGTCGGTGCCCCGGCTACTTGTTCGGTCCGGAGCTTCAGGCCGGCGAGGAGCTTTCTTTCAGCCTCCTCAACGCGTTCGAGCAAGGCATCTTCAAAAGTGAAGCCGACCACCAGATTCCGGTCCGATGCCCCCTCCAGCCAGTAGTACACCCAGCAAATAGGGACATCGGAAATACTCCCCCGGGCCACGACCCGGAAAAATGGCGTCCCCGCCGCCGTGCGGCCTTCGGCAGCCTGAACAAATTGGCTAAACTGCTTCCCTAAAGAATGGCGGATATCCTCCTGAAAGTCGGGCAAGGTCAAGGGACGCGGTCTGGAGCCCACCACTGCGATCTTGCACTGCGCCAAATACAGTCCGCGGTCCACCAGGCGAAAAACCGCGTTTTGTTCGGTGAGTGCCGTCAGATACCAGGTTCGCTCGTATTCAAGCTGCCAAGAGTGATCGGGCGAAAATTGCTCCAAATGAAGAAGTGCCTCCTCCGGCTGAGTCAGCAAGGGCTCTATTTCAGCCTGAGTTAGTTCAGGACACTGCGCACCCGGCTCGATCGTCAAAGCGACTTTTGCCACGACATCCACACCGGGGGCAATCGGCCCGGGCGGTCGGTCCTCGCGAAAGGCAAACCCGACCCATATGATTCGCCCACGGCGCAAATCGAACTGATAGCGACCGCGGATTTGAAGTTGCGTACTCATCGCATTGGCGGCCCCTTCAAGTTTTCCCTCCCACTCCACACGTGCCACCCCGTGAGTAACTTCGAGGAAGCGAGCACGAACTGTGCTTGAGGAAACCGCCTCAAGCGAAAGCAACCCACAGAGAACTGTCGCGGGGATCTCCCAAGTATCCCCGGGACGCACCGGACGCGGCGGCAAAAGTCCGTCGACCACAAGGCTATTGCCGGGACTGGTCAGCAGGTCCAATTCGTCCCGCGTGAGCGGCCCTTGGAGCGAATATGCAATGACCTCCCCTTGATGATCCTTTACGCGGACCAAGCGACGGTTTTCGCGCAGCGCCGGCCGAAACGGTGATCCGTCTACCCGGATGTCGGTTTCGGCATCCTGGTAATACCGCACGGAACCTCCCAATTCTGAGGGGAGATCACCCCTCGAAGAATTCGCCGGGGACAATCGCCTTTCAAAATAGACGAACTTTCCTGCAACTTTGGTGGCCGGGGTGGTGATCTGGTTCCCTTCCTGAATGCGGAGGGTTCCCTCAACCTCCACCGTCTGTGTTACCCGGTCGATATCCCCCGGCTGCCACCGCCAGTGGAAATCAACCGGCGTTTGGGCAAGGGAGATGCTCTTGATCGTTAAGATGTACAAAAAGATTGCCACTCGGCACATATTGGTCATTTTTTGTTGCTCCTTGAGGGTGGGGTTTAAGAATGCATGGGCCGCCGAGGGCTCATTGAGCGATGGAGATTGGTGCCCGGCAGCCCAATGCAACGAAATCATCCCACGAGCTTCGGGAGGAACTAAATCGTTACCCACAGTATCAGTGTCGGCGGTGGAAACCGGGCCCCCAAGCGTGTACCCATCAGCCGTTTTAAGGCACAAAGGTAACAATTTCGAAAATTTTGAGCGAGGGCAACTTTCTGTGGGTCCGCAGTAATAATCACTCCCTGGCGTGCGGAATTTTGCTGAAGGTTTTTCACCGGCAAAAGTTTCCGCTTTGAGAGGGGCGAGCCTTTTTGCCTCCGCGCAATGGACCCATGTCAAACGAAAAACTGGGTGATAGTACGGAAGGGCGATGTACAAGAAGCAAAAGAGGGATGCCCCCATTGGGCTTTGGACGTATCTCCGGAAGTAAACGGGGGCAAATTGTTCGTTTTTCCCGAATCGTCTATGGGGAAACCGTGCACGCTAAAATGGCGCGGGTCCAGATGGAGAACCTTCACCCAGAATTAGAACATCTGTTTGAGAAACGAGTACCGGAACGATTTAAGAAGTGAGTACCGGAAAATATCCGCTGCACCCTCGTACGGGAGCATTCTGGCCAAAAAACGAGGGTTTGATGTAAGCTTTTACGGTGCCACCCCTTCCCTAATTCACGTAGAGCTCGCCTGATAAATTTCCTTCTGCTGTCACTCTTTGTTTTTGCTCCTTAAAGCGAGTCCACCGAGCCGCACAGTGACCGCGGACCACTGGTGTGTTCTTGCTCTTTGTTCTACCTCCTTTTTCTTATCTCTGTTCCTCTCTTTGTTCTTCCTCCTTAAAGCGAGTGCGCCGCAGGCTGCGGAACGAGCCTGTTTCCGACGGGCAGTTACGCTTTTCTTCTTGCTTCCTTTGAGCGAGTGCACCGGCTTCTTGTTCCGCGGTGTTTCGAATCGAGGGGGCAATGGTCTTTTCGACTCATTTTCTGCGATCTTTTCGACCCATGTTCTCCACATCTTTGTCTAGAGCCGGAGAATTCCCAGTTTTCTTGTAACCACTGTGACCTTCATTGCGTCTAGATAGCAGGGGGTAATTCGTGTAGTGACCGGAACTGCGGAAACAAACACGGGCCGCAAGAGATTACTCGGTCGCCAAGAAAAAAGAATTTTTAAAAGAATTTTTAACGAATGCTGAGAGTTGCCCGACTACAAAGTTTCATGTAAAAATTCATGATTAAGATTGCGATTGAAGTAGTGAATGTCTGGGCAATCAATCGCAAAAGCAACTCTGGAATTAAGATTTCCCATTTGGCAGGGGCCTAAGGCAAAGGGGAGCCGAACAACGTTTGGGTAATTAGGGAATTTTGAATGGTTTCTGCGGGTCCGCGGATTTCCAAGAGCAGCGCTAAAAGGGTTCGAGATCAAGCGCAAGAGCGAATTGCGTGACGAATCAAGGGCTGATTACACGGAATTAGTATGGGGCGCGGGCATCTACAGTAAAAGAAAAGGCGATCGTTGCTAATTGCGAACGGTGGAAGCACCTCTCAAAAATTGGCAGGATTAATTGGCAGATTTAAGGAGATTCATTGGCAGATTTAGGGATCAGTCAAGTGCCGGATTTAGAAATCACAAAAGTTGTTAGTCTTCGAGGAAAACCCAGGAGTCTGGACGGAAGTCTCTATTGGATGATTTTGCAGCAGCTAAGAAGAAGGTTTTCTTCGTTTTATTCGGGGGGCACTTCGAAATAGCTGTGATCGAGACACGACAGTGCAAAACCGCGCAAGATCGACACGCTTTTTAGAATAAGGATATTTTCTAGTCTTGCCTGTCTTGTATAATGACGTCTAATCGATTATATTGTGCTGAAAGGAAGGCCTCTCAACTGACCCTCAACTAATTTGAGAGATAAATCGTTGTGATTTCAGCGGATTGCGTTAGCCAAAATCGCATCCTCACGCGTAATGACCGATGAATAGGGATCCAGACCAAGAAGTTAGATCGTGTCCCGGGTGAAGTAAGTCCACAAGTTTTTCTTTAGTTTGCAAATATTGGCACGATTCATGCAGTGAGAGCCAGGGCTCTCCATCCAACAAATTTTGGCGTTTAAGGGGCCCTGGCGAAGGCTCGCCTTGGTCTTTGGGGACCGCGGAATTGCGGGGGGCAAAGAACGGATGAATCGGCATGAAAACGGTTTGGGAGTTGAAAAATCCACTTTTAGAAATTTTTGACACTACATATTGTCTAAACAGAAAAACGTAGTTAGACTGCGGATAAAGTTTCGGAAGCGGAATTTTAGTTGAGTCGTATATTGCTCCGCGTTGGCTTGAAAACAAACTTTCGCGCGTCTCAGTAGCGGAAATACCTGATGACTGCCGGGCCGGTTTTAGAAGCGTGTTTTAGAAACATGTAGTTTTGGCAAGCACGTATGGGCGGGGTGACCGTCACAAGGTACGCGACGAATGCATCACGATTACCTCTGTCCCGCCTTGCGAGAATTTCGCGATCAACAGGTTCGGTTCGCTCCGCGCCAAAAGAAGCTCGAGCAGGCGGATCGCGCTGAGCGGCTAGTCCACGAGCTCCAGCCGGATCGAACTTACACCTACGAATATTTGTGCTTCCGGATCACGCGTTTTCGCCCCTCGAGGTACCCGGGGCTTCGAATCTCCGGAGCGGATGCCCGGCATGATCTGGCCTTATTGGTAGAGGACCTAACCGAGGCTGCCCGGGTACCGGTCGAGGAATTCGGCGAGCGCGTGCTGACGATCGAGGAAATGAGTCGTTACTTCCAGGTGTGTCCAAAAACCATATGGAGGTGGCGACGTTTCGGATTGGTCGGACGACGTTTCATCGTCCAAGGCCGACGACGTGTTGGTTTCGCCGAAAGTGCGGTGCGGCGGTTCTCGGAACAAAACGAGGAGTTGGTTCGCCGTGGTGCCCGCTTCCGGCAAATAACCGTGGAGGAGCGACGAATGATTGTGGAGCGAGCACGGGAATTAGCGCTAATGGGAAAAAACCCTTCGGAGGTAGCACGACGATTGTCGCGCGAAACCGGCCGAAGCGTCGAAACCATACGCTATACCTTAAAGCAGTTTGACCGGGAGAATCCCGATTTGGCTATTTTTCCTGGGCAGACTGGTCCTCTGAGCGAAGAAACGAAGCGGCAAATTTATCAGCAGTTTTTGCGGGGCGAATCCGCGGAGTCTTTGGCCCGGCAGTATGGCCGAACCAAAAGCACCATCTATCGGATCGTGGCTGAGGTTCGCGCGAAGCGGATCCTCGAATTGCCGTTGGATTACATCCCCAACGACGTCTTCGACAAGATCAAAACTGAAGCGCAAGAGCGGGAGATTCTCGGTCCGCCTCCGCCAGTACCGCAACCGACCAGACCGCCGCGAGTTCCCAGCGGTCTACCGCCGTATTTGGCGAGCTTGTACGAGGTGCCCCTCTTGACTCGGGAGCAAGAGGTCCACTTGTTCCGCAAGATGAACTATCTCAAATACAAGGCGAGTAAGCTGCGGAGTAAGCTCGATCCGTCGCGCCCCAAGGCTAAAGTGATGGATCAGATCGAGGCCCTGTACGAGCAAGCGGTGGCCACCAAGAACGAGATCGTCTCGGCGAATTTGCGGCTGGTGGTTTCGATCGCTAAGCGGCACGTGGGGCCGGGAGCCAACTTTTTCGAGTTGGTGAGCGATGGCAATATCTCGCTCATTCGCGCGGTGGAAAAGTTTGACTACTCGCGCGGCAACAAGTTCAGCACCTATGCGAGCTGGGCCATTATGAAGAACTTCGCTCGGACGATCCCGGACGAACACCGGCATCGGGAACGCTTCCGCACCAGTCAGACCGAAATGTTCAACGTCACCGAGGATGTACGCTCTGACCAGTACGAGCAGGAATCTGCCCAGATGCTGCGGGAGTCGCAGATCGAGCGGATCCTGCTCCGGTTGGCACCCCGAGAGCAACAGGTGATTATTAGCCGGTTTGGTCTGGCTCAAGGGCGCGAACCGTTGACGCTCAAGCAGGTAGGGGCTGAACTGGGCGTAACCAAAGAGCGCGTCCGGCAAATCGAAGCTCGGGCGTTGAGCAAATTGCGAAAAGCCGCCGAAGAAGAGCAGATCGAGTTTGCCGATTAGCGCCTTTAAATCTTCGGCGTACCTTGAACTCAGTCTCCTTTCGCCAACCGCCGGGGATCCCCTAAAATCCTTCGGCGGTTTTTGTTTCCCCCGAAATCGGGCTTTTCGTGGCCCATGGCTCCAACTCGGCTTGGAGGTACCCGGATTCTCGAATTCTCGATCGAATTTGGATTCTTGATCTAGGCTAATTTACGAGCATGCCCCAATGAGTAGGGGAAGGGGAGTATTCCTGGAGTATCCATTGAGGAGCGTTGAGCTTACGAAAGCTTAAAATCCACCGGGGATTCCGTCGTCATTGGATTGGTAAGCCTCCCAAACTTGGGGGGAGGACTTGCCGTAAATTCGATTGATCATTCACAGGGTTGTGATCTGCGATCATTCAGAGGGTTGTGAGCGGATGTTTTTAAGCCGCGGTCTTCACATGATGATCGTTCAGAATAGGCCGCAGAGGGGCATGGGGCAACCGAAATTATTGATGAAATGGATAAAATTCGGTCGCTCCGACTTAAGTGGGTAAGACAAAATGAGGAAAATTGAGGCAAACTAGGAACAGGAGTAGAGAGAGTAAAGCCGTAAAAAAAGAGAGGATAGTGAATGGACTTAGGAACCGCGCGCGTTCGTCTAACAAAATAAAAAATTTCGTCAAAAAATTTGTCTATCAAATGAAAAATTGGGCAGTGATTTCACGGAAAAAGTTTTGCTGAAGTTGTCGGCTTCTCCGAAAAAGAAAGATCGGAATAACATAAACTATCTGTGTCCACATATGTCGATTTTTCGCGTGATATTTGCGGACGATGCTCCGGGTGCGATTTCGGTGAGAGGGCTTGCATGATATGGCGTGCGGACTTTAGATTACGAATTTGCAGCAAGAGTAAGCTTTTACGCTAGCGTAGCTCAATGGTAGAGCAGCTGATTTGTAATCAGCAGGTTGTGGGTTCGAGTCCCTCCGCTAGCTTCCGCTTCGATTTAGCCGTAAGGTTTTCCCGAGAAGGGACTTGAGGAACAAAGTAGTTTTGATAATGGAGTTCTAACGGACAAACGATTGTGGGCTAAGATTAGCGGCTCGCCTCGAGTCGGACCTTTGAGCGCGGGGTAAATTGTAACTGAAGGTAAAAGCTTACAGCCGTCGATGGGAATTCCCGCTGGCGGCATCGGATTTTGGGGGGTTTCCCGAGTGGTCAAAGGGGTCAGACTGTAAATCTGATGGCACTGCCTTCGCAGGTTCGAATCCTGCACCCCCCATTTGCTTCGGGCTAAACCGGGATTTAATTCCCGCAATGAAGGTCGTGACGCGGAGTTCGTCGAGACGACGATGGTAGCCCAGGGTGTTAGATTGGATTGAGTTTGATCGCATTTAACCACATTTTACGCATTTAATCGTATTTAAGCGTATTAAGATTTTGAAAACGAGCAGCAGAGGGATTCTTGGACAGGGATAGGTTCGGTCTCCGTAACGGGTTTGTGTGTCGATCACTTAAGATTTGCTCCGCGATCAGCTGGTACGCAGGCGGGTGCTTCGGCTGAAATCGGGCGAAAACGCCGGTGCCCCTTTTCCCGCCTGGTGGCGAACGAGCTTCAAGCAATTCAAGAGCGATATGACGGAGAAACAGAAGAAGCGGGAAGAAAACAAACGACAAAAGATAGGAAGGTTAGTTAGACGGAATCGAAGTTCGCAATAAAGAGATTCGGCGGAGGCGGTGTTAAGGGAGCTTTAAAGGATGACTTGGTCATGCGTATCCTTTTTCTTTTGCTTTTGAAGGCATAATGCTTTTGAAGGCATAATTAAGAGTTTGTTTTTCGTGTTGATAGAGTTTTGAAGATTCATGGTGCCAAGGCTCACAGCAGAGTTATTTCCTAGAAGATTAAAGATCTAGAAGATTTAAAAGATCTAGAAAATTAAAATTGAAGATCTAGAAGATTAGGATCAAAGAATTAGTTGCAGAATAGGTGCGCACCCGGAAGACGGTGCAGAATGCCGCTAAATAACTAAATTGCTATCCTTTGTTTTATATTGAATTCGGGGTGACATACTCTAAACCCCGGCGAAATAGCGGCGGAAATCCTCCCGGATCCGGGAGTTGCCTCCTCGGAGCGTTTTGTGATAGTAAGCTTTTAAGGCTGATTTTTAGTTGAGGTGCCTGACCGAAAGCTCGGACCAACCTCCGGACCTCGGACGAAACTTTCGCAATAATCCTCAATCCTCACCGCAACCGCGGCGTATTGCAATCGAAGCATGTTACGGTGTAAAGTAAATTTGGCTGGTTTGGATATTTTGTTGGTGTGAAAAGAGGTTAATCGGGCGCGGAGTACTCCGAGGCCCTAGACTTCGGCTTAGAATTTGTGTAGTACTCGGCGTTCTAGCAAAAACCGGCTCATTTTTTATTTATAAATGCGGGTGTAGCTCAACGGTAGAGCCACAGCCTTCCAAGCTGGAGACGAGGGTTCGACTCCCTTCACCCGCTCTTAAACGCGGTTGCTCATGTTTCAATCTGAAGGCACTTTCACTACCGTAGCCTGTAGGAATTCGAAGAGCTTGCGGGAAGCCGCACGATTCGCAATAAAGGCGGGAGCCATTCAGGAGAAAGAATTCCGCACATATGTTCGGGATGGCGGCAATTCAGAATTGCGGCGGGCCACCCCATCATGTGCTGCTGTAGCTCAGCCGGTAGAGCGCGTCCTTGGTAAGGACGAGGTCATGGGTTCAATCCCCATCAGCAGCTTTTGACTTCGGAAGCTGAGGCATTGGCGAACGCGAGGTAATGTGCATAATATGCCACTCCTCTAAGGAACTGGTTTTAGGCGTAAAGTTTCAAAATTGTCCTTTTTTGAGCGGAGAAAGAGCTAAAAATGGCCAAGGAGGTTTTTGTAAGGACCAAACCGCACGTCAACGTGGGGACCATTGGGCACATTGACCACGGCAAAACGAAATTGACCGAGGCAATTCTTGCCGCTCAGTCGGCAAAGGGGCTGGCGCGATTTAAATCGTATGCTGAAATCGCTAAGGGCGGCACGGTCCGCGACGCCACAAAAACGGTTACGATCCACGTAGCCCATGTGGAGTATGAGACTGCAAATCGCCATTATGCCCATATCGACTGTCCCGGTCATGCCGACTACATCAAGAATATGATCACGGGGGCGGCCCAGATGGACGGGGCGATCCTCGTGGTCTCCGCGGCGGATGGTCCCATGCCACAGACCAGGGAACACGTACTTCTTGCCAGGCAGGTAAATGTGCCGGCGTTGGTAGTGTTCTTGAATAAGGTCGACTTGGTAGACGATGAAGAGATCCTTGAGCTGGTCGAAATCGAATTGCGAGAGCTTTTGAGCAAGTATGGATTCCCGGGCGACGAGGTGCCAATAGTCCGGGGCTCTGCCCTTCATGCCGCGGAGAATCCGAAGGATCCGCAGAATACCAAATGCATCGAAGAGCTTTTGGAAAAGCTGGATACGTACATCCCGGAGCCGGTCCGCGAACGCGATAAGCCGTTCTTGATGGCCATCGAGGACGTCTTCAGCATCGAAGGTCGTGGAACGGTGGCCACCGGCCGAATCGAACGCGGTACTGTCAAGGTTGGTGACGAGGTGGAAATTATCGGTTTTAGCCGTGAGCCGCGAAAGACGGTAGTTACGGGCGTTGAAATGTTTAATAAGACGCTGGAAGAGGGAGTTGCCGGAGATAACGTCGGCTGCCTGCTGCGCGGTATCAAGCGGGATGAGATCGAACGAGGTCAAGTGCTCGCTAAGCCGGGAACCATCACGCCCCATACAAAATTCGAAGCCGAGGTTTACGTCCTCTCGCAGGAGGAAGGTGGGCGAAAGACCCCGTTTTTCAGCGGCTATCGACCGCAGTTTTACTTCCGCACCACCGACGTAACGGGCGAGGTCACACTGCTGGGCGGAGCGGAGATGTGTATGCCGGGCGATAACGTGCGGCTCGGCGTGGAGCTTATTGCCCCGGTAGCCATGGACGAAAATCTCCGTTTCGCAATTCGGGAAGGGGGCAAGACGGTGGGGTCTGGCGTGGTGACCAAGATTGTCGAGTAACGCTCGTGCAGTAGACCGTCCCCAGGTTGCCGGAGCCGCCGGTTGCCCTTGGAACTGCGCGACTAAAATTGATCATGGGGGCTTGAACCCTTGATTGATCAGAGAAAATAAGTTCCTGGTGATAAATAAATTCCCGGTGATAGAGGTCGCTTTCGCAGCCTGATAAGCCCGTACCTTTCGGAAGATAGGGCTGTGGTCCAAACCCCCTACTCGGGTGAACCGGTTGATGATGCTAAATGAAGAGGGCTGCGAAAGGTAACTGGGGAAAGGCAACTATTGAAGGTTGAAGCTTCGAAGACAAATCCGAAGACAAAAGAGTCCCACGATAAGAAAGATTTAAAGCGATTCGTTTTGAGTTAGATCCTTCAGATCCGCAGGGGTGTAGCTCAATTGGTAGAGCGCTGGTCTCCAAAACCAGTGGTTGGGAGTTCGAGTCCCCCCGCCCCTGCTTTGTTTTTTTGCAGTTCGTTTTCCGCACGGTTGAGTTGAGAGTGCGAAGGTCGGTTTGTCGGCGGTTTATGTCTCATTAAAGCCAGGCGGTTTTCACCTAGTAAGCCAGGCGGCCGAACCTCACCGTAAACTGGGTCGCCCTTTTGGGGTGGGGATGGGGCCGCAGGAGTGTTAGGCTTCAATCGGAAGATTGAGGCCGGAATGGTCAACGAAAGATTGCGGCAGTGAGAGAGTTTCTGAGGGAACTATTCCGAGTCGAACTCTACAAACCAAACCAGGGGCGGATCCTCCGCCAGGCGACGGCCGCCGGCGTGGCGATTCTGCTTTTGGTCGGTGTTTACGGCCTCTTTCAGCAATTGCGAATTGGTTTGCGGACTTGGCCCGGCTCGTGGATCGATTGGTTCAACGGCTGGTTGGCTTGGTTTGGGCTGTGGACCATCGGCCGGAACCCGAGTGTGGAGTTATGGATTCGGGAGCTGTTTCGTTACGGATTCCCGTTGAGCCTAGCCCTGCTGAGCATTTGGATCGCCTACCGCTTGGTCAATGTCCCGCGGTTTGCCGATTTTTTGGTAGCGGTTGAGGCCGAGATGTATAAGGTATCGTGGCCGTCGCGATTGGACGTCTACCGGAACTCAATAGTAGTGCTGATCGCGATTTTTGGACTGTCGGCCGTCCTGTACGTTTTCGACTTCTTTTGGAACGTGCTATTCCGCTGGCTCCATGTGCTTTAAAGATCATTCCATGTGCTTTAAAGATCATTTAGTCCATTCATTTAGTCCATCACGGCACTTTAAACGTCTTTGATCTTTTCGTAAGTGGTGCTTTAAAACTGTCTTCACATCTCTTGGACGTGAACGGGATCTAGCAATCCTCAGACCGGGTTCAGTGGCCCGGGTTCGCGTGGGTTTGATTCTCCCCGCACAATTGCCTTAGTTGGTTCTCCTCGTCGAAATGCGGGGCAAATGGGATAAGACAGCCCGTCGTCCGCTGGAAGCTAGTGCAACAGGGCAAACTTAGGGCGCATAGGAATTCGTAGAGCGGTCCCCAAGGGTTCCACTCCCTTGAGATTTACCTTTGTGCTCATGATATCCGGAATAACTCCGCAAGTAACGCTGCTTCGGCTCATAAAGCCTCTTGGCTTGAGTCTTTTGTCGCTTGAATCCTTGCCTGGTTATCTAAACCTCCTAAATTGCTTAAGATTCTCAGATTCTCTGAAATTCCACCTTGGGGCTTGCACTGGCAGGGAAAGGCCGGACTTCGAAAAGTCGGGGCTTTTTATCTGGTAAGATGGGGTTGTCTTGCCGCAAGCTTCTGCTACGCTAGAGAGTTCGGGGTCTAGATCGGCGTGCCCGGGGGGAAGAGTGTTCCGACCGAGATAAATTAACTACGTAATATTGGCTCGGATTCGAATTCGTGTTCCCTAAACGTCATGTTCCGAAATTTCGGGTTGCTTGACGCGAATTCAGCTAAGTGCCGCCGTATTGCGAATTTACAATGCGGATTTACAAAAGGTCGGGGAACGGATCGCCCCCAGTTTTTTAAAGTCGACAACTTAAAGAATCTTTAGGCGGATCTTCAAAACTCTTCCTCCGTTTGAAAAGAAACAGTCGCTTCATTGATGCAATTTATTGTGATTAAAGAATTAAAGCTGGATTAACAATTGACAACCTTCGCGTTGGATTCCGCACCTAAATTTGGAAAAATGAATGAAGGGGTTGGGAAAATTGGCACAGATCCTCCCTGCGGTGAGTCGTTTGACCTTCGGTTAAAACCGCTTTCGAACGGCTGGCGTAGCTTAAGTTCTTTAGACTGAGATTTGTGAACGAATGGCACGGTGGGGAAAGCTTTGTCGGTGGGGAAGGCCGTAGGGCAGCCAAAAATGGGGAGTGGACGAGGTCAAGACCTTGGGTGGATAAGGCGACCTGACAAACGATCTGCAGCGCACAATGTTCCTAATATTTTCGGATCCAAACTCTGATGAGCCCGTCCGGGAACTTTCGGCTCGTGAGAGCTCGGTGCAAGGTGGTGCGGAAGGCAAGGAGGTGGCGGTTGAAATGAGGCCGGTGGGAGAAGCCGCCGCAATGGAGTCGTTAGACCCGGTTGCATCCCGCGATGATGCGACGCAATCAGCGGATGACGCTCGATCCCCATCATTCGACGGTTCTGAGTTGCAATCAAGCGAAAGCTTTATTCTGGCAGGTGGTCTAGAGGCAGAACCGGTAGCCCGGGCGGTTGATACAACATCCGAAGCTGTTGCGGCAGCTTCTGGGGAGAAGGTATCGACCTCGGAAAAGGCTTCCGGAGCTTTCGGGCTAAGGGGGGTTTTTGAGGGAAATCCATCGAATGAAAATTTGTCCGCGTCTGGTCCTCACATAGATTCGTCCTTGGAACACGATGAGATGGTTTCTAATTTGGCTGAGAACTTGAGCGATAAAATGTCCGCCGAGGCACCGGAGGTTCAAAGCGAACCGTTGGCGGGGAGCGATTCCTCATTGGCCGCGAATTCCGTATCGGCACAGCATGCCGTGCCGGACGTCGCGGAGAATTGCAAGTCAGAGTCGGGGGCTGCCTCCCCCGGAGAAGCTCACGAATTGCCTTCTCGCGGCGATTCGGGGCGCAGTGCTCCCGAAATGATTGAGCCAGCCGGAATGGCTGATGTAACCGAGTCGGCCAATCAATCTACAAAGGCCGGAGAGAATAGGGAGGCTACTAAGGCCGGAGAGAGTAGGGAGGCTGGCGACATGGCGGGGGTTGCCGAGCAAGAAAACTCTTCGATCCCTGGCGGTGCAGAAGGCTTGCCCGAAGAAGGGGGAATGGCTTCGGCAGATAGCTCTGAAACCCCAAAGGCAGGAAAAACTCATGGGGGCCCGCGTGCAAAACGGCGTCGCGCCGCAGCTTCTGCGGAAAGGTTGGAGCCGACCGAAGAGGCACCTAGCCCGGGCGAAAAGTCCGACAAAATGGACTGGTACATCTTGAAGGTAGCCACCAGTCGGGAGGAGGCGATTCGGGAGGCTTTGAAACGGCGGATCAAGATTGCCGGATTGGATTATTACTTCGGCGAAATCATCGTCCCGATGGAGACGGTCACAGAGTTCAAAGGGGGAAAGAAGCGGATCACGAAGCGGAAGCTTTATCCCGGCTACCTGGTGGTCCAAATGGAAATTAACGATGAGACGTGGTTTTTGATTCGGGAAACCCCGGGTATTGGGGATTTTGCAGGTGCTGCTGGCAAGCCGGCTCCGATGCTTCCGCATGAAGTGGCCCGGATCTTGGCCCGGCGAGAACGTCGCGAGGGTGAAGCCCCGCGTTTGCGGATCAATTTTAACACCGGCGATCGTGTGAAAGTGAACGAAGGTACATTCGAGAATTTTCAGGGCGAGGTCGCGGCCATTGACGAAGCCAATGGTCGTGTGACGGTGATGATCAATATTTTCGGTCGTAGCACGCCTGTTGAACTCCAGTTCTGGCAAGTCGAACTGATTTAAATTCTGCCAGTGGCCGCCGGCGATCCAGCGGCGTAGTGGCCGCGGGGTTACCCGTCGGACGGTTCCTCCGTTTAGCATACCCTTGCTCGGGTTTGCCGTGGGCGAATGCTAACCTCAATCGGGCTTGGTTGTCAGCCGAGAAGCTAATTAATTAATCAATCAGCCGAAGAGCTAATTAAATGGGCTCGGAAAAGGCCAACTCCGCTAAGGCCGTTTTCTGGGGGATTGGGGGAGAGAAGCTTTTGGGTGTTCTTCCGCGTCACGCCCCACCGGGGAAGTAGCGTGTTTACATGGGGGTGCCTTTGTCTTTGGGGGTAAGAGAAAGAGAGTTTTTTTTGGAATTGGGGGAACGCGGGGGGAGAATTTTCGCTCGGAGAAAAGGAGTCGAACGAAATTAAGGTAACTAATTCTGTCAAATTAGTTGTGTAAAGCGACATTTTGTTTCCCGTTTGTGGATCGCTTCAAGAAAAAATTTTCGGCGGTCGGATTGGCACGCCCCTATTGACCAAAGACCGAAAGCATTTCATACTTTCAATTTTCGCGCTTGATGCTTTCAGCGACGAAGTCCCACCGAGTTACATAGTAACAAAGCCCGGATGATCCCGGGGGCTTGGGAATCCAACATTTCTCATTCCTGGGCGGGGCTAACCCGAGGAATGATTGCCTGAAGGATTCGTGGGCAAGGACGCCGAGCTTCCGGAAGTGGCGGGATAGGGTTTAAGGGGCTCAGCAGGTTTGCACGCAGGATCTAACCCCTGAAGGGCGGACGATCTAAGTCACTAAGAGGCCACCGGGCCGGCGCGCCTCAGATTTGCGAGTAGGCCCTCGGATTTGCGGATCGAAGAAATGACGGAACGGACGCGCTGCATCGGAGTCTGGTAAAAAGCAGGTAAGAACAAGCCGGCTATAGCAAATTCATTTTTTTGGGTTTGTTTCGAATATGGCCAAGCAATTGATAGCAGTGGTCAAGAAGCTTCAGGTGCGGGGCGGGCAAGCGACCCCGGCTCCGCCGGTTGGAACGGCTCTCGGCAAATACGGGATAAATTTGGGGCAATTCGTCCAGCAATTCAACGAGAAGACGAAGGACGATTTGGGGCTGCGAATTCCGGTCGTCGTAAGGATATTTAACGACAAAAGTTTTGAGCTCCAAATCAAAAGCCCAGCGGTGTCGGATCTGTTATTGAAAGCTGCACAGATCCCGAAGGGTGCTAGCGAGCCGCCGCGGGAGAAGGTGGGGCGCATTACCCGCGCGCAACTCGAGGAAATCGCCAGACGCAAGTTGCCCGATTTGAATGTTCAAGACATTGAACGGGCTAAGAAGGTTGTAGAAGGGACGGCGCGAAACATGGGGCTAGAGATCGTCGATTGAGCTTCCCCCGGTCGAGTGGGGTAGCGGGCTCAGATCGCGGCGATGATCAATGCCTTCCCCGGTGCTTGCGAGCGGATATCGCGGCCTTCAGGATTCAGGAAGCAAGCGGACTTCGATTTTCTCCGTTGGATTGGTGATTTAAGGAGCGGGGAGGTAAGTTTTTGTAATTCGGCGAAAACCTGGGCGGCATCTGGGTGAGAGTTGGGGGCTTGAGAGGGTAAGCAACGGGAACAAAAAGCTTCGGGGTGCTTTGAGGATTTCATTGGCACAGTGCGTAACTTGTGGACTTGCCCCCCTGAGGGGTTTGGTCCGGGCAAAACGAGGCGGCGTATGCCAAAACGATCGAAGCGGATGCATGCATTGCTGGAAAAAGCTCCCGGTAGGCGGCCTCTACCGCTGCCGGAAGCAGTAGCGTTGTTGAAGACTTTCAATAACACAAAGTTTGACCAGAGCGTTGAGATCGCCGTTCGCCTGGGTATTGACCCCAAGCAGGCAGATCAGACGGTGCGCGGTTCTGTGGTCCTGCCTCACGGGATCGGGCGCACACTTCGTGTAGTTGTGTTCGCGAAAGGGGATAAAGTGGACGAAGCTCGGGCCGCGGGCGCCGATGAAGTCGGGGGCGCCGAACTGGCTGAGCGAATCAAGGGCGGGTGGACGGATTTCGATGTCTGTATCGCCACGCCGGATATGATGGGCGTGGTGGGGCCGCTCGGCAAAATCTTGGGTCCCCGAGGATTAATGCCATCGCCCCGGGCAGGAACGGTCACGATGGATGTGGGGCGGGTTGTTCGCGAGTATAAGGCGGGAAAGGTCGAATTTCGTAACGACGCGAGCGGCAACGTGCATGCGGTCGTGGGCAAGTTGAGTTTCGATGCCGACAAACTCGCGGAAAATATTCAAACGTTTCTTGATTATGTTGCCAGCCTCCGCCCCGCGGCAGTCAAAGGCCAATTCATTCGGGGGGTGGCCATCAGTGCGACAATGTCGCCGGGAATTCGCGTCGCAATTTAGGACAATTTAGCCGCGATCTAGCCGAGCGGAATTTTGGTTCGATGTCGGATTTGTTTCATGGATAAAATTGGCGAGCTCATTCGCAATTCTTGGACCATTTGAAGAGAATTTTTGAATTTTTGTCACAAGTGACTTTTGGCTAGCGTAAAAAAAGGTACCGGTAAATTTCTGCGCGGTTTTCGTCGTTTCGGTGCGCGTTTTCCCTTGGTACTTCGGAACTTAAATGGCCGATTCTGCGTCTGTAAGCTTGCAACTGAGTTTCGATTCAGTTTCGTTATCCCCATTTGGTAATAGCGCGAATACAGAAGGTTGCGGTGCGTTTGAAGGTTTTCTAAGGTTCGGGGCGGTTGCCTCCGGAGGGGCGAAGGCATAACCGTCCTATGCGGATAGAGCGGATAAATAGTTAAACCGTGGGAGATGTATGAAGCAGTAAGAAAAAGTTGTGTAGTGAATTATTTTTGCGAAATAGCTAATCATTCAGAGAAGTGTAGCTTTGAACGATGAATAATCGGTCCAATGTTAAGTGGTTTTACAAAGTAACGAAGGTTCAGGCATCAGGCAACAGTCACCGGGAATAACCAGACGGAGATTTGATAATTGACGAATTCTTGGCAGATCACGTGATTGCTAGTATTTTTCGGAGGTTAAATAAGCAGTTTACGCTCCTAGTTTCTGCTTAGGAAAGTCGAAAATTGGGGCAGTTTTAAATCATTTGCAGAAACGGATTGATACAACCGGCTTCAAGTGTTCCTCGGAGTAGCCGCGTACAATCTTCGTTAGCCGCGGGTTGTTGGATTTCGTTTTACCGGAAGCTAAAACCACTCTTTGAACGGAACTCTCTCAACGCCTCGGGGTTAACGAGGAATCTTGTTCCGGGGTGCAGGTTGGGCAAAAAGCTTGTGAACGATACTGCGGAGCACCTGGATTGAGCGAGCGGACATAAGCTTTCTTTTAGGTCAAAATCGACATAACATGAGTAAGTACGTTAAACAACTGATTATTGACAATTATCGGCAGCGGTTTGCCGGATTGACCGATGCTGTTTTGGTTAACGTAATCGGCCTGAAAGGGCCGGAAACAGTAGCGCTGCGTTCGAGGCTCCGCCAGAAGGGTATCCGTCTTTTGGTGATAAAAAACAGCTTGGCGGCTCGGGCGGCAGCGGGCACGCCGCTTGCGCGACTGTTTGACGGCATTAGTGGTCCATGTGCCATCTGTTGGGGGGGCGAGGACGTAGTCACCCTGGCCAAGGAGCTGGTGCAGCTTGAGCAAGACGGTCGGATGAAGCCGTTTGCCGCGCGTGCCGCCTTGGTCAATGGGGCAAAGATCTCAGGTGCGCAACTTGCGGAGGTGAGCAAGTGGCCAACACGTCAGGAACAATTGTCAATTTTGGCTGGACAAATCCTGGCGGTTGGTCGGATTTTGTCGGGACAGCTTTTGGCATCCGGTGGTCGGTTGGCTGGACAAATTAAGAAGTTGGCTGAGGAGACTAGCCCCGAGACAAATCCTGTTCAATCTGAGGCAACCGGTTAGTTGTAAGCTGTGGCAAAGATGCAATTTGTCATAGCTTTTGTAAGGATGATTCTCCCAGAGGGGACTCCGATTTGTGACGCTTCGGTGCTGATTTGGGCTCGGCACAATTCGAGGGATACGCAACGATACGAATAGCAAGAATACCAGTGGCAAAGAGTGCGATTTTAAAAAGGGTGGTTTCGCTTTATTAAAAAAAAGATTGTGAGCCATTTTCACATTTGACTAAGAACTTTCAGGATTTCGATCAAGCGGCGTTGATGAGCGGCTGCCAATCATGGCCAGTTTGTAACAAAAGTATCGAATGAAAGGTTTAAGCGAAGCAAGGTTTTGCGTTTTTTGAAGAAAGGGTAAGTCAAGCATGGCAACGGCCACGGAAACGAGGGAGTATTCGGCAACTACGGTTGAGCTCGGCGATCGGATCGCAAAGCTAACTTTGATCGAAGCGAAAGAATTGAGCGACTATCTGCGGGAAAAGTACGGCATTGAACCGGCCGGTGGCGGGGCGGTGGTGATGGCTGCCGCGGCTGCTCCGGCGGCTGCCGAAGCGAAGCCGGAAAAGACCGAATTCGATGTCATCCTGGAGAACTTTGGCGCGAATAAATTGAATGTGATCAAGGAAATCCGCGCCATTACCGGCCTCGGTCTGAAAGAGGCCAAGGATCTTGTGGAAAAGTGCCCTTCGAAGGTCAAAGAGGGTATTTCCAAAGAGGACGCCGAAAAGATCAAAAACAAGCTCGAGGAAGCCGGTGCCACTGTCTCGATCAAATGAGGATTTTGCGGCAATCGAGAATTCCGGCGGAAGAAGCTACTTGATCGGTATTGGGGTTTTTTGGCGCAGTATGTTTTTCGAGTGGGAGCGGCTCGCAGAAGACTCAGTCCTTGTCTTTCGTCAATTGCTCGGAGCTTTGGCTTCGAAACCTGCGTGAATCAGAGGGGAGTACCGCTGAAGCCTGCCTGTTGGCTTTTGAGCGACCACTTTCTGCAACGAGTTCCCTCGGTTGGGCTGCTTCGAAAGGGGAAAGCGGCGGCCGGGGTGACACTTTGCGCGCTTGCCCGCTTAGTTGTGGCTTTCAAGTTCTTTACTTGCCTCAGGAGAGGATAAAGTCTCATGGCAGTTCCAGTAGAACGTCGTCTGTCTGTCCGAGACATTCGGGTTTTCGGCCGGCAAAAGTTTGAGGTCGAAGTGCCGGATCTGACGGCCATTCAAACCCGTAGCTACGCGGAGTTTCTTCAGGCGAATGTTCCTTGGCAAGAGCGAAAGGATCAGGGGCTGGAGGCGCTTTTGCGCGAAGTATTCCCGATTGAAAGTTATGACAAGTCCGTGCGGCTGGAGTACATCCGATACGAGCTGGGCAAGCCGCGGTATAGCCCAGACGAATGCCGCGAATTAAGACTCACTTATGGTTGCCCGCTGTATGTTTGGTTGCGGCTGGTGAAGGCGCAGCCGATCGAAGAGCGGGTATATCTCGGCGAGATCCCCATCATGTTGGGCGGGGGCGAATTCATCATCAATGGGGCCGAGCGTGTCGTGGTCAGCCAGCTTCATCGCAGCCCCGGAATTGATTTCATGGAGGAGACCGAGCAGGGGGATCGGCGCGTCCACAGTTGTCGGATCCTGCCGGAGCGCGGAAGTTGGATCGAGATGGTGGTAACCAAGAAGGAAAGTTTGGCCGTTCGGATCGACCAGAGCGCGAAGTTCCCGGCGATGACGCTGTTGCGGGCGATGTCGCCGGAGTATTCGGACGATGCATCGATTTTGCGGGCATTCTATGAGACCAGTGTCGAGGAGATTGTCGACCGGCGGAGTGCCAGCAAATTGGAGGGGAAGATCGCCGTTACCGATGTCGTTTATCCGCCACGCAGTTCCCGTGCCGGAGAGGTCATTGTCGAGGCGGGGCATACGATTAACCGCAACGAGGCGGAGCTCATCTGCACCTCCGGATTGAAGCACATTGAGGTGATGCTGCCGCAAAAAAACATGTTGATCCTCAATAGTCTGATGGAGGATCCCACCAGCAGCCACGAGGAGGCATTGCTGCGGATTTATCAGCGGCTTCGTCCGGGCAACCCGCCGATGTTGGAGAAGGCCAAACAGCTCTTTTACGAGAAGTTTTTCGATCCGGCCCGGTACCGGCTGGGGCGCGTCGGCCGATTCCGTATTAATCGAAAGCTGGGTTTGCAGGTTCCGGAAACGGAAATGGTGCTCCGCGCGGAGGACCTGATTGCCGCGATGAAGTATATGTTGCGGCTTCGCGCGGGGGATCCGGAAGCTTCGATCGACGATATCGACCATTTGGGGAATCGGCGTGTACGGACCATCGGCGAATTGTGCAGCGAAGAACTGCGGAAAGGTTTCCTGAAACTCCGCCGCACGGTCCAAGAACGGATGACAATCAAGGATGCCGAGGACCTGACCCCGCAGAGCCTGGTCAACCCGAAGAGTGTTTCGGCTGCGATCGACTATTTCTACGGTCGCGGAGAACTTTCTCAGGTGGTCGACCAAACCAACCCGCTTTCCATGCTCACCCACGAGCGGCGGTTAAGCGCTTTAGGACCTGGGGGGCTCAATCGAAAGCGTGCCGGGTTCGAGACGCGCGACGTGCACATCTCGCACTACGGCCGCATTTGTCCGATCGAAACGCCTGAAGGTCAGAACATTGGGCTGATTTCCAGCTTGGCAATCTACGCCACTGTTAACGAGTACGGCTTCTTGATCACTCCTTATCGCGTGGTCAAGAACGGCAAATTGACCCAGGAAATCCGCTGGCTGCGTGCCGACGAGGAAAGCGAAGCTCATGTGGCTCCGGCCGATGTACCGGTAAAAGACGGTCTACTGGTGGGCGAGCAAGTCACGGTACGGCACAAAGGCGACTTTAAAACCGTACCGGTCAAGGAGGTTCAGTACATGGATGTTTCGCCGGCACAGCTGGTGGGGGTGTCGGCCGGTTTGATTCCATTTCTGGAACATGACGATGCCAACCGGGCCTTGATGGGATCCAACATGCAGCGTCAGGCTGTACCGCTGCTGGTTACGGAACCACCCTGGGTGGCTACGGGCTTGGAACGCGCAGCGGCCCGGAATTCCAGCATGTTATTGCGTGCCAAGCGGGCAGGGACGGTGAGCTACGTTGATTCGCAGCGAATTGAAATCGACGGCGACGTGTATTGGTTACGAAAATTCGTGGGTCTCAACGAGCGGACCTGCCAGAACCAAAAGCCGATTGTTCGGGTGGGCGACAAGGTAGAAGCAGGGCAAATTATCGCCGACGGCGCAGCCACCTACAACGGCGAGTTGGCTTTGGGACGCAATGTGCTGGTGGCCTTCATGTCGTGGGAAGGCTTCAATTTCGAGGACGCTGTCATCATCAGCGAAGAGCTAGTGCACAACGACACCTTTACCTCGATCCACATTGAGGAATACGACGCGGAAGTTCGTGAGACCAAACTGGGGCGTGAGGAATTCACCCGCGATATCCCCAATGTGAGCGAAAAGATGCTTCGCAATTTGGACGAAAACGGGGTGGTGCGGGTAGGTACGTATGTGCGGCCGGGCGATATCCTGGTGGGGAAGGTGGCGCCAAAATCGAAGACCGAGCTTACGCCGGAGGAGAAGCTCCTTCAGGCGATCTTCGGTCGTGCGGGGGAGGAGGTGAAAAACGATTCCTTAGAGGTGCCGCCGGGTGTGGAGGGAATCGTGATTGCTACCCAGAAATTTTCTCGCCGCACGGCGCTCTCGGAGAAGGAACGCGAAGCCTTCGACAAGGAACTCAAGTGTGCGGAGGCGGAAGGTCACGAGCGGGTGGCGGCTGCTTTTACGCGATTGGTCGAAGCTTTGGAAGCGGTATTGAAACGGCGATTGACCGACGAAGATGGTGTTCCCCTAATCGAAGGTAAGGATCCCCAGTATTTGGCGGAGCAGGCCCGGCGGTTTTCCTTCGAGAAGCTCGAGATTCGCGGCCCCCAGCGGAAAGCGGAAGCGGAAAAAGTGTACAAGAGCTTTTGGCCGGCGGTGGAGGAAGCGATCGACGAAGCCGATCACCGCGTCAACTCGCTCAAACGAGGCGACGAGCTGCGCGGGGGAGTGCTTCAGATGGTAAAAGTCTATATCGCCACCAAGCGGACGATCTCCGTTGGTGATAAGATGGCTGGCCGGCATGGTAATAAAGGGGTTATCGCGCGCATTTTGCCGAAAGAGGATATGCCGTTCCTGCCGGACGGTCGGCCTGTGCAGATCCTCCTCAACCCGTTGGGGGTTCCCAGCCGGATGAATGTGGGGCAAATTTTGGAGACTCACTTGGGTTGGGCTGCGGCCACCATGGGGTATCGGGTAATTACCCCGGTGTTCAACGGGGCGACTGAGAAGGAAATCGTCCCGTGCTTGGAAGAGGCCGGCTTGCCGAAGCATGGCAAAACGATTCTGTACGATGGTCGAACCGGTGAGCCCTTTGAGCAGGAAGTCACCGTCGGCTACATCTACATGATGAAGTTGCATCATTTGATCGACGATAAGATTCATGCTCGGGCCACGGGGCCGTACTCGCTGATCACTCAGCAGCCGCTCGGGGGCAAAGCCCGATTTGGGGGACAGCGATTCGGGGAAATGGAAGTCTGGGCGATGGAAGCCTACGGTTCGGCTTACTTGTTGCAAGAGCTCTTGACGGTGAAAAGCGACGACGTCGAGGGTCGCACCAAGATCTATGAGGCGATGGTCAAAGGTACTAATACCCTCGAGGCGGGTACGCCCGCGAGCTTCAACGTTTTGACCAATGAAATTCGCGGCCTTGCGCTGAACATGGTTCTGGAAAAGGGCCGGGTGTAACGGCGGTCCTAACGGTTAGTGCTTCGTCAGCCAGGCGTGCGACCCAATTCGCTTAGCCGGTGGGGAGCGGATCGGCGGAGTGGCTTCAAGCGGTCTTCCGCGGTTGTGCCTGGTGTGCTAACTTGGCTAGCGAGTGTGGAGGTAGGTTCGGGTAGGGGTTGCGTTAGGCTCAAGATCAGGCACGCGATCGATTAGCGGCGGTAGCTTGAGCCGAAAAGCTTGGATTGCAAAGAAGGAGTTCCAGCAGTGAGCTTTGGCGACGGTCCTTACGATCGAGTCAATGACTATGTGGCGGTGAAGATCAGTCTGGCTCGCCCCCACGATATCCGCAGTTGGTCGTTCGGGGAGGTCAAGAAGCCGGAGACGATCAACTATCGTACGTTTCGGCCGGAACGCGACGGGCTTTTCTGCGAGCGAATCTTCGGCCCTGAAAAAGACTATGAATGCTCCTGCGGAAAATACCGCGGCATGAAATACAAGGGGATGATCTGCGACCGTTGCGGGGTCAAGATCACTCATAGCCGTGTGCGACGGACGCGGATGGGCCACATCGAGCTGGCGGCACCGGTGGTGCACATCTGGTTTTTCAAAGCGGTGCCGAGCCGCTTGGCTTCCTTGCTCGAGATGAAGACCGCCCACCTGGAAAAGGTGATCTATTACCAGGACTACGTGGTCCTCGATCCTGGGGAAACACCGCTCAAAAAGCAACAGTTGCTTGCGGAACAAGAGTATCGCGAAGCGCGGCGCGAATATGGCGAAGGTGCCTTCAAGGCCGACATGGGGGCGGAGGCGATCCGCAAGCTTCTGGTCGAGTTGGACCTGGTGAAACTCTCGGAGGAGTTGCGGGCCGAATTGGCCTCGACCCATTCCCATCAGCGGCGAAAGGAGCTGATCGAGCGATTGAAGCTCGTGGAAGGAATCCGCGATAGCGACAACCGCCCGGAATGGATGGTGCTGGATGTAATCCCTGTGATTCCGCCGGATTTGCGGCCGTTGGTCCAGCTGGATTCCGGCAATTTCGCCACGAGTGACCTGAACGACTTATATCGGCGGATCATCAATCGCAACAACCGCTTGAAGAAGCTGGTGGACCTGAATGCCCCCGAGGTGATTATCCGCAACGAAAAGCGGATGCTTCAGCAGTCTGTGGATGCGCTTTTCGACAATGGTCGATGCAGACGGCCCGTTCTCGGTTCCGCGAATCGGCCGCTCAAATCGCTTACCGACATGATCAAGGGTAAGCAGGGGCGTTTCCGGGAGAACTTGCTGGGCAAACGGGTGGATTATTCGGCGCGAAGCGTGATTGTGGTTGGCCCGACCATCAAGTTGCATCAATGCGGGTTGCCCAAGCGAATCGCTTTGGAGCTTTATCAGCCGTTCATCATCCGCCGATTGCGAGAGCTGGCCCACGCCGACACGATCAAGAGTGCCAAGAAGATGCTCGAGCGTCGGGACGAGGAAGTGTGGGATGTCCTGGAAGAGGTGACGCGGAATCACCCGGTGCTTCTGAACCGTGCGCCCACTTTGCACCGCATGGGAATCCAAGCCTTTGAGCCGGTGTTGGTGGAAGGCAACGCCATCAAGCTGCACCCGCTGGTGTGTAAGGGTTTCAATGCGGACTTCGACGGCGACCAAATGGCGGTGCATCTTCCGCTTTCCATCGAAGCTCAGGTGGAAGCGCACACCTTGCTCATGTCGATTCATAACATTTTCAGCCCCGCCAATGGCTCGCCGATCATCAGCCCATCGCAGGACATCGTCATGGGCTGCTATTACCTGACGATGGATGTGCCGACGGCCAAAGGCGACGGAATGTGCTTTAGCTCCTTTGATGAGGTGGAGCTTGCTCATTCGCTCGGGAAAGTCGGAACGCACGCGAAGATTCAGGTGCGATTACCGAAGGGCCGCTTTGTGAAGAATCAGCCGGATATCGCACCGGGGAGCCTCATTCACACCACGGTGGGTCGGGTCATTTTCAATCGCATGTTGCCGCAGGGAATGCCTTACTACAACATGCCCCTGAAATCGGGCGATTTGGCCACGGTGATTTCCGATTGTTATGAACTGCTCGGGCGGCGTGCCACTATCCACCTTTTAGACGACATGAATCGCCTGGGCTTCCGTTGGAGCACGCGCAGTGGGCTGAGCTTTGCCACCGATGACCTCATCACCCCGCGGAATAAGGCGAAGATTATCGAGCAGGCAGAGCGCGAAGTGGCCAGCACAAACAATCAGTATCGGAAGGGAATCATCACCGAAGGAGAGCGCTACAACAAGGTGCTCGAAGACTGGACTCATGCCCGCGAGAAAATCACCAGCGAAATGATGGCTGCGCTGGAAAACGACTTCCGGCGTCCGGGTTATGTCAACCCCATCTTCTTGATGGCACACTCGGGGGCACGCGGTGGTGTGGAGCAAATCCGCCAGCTTGCAGGAATGCGGGGTCTGATGGCGAAGCCCTCGGGGCGGATCATCGAAACACCCATCAAGGCGAACTTCCGCGAAGGGTTGAATGTGCTGGAATATTTCAGCTCCACGCACGGGGCCCGTAAGGGTCTTGCCGATACCGCTTTGAAGACCTCCGATTCGGGATACCTCACGCGAAAGTTGGCCGATGTGGCGCAAAATGTCGTGGTGACGATGCATGATTGCGGAACCACCCAGGGGATCACCAAAAGCGCGATCTACAGGGGCGAAAAGAAGGAGGTTCCCCTGGCCGACTCGATCCGCGGTCGGGTGAGCCGGGTCAATGTGGTCCATCCGGTTACCGATGAGGTCTTGGTCCGCGAGAACGAGCTGATTACGGCGGAAATCGCTCGGAAAATCGAAGAGTTGGGGCTCGAGAAACTTCAGGTCCGTAGCCCCATGACTTGCGAAGCCCCGCTCGGTGTCTGTGCCCTGTGTTATGGGATGGATCTTTCCACCGGCCGCTTGGTCGAGGAAGGCTTAGCGGTGGGGATCATTGCCGCCGAGAGCATTGGGGAACCGGGTACCCAATTGACTATGCGTACCTTCCATATCGGTGGTGCCGCGGCGTATTCGGTGGAAGAGAATAAGGTGATCACCAAGCGGGGGGGCATCGTCAAGTTTTCGCGTAATTTGAAAGTCGTCCGCACTGCCCCCAATCGGCAGGTTGTGCTCAATCCCAATGGGGCCATTCTGATTCTCGATAGCCGCGGTCGCGAATTGGAAAAGCACGAAGTTCCGGTGGGGACCATCATCGAGGTTGAAGAAAATCAGGAAGTCCCCCCCAACACCAAGCTTTGTTCCTGGGATTCGCACAGCACCCCTATTCTGGCACAAGTCGGTGGTCGCGTTCGTTTCGAGGACGTTGTCGAAGGGGAAACCCTCAGAACTGAGAAGGATAGTTCTGGTGCGTCCCGCCGCGTGATCATAGAGCACAGGGGCGAGCGGCAACCTCAAATCGTCATCGAAGATGCCAGCGGCAAGATCCTCGATTACTGCTATCTGCGTGAAAAAGCCCACATTGAAGTGGAGGAGGGTCAGGAGGTTGTTGCCGGCACCGTGCTAGCGAAAACGCCGCGGGAGATCACGGGAACCCAGGATATCACGGGCGGTTTGCCTCGGGTAACCGAGATCTTTGAAGCTCGCGAGCTGAAGGATCCGGCGGTCATTGCCGAGATCGATGGTCGCGTCGAGATTCTGGGGGAAAAACGCCGCAATAAGCGGGTCATCGTCGTTCGCAGCGACACCGGGGTGGAGCGGGAACACCTGGTCTCCCCGGGCAAACACTTGCTGGTCCACACCGGCGACGAGGTTAAAGCAGGTCAGCCCCTGGTCGATGGTCCGCTCAATCCGAAGGATATTCTGCGGATCTCTGGGGAGGAGGCCTGCCAGCAATACCTGCTGCGCGAAATCCAAAATGTCTACCGCAGTCAGCGAGTAGATATTAACGACAAACATATTGAAATCATCATCGCCCAGATGTTGCGGAAGGTCAAAGTGCAAGGCGGCGGCGATACAGGCTTGCTCGAAGGGACGGTGATGGATAAGTTCGAATTCCGTGCCCGAAATGCGGAGCTCATGAAGTGCGTTAAGATCACCGACCCGGGAGACACCAAGTTTCGGGAAGGCGAAATCGTCCCGCGGCAGGTGTTCGACGAACAGAATACGCAGGTGGAACTGACCGGTGGTCGGCCAGCAAAGTGCACCAAGCCGACTCCTGCCACAGCAACGACCCAACTGATGGGAATTTCCAAAGCGGCCGTCCAGAGTGATAGCTTCATTTCGGCGGCAAGCTTCCAAGAAACCACAAAGGTTTTGACCGAAGCGGCTTTATACGGCAAGGTGGACCGGTTGGTCGGGCTGAAAGAGAACGTGATCTTAGGGCGGCTGATTCCTGCGGGCACAGGCTTCCGAAAGTACCAACAGGCGGAAGTCCGCGTGCGGCCGGAAGCCCTTACGCCAAGGGTGGAGGAGCGAATCTTGCAGCCGGAGCCGGAGTTCCCCTTGTTGAAAGCCGACATTCCAACTCGGTCTGATGTCTCGGGCTCACCCGAAGCGGCATCGGCCACCGCGATCTGGGGCGAGCCGGCGGATACATCATCCAAGCCTGAAAGTGGCGCCTCTTAGTGCTTCTGGAGGTTTGTGGGGAAGTTTCGCTTCGCTCAACCGCATGACATAAACAAGATCACATACAAGCAAGATCCCATGAACATTTAGATAGGCAAGATCACCGGGAGGAGCTCCCCGGGCAATCCCCGCCGGGTCCATGCCAAAATTGGTATGGACTTCGGGGGTCGGTATTTTGCCGAATAGTGATCGAAAGCTCTCCGGCTCATTGGTCTGCTGATGTGCCGGAAACCGGTGCGGGTTTAAGGGTGGATCCGAAAATGTTGAGTCCACCTAGTGGCGACGGAGTCACCGAGTTACAAAAAGGATTTGATTCCCGCGTTTGACTCGTTGACTATCCAGGCGTTATGGGTACCATCGAGTTTTTACGGCTGTCAGCGCTCGGTTGTGCATTGACTATTGAATTGCTCACTTTGATTCATTAAGAGTCGGTGTGTCGGGGTGCCGATGGTGCCGGTGCACTGCGGAAAGTGGATAGTAAGTGAGTTTCCCGAGTACGGCATTGTGCGCAAAAAGACACCGATTTTTGGATAATTTTTAGTCCCTAACCGATTACGGCACGAAGCGACGTTTTTTAGAAGTGTGGATATTGTGTCTAAGGATACTAAGGATAGTTATTGTCGATTATCCAAAGAGCGAATAGTCAGATTTAAGAAGCTCGTATTTCTAGAGAATTTGGGGTATTTTTAGAGAATTTAGGCAATTTTTTTGGTTCAGCTTAGGGGTATTTTTCAGGGAACGTTTTCCAGCGAAATTTAGATTTCCGCGTTAAGATTTCAGCGTTAAGGTCTAAAGTTGCAGTTCATAAACGGCAAGATATCCCAGAGCTTGAGGATATGTTCAGTTGACAACCCTGGTTTACACGATTCGGCCGAGGGGAACCTGTCGGGGAACAAGTGACAACGTAAAACGTAAGGAAAGATTTCGTATAAACTAATACCGATCGCGATTTTAAAGGTTGAAATATGCCTACATTTAACCAATTGGTGCGAAAACCGCGGAAAGCTCAGCGTCGCAAAAGCAAGGCTCCGTACCTTGACGCCTGCCCGCAAAAGCGTGGGGTCTGTCTTCAAGTTAAGACGATGACCCCGAAGAAGCCGAACTCCGCGCTGCGTAAGATTGCCCGGGTGCGGTTATCCAATGGGCGTGAAGCGACGGTTTACATTCCCGGTGAGGGGCACAATTTACAGGAGCACTCGATCGTCCTTGTCCGGGGGGGCCGTGTCCGCGACTTGCCGGGGGTGCGATATCAGGTGATCCGTGGGACTTTGGACGCTTTGGGCGTGCAAAACCGCAAGCAGTCCCGGAGCCGTTATGGCGCCAAGAAAAGCGGTAAGTAAGAAAAATTGATCGGTTTTGCGGTTAAGCGGCGGCTTGTTCCATCCAATGGGCTCATTTGGGAAAATTCTTTGGAGGAGCGGAAAAGCGTAAAATCCTGAAAGCGTAAAATTCTGATTAGAATTTGACCGAGCAAGCAGCCTCATTTCTCCGTGTAAAGAGCAACGGCTTGGAAATGGGATAGCCCAATTAAACCTTTTACCAAAAATTTGTTGTAAAAAAAGAAACATGTCCTTGGTTTAAGTTCGTGCTAAAAGATTTTAACCGACGGCAATGAATTTGTGATAATAATCATAATCATTAGTGTGTTTTTTAGATTTTGCAAGGGCGGTAACCTCTAGGAGTTTTGACGGGACAAAGCCGCGATGGGTAGGAAAACAGCTAGCGAAGAACAATTGAAGGGCGATCCAGTTTTTGGTTCGCTGCTCGTGAGCAGATTTATCAATTCCATGATGTGGAACGGTAAAAAGACCGTTGCCCAAAAGATTTTCTACCAAGCCCTTGAGGAAATAAAAAAGAAAATGCCGCAAATGGACCCGCTTGATGTTTTTGTTCAAGCGGTGGAGAACGTCAAACCGAACGTAGAAGTTCGCTCGCGGCGGGTGGGTGGGGCATCCTACCAGGTCCCCATGCAGGTAAACAAGAAACGGCAACAATCATTAGCTGTTAGGTGGATTATTCAAGCGTGCCGCGAGAAAAAGGGGCGACCAATGTATCAAAAATTGGCCGCGGAATTGTTAGCTGCTTATAACCGCGAAGGTGCGGCGATCACACGGCGTGAAAACGTTCATCGTATGGCCGAGGCTAATAAAGCTTTCGCTCATTACGCTTGGTAGTGGATAAAAACCGTCGAGAAGGCCGCGCTTTTTGGAGAGATCCTCAAGTTGAAGGCGCGGCTTTGTTTTGCGCGGGCGGAACCGAGGAAGTTTTTGAGAATTCCGCTGTCGAAATTCTACCCAGTCGGACGGAGTCTTCAGAAAAGGTGGCTTTCGGTTCACAGTATGATTTGAGCACCTGTTTGTGGCGATAATTTCATCGGCTTCCCCGTTGGATGACTTCATTACTCTTTAGTGAGTAACCTACATTTTTAGCGTCAGCTCCATGACAAGTTACGACATAAACCAGCTGAGGAATATCGGGATCATTGCTCATATTGACGCCGGCAAAACCACGCTGACCGAGCGAATGCTTTTTTACGCGCATTTCGTTCACCGCGTTGGGTCGGTGGACGAGGGAACCACGGTCACCGATTATGACCCGGAGGAGCAGGAACGTGGCATAACCATCAATGCGGCGTGCGTGACTTTTTCCTGGAAGGATGTCACGATCAACCTGATCGACACGCCGGGGCATGTGGACTTTACGGCCGAGGTGGAGCGCTCGCTGCGCGTGCTGGACGGGGCGATTGTTGTCTTCAGTGCTCGGGAGGGTGTGGAAGCCCAAAGCGAAACGGTTTGGCATCAAGCGGATCGCTATCGCGTTCCCCGACTGGCGTTCATCAACAAGATGGATCGCGAAGGGGCCGACTTTGATCGTACCATGGACGAAATCCGCCAGCGGCTCAATGCGAATCCTTTGGCGGTCACCATCCCCGTGGGTCAGGGCCCGCCGCACCTGCGAGACCCCTTCCGCGGGGTCATTGACCTATTGAGCATGAAAATGCTCATTTTCACTAAGGAAAGCGATGGTTCGGAGATTCTGGTAGAACCGATCCCTGAATCGGAACTTGCTCGGGCCGAACGGTGGAGGACACGGCTCCTTGACCAACTCTCTTTGCAGGACGATCAGCTCACGGAGAGACTACTTTCGGATGAGCCGGTCGACGAAGCGTTTCTTCGCCGCGCGATTCGCCAAGCGACTTTGGCGTATAAGATCGTTCCGGCTTTTTGCGGCTCGGCGTTACAGGGGATCGGCGTTCAGCCGGTGATGGATGGCGTGGCGGAGTACCTCCCCAGCCCATGTGATCTTCCTCCTGTTGAGGGAGAAGATCCTGAGCACCCCGGCCGAAAAGTGTTCCGGAAGGCCGATCCCAGTCAACCGTTCTGCGGCTTGGTGTTCAAAATCCAGGCGGACCGGCACGGCGACCTGCATTATGTCAGGGTGTACTCCGGGCAATTGAAATCCAATAGCAGGGTTCTGAACCCGGGGAAAGGCAAAAAGGAAAATGTTCCGCAATTGTGGCGAATTCAGGCCGATCACCGGGAACAAGTGCAAATGGCGCAGGCCGGGCAAATCGTCGGTCTAATCGGCCTCAAACACTCGGTCACGGGCGACACGCTTTGTCATCCTCAGCATCCGATCCTCTTGGAGCCCATTACGTTCCCGGAGACTGTGATCTCCATGGCTATCGAGCCGGAAAGCTCCGCCGAACGCAAAAAGCTGAGCGATGTGCTGGAGATGATGAAGCGGCAAGACCCGACGTTCCGGGCGCAAGAGAACGAGGAAACCGGCCAAACCATCATCAGCGGGATGGGGGAATTGCACCTTGAGGTGATCAAGCACCGGTTGGTCCGGGACTTCAAACTCAATGTGCGGGTTCATCCGCCCCGGGTCAATTACCGGGAGACGGTGGCCCGGACGGCCGAAGCGATCGGCGTATGCCACCGCAATGTAGGCGGCCAAAACCTGTTTGCGGAACTTCATGTTCGGATTGAGCGATGGCAGAAAGATCGGCCTGTATTGGTCACGGCGGAGTGTGGCGATCAACTCCCGCCCCATTTGGTTCAGGCCGCCGTTCAGGTGCTGCAAGAAAAGGCGCAAGGCAGCGGCCTTCTCGGCTTTCCTTTGATGCAGGTAAAGCTGACGATCCTGGGTGGAAGAACGCATGAAACCGAGTCGAACGAATTAGCCTTTCAAATCGCAGCGGCCGATGCCTTCGAGAAGGCCCTCCGCGAAGCGGGCGTGGAGCTACTGGAGCCGCTGATGCGGGTCGAGATCGTGACTCCCGAAGATTATCTCGGCGAATTTGTGGCGGACATTCAAAAGCGAAGGGGAAGTATCGAGCGGACTTTCCAACGCGGGACGATGACGGTCATCGAGGCCCTCGTGCCGTTGGCAAGTTTGTTCGGCTATTCCAACGCTATGCGGAGCCTCAGCCAAGGGAGAGCGAGCTGCACGATGGAACCGCACTCCTTCGCCATCGCTCCACCGGAAGTGGTCGAGGCTTTTACGTAGTTTGCCGCAACCGTAGGGTGTGGCAATCGTTCTTCAAAAATCGATTTTCTAGGGTTCGGCCCCGCCGGCTAATTCCAGGGATTCACGTTTGGCAATTGCAGGAGGGTGAGCATTTGGCAGTTCGAGATGGGGGATCGCGTTTGGGGTTGCGACATGGTGTGGGTGATTGAGCCGGCGGCGGCTTCAACCTGATGAAGCTCAGTGTTCCTGGTGGGCGGTTTCGCGGAGTGTCCCCCAAACGGCGCGAGAACTCGCGGAGGGTGCGGTAAGCGAAAGTGACGGAATCGGCTTAACCACTGCAGTGACATAGTGTTTTTACACTATGGGATTGTCGGGCCAAGGGAATCGCGGCAGTTCTGGGGAGGGGTCTCGAAGTTCGCCGGCGGCGTCCTGATTTCTGAAAGGAGAGTCCTCCGCGGCCAAGGAAAGACAAGAAAAGAAAGAAGATAGGAAGAACATAGAAAATAGAAAGAAGACTCGTCGGCCACCACGAAAAGAAAAGAAAAGAAAGGACAACGGAAAGACTCGTCCGCTAGGCGTAAAGAAAAATCGATGCAGTGCCTTCTTAGAGGCGATCTGCTCTTAGAGCCTGGACATGCGGCGGTATGCGGCGGAACTGCGCGATCCTAAGTTTTCTTATGGGTAGACCCACCGAGTCAAATAGCAAGAAATACAATAGACATAATGATCTTTATTGGAGGCTAAGCTTGCGGTATCCCGAATCCGTCTTATGAACTCAATCAAGTGGAACCTTGATTCCGAGAAACTTAGAAACCTTCTGCCGTTATAGACAAACGTCTTTACGGATTTGCCGCGGCGGATTTATGTTTTCGCGCCTCACGGCCGTTGACACTCGCCCGGGCAAGGTGTAAAAAGGCGGGTTCTGGACCGAAGAATTTTAGAAGTTCTTTAATCCCGAGGCGTTTGCTGACTTGTAAGCTTACTAGCATTGGGGTGAATTGTGTCACATCGCACTGACGAAGTCATACGGATCCGAATGGAGGCGTACGACCACGCCGTCTTGGATGCCTGCGCGAAACAGATTGTAGATACGGCACGACGCACCGGGGCGGTAGTTTTCGGCCCCATTCCGTTGCCGACCCGGATCGAGCGCTACACGGTGCTATCCAGTCCGAACATTGACAAGAAGGCTCGACAACAGTTCGAGATCCGCACGCATAAACGATTAATCGATATCGCTCAGACCACTGCCAAGACAATCGACCAACTGAACGAGTTGAAGTTGCCGGCCGGCGTGGAGGTAAAAATTAAAGCCGTTTCAGGAAGGGCTTGAAGACTTTGGCGGTTGCCGCCAAGATTAAGGATTTGTCTGCCTTTGCTCTAAGCGGGCCTGTTATTGCACCGTCGAAACGTGGAAAGTTTGATGGGCAAGTTTGAATTGGCGACGCATTCGGGCCTGGCGGAGAGCGTCCGAGTGTGAAGGTATTTAGGTATTAATTGTAGCTATGATGAGGATGCGAATATATCGACCGAAATATCCAGCTATATCTATAATTTAGGAAGGATCGAAAGACGATAAACGGGAAAGTTTGGTTAGTGAAAAAGGGAAGGATAGGCAGTCTGGGATGGCTGTCGGCAGTGTAGACTGCTGACAAAAGAGAATCTATGAGTGGTTTTGGCCGACGGGGCTCCTTGTAAGAAGTTAACCCCTTAATAAAACAACACGAGACCCGGGGAATCAAAAAAAGTGAGTCATAGATAACTTACGGCTGGAGTTTCGGGTTTCGGGCCCAACATAAGGCTTTCAAATTTCGCAAGGTTCAAAGGGACAATCAAAAGCATCGGGGGGCTTAATGAATCGGGGATTTGATGAGTAACGATGGAAACGTCTCAGGCGGAGGCGGTTGAAGATCGGCAGTTGCAAAGGTTGGTTGACACGGTCGTGGGACGGTTATGATTGGAGGCCGGGCGGGTAACGCTGGCCGCCGGCTAGTGGTCCCGTAGGCGAGCGAAAGTTGAAACGAGGGAAGTAGTCATGATGGTGGGAATTCTCGGCCGCAAGGTCGGGATGACACAGGTATTTGACCAATCGGGAAAGAGCATCCCGGTTACGATCATCCAAGCAGGTCCCTGCCACGTTCTTCAGGTAAAAACGGTGGAACGTGATGGGTACGAGGCTATTCAGTTAGGCTTCCTCGACAAACCTCGTCGTCTCGCCATTCGCGCAGAACGTGGCCATGTGGCCCGGTTGGATAGCAAGCGCCAACGGGCACTGGTGGCCGCGGGCATCACCCCGCCTCCAAAAGCCGACTGCGAACCGAAGCGGTTCATTCAGGAAATCCGCTTTTCCACTGCCGGGTACAATGTCGGTCAAGTGGTCACGGTTGGGGTCTTTAAGCAAGTCGGGGCGGTGGATGTTATCGGCACGAGCAAAGGTCGTGGCACGGCCGGCGTTATGAAACGCCACAACTTCCGTGGACAGCGGGCAAGCCACGGCGTGAAAAAAGTGCATCGGCATCCGGGCTCAATCGGCTGCAATTCAGACCCCCACCATGTGTTCAAAGGCCGACGGATGGCAGGCCATTACGGTGCGGCACGATGCACCGTGCGGAATCTTCGCGTCGTTCAAGTGGATGAGGTGAATAACCTCCTTTTGGTGTGCGGAGCTGTGCCGGGGCCGAACGGAGGTTTTGTGATTGTTCGGTCCACCAACAAACTGCCGGCCAAGCATCGAGAGCCGATTCTTCCCCCGATTATCCCCCAATCAACCGAGCTACGTGCGGAGGCGGAACCGGCGGCGGGTGAGATGAACTAAATTGAGGGGCCAAGTCCGGCGGTTTACCGGCGCGCGTTGATTCCCTAACCAATGAGATTTTGGCCGGTCGTCTTTGGCCCGGAACTGGCTCAGCTTCCTGTCGGTCAATCGCAGGAACTGCTTCGTTGATTTGCGGAGATGCACGGAGTTTTCAATCACGAAGTTTTCAATACAACGGTCTCAGTACGCGTTTGATAGACATTAGAGGAATCGGTATCAGGCGTCAAATAGTCTTCGGCAACGGTGAGCGTTTTCGGCAACGTTAAGCAAGCAGCGGTAAGCAATTAAACGAATTTTGTTCGGAAGCTAGAAGCTTTCCCTTTGGGTTAAGGTGAGCCGATTAACTACACGAATGGGCTACTTGACGGTCCGAAGCCGCGATATCGAAGGATTGACCGGTTAGAGTAGAGCTCGCCGTGACAACCTTTTCGGGATATTCCGTTTTCGGGATATCCCGGCTTGCAGGCGAGATTTCTCTCTGCTGCGATCGGGAGGGCAAATACGGTAGCTTAAGGCGGAGGAATGTGTAGGCTGAGGCGAATCTAAGCAGCCGAATGCATGGGAACGAAATGCCGTGGGGAAAAAAGCCGTTTTAGGACCTGTTTCAATACCGATTTTTGACCGTGCCGGTCAAATAGTAGGTAGGTACGACTTTGACTTGGCGGAGCTTGCACCGCGAATCAATAAGCAGCTTCTCCATGACGTCGTGGTGATGTACCAGGCCAACCAGCGGCTGGGCACGGTTAAGACAAAAGGACGCGGCGAAGTGGCCGGGTCCACGCGCAAGCTTTATCGGCAGAAGGGGACGGGCCGGGCTCGAGCCGGTACCCGGCGCTCGCCGATTCGCCGCGGCGGTGGACACACTCATGCTCTGAAACCGCGGGATTGGTACTATCGGCTCCCCAAACAAGCCGTTCGACTGGCGACCCGGATGGCGTTGGCGGCGAGGATTCGTGATCAAGAAGTGGTTTTATTGGATGAGCTTAACTTTGCGGAGCCAAAGACCCGGGAAATGGCGACCATCTTGAAGAACCTGGGTCTCCAAGGCCAGCAACTGCTCGTGGTCTCCGAGGCGTATAACCTGGTAACGCATAAGTCCATCCGGAATTTGGACAAGGTGACGACGTTACCGGTGGGCGACTTAAATGCGTTGGAAATCCTGCGACCCCGGCGGCTGCTGATGACGAAAGCTGCCCTCGATGAATTCCGCCGAAAAGTGAAGGCCACGCAAAGGACGGCCGCGGAGCCGAAGGAGAAGTCCGCCACATTGGAACCTGTGGGAGTTGGCTGAAAAGCTTTTGTTAATCGTCATAAAAAGCCTTCATGAGCTGAGGTAGCAGAGGAATCTCGTAACCAAGGATTATGACCAGTTTGTGCACGGCAAGCTGGGAGAGGTTTAGGTTTCCATCACGAGTACGCGGGGTTATTCGAGAGTTGGTACGCCCGTTTATCCCTTTGATTATGAAAATTGATTTATGAAAAGGATTTTGGGCGTCTGCCGGCTCGCCTAAATGATGAAGTGTCCAATATCCAAGACGCATCCAATATCCGATAGGTCACAGCAAGTAGGTCGTAGCCAAATAGCAAATAGCTCATAGCAAAATAGAGTTGGCGTAAAACGGCGTAAAGCGGGACGAGAGGAGGTTGAGGGGAGGTCAGGAGGACAATCGGGAAGGATTTTTGCGAAAGAGTATTCGGTCATGGCCCGCGATTTATCGAAGACAAAGCTCAACTTGGAGCCTTACCAGATCATTATTCGCCCGCTTTTGACGGAAAAGAGCCTCCACAAATCGGAGCGGCTAAACCAGTACGCTTTCGAGGTGCATCCTCGTGCGGGCAAGGCGGATATCCGTCGTGCCGTGGAAGAGTTGTTCAATGTGAAGGTGGTGCGCGTGAACACTCAAAATCGTCGCGGCAAACCGCGGCGGACGCGGTTTCGTCGATCCCATACCAAAAGCTGGAAGAAGGCCATCGTCACTTTGCACGAGGATTATCGGATTAGCTTCTTCTAAGAAATAAGAAATAGGGAATTTGTTTCTGGGAATTGAAAGATCGTGTGGACCACGGTGCCGCTGGTGGGTTCCGTTGGAAAAGTCAAAGAACTAAGACAGACGGCCGAGCAAGCACGGCATTCCGCCGGGTGAACGCTCGGAGGAGCGCAAGAAGATGGGAGTACGGGTTTACAATCCAACATCGCCCGGAAGGCGGCATGCCAGCGTGAGCGATTTTTCCGAGCTCACACCCGGAGCGGAGCCGCCCAAGTCGCTCCTGCGCCCGATGGTTCGGAGCAATGGGCGGAATAACCAGGGCAAAATAACGGCTCGGCACCGCGGTGGCGGCCATAAAAGAATGTACCGGGTGATTGACTTTCGCCGCCGAAAGGATGGTATCCCGGCGATTGTCCACTCAATTCAGTACGACCCAAATCGAAGTGCTCGAATCGCGCTGCTGCATTATGTGGATGGTGAGAAGCGGTTCATTCTGGCCCCGGAAGGATTGAAGGTCGGGGATCAGGTTCTCAGCGGGCCGGATGCTCCGCCGAAGGTCGGCAACTCTTTGCCGCTTGCGCACATCCCATTGGGGATGGAGATTCATGCGATCGAAATCCAGCCAGGCAAAGGAGCGGCCTTATGCCGTTCGGCCGGTACAAAAGCCGTGTTGGCAGCGCGCGACGCAAATTGGGCACAGATTAATTTGCCGAGTGGTGAGATCCGTCGTGTACCGGCTAGTTGTCGGGCCACGATTGGAGCGGTGGGCAACGCCGATCATAACGCCATTCAGTTGGGTAAAGCGGGGCGAAGCCGGTGGTTAGGGCGGCGGCCGCATGTCCGGGGCACTGCCATGAACCCCATCGACCATCCCCACGGTGGTGGTGAGGGGCGGTCAAAAGGCGGACGACATCCTTGCAGTCCCACGGGCAAACTGGCCAAGGGTGGGCACACGCGTAAGCCCCGAAAACCGTCGAACAAATTCATCATTCGCCGCCGAGTCTCCAAGCGGTATGGTGAGGCGAAGATTCCTCGGTAAGAGGTAGGAACAACCATGGGCAGATCACTGAAAAAAGGTCCGTTCGTCGATGCCAAGCTTTATCGTAAGGTCCAGCAGCTCAACGAGAGCAACGAAAAGCGTCCGATTAAGACCTGGGCCCGGGCTTGCACGATTGTTCCGGAATTCGTCGGTCATACATTCTTGGTTCACAATGGAAAAACACACGTGAAGGTTTTCGTGACCGAAGAAATGGTCGGCCACCGGCTTGGGGAATTTGCGATAACGCGGATTTTCCGCGGTCACGGTGGTAAGGGTAAACGGTAACAAGGGGAATTAATACCAAGGGGAAGTAATAAAGGGGAAAAAAGGATAAGCGGCAATAGAGAAAACCGGCAGAAAAGAAAGGCAAATTTCAATTTTCCCAATGGGGAGATGAAGCCCGCGGCAGGTTCCATTCAGCGGTTTTTCGTTCGTGTCACTGAGGATGGCGGCACAGACTCAGTGTTTCATGCTACGGCAGAATCAGTTTAGATCCTCAGTTGCGGTTTCAGGTTGCTGGCGTACGGAGGTTGTTAGCATCAGCAGATTTTAGGTTGCTGTCGTAAGGAAGTTGTAGGTTGCTGTGATAAGGAAATAAGGAAAAAGAGGGATTTGGAACCGGCTCGGCGTTTTGCTGTCGATGCGTTTTGAAAAGACGGGAAACGTGCAAATAACGGGAAAATTTCGAGAGTTCCGCAAGTTTTGCAGAACTGATCACGCAGTGGGATAAAAGTTGGATCAAGTCGTCGGCAAGAAGTTAGCGATGTTGCTTGGCGACAGTAGAGAACCAGTGATGATGTCCGACCGATGTGGTCGATCGGCGTGAGGAGTGGCCATGTACAAGGCGATCCATCGTTTCGCGCGAATCAGCCCGCGGAAGGTGCGCTTGTTAGCGGACCTAGTCCGGGGCAAAACCGCGGACGAAGCGTTGAATATTCTGCGATTTCAGCCCCAACGCGGTGCCCGAATGTTGGAAAAAGTCCTCCGCAGTGCTATGGCCAATGCCGAGGATCAGCAGGCTAGTTCGGTCGGTCAACTAATCTTAGTAGACGTACGGGTCGACGGCGGTCCATCGATGAAGCGGTTGCGACCTCGTGCGCGAGGGGCAGCAAGCATCTACCTTCGGCGGATGTCGCACATTACGGTGGTTTTGTATTAAGGATCCGGCAGGACCATGGGCCAAAAAGTTAATCCAATTGGTTTCCGCACCGGTGTGACCCTCGATTGGTCGAGCCGCTGGTACGCCTCGAAGCGGGAATTTGCCGACCTGCTGGTCGAGGATCAGAAAATCCGCGAGTTTATCAAGAAGCGGAAAGATCCCGAAGGCAGGCCGATGTATCCAATGATTGCCAAGATTGAAATCGAGCGTACCCGCGACGAGGTGAAAGTGGTTTTGCATTCGGCTCGGCCAGGGGTGCTCATCGGACGTAAAGGCGAGCGGGTCGAAGAGCTGCAAAACGAGCTTCAGAAGCTAACCGGGCGGCGGATCAACATTCAAATCATTGAAATCAAGCAGCCGGAATTGGTGGCCCAATTGGTTGCAGAGGATATTGCCGAGCAGCTCTCGCGACGGGCGAACTTCCGCCGAACGATGAAACGGGCCATCGAAGAAACGATGAAAGCCGGAGCCAAGGGGATTAAGGTCCAGCTTTCGGGTCGGTTGGGCGGGGCGGAAATGTCCCGGTGCGAGAAAGAAATCGCGGGGACGATGCCGCTTTCCACGCTCCGCGCGGATATCGACTACGGCTTCGCCGAAGCACGGATCCCGCAGGGTCAAATTGGGGTCCAGGTCTGGATCAATCGCGGTATGTTTGAGGAGGAAAGCCATGGCGATGATGCCCAAACGGGTCAAACATCGAAAAAGCCAAAGAGGGCGTATAAGAGGTAACGCCACCCGCGGGAACCGTGTGGTCTTCGGGGACTTCGGGCTCCAAGCGGTGCAAGGTGGTTGGATTAGTGCGGCCACCATTGAAGCGGGCCGAATTGCCGCGCAGCAATACCTTCGTAACGAAGGGCGGCTGTACATCCGCATTTTCCCCCACAAGCCGATTACCTCCATTCCGTTGGAAACACGGATGGGTAAAGGTAAAGGCGAGCCGGAATACTGGGCTGCCGCGGTTAAGCCCGGCACGGTGCTTTACGAGATCGGCGGGGTAAGCGAAGAGGCGGCCCGGCTGTGTTTTACCCGGCTTGCCCACAAAATGCCGGTGAAGGTGCGCTTCATTCGTCGCCGACCGCAGTAGTGGGTGAAGTTCATCCTTCATAGTGGATTGCTTATATCTTGGTTTTTCACAAAAGATTGTTCGTGTTTTTCGTATAAAGATTGCTCGTAGCTGTGTGAAAAAGAGGCCGCTCAAGCTTAAAGACACTGAAGATGAAACAATCCGGCGTCTAAGCAGGTCGAAAGTCCGAAGCTTGGTCGCAGGCGTGTTCGGCAGCATCGAGAATCGGCAGCATTTTAAAAGGGTCGTGGGCTCAGGAATCCCTACAAATCAGAGATACAAAACACAGAAGTGGACCGCACGCACGATACGGAGGTTGAAGATCTGCGGAATCTTGTGATCTAAACCCGATGTGATCTAAACCCGAATTTTGCGAGCTAAAGCCGAGTAGGGTGGAAGTTGGAGGTCGAACGAACACGGCGATTTGCCTTCGGCATACTCCGGCGATATGCGAACTTGCGGCGTACATCAAGCAAGCGGTATAGATTCAGGAATTAATGAATGCTGGGTAGGTCGGGTGGGTCGAAAGCGAAGCGCGATTGGTAAAGCTCAAGTTAGCGGATAAAACTGCGGGCAACGCGATCCGGATTCCTCAGGGAAACCGGTTAAGTTTCTCAGGGAAATCGGTTAAACGATGAAAGCGAAAGAATTGCGGGAAATGAGCGACGAGCAGCTTGCTCAAGTGCTCAAAGAAAGCAGGCAGGGCCTCTTTCAATTGAGGATGCAGGCTCAAACCGAGCGGTTGGATGTGCCCAGCGAAGTGCGGCGGTTACGTCGGTTGATTGCGCGGGTCCTGACCATCCAACGGGAAAGAGAGCCTAAGAAAGAGGAAGCGGTCGCGTCGACCGAGACGAGCCAATAACCAGCAATCGCAACGAGCTGAGGACGACGATGCCAAAGCGAAAATTCATCGGGGTGGTAACCAGTGATCGGATGAACAAGACGCGTCGCGTTGAGGTGTCGCGTTTGGCCAGGCACCCCCAGTATGGAAAGTATTTGCGTCGGCGGACCATCTGCTACGTCCATGACGAAAATAATGAGTCCCATTTGGGGGACACCGTGGAAATCATTGAGTCGCGGCCGCTATCGCGGCTGAAACGGTGGCGACTCGTCCGGGTAGTTAGCCGGATGGCCATGGCGGCCCGCGAGGCTTTGACCAAGGAGGAGGTGGAAGAAGAATCCCCCGCATTACCGGGCCAAAAGTCCGAAACCGCAGGTCAGCCGGCATCACCGGAGTCCACCCCAGGAGGATCCGGTTGAGTGGGTGAAAAGTAACCCGGGAATTCTGTTGTCGCCTCAACGATAAGTGGCGAATAAGACAGTAAGTAGGGAATGAATCGTCGGATGATTCGGTTTTGAAGGACGGCAAGGAAATTCGGGGTGGGAAGTTCCGGCCCAACAACTTTCGAGAGGATTCAGCGGATATCCAAACGGATAAACTGGGAAAAAGAACTGGAAGAAGACCGACTTATTATCCGTAGGCGAGTGTGGCAATGATCCAGGCACAAACACGCCTTGTGGTGGCGGACAACACGGGTGCCCGGGAATTAATGTGCATCAAAGTGCTGGGGGGCAGCCGCCGGCGATATGCTGGTTTGGGCGATATTATCGTCTGTAGTGTGAAAAGCGTGATACCGGGCAGCGATTTCAAGAAAGGTTCGGTGGTGCGAGCGGTGGTGGTCCGCACGAAAAAGTCAACCCGACGCGAGGACGGCAGCTACGTTCGTTTCGATAGCAATGCGGCGGTGATCATCGACAACGAGCGCAATCCGAAGGGGACGCGAATCTTCGGGGCGGTTGCCCGGGAATTGCGGGAACGCAACTTTATGAAAATCGTCAGCCTGGCCAGCGAGGTGGTCTGATGCATATCCGCACCAACGATATTGTTGAAGTGATCACCGGGGACAGCCGGGGGCGCCGCGGACGGGTGCTTCGCGTTGACCGCAAGAACCAAAAACTTGTGGTCGAAGGTGTCAACAAAGTCATCAAGCACGTCCGCCGCAGCCGCCGTAATCCCCAAGGGGGGCGCGTTTCCGTGGAAATGCCGATCCACTGGTCGAATGTGCTCCTGGTGTGCACAAGCTGCGATAAACCGACTCGCACCGGCAGTCGGATTCTCCACGACGGGAGTAAAGTTCGGGTTTGTAAAAAGTGCGGGGCGGAGATCGGGCGAATCTCTCCGTCCAAAATGCGGCGTGCAAAAATGGCGAAAAGTGAGTCGGCATCATCATGACTCCGCGATTGTTGGAACGATATCAGCGTGAGATCGTCCCCGAGCTTGCGAAACGGCTCGGTCGGACTAATCCGCTCTCATTACCCCGGCTGGAAAAAATTGTTATCAACATGGGCGTCGGCCGGGCGACCCAGGAAAAGAAATACCTCGAGGAAGCGGTGGATGCGTTGTCGCTGATTTCCGGACAAAAGCCGGTGGTTACCCGTGCCCGAAAGTCGGTGGCTGGCTTCCGTGTTCGGAAGGGAATGGCTATCGGTTGTAGGGTCACGTTGCGGCGGCGACGCATGTATGAGTTTTTGGACCGGCTGATTTCCCTAGCTTTGCCCCGGGTGCGCGACTTTCGCGGTTTGAACCCCCGCGCTTTCGACGGTCGGGGGAACTATAGCTTAGGGCTTTCCGAGCAGTATGTTTTTCCGGAACTAAACCCGGACCGTTATACCCGGGCTCAGGGCATGAATGTCACCATCGTCACGACGGCGAAAACCGACGACGAAGCCCGTTTGCTCCTGCGAATGCTGGGGATGCCGTTCCGAGCTGAATAGTCCCATGCCATCAGAGGTCGATCATTCATGTCCACGAAAGCAAAGAAGGTAAAGGCTTTTTTCAAGGAGCCGAAGTTCGCCACGCGGCGGCACAACCGCTGCCGGTTGTGCGGCCGACCCCGTGCGGTGTACCGCAAATTCGGCATTTGTAGGATTTGTTTTCGGAAGTTGGCGGACCGAGGGCTGATTCCCGGTGTGCGAAAGGCCAGTTGGTAGAGGGGATTGAGCCGAGATATGATGACGGACTCTATCGCCGATATGTTAACTCGGATTCGGAATGCGATTCGGGTAGAAAATCCTTATGTGGATCTGCCTAGCTCGAGGGTCAAACAGGGTGTGGCGGAAGTACTCAAACGCGAGGGGTATATCTGGGATTGGGAAGAAATCGAAGGAACTCCCGCCAAGCAGCTCCGCATTTACTTAAAGTACGGCCCTAATGGCGAGCGGGTAATCCGCCACATCCGCCGAATCAGCAAGCCGGGGCGACGAATCTATCGCGGATACCAGAAGCTCAAGCCGGTGCTGAACGGATTGGGCATTTGCATCCTCAGCACCAGTCGGGGGGTGATCAGTGACCGGGAAGCCCGACAACGCAGATTGGGCGGGGAAGTCCTTTGCGAAGTTTGGTAAAAACTCGGCATCATCCCCACTGCCGAAATCAAGGTGGGATTGGAACTATGTCGCGGATTGGCAAAAAACCCATCGCTGTACCTGACGATGTAACGGTCAGCATTCAGAACCGTACGATAGAAGTCCAAGGCAAGTTGGGAAAGCTCCACTACCAGTGGCGGCCGGAGGTCTCCGTATCCTTCGACCCCAACAAACGCTTAATCACCGTGGAACAGGTCTCCGAAACTCGCCGTGCCCGGGCAATGTACGGACTAACGCGTGCCTTGATCCAGAACATGGTCATCGGCGTCAGCCAGGGGTATGAACGCCGCCTGGAAATTCAAGGAATCGGGTACATCGCGGCCGTCATTAAAAACGAACTGCACCTCCGCGTCGGCTTTGCCAACGAAGTTCGATTGCCCATTCCTCCGGATTTGACCGTCACCTGCCCCGATCAGCAGCACATCGTCATTCGCGGGATTGACAAACAAAAAGTCGGTGAATTTGCCGCGGAGGTCCGGGCCGTTCGTCCGCCGGAGCCTTACCAGGGCAAAGGTATCCGTTACGACCGAGAAGTCGTTCGCCTGAAGGAGCGCAAAGGGGCCGGCAAATAGTAAGTAAAGTTCATGGCAATAAAAGCTCATCAGCACGAATCGGCTCAATTTCACTCGTGCGGGTCGTGGGTGGGTTTTTTGACGAGCATAACCGCGTGTTTGGAGTAGGAGCCGGCTATTTGAGGTAGAAGCCGGTATTCGGCGAAGGATAGCCAAGGATAAAGGAGATCGACGGATATCCGAGAAGTTTGCGAGAATTGAAGCCTGAGAGATGGAGAGATAGGGAGAAATAGTTAGTAAGAGTAACGCTAATAGCTGCCGGCTCGATTCAATGCAAACGTAAGATTCAAAACGATAAGATTCAATGCGAATGTAAGAAATGGAAATGTAAGAGCGGCAAGGCTCAAGTGCTCCAAAATAAATCCGCAAGTGTAGAGAGATAGCATGGGGGTGCGGATTCCTGTGGGCTCGAGTGGCACGATGAAAAGAGCCGCATTGAAATTCAGAAGGTGAGAAGAAACAAGATTCAAACGGTTCAGCTTCACAGAGATTGAGCTGAAAGAAGTAAGCGTTCGGGTCGGAGGATAAACACTCGGGCTGAGACAAGAAAAAGCTGGGTTCCGAACTTGGGCACACTTGTGTCTTAACCAGCTTGTGTCTTAGCCGTGGGTTGGACCTGTTACGCAAGTCCCCCAGACTCAGGCAAAGGCAAGCTGAGCTTGAACGAAGACACCAAGCTCGAGAATAGGAACCCGAGCTTGGGCAACAGATGATCTAGATGATCTACATTATCTGATAAGCATTGAAATTAAGCGGAATTAACCTAACCAGACCGGTGAGAAGCGGCAGTGAAACGCGAAGCTCGGATCAATCGGCAACGATTACGTCGGCAATTTCGGGTGAGGAATCGGCTCAAGCGAGTTTCTTCCCGGCCACGCCTAAGTGTGTTTCGGAGTCTGAAGCACATCTATGCCCAAATTATCGATGACCAAACCGCGCGAACCTTAGTGGCTGCCAGCACCCTGGAAAAGGAGATTCGCGGAGACCGGATTCACGGCGGGGATATTCCGGCTGCGCAAAAGGTCGGCAAAGTGATCGCGGAACGAGCCTTGGCTGCCGGTATCACGAAAGTGGTCTTCGATCGCGGCCGCTACAAATATCATGGTCGCATGGCGGCCTTAGTGGATGCGGCCCGGGATGCGGGGCTTGATATCGGGCCGAAAAAGCAGATTGAGGCACCGGCGGAAGAGCCCGCAGCAGTCGCCCCTGCACAAGGGAAGAAAGCTTCCTCGCAACCAGCAACCGGAGGCAAGAAATCGGGCAAAGCAGCCGCCAAACCGGGCTAAGGAACCGCTGCGTGCCGAGGCCTCGCTCAAAACGGGAACAAGCGAGTATCGTGTCTTTTTCGGTTTCTGGCAGCACATTCGGACGAAGGCACGAGCAACATTTACCGGAGTATCAGCAGCATTTGTCAGGAAGCGGACAGAAGAGGATCTAAGGAAGAGCTCGGTCGTCGAAGTCGAAACGGAAACGCGAGTTTGTCGCGGTGAGTGGCAGGAAACCGCCGAATTGAACTCCCCCAAGCGTTGATAAAAGTTTTGAAACTTATAACTGAAACTTACAACTTCTGAAGTGGAGCGCTGATTACCTAATAATAACTAACGGAATAACCAGTGGTGCAACCGGGGTGCAGGTAGGGCACCGCAAGAAAGTCAAAAGAAATACAATTCGTGAGAAAACAGGAAATTCGTAGTAAACCAGCAAAGAAACAAATACGAGAGGTAAAAAGAATCGAAACTCCCTTTGTTCGCAGGAGTTCTTGACGCCACCGGAGTGAACCCTTGAGCGAATCCGGCATCTAACAGGGTTTGAAGCAATCATGGCAGAAGCAGAAGCAACAGTCCAAGGTGAACTGATCGAAAAGGTGATCAAGATCCGGCGCTGTGCCGCGGTCATCAAGGGAGGTCGCCGATTCAGTTTCACTGCCTTGGTGGTCGTGGGCGATCAGAAAGGCCGCGTCGGCTGGGGTTACGGCAAAGCCAACGAGGTACCGCCGGCGGTGGAAAAGGCCATCAAGGATGCCCAGCGAAACATGGTGCCCATCCAACTGGAAGAAACTACCATTCCCCATGAAGTGATCGGGGAGTACGGAGCTTCGAAAGTCATTCTTTTGCCGGCTGCCCCGGGTACGGGGATCATCGCCGGACCTGCCGTTCGAGCCGTTTGCGAAGCCTGCGGCATCAAAGACGTCCTGACCAAAAGCTTCCGCTCTCATAACCCCCTAAATCTTGTGAAGGCAACCATCCTGGGACTCCAGCAGTGTCACAGCAGGACGGAACTGGAACGTTTGCGCGGAGTACCCCTATCATGAACCTGAACGAAATCCATCGTGGGATAGTCAAACATAAGAAGCGAAAACGCGTGGGCCGGGGTCCCGGTTCCGGGCATGGGAAGACTTGCGGCCGGGGCCACAAGGGACAAGCTTCGCGGAGTGGGTGGTCATTACGGCTGGGATTTGAAGGTGGGCAAATGCCCTTGACCCGCCGTATCCCGAAGCGCGGCTTCCACAACCGTTTTGCCGACCGCATTTTGGCGATCAACGTGGGGGATCTGGACAAGAAGTTCGAAGCCGGGGAAGAGGTTACCCCCGAATTACTCCAGCAAAGGGAACTGATCAAGCGCAACTTCGATCGCTTGAAGATTCTGGGCGATGGTGAACTGACCAAGCCACTGAAGGTGGCAGCCCATCAGTTTAGCGTCACAGCTAAGCAGAAAATTGAGCAAGCCGGCGGGCAAGCGATCCTTTTACCGGGGAAAGCCCCTGTTCCGAAGAATAAATCGAAACCTAAAAAACCCCGCGCGGCAGCGACCAGGATCTGAAAAAGAGCGACGAGCACCTGATAAAGTTTATCAGAGATTGGCATAGACAAAGAGGGCGATAGACCAAACGGAATCTCAGGACGATCGAGCGAAGGGTTTGCCGGCAAAAAAGCGTAGGATGTCCTAAGCGCGGCATCCTCGAGCACTTGTGGGGGGGAATGAGCGAACGCGTGATTTTCATCGGCGAAAACTCGGTTTCTAAGCGGAAGGTACATAAAGTCCTTAATTCAGTGTGTTTGTGGGTCCCAAGCAGGATGTAGTCCGCCATGTGGGAAAAAATTCGGGTCATCTTCACCATCCCCGAGCTGCGGCGGAAAATCCTTTTTACGCTGCTGGTTTTGGCGATCTACCGGGTCGGTTGGCACATCGCCTTACCGGTGGTGGATGCCGAGGCCATGCGCCGGGCCATTGAGTCGCAGCGGGGTGGTGTGGGGGCGCTACTGGAACAGGTAGCCATCTTCAGCGCAAGCAATCTTCAAGAGGCCACCATCTTCGGTTTGGGCATTATGCCGTATATTTCGGCCTCGATTATTTTCCAGCTTTTGGCCACCGTCATCCCGGCTCTGGAGCGCTTGCAAAAAGAAGGCGAAACCGGTCGAAAGAAAATCAATGAATATACCCGGTATGCCACCGTCGTCTTGTGCATCTTTCAAAGCTGGTTTTACTTGGCGGTGCTGGTTCGCAGTGACTTCATTCGGGAAGAATTCCTCAATCCCGAAACCGGTCAGTTGTCGTTTGCCTGGCAACTCACCGCGGTGATGACGATGACCGCCGGTACAACTTTCTTGATGTGGTTAGGGGAACAAATCGATCAATTCGGCATTGGCAACGGCATTAGTTTGCTGATTATGGCGGGGATTTTGGCCCGCATGCCCAGCGCCCTTTGGTCACTTTTCCAACCGATTGCCGAGCAAGGTCTCGAGTTGGGTAGTGCCGGGGGAACTCTGGGTGTCGACAAACTTTTGGTGTTGATTGCGCTATTTGTCGGGGTTGTGGCGGGGGTGGTTTACATGGAGCAAGCCCAACGTCGTATCCCCACCCAAAGCGCAAAGCACGTGCGCGGGCGCCGGGTTTACGGCGGCACACGGCAGTATCTACCGCTGAAGATCAATCAAGGCGGTGTCATGCCGATTGTGTTCGCCAGCAGCTTGCTTCTGTTTCCGGCGGTCTTCTTCCAGTGGTTAGCCCATCAAACCCGGGCCAATTGGGCCGTATGGTTGGATTTGGCGTTTCATCGGGGCGAATCCTACATCTACAACGTCCTCTATATCATCCTGATTTACTTTTTCTGTTATTTCTGGACGGCCATCATCTTCAATCCCAAGGATATGGCCGAAAACCTGAAGAACTACGGGACCTTTATTCCCGGTTATCGGCCCGGGCGTCGAACGGCTGATTACCTGGAGAAGGTGATGATCCGCATCACTTACGTCGGTGCGGCCTTTTTGGCTTTGGTGGCCATCATTCCGACGATAATCGCCGCCTGGATGCGGGTCGATTGGGTAATCGCCAGCTTCTACGGCGGTACTAGTCTGCTGATTGCTGTGAGCGTGGCGTTCGATTTGGTCCAAAAGATCGATAGCCACTTGGTCATGCACAATTATCGCGGACTTTTGGAGCGATAATCATTTTTAAGGACTTTGGGAGGTTAAATAAGGAGACCTTTGGAACGTTAAATACCTGGGAACTTTAAGCCATTCGGAGCCGGGAGCTGAGGTTGGCTCGAAACTCTCGGTTTCGTCGTTTCGAATACCGAAATTTGAATTACCGATTTTGCCGCCGATAAACGCTCGGAATGGGCCGAAAGTAAGGTCGGGGTAAGAAAGGTTTTGGCAACCGGGCGGCAATAACCTGTTGGTTCATCCAAGTGAGCGCAAAAGTTGGCTTTGCCGCGGAAAACGAAGATTCGATCCAATAGCAGATGGATGGAACTTGCCCCCGTGTCATCGTATGTGAATACCCCGGATGACATGAAACATAAGGGTATCGGAAACGTAAAGACGGGCAGCAAAGAACTTAGGCAGTAGTGCAAATGCGAGTGGTATTTATCGGTGCTCCAGGATCCGGGAAGGGAACTCAAGCGACGAAATTGATTGAGTGGTACGGTCTAGCCCATTTGTCGACCGGAGATATGCTGCGGGCAGCCCGAGATGCCCAAACCGAGTTAGGCCGCCAAGCCGAAGAGTACATGTCGCGGGGGGCTTTGGTGCCTGATGAAATCATCCTCGGCATGATTTCCGTTCGGTTGGAGGAGCCGGATTGCCGGGCGGGTTATCTTTTGGACGGATTCCCGCGGACAATAGCACAGGCGGAGGCTTTGGATCGGATGCTCGCGGAAAAGGGCGCTTCGCTCGATGTGGTGCTGGAATTGCAAGTGCCTGAAGAAGAGCTCTTTCGCCGGTTGGCCGGACGCGGACGCGCCGACGATTCACCGGAGGTCATTCGCCAAAGACTGGTCGCCTATCGTGAGCAGACCGAACCCCTGCTGGATTACTACGCGAAAAAAGGATTGCTCCGTTCGGTAGATGGTACCGGGACTGTGGATGAAGTTTTCGGCCGTTTGGTCGCCATTTTAGATCCCCTGGTCAACAGCGGCCTACGGTAGCACAGCGGGAGGGGGCTTTTGGCCTTCGGTTTGTGGCGATTTTGGTAGGGATTTGCCACCGTTTTGGAGGCGGCCCGGGGGTAGGGTTTAGCGGTGCCCTTAACAGCGGGTACTCCCCCGGGAAGGTTTTCGCCCGTGTTGGAGGGAAGAGCTTATTTCGTGTCCGTCTGCCAGGATGTCTGTTCGGAGAACCTTGCAGACATCAGAAAGTGTCGGACGGAAGGGTTTTTTCCGTGTCCGTATGCTGGGATGCTTGAGCATTCCAGGAGTTTTGCGAAACATCGTCGAAGTTTGAACCGCTTTAGACCATTTTGAGAACCGGAGCTTGTGTGCCGGTGGTGATTCTGCGGTCACCCCGAGAAATTTCCGCGATGCGGAAGGCCGGCCTGCTAGTATGGCGAGCACTTCAGGTGGCAAAGTCCAAATTGCGGGTCGGGGCGACCACCGCGGAGATTGACGCCGCCGTGGAGCGGTTTTATGCCTCCGTGGGGGCTGAGCCGCTTTTTAAGGGCGTACCCGGCCGGGTACCATTTCCGGCAGTCACTTGCATTTCGGTAAACGAAGAGGTGGTGCACGGCATCCCGGGTCCGCGAAAGATTAAGGAAGGGGATATCGTCAGCATTGATACCGGTTGTCGGTTTGCTGGTTGGTGCGGCGATGCGGCTGCGACTTTCCCTGTCGGAAAAGTCGCCGAGCCGGTGAAGAAGCTCCTAGAGGTTACCCAAGGGGCGTTACTGTTGGCAATCGATCTTTTGGGCAGGCGGTCTTACTGGAGCCAAATTGCCCGAGAGATGGAAACCTTTATAAAGGATCATGGGTTTTCGGTGGTGGAGGCGTTTGTGGGCCACGGTATTAGTCGGCAAATGCACGAAGATCCACAGGTACCCAATTTCGTGAGCGAGCAGCTCCGCCGCGGTGGCGACTTCCGGATCGAACCGGGATTGGTGATTGCCGTGGAACCCATGGTAAATATGGGAAGCAAACGCGTGCGGCTGATGCCCGACCATTGGACACAGGTAACTTTCGACGGCTTACCCAGTGCTCATTTCGAACATACCATCGCGGTAACGCGGTCGGGACCCCAGGTGCTGACCGCCGGGCCAAATGGGGAAGTCGTTCTCGTCGAATGAGGTCTGTTACCTTCGTTTAACGGATAACCGAAAATCCTCGGCTTCAAACTATCATCGGAAGGAGAAGCACAGGCGTAAAGAAGAGCATCGCTTAAAAAAAGAGCGCAGCGTTCAGGGCACAGCTTGTAAGGGATATTGGCACTTAGGCCTCCGGACGATGACCGGGCAGAAGTAAAAAGCGGATTAGAAGGGATTGAGATTATACCGCGGTTGGAGGTTAGGTAGTTGCTATCGGCGTTCGTGAGGTAGCTTAAGAAATCAACTTGCAGCGGTGTGATAGGAAATCGTCAACACATCGCAGCAGAATGTTTGCCACCTCCTGAGATTCAATCGGCGTGAAACTATAAACAAAAGGGTGTGAAACTATAAACGGTAAAAACTGCTGCAAGGAGTTGGGTTATTCGTCACGATGTTTCTGTCCACACTTGACCGGTAAAACAAAATAGTGATTTAAAATAGTGATGTGAGTGTGTAACGGGTAACTTTGTCACTGTGAGCCGGGCCAAGGCGTACCACTTAGTATCCCCACTTAGATTTGCTTCCCCGCACAAAAAAGGTGTTAGTTTAACCTCACTATCGGGTCAGCCTTAAACAGATTTCTGCGGGGGGAGTCCCGGTTGGCATCAGCGAGGTAGGCGGGAGCCGAATCGGAGAAGAATTCGGTGTAAAGCGTGGAAAAGCGAAGCGATACCTAACGAGGTCTATATATAATCTACAGCATGTTTAATCGCTCATACAGATAAGGTGGTACCGTTTATTGTTAATCCGACAAACAAAGTGATATTTCTGGCGAGTAAGTTCAGATTCTTGAGCATTAGTTAATTTGTTCGCTCGGTGCCTTAATCGTGCGGGCAGGCCGAATTCGTGACGGAGTCAAATCGAGATGAAAGTTCGTGCAAGTGTGAAACGAATATGTGCCAATTGCAAAGTTGTTCGCCGCAAAGGTCGAATCTACATAATTTGCGCTAATCCCCGGCATAAACAACGTCAGGGGTAAATGTTGGCTTACGTCCTTTAACCGGTGTGATCACTATCTGATTAATCTCATTTTTGAGCAGAGGAAAATTTTATTAGCCGTAATTCGATTTGGATATCAGGAAACGTAATAATTTTTTAGTTAAATTTTGTTTGCGAAGGCTATTCCGCACTGATGAGGTAGCTGTTAGCGTAACAAAAAGAGTTCGGATCAAAATCTGAAAAAATATTTTAAGTTGGTAAACAAAGTTTATTAAGAATATTGTTGAAGAGCACAGTTTAGGAGATTCCAGTAAATGCCCCGTTTATTGGGTGTAGACATCCCCGGTGATAAACCGACTGTAATCTCGTTGCGTTACATCTATGGCATTGGGCCGCGTATTGCGCGGGAGCTGTGCCACCAGGCGGGTATCGAGCCGCAAGTCCTTGCCAAAGACCTCAAAGAAGATGAGCTGGGGCGGTTGGCAACCCTAATCGACAAGAACTACATCGTCGAGGGACCACTGAAAAGGCAAATCCAGCAGAATATTGCCCGATTGAAGGACATCAACTCTTATCGGGGGGTACGACATCGCAAAGGCCTGCCGGTTCGGGGACAGCGAACCAGGACCAATGCGCGAACGCGAAAAGGTCCCAAGAAGACCGTCGCAGGAAAGAAGGGCGTCAAGGACCTCCGTTAAGAAAGCTGAAGGTTGAGAAGACGGTTAGTTTCTATAGCTTCTGAGCAAATAGAGGGTTCTGCGAACTGTGGCCAAAGCGAGTAAGAAACGAAAGGTTCGTCGCCACGTTACAGCGGGGATCGCCTATATCAAAGCCACATTTAATAACACGATTGTGGCTATAACCGATCTCAAAGGCGACGTTTTGGTCTGGGCAACCGGTGGTACGTGCGGCTTCAAAGGCAGTCGCAAGAGTACCCCCTTTGCCGGACAAATGGCGGCTCAGCAAGCGGCAGAAAAAGCCATAAAAATGGGTCTAAAAGAAATTGACGTAAAGGTGAAAGGACCCGGAAGCGGTCGCGAAAGTGCGATCACAGCCTTGCAGACTGCCGGGCTGATCATCAAGTCGATCGAAGATGTGACCCCCTTGCCGCACAATGGGTGTCGGCCTAAAAAACGCCGTCGTGTTTAACTTTTTTAACTTTGCGTTTGCCGGGTTTAGCTTTAATCCCGGCCTAAGTCCCGGTTGCACAATTTGGGATACATTTTTCGGCGTAGCACGGGTTTCGGCGTAGCACGGGGGAAATGAGGAGCTGACCTAACGCGCTGATTGGGTGAGTGGCTCTTTCCCTACAACGAAGGAAAGAAACGAAGCCAGAGAACTTAGAGAAGTTTGGAGCAATTCTGACAGGTTAGGACTATACGATATGGGACGTTACACCGGGCCGGTTTGTCGGCTTTGCCGGCGCGACGGCAGAAAGCTCTTTCTCAAAGGTACCCGATGCGACACATCGAAGTGCGCGCTGGAGCGGCGGAAATCCGCACCGGGAATGCACGGGATGCGTCGCGGGAAATTGACCGATTTTGGTCTCCATCTGCGCGAAAAACAAAAAGTCAAACATTTTTATGGCGTATTGGAGCGGCAATTTCGCCGGTATTTTGCGCGGGCTGAGCGCTCGGCCGGCAACACGGGTAAGGTGCTCATGTCGTTGCTGGAACGCCGACTCGATAATGTGGTGTATCGCCTGGGATTCGCATTATCACGGGCTCATGCTCGGCAATTGGTGCGGCATGGTCATATTACGGTGAACGGCCGACGCGTCGATCTACCCAATTACGAGGTTCATGTGGGTGATGTGATCTCCGTGAAGAACCGGCCCAAGACTTTGGAAATCGTCAAAGCGGCCAGGGAAACCAATCGGCAGGCCGTGCCGGACTTTTTGAGCCGTATCGACGGGGAAGTGCCGGAGGGCCATGTCGTCCGCTTGCCGGACATTATGGACGTGTCCATCCCGGTGGAGCCCCAGTTGATCATCGAATTCTGCTCGAAGTAGTTGGGGGAGGCAGTCCACTGCGTGAACCCGCGTTGGAGCTGGGCTTTTTATGTGCCTAAGCTACTAGTGGGCTTGCATGGTTGCGGCCAAGTTCGGTGAGCCTCTAAAAAAGTTTGTTAAGCGCAAGAATCGTCAACGGATTTTGGGCGGCTCTGTTACCGGAGAGGAATATTTGGAGAAAGGAATAGTCGGAGATAAAAAGAGGGGCAAGGAGAAGTTTGAACGGGCTCTTGCTAGTTTCAACTAGATCTGCTCGGCTGGTAGGGGAGCTCGTCGAAGTCGTCAGTGGGGTAGGCAGCAGGCGTACAAAGTCTGGGTTTTGGCAAAAGGCCGAGGGGAAACTCCGATGCGTGTGAATTGGCGGGGTTTAGAATTGCCGAGTCGGGTGGTTTGTGATCGGGATTCGCTGACACCCACCTACGGGAAGTTCATTGCAGAGCCGTTTGAGCGAGGTTTCGGGACAACGGTCGGCAATAGCTTGCGCCGAATTTTGCTTTCGAGCCTGGAGGGGAGTGCGGTCACCGAGGTGAAAATTCAAGGGGCCTTGCACGAGTTCACCTCGTTGCCGGGAGTGGTCGAGGATGTCACCGATGTCATTCTCAATGTGAAATCCCTGGTGGTGAAAAACCACAGCAGCGAACCGCGGACCTTGCGGCTGGAGAAAAACGCCCGGGGTGTCGTCACCGGTGCTGACATCGCGCCGGATGAGGCGGTGGAGGTCATCAATAAAGACCACATCATCGCTACGTTAACAGACGACGTTCCGTTTTCCATGGAATTGAAAGTGGAGAATGGTCGCGGTTACCGGCCTGCTTCCGAGCGGATGGCCCAGGTACAGGAAATTGGCGTCGTCCCGGTCGATGCCATGTTCAGCCCGGTGGTCCGCGTAGCTTACGAGGTGGAAGAAACTCGGGTAGGGCAAAAGACCAATTACGACCGGCTGATCCTCGAAATATGGACCAACGGGTCGGTTTCTCCGGAAATGGCCCTGGTAGAAGCCGCCAAGATTCTCCGTAAGCACTTGAACCCCTTCGTTCAGTACGCCGAATTAGGGCCCCAGGTGCATGTGGAGAAACCTTCGAGCGAATACCCGGGCTTTTCCGCCGCCATAGAATCCAAGCTGAATATGACTTTGAGCGAACTGAATTTGTCGGCGCGGGCCACCAACTCGTTGGAGGCCGGCAATATTCGCATAGTGCGCGATTTGGTAACCCGAACGGAGGAGCAACTCCTCGACTTGCGGAATTTCGGCGATACGACATTGGCCGAAGTAAAGGAGAAACTGGCGAGCTTAGGCTTGCGACTCGGGATGCGGCTTCCTACGACCCCTGCGGGATCTTTGGGTTGATGGCGGGATTTGTTTGGCGATTATCCGGAAAAGTGGCGGCCGATCAATCGGAAGTTTTCAACGCAAATTATTAGGTCTCGCTGGGTGGTGGCGAACCGGGCAGACGCCGTACTCCATGGATGATCGATCTGGCTCGCTTTATTTGTGCTCACAGGCGGTTTATTGATCGCGCGTGTACGCAGAGCAGGCATCATACCCTTTAGGTGTGCTTTGAAGTCCCAGGAAGGCTTTACGATTTTCAATCCCAATTGAGCGACGTGGTTTGAAAGGGCTCTGAGCGGTTGCTCGTGGCAAGCTTTGAGTTCCGGTTTCTTTTGGGGAGCCCATGGAGGCCAAAAGAGGGGACTTTTAGGTCTTGCACACGGAGCGGGGCTGTAGTGCCTGCGGAAAAAACAAGCTAACTTTCAGATTTTGGTACAAAAAATCGAAGCGACGGGTATCCCAAATATGAGGCACCGCAAAAAAGGCCGGAAATTGGGGCGAAATCCCAGACATCAACGGGCCCTATTACGCAGCTTGGCCGTTGCCCTTATTCTGACCGAGCAAGACTATCGCGAGGACGACGAGCTGAAGCCGAAGGTACCGGGCCGAATCGTCACGACGCTGGCCAAAGCCAAGGAAGTCCGCCCGTTGGTCGAGCGTTGCATTACGATTGCCCGCCGGGTACTCCCCCAATTGGAGCATGCCCGATCCGTGGAGCCGGATGTGGCTCGCAATAGCGAAAAATGGCGTCAGTGGCGACAAGGTGAAGGCTGGCAGGAGTGGGCCAAAGCAATGGCCCCCGTGGTGGCGGCGCGACGCCACATTCTGAAGCTGCTCCATAGCAAACAGGCCGTGCGGATCATTTTCGATAAGCTGGCTCCTCGCTTTGCCAACCGACCCGGCGGATATACGCGGATCCTTCGGCTGCCCGCACCGCGACTGGGGGACGCCGGCCCGAAGGCGATCTTAGAATTCGTCGGCAAGAACGATCGGGTCAAGCGAAAGGCTCCGCGACCGACCTTTGAGCCGGTCACGGCGACCGAAGGAGCAACCACGTAGTGCCGGTCCACACGATCCTTCCGCGGCGGCAACTCTAAAATGAATGCATCGATTGCAAGACGGACTAGTTTTCAAAGGAAGTAATCGCGAAAGGAATGGGGTTTTTCTCCCACAGCCGAATGATTTGGTACGCCCTTCCGCTTGTTGCGTGCGTGCATGGGTCCTAAAGTGCACCCACAAGACGTGTCGAAGGGGCGTTCCGTTTGGCCAAAAGGCGCTTCAGCACCGGCCGCGCTTTAGCACCCGGCTTTCTACTCCACGGTGACGCTTTTGGCCAGGTTTCGCGGCTTATCCACGTCACACCCGCGGATCACCGCAATGTGGTAAGCCAATAGTTGCAGGGGGATCACGAAAACAATTGGCTGCAGGAAGTTGGGAACGAACGGCAGCTCGATGACCTCGTCGGCCAAGGCAGCGGCACAGCGATCGCCTTCGTTCACCAGCGCAATGATCGGTCCGCCGCGGGCCTTAATTTCCTGCATATTCGCCAGGATCTTATCGTACACATGCCCCTGAGGGATGATAAACACGCTGGGCGTGTGCCGGTCGACCAACGCAATGGGGCCGTGTTTCATCTCCGCTGCCGGATATCCCTCGGCATGAATGTAGCTGATTTCCTTGAGTTTCAATGCCCCTTCCAACGCCGTGGGAAAGTTAAACTGTCGCCCCAAATAAAGGAAGGTGCGGCATTCGGCATACTTTTCGGCAATGGCTCGCATCAGTTCGTTGACGGCGAGTGCCTGCTCGACTTTCCCCGGCAAACTCTCCAAGGCTTCAATGATTTCTAGACCGGCTTCGAAACTTAGGTGGTGGAGCCGACCAAAATACAAAGCCAGCATCGCGGTGGCCACGCACTGGCTGCTAAAAGCCTTGGTGGAAGCCACTCCGATCTCTGGGCCGGCGTGAAGGTAAATGCCGCCATCGGCTTCTTGCGCGATGGTGCTTCCTACCACATTGCAGATGGCAAGAGTGGGATTACCTTTGCGTTTCATTTCCCGCAAGGCCGCGAGGGTATCCGCCGTTTCACCGCTCTGAGTAATGGCGAAAAGGAGCGTGTTTGGCCCCACCGGTGGATTCCGATAGCGGAGTTCGCTGGCGTACTCGACCTCCACGGCAAGCCGTGCGAGGCTTTCGATTTGATATTCGCCCACCAGCGCCGCATGCCAACTGGTGCCGCAGCCGGTCATGATGATCCGATCGACCCGGCGCAATTGCCGGGGGGAAAGATTCAGTCCCCCAAATTTGGCCGTGGCTGCGTCCCGGTCCAGGCGCCCCCGCATCACGTTGCGGATCGCTTCAGGTTGTTCGAAGATTTCCTTGAGCATGAAATGGGGAAATCCGCCCAACTCCACATCACGGGAGCACAAATCCAAAGGCTGAAAGTCCGGCGCGACCGAGCCGTGATCGGGGTGGATGACCTGAAGGCCATCCCGGGTGATCAACGCAATTTCATGATCCCGGAGATAGACGACCCGTTGAGTAAAACCAGCTAGCGCGGCAGCATCGCTGGCAAGCCATCCGGCTCCATCTCCCAAACCGACGACTAATGGGCTTCCCAACCGGGCGGCGATCAACACGTCGGGAAGTTCCGGTATCAAAATGGCCAATCCATAAGTTCCGCGAAGTTGTCGCAAAGCCGCCTGCACTACCGCCACAAGCCCCTCCCGAGAAGGGCGCGTTCCGCGAATCTGATGCAATCCCCCTGCTTTTCGCAATTCATGAGCCAGCAGATGGGCAATGACTTCTGTGTCGGTAGCGGAGCGGAATTGGTATCCCCAATTCAACAGTTGATCTTTCAAGGTTTGAAAGTTTTCGATCACCCCGTTGTGGACGACGACCACCTCGCCATTTCCCCCGACATGAGGATGGGCATTCTCGTCAGAGGGCGCTCCGTGAGTAGCCCAGCGGGTATGGGCAATGCCGATGGTGCCCGGGCAGGGTTGCGTCCAAAGCAGCCGGACGAGTTGATCGATGCGTCCGGCCGCCTTCAGCAGATGGAGCTCACCGGCCGAGGCGATCGTGGCTAATCCTGCACTGTCGTATCCGCGATACTCCACGCGACGCAACCCTTGCAAAAGCAAAGGGGCTGCTTCCTGATTACCGATGTAGCCCACTATGCCGCACACAAGCACGCCCTTTCTTTAGTTCCGTTGTCGGGTAACCATTTAGGGAGAGCCTCGAAGGTCGCAAAGACCGCGAGAATAGTCCCCCTTTATTTGGGTAAAAGTTTCGGACTCTACAAAGCAGACCGCTCCTTCCCAACCGCTACGCTTTTTCATGACGGTAAATGTGCTGTGGCAATAAAGGTGTTGCGAACACGATGCCACTTAGTCACGCATCTACCGAGGTCACACATCTACGGCAATAACACACCTAGCGATCGCTGCCCTCTAGGGGAGAAGCTCGAACGGCTGCCGCCACAGCCCGCTTTGCTTCCTATTGTGGGAAAGCTTACGCGGGAAGGCGGCAAACTCGAGTGCAACAACCCCATAGCGGAGCTGTCCGAGATGTCGAAATATAGCTTTTTAAAATTTCGCGGGCCTAATCATCGCTTATTCAATGATTTTGATAGATATTGCTTTTTTATGCTTAACTCCGACATGCGCGGAACTTCTTTATTTTTTAAGTCACACATGCATGCAACATTTAGCGGGCAAAAGCTATACCGTGGAAATGGCTGAGCTAATCAGTGAAGAAAGCATTGGAATCCGAGGTTAAAGGCTTTACTGACATGACCAAAATGCTCGTCTTATTCTTAAGGTCTCGGTTTTTGGGCTCGATCGCCTATGCTTCCCGGCAGCAAAACATCTCCGCCAAAGAGTATCCCCAGTTTCATGCGATTCGCTGTTCAAAAATCAGTAATTTTCTAAGCAATAAACCCTGGTCGGTAGAAAATTCCCGGAGCTTCGTGTGACCCATGCCTCCGTAAACCTTCTTAAGCATTTCGAATCATTTGCTACCCGCGGTGAATGTTTCGACTTGTAGACAAGATGGTCGATCAGCAGCCAGCTACTGCAAACTTGCTTTTCGGTTAGTCAAAAAGGTTGCGAAAGTCGAAAAACCTAGCGGTTCGCCGATTAATTCCCCGCATCCCGGACTTCAAGACCAATGGCTAATTCAGTAACCTTGTTGTGTTTTTGCCAGTGGTATGTATAAACTTCCCCCGGCACGCCTAAACTCGCACAGGCAACGCAAGTTTCGCCTGCCGAAACCCCCGTCGTCGGGGGGCAATTCTTATCGTTGTAGACCGTGCTTCGCCAGAGAAGTTCATAGGATACTCGTTGGGAAAGTATACGATTTTGGGGCAACGGCATACCCAAATTTAACCTTGCCTGGGAAACTAAAAAGGATGGTCGGGCTAAAAGACTGCCGAAATGTGCAGGTGGTGGGATTCTTCACCGAATAGAGCTCACCGAATAGAGACTTTACCGCTTAAAGAACTGACTAGAGATTTGCCGTCCAATGGTCGACCTTTTACGTCAGGAAATTGCCGCCACATCGATGACAATTGTGGTGAAGTTGGGAACTCGTGTTGTCACCAAGGAAGGCGGGATTTTAAACACGGAGCGAATCGAACAACTGGCGGAGGAGATTCATCAAGCCCGGCAATCCGGCCGAAAAATCGTAGTCGTCAGCTCCGGGGCAGTGGGGGCGGGCATGGGGCGGCTCGGCCTGAAACAACGTCCCACCGATCTGCCGATGCTTCAAGCCGTTGCTGCCGTCGGACAAAGCGCCTTGATGGAGGCCTATGAGCGATCCTTGAGCCGCTTCGGTTATCATGCCGCGCAAATCCTCCTTACGGCCGAGGATATCCAATCGCGCACCCGCTATCTGAATGCCCGAAATACCCTACTTACACTGCTAGATTTGGGGGCCGTTCCCATCATCAACGAAAACGACACCGTCAGCGTCGAGGAGCTTCAGCTTACCTTTGGGGACAATGATCGGCTGGCGGCAATCGTTACGAATTTAATTCAGGCCCCACTGCTCGTCTTGCTGTCCGATGTTCCGGGCCTTTTCGATGGGGATCCTCGTGATCCGCAATCCCGCCTCATTGTTTTGATCGAAAAGCTGGATCGATCCGTTTTCGAGTTGGTCCGCGATCAAATCACCGGGTTAAGCCGAGGCGGGATGGCCAGCAAGCTGGAGGCAGCTCGCCAGACCACGGCTGCCGGCGGGAATGTAATCATTGCCGGCGGACGCGAGCCGGGCGTACTCGGCAAAATCATCGCCGGGGAAACCGTCGGTACACTGATTCTGGCTCAGGGAAGTCTTCTCGGGGCTCGGAAACGATGGATCGGCTTTACGGTCAAACCCCGTGGCCACCTTGTGGTGGATCGAGGTGCCCGCGAAGCCGTCGTACAAAGAGGCCGAAGTCTCCTGCCGGCAGGCGTGACGAAGGTCGTGGGCAACTTCGATAAAGGTGACGTGGTGGCTCTTCGCGACGAGCAGGGCCAGGAATTTGCCCGCGGCTTGACGAACTATTCCGCCGACGACATTCGTCGCATTCGAGGATTAAAAACTTCCGAAATCGCCGAGGCCTTGGGTTACTGTCCTTATCAGGAAGTCATTCACCGAAACAACATGGTGATCACCGAACTTGGGCCGAAAAAGCTTTGAAGCGGAGCACTGGTGTGACCGGGGAAAGCTTTCAAATAGACCACTTGCGGATGTGCCCCGGCCGATTTCGGTGAGATCGCTGCGATCTGCCCCGGGCTCCTCGAGCTTCACCAAGCAGCGCAGGAAAATTTACCAGCGGTGGAAGGTTACACGAATTTGCACATGGCCCACGAACAGGACGGTTTCTAGGTGTTGGGTTATCTTATGCTTAGTTGAGATGAAACTTCGTTTGCCTGAAGCGTTATTTAAGCTCAACGAGATGGTCGTGGCTTAACACGAAGTTTTTTTCTGGAATGAAGCCGTTCGGCATCCTAAAAAACACTTTGCCGGTTTAGGCTGAAGGTATCCGGCTCTTGAATAAGATGTTCGGGCCGCTACGGGAGACGTTTTCCTCGCAGCTAGCCAAGCCATCATCAATAAGTGATTGGGAGCATCGGCTTGCCCCGATAACTGAGACACAAAGGTCATTGAAAAGTGTGATCGGCTCCGCTTGGAGCAAAGTTTTTGGCCGACCGAAACGGTTATTGGATGAAATGATAGCTAAACCGATTACCGCAACGAGAATTCCTACGTATGTGTTCGAGAGCGATACGGCCGTGGCGGCCCATGTCGCCAATCTGATCATGCACACCATCCAAGAGCAGAACGCCGTGGGACGGCTCGCCGTGATCGGCCTTGCCGTCGGCTCTCCGATGAAAGGCGTCTGCCAAGAGTTGGTTCGATTGTACCGCGAGGGGGAGCTGGACTTTTCCCGCGTCGTTTTGGTAGGCCTCGACGAATACTATGGGCTGGGAGCCGACCGCTTGCAAAGCCATGCAAGGTGGCTTCGGGAACACCTGATCGATCAAGTGAATCTTCGGCCGCAGAATGCCCACCTCTTGGACGGTACCGTACCGGCCGAACGCATCGAGGATTACTGCCGGCAATTCGAGGACACCCTGCGGCGATTTGGCGGGCTCGACCTGCAAGTGCTGTGGCTTGCCCGCAATGGACGAATAGGGGGCAACGAACCGTTTGGCGTGCGGAGCAGTCGTACTCGGCTGGCAACCCTCGATCCCATCACGCGGCGGGAAGCCGCGGCCGACTTCTTCCAAGAAGAAAACGTGCCATTGCAAAAACTCACGCTCGGTCTGGAAACCTTGATCTCAGCCCGGAAAATCCTCTTAATTGCCTTCGGCGAGGAATTGGCGAAAGTAGTGCGTGCCATAGCCGAGGGGCCCATTACCGAAGGTGTCCCCGCGAGTTTTCTCCAAGAACACTCCGATGCGGCATTCCTGATGGATGAAGCCGCTGCTGCCGATTTGACGGCCGTTTCAACCCCGTGGGTCCTCGGAACGGTGGAGTGGACCGATCCGTTGATCAAACGGGCCGTGTTGTGGCTCTCGCAACAGACTGGCAAAGCCCTGCTGAAACTGGATGGTGACGATTTTCGTAACCACAACCTTCATCAACTTCTGCGGCATCATGGCCCGGCACAGAAACTGGCCCATCGCGTCTTCCGATGGATGATGGATACCATCGAATATCACCCGGCAGGGCGCGAGCCGGCACGGATCCTAATTTTTAGCCCCCACCCGGACGACGATGTCATCAGCATGGGAGGCACGATGCTGCGGTTGGTGGAGGATGGACACGAAGTTCACGTGGCCTACATGGTAAGTGGCAACATCGCCGTCTTCGACCATGACGTGCAGCAACTGGCAGATCTGGTGGCGGAAATCAATCGCCGCTTTGACATCGATCAACAAAAATCGAAGGAATTGGAAGCAAAAGTGGCCGAGGCCTTGGCTCGAAAAAAGCCGGGCGAGCCGGATTGTGAGGTTGTCCTCCACCTCAAGGAACTCATTCGTTGGAGCGAGGCCAAAGCCGCAGCCACCGTTTGCGGCTGCCGCGAGGAGCACCTCCATTTTTTGGATTTGCCCTTCTATCGCACGGGAACAATCAGCAAAAAAGCCCCGGGATCGGAAGATGTGGAATTGATCCGCCAATGCGTCGAAAGTGTGAACCCCAAGCAGGTGTACGTGGCGGGGGATCTATCGGATCCGCACGGCACGCACCGGGTATGTGCCAAATTGATTTTCGAGGCCCTGCAACAGATCGAAAAATCCACCGGCTCGCGTCCCGAAGTCTTGCTTTACCGCGGAGCGTGGCAGGAATGGGCGCCCCATGCGATCGACCTCGCCGTGCCGCTGAGTCCCCGCGATCTCAAAGTCAAAAAGGAAGCCATCTTCCGGCACGAGTCGCAGAAGGATACGGCCCTTTTCCCCGGGCCGGACGATCCGCGCGAATTCTGGCAACGGGCCGAGGATCGGAATCGCCAAACCGCCGACCTTTACAATCAATTCGGCCTGCCGGAGTACTATGCCCTCGAAGCCTTCAGGAAATGGGACGGTAGGCCCGTGTAGCCACGCCCTAAATATCCACGCATTGTGGCAACAACAATTGCCTCATTGACTCGCATTTAGAGGAAAGGCGTAATCCCGGGGTAATTCGAAGGCACTCGCTCGGCTCGATCCAAGATCACGCTCGTGCCCTCGCCTTTGCGGAAGGGAGTTTGGCGTACTAACTTCACAAAAGCGAGTACCGCAGTAGCCAATCTCACAAATCGTGCCCCTGGGGGGAAGGGCGACGTAAGATGAACCTCTTCCGTGAGAACGACGTCATAGGCGATGATCATAAAATCGATAATTTTTGTTTGTTTGGGAATTAAATGGTGACCAAGGGGAAAATGCAAGCCCCAGGTGCATGTGTGCACCGCGGGGTGTGTCGGCTCGTTTGACAATCGTGTCGATTTTTATGTCTGCTGCGGCCTTTCTGTCTACTGCCAGGAACCGGTCGATTCTACCGGCTTAGGCAGTTTTTCCGGCCGACAATATGACAAGGCCAAGAGGACGTATCCTGTCACCAAAGCCGGCTCGCCTTCCAGCCAGCGTGTCTGATCATTGACCCAGAATCCCTCCGGGGTTTGGCGCCGGGCTAATTCTGCCAAAAGTTCCCGCCGCCAATCGTGTGCGATTCCATTCGCATCCACAATGATGTCCTCTCCCAAAGCGTCTAGCGCCTTGGCGAACACATGATAATAGTAGTACAGGCCGGCTTTCCCTAAGCCCGGATTATTCTCCAGGTCATAAAACCGCTTGATCCACTCCGTCGCAGCCTTTACCCGAGGGTCATCCGGCCCGACACCGGCATAAAGCATGCTCTTCAAACCCGCGTAGGTCATGGAACCATAACTCCGCAGACCCCCGCTGGGTGTTTCGCCAGCAAAGCTTACCCCTCCGCCGGCACAGCTGTAGTAGAACCCGCCATCTGGGTTTTTCGCGGCAAAGGGGGTGGTATTGTGCTCGGTTTCCAGATTCTGGCAACGCGAGACAAAGAGTAATGCCTTTTTGATGGCTTCGTCTTCCGGCCCGCGGCCCAAACTCTTCAAAGCATCGATTAGGAAATGCGTGTTCGATAGATCGGGCCGGGCACTGCGGCCGTAGCCGGCTCCACCATACCGAAAATCACTCGGATCCACCCCTTCCGTTTCGTCCCACTGCTCGCCTTTGACGAAGGCCTCGGCCCGACGCAGGAGCTCCGTGTAGCGGCCATCTTGATTGGCTTCCGCAAAACACATGATCGCCACGCAAGTCTCGTAGTTGCGGTGGAAACTTCCCTCGCGGTAAATCCCCCCATCCGGTCGGATAAATGTCTCCAGATATGCCAAAGCTTTGGCCACTGCCGGATCACTCGGGGGACGTCCATTTCGCAGCAAACCTGCTGTTACCACCGCGGTGACCCCCGGACCGGCGTACCCGGCAAACGAGCCGTCCGCAGCCTGGGCCCGATCCGCTAGATAACGCACCGCCTTTTCAACCATTTGGCGATACAACTGGGCCGCATCCCGAGCCGCCAATTCGGTAGACTTTGGATCGACACTCGTAGGGGGGCTACTCGGCGGTGTCTGCTGTCCGAACGCAGCGCGGTTCAGGATCATACTCAGCAGGCAAAAAACCACAACCCCCATCGGGAAAACCAAACCGATTCGAAATCGCCGCATACGCTTGCTTTGGCAAAGGACTGGACCAACTGGGTTTGTTAAGGCGGGCCTTACACTCTCTCGCCGAATAGGACGAGGACTCATCATCAATCTCCTTGCTTCTTCTCGAAAGCATTTGGGCAAACCATAATCTTTAATCTTTCCGTACCAACCACTTCCGTGCAGCTACAGTTCCTGGCAACTGATGGGGTCACTTTCTTGCCGGGGAATTGTTGGTTTACGGAGGAAAGGTCATCCCCGCAAACGATCAACCAACAACAAAGCTTTTCCGTTAGCAAATTCTATTCCATAATCGGCCCGAAGGTGGGCCGATTGGTCCCAGGCGGTTTTCGGCAAGCCTTAATCATCAGAAAACACAAGCGAATAAGCCTGATTTAGTGAATCGGTGGGCTTTGGATCGGCAAGCTCATCGTCTGCGGGGCCCCTAGCCTCGGCCGTTGCCAAACTCGGCGTACGAGGGTCTAAGTTCATCGTTTGCGGGGG
>CAKZMM010000022.1 GCA_937128505.1 uncultured Thermogutta sp.
ATTTGCAATTAGCGGCGCAATTAAGATTCGGATTAAGTGGGGCGAAAAACTATCCTCAGTAGTATCCTGAAAAAGTACGCGGGATACACTCTCGAGGAGCGAAGCTAGGTATTGCCTTGTCGAACGGCGGTGAGCTCGTCGGCAAGATACGCCGGAGCCGGACTAGCCGTAAAGTTGAATCGCCTTGACGATTTCGTCGATATCGTTAGGAACAACCACCGCCCGATTGGCGAAGGCTGCCCGGCGGACCCCACGGCTACCGAGCACGCGATTGAACAACTCTTGATCTGTTGTGTGATAAGCGACCGTTGCGTTAGGGTCTTTTAGCTGGTGGCCCGTGAGTACACACACGACCCGCTCGTCTGGGCCGATGATTCCTTCGCTTACCAACCGCTTGGCTCCCGCAACGCTTGCGGCACTGGCGGGCTCGCAACCAAGGCCCCCCATACCCACCTGGGCCTTGGCATCCAGGATTTCTTGGTCCGTTACTTCCCGGACTACGCCGCGGCAAACTTCGAGAGCCCGTAAGCACTTAGACAAATTGACGGGCCGATTAATTTCAATGGCACTGGCAATGGTGTTGGCCCGACAACCTTCGCCCTCCATGCGTTCGTAAAATCGGCGAATTTTTGCGCGATCCAGGTCGCCCCCGTGCCAACGAATCCCCTCTTGCTCCACAAGCTGGTAGAGTGTGTTGGCCCCCACGGCATTGATGATAGCCAGCCGCGGCATCCGCTGAATTAGCCCCAGTTTGTACAATTCGTAAAGTGCCTTGCCGAAGGCACTGGAGTTTCCCAAGTTGCCGCCCGGAACGACGATCCACTCGGGCGTTTCCCACCGCAACCCTTCTAGGACGCGGTAAATGATCGTCTTTTGCCCCTCGAGGCGAAACGGATTGACGCTGTTGACCAGATAAATACCAAGCTGCTGGCTGACTTCTTTAACCCGGGCCATGGCGTCGTCGAAATCGCCGTTAATCTGGACGGTCAGGGCCCCGAAATCGAGCGCTTGAGCCAGCTTTCCAAAGGCGATTTTCCCCGACCCGACGAAGATGATCGCCCGCATCAGCCGTGTGACGGCACAATATAAGGCCAGCGAGGCACTAGTGTTGCCCGTGGAAGCACATGCCGCCCGGGTAGCACCAACCAAATGGGCATGGGTGAAAGCGGCAGCCATCCCGTTATCTTTAAAGCTGCCGGAGGGGTTCATCCCTTCGTATTGCAGAAATAGACGCCCCGGCTTCAGCCCCACAAACGCCCCCACACTATCAGCCCGCTGAAGCAGGGTTTGCCCCTCGCCGATGGTGACGCAGACTTCTCGCGGTGCAAAAGGGAGAAGGGCGTAGAATCGCCAAACCCCGCTGAAAAGGTGCGGATCATCCCGCCGAGCCCATGCCTCCTCGAAATGCTTGAGGGATCGCGGGACGGGGATCCGGTCCCAACGATAATCGACGTCGAGCAACTCGCCACAACGCGGACAACTGACGAGCACCTCGCCGACATCGTAGGTTGCCCCGCATGGGGCGGCGATACATCGTTGAAATGCGTCCACCCCACAACCGACGCCCCCACGACCTGATTGAATCTGCGATTCAGCCACCGGAAAAACTCGCCCAGATGTGACAGCTTCCGTAAAGTTAACTAGCCGAATAATCTAGAGCAAGCTTCCGGCGAAATCAAGGCGGAAGAAAGCTGCTGTCGCTTCGAACCGATCCTCTAATTCGCAGTTTTTTCCGGCACCGATCTCTGAAAAACCCACAACGTGTACGAGTGGGAGGCACGGCTTTAATCGCTTGGGGGGTTTGACCCCGGTCTGCGGGCTGCTTAAAATCGAAAGGTTGTAGGGCGCAATTTTTTACCTTTTTTTGCCGCTGTGGAGTACTGCAATGCGTAAGCCAAAGGCTTTGACGAAGGAGGAGCTTCAGCTTTTCAAGCAGCGACTTCTGGACCTCCGCGCACGACTGCGGGGGGATGTGAGCCAGATGGCCGAGGTCGCCTTGGGCAAGAATCGTGGCGCAGCCTCCGGGGAAATCTCCAGTATGCCGATCCACATGGCTGAGCTTGGCACCGACAATTATGAGCAGGAGTTTACTCTCAGCTTAATCGAGGCAAGTTCGGGTGTACTGGAACAGATTGAGTTAGCCTTGGAACGCCTCGAAGAAGGTACTTACGGAATTTGTGAGGACTGTGGCTGCCAAATTCCCAAGCAACGATTGCAGGCTATTCCTTATGCCACTATGTGCGTCAAGTGTGCGTCGAAATACGAGCAAACCTGAGGCTCCTTGCGGCGAACTGGACACCGCTTCCCCAATTTCGTTGAAGCGTCGATTACTGATTTGGCTCATCTTTAGCCTGGTTGCCGGGCTAGGCTGTGCCTGTGATCTTGTCACCAAATGGCTTGTTTTTGAGTGGCTCGGGGGACCGGGGGAGCGGCCCGTTTTCTGGCTCTGGCAGGACCGCATCGGCTTTCAGACCACCTTGAACGAAGGCGCCCTTTTTGGGATGGGCCAGGGGCTGACCTTCCTATTCGTAATCGCCTCGTTTATAGCGGTGATTGCCATCCTGGTTTGGGTGTTTTTTCAAAATGCCGGCAACGACCTGTGGTTGGCATGGGCCGCCGGGGCAATCTGCGGAGGAATCCTCGGCAATTTGTATGACCGCCTCGGACTTCCGGGCCTTCGGTGGGAGGAAGGTTGGATCGGGTTTTCTGCTCACCGCGTCGGTGAGCCGGTATACGCGGTTCGTGATTTCATTCTGGTAATGATTGGCCGGTGGCCATGGCCGACTTTTAACATCGCCGACTCTCTGCTGGTGGTTGGCGTCACGCTCCTTGTAATCCGAGCAATTTTTTGCCCCACGCCCGAGGCAGAATCCGAACCCTCGTCCACCATCGCTCAGCCGGATTGAAGCCGATCCGGTATCCCGCTCTAAGATCGAACCGAAAAGGTTAAAGCCTCGGATCTCCGGAGCGCGATCATGCCGGCGCGGGGATCCCCAAAACGGGTGCTCCCGTCCGCCTGGAGCCGAATTAAAAACTCCGGATTGCCTTTGTCGGTGCGATACCGGGCCGGAATCGCTAGCTTGTGCGGGCGTTAAAGCCGCGGGTGGTTTAGGCTTAACAAAAAAGATTTTGGGCTTAACAACAAACAAAAGGGTGGGATTGGCCAACGCAAAGGGGATCGAGGATTGAGGAGTTCGTGAGAGTGGTAGCGGGCGAGAGTCACTGATGCTTGGTGGGTTAAAATGGGGTTAAAACGGGTCGGGAGAACTAGCAAACAGTGGGGACTTCCAAGGCGAAGTCCGGACTGCTGAGAATGCAGCTAATGGGGAACCGAAGATCAATAAATATCAGATCTGGATGGTATTAATCGCGGGGGAGTATCGGGGCATCGATTTGTGATCATCGCGGGTGGGCCTGCTTATAAGTTGGTTCGCAACTTGCAGATGATTGATCCCCGAAGAAGAGGGATTTGACTTATGGATCAAGAATTGTCGAATGACCTCTAGAAAAGCTTTTAAACGATTGAATCATACTGGTAGCCGAGAAAAGATAATTAAAACGAGGAAAAATGGCGTAAAAGAAAAGCAGGTGTGTTAGGTTTAAATATTGGTTATCTAGTTGTGTATATTGTCCGGCAGGTGGATTTCTTGGAAAATTTGGTTATCAAGTGGTGTTTGCAGAGCACGCTTGCGTGCGGTAAAACTATGAGAAACAAAGTGGTTGCTGGAGTAGTTCCCCCACGGATAGGCAAGCGGCCTCGCCGGTCGACAAGGTTTGTCGGTTAGAATTAATTTCGCCTTAAATTCCGTTCTTGGAGGAAGCTCGAAATAGCCCCCGGCCTTGCCGAGAAGACTCTTTTTCGTTCTTCAGAAGGGTGAGGAATCTGAGTTGTAACGCGACAGAAGTAGGGTTTCGTCTTTCTCGAAAAGGAGTTTTCCTCCGCGGTGGGAGGAGTAAGATCGAAAGGGTGTTGCAGAGGTCCTTTTGGCAGCGTTTTTCAGAACGCGAAGCTAGCGAGTTTTATTAGCGAACACTTCGTTACCAAATATTAGTCTTGGGTAGAGAAAGAGAATTTTAGTCTTGGGTAGAGATTTTTCGTTTCGTGCGTGCGCCTGAAGTGGTGAATTACCAATCGGCCCCGATCTGCACGGCGTGGCAAACGGTAGCGGTTTCGAGTTTGATGGCGGCCTAGCTCAGACGATAGCGGTTTCCAGCATATAATGGCGGCGTAGCTCAGCTGGTTAGAGCAGCGGAATCATAATCCGTCGGTCGGGGGTTCGAATCCCTCCGCCGCCACTTCGGTAATCTCCACTACTTATGCAAGGAAGCGCACCAATTGGAATAACATTTGCGCACCCCTCTGCAAAAAGGTGTGCTGCTCCAAGGGCTTGCGGCGAGCGGCTGCGCGACGACAAGCG
>CAKZMM010000023.1 GCA_937128505.1 uncultured Thermogutta sp.
TTACTGCTTCGTGAACTCTTGCCCGTGGCACAGCCTATAGCTCCCGTGTATTTACTCAAGGGAGAGCTCAAAGGCTTTTGCAAGGCTACGCAAATTGTTCACTTTTCGCGGAAATTGTGAATAGTTTTCCGCATGAAGGGCGAGCCGAACCGACCTCGATTTTTGTCTTGGTGGCTAAGACTTTCTTTATCTACGTGCTTTATCTGCGTGGGTAACACGGTGGCTAAGAATCTTTTTATCTATTTTGCCTATGTGGCTAACACGACTTCATCTAGGGCATACAACTTCAATTAGGACAAACGACTTTCTCTTGGGCTAAGGTATACAAGTTCATCTTAGGCAAAGGTATACGTATACAACGGAGTAGACACGGGAAAGGAAAGAGCGTAAGGGCAAACGAAAAGAAAGATTGGTTTGATCGAAAACAATCGGATAAAAGTTACTTTTACGGTGTAATTATACCTTTTAATATACCTTTTAAGCTTGCTGCGATGAAATTGATCTAAGTTGACAGATGTAATGAAGTATCTGGTAACGCAAACTGTGTTTTCAGGGTTACTGACGGGTTCAATTTACACCTTGCCCCTGGTTTCCTGCCTTTGGCGAGTTGGTTTATAACCCGGTCTCGGGGATGAGGTTTATTCCCGAAGCCACCATTTACGGCTTTCGCCCGGTGGCTGCGCTTTCCCGGAATCGCGTAGGGTTCAGGGGTAGGTCGGCTCCGCCGTTGCAGCGCATCCGCGAATCTGCAATATTAACGGTTTATCCGCTAACGGCTTAAAACGAACGGTAAGGACGATACGGTGGAAATCTGGCCCGCAATTGATATCCTCCGCGGACAATGCGTCCGCCTTTGGCAAGGGGACTATGAGCGGGTCACGGTCTACGATTCTTGCCCCGTGAAAATGGCTCGATATTGGGTCGATCAAGGGGCTGATCGACTTCACCTAGTCGATCTGGATGCTGCAAGAGAAGGTATTGTTGTCAATATTGATGTCATTAAGCAGGTTATAGAAGAAATCAAGGTACCGTGTCAGGTCGGCGGCGGGGTGCGATCGGAGGAGACGATTTCGCAGCTTTTGGATCGAGGAGCTGGCCGGGTGGTGGTGGGTACAGCCGCCGTGCGATCACCCGAGTGGTTTCGCAGGATGTGCCGGAAGTTCCCTCAGCGGATCGCCTTAGGCCTGGATGCGAGAGACGGGCAAGTTGCCGTGGAGGGTTGGACGCATACCACGCAGACCGCTGCCGTTGACTTGGCGTGTCGTTTCGCTTCCGAGCCACTTGGGGCGATCATCTTCACCGATATTGCGACGGATGGCACCCTCTCGGGACCGAACATCCCGGCCGCGGTCCAGTTGCAAGAATCAGTGCGCGTGCCAGTGATTGTTTCGGGAGGGGTGCGATCTGCGGAGGACGTCCGGCGGATCGCCGAGGCGGGATTAGCCGGCTGTATCATAGGTCGGGCCTTGTACGAAGGCACTTTGAGTTTAACCGAGGCGATCCGCGCCGCAGGGCTCGGACGGTTTAGCGACTCCGAAGAGACTTGAGAAGTCAGTCAAAGAATTCAGATCTGAAGTCACGCGAAAAAACAGTTCGGACGATTCAGCTGGGTGAGTGCGTCAAGGGACACTTCAATGGAGAATCTGTCGGTTGAAAAAATTCGGAATGTGGCGTTGTGCGGCCACGGGGCCTGCGGCAAGACGACCCTCGTGGACAAAATGCTGTTTGTCACGGGGATGGTGACCCGGCCGGCCAGCGTGGACGATGGAACCAGTATTTGCGACTTCGATGAAGAGGAGAAGGCGCACCGTTACAGCATCGAAGCCAAAATCGTCCATTTTCGGCATAATGACCGATATTTTCAGGTCATCGATACACCGGGCTATGCCGATTTCATCAACCAGACCATCAGCGGCTTACGCGCTGCGGATGCCGCAGCCATCGTGATCAATGCCCAAGCCGGTATCGAGGTCAACACTCGTCGAGTATTCGCAGAATCCAAAAAGGCAGGGATAGGCCGAATCATCATTCTGAGCAAACTCGATCAAGAAAACATCAATTTTCCGGACCTTTTAAAGAAGATTCGCGACTTATTTGGCAATGAATGTGTTCTGCTGAATGTCCCGCGAGGTCTGGGGTCAGAATTCCGGGGCGTCATCAGCACCCTTCAGGTGCCCGAGGATACTAGCGGAGCTGTGGTGGATCCGCAAGAGATCCACGAAAGCTTGATCGAATCCATCGTCGAGGCCGACGATGAGGTGATGGAGTGCTACCTCGAGGGGAATCCGCCCACTGAGGAAGAATTAGCGCGGCTGGTGGCCATGGCTGTGGCCAAAGGGACGCTCATTCCCATGCTTTGCGTGTCGGCCAAGACTGGGGTCGGAATGCAAGAGCTTTTGGATGCGTTAGTCCTGTGCGTTCCCGATCCAACGATGGTCCCGCGAACCGCGAAAAGTCCCACGGGCGAGGAAGTTGTTTTACGTGACGATCCGAATGGTCCGCTGGTGGCACAGGTCTTCAAGACCCGGATTGACCCCTTTGTGCAAAAGTTGAGTTTCATTCGGATCTACAACGGTCGAATGCGGAGCGGCGAAACCGTACCGGTGGCCGGCCTGCGAAAAGGTTTGAAGATCGCGCAATTGTATCGGCTGCAGGCTTCGGAGACTGAATCGATTGACGAGGCCACTGCCGGGCAAATCGTCGCGGTCACGAAGTTGGAGGAATTGCAAACCGGCAGTGTCATCGGGGAGTACACCTTGCCGCCCATTCAGTTTCCCACCCCGATGGTGGGATTGGCAGCCAGCCCGAAAAGCCGCGGTGACGAGGCCAAGATGTCCGGCTCCTTGGCCAAAGTCTGCCAAGAGGATCCAACGTTCCGACTCGATCGCGATTCCCAAACAAAGGAAACGGTCATTACCGGGATGAGCGAGCTCCACTTGCAGATCATCATGGAGCGGCTGAAACGCCGCGACAAGTTGGAGATTATCACCAAGGAACCAAAGATCCCGTATCGGGAAACGATTCAGGCTTCGGCTGAGGGGAGTTACCGGCACAAGAAACAGACGGGAGGTCGCGGCCAGTTCGGCGAGGTCCACATCCGCATGTGGCCTCTGGCCCGCGATATCAAGATCGAAGAATTCGCCACCAAAGAGCGGTTCGCGGAAATGAAGGAGTATCATTATGATCCGGAGAACAACTTCCTCTGGATCGATTCGATCGTCGGCGGTGTGATCCCCAGTAATTTCATGCCTGCGGTGGAAAAAGGCTTCAAAGAGCGAATTGAAAAAGGCGTCATCGCGGGTTACCGGGTTCAGGATGTGTGCGTGGAGGTCTTTTACGGCAAGCACCACCCGGTCGACAGCTCTGAACAGGCGTTCAAGACCGCCGCTTCCATGGCTTTTCGCAACGTTTTTCAGCAGGCTAAGCCTGCATTGCTCGAGCCGATTGTGCGGCTGGAAGTGACCGTGCCGACCGACAAAGTGGGCGACATCAATGCCGATATTTCGAGCCGTCGCGGTCGGCCCCTGGGCATGAACTCCGCGGGGGGAGACATGCAAACGGTGATCGCCGAAGCCCCCTTGGCTGAAGTAATGACCTACGCGCGGAGCCTGTCGAGCATAACCGGCGGTCAGGGCTCCTACACCATGGAATTCGTGCGTTACGACGTAGTGCCGCCCAATATTCAGCAGGAGATTATCCGTAAAGCGAAACTCGAAGAAGAAGAGGAAGAGTAGTCCTGAACTCAACCGTTCAAAGGACTTCCCCGCGGTCCCAACGAAAAGGCGGAGAATATATATTGTGGTGCGGAAAAGCCCTCCCTTTTGGGCGAATGCGATAGGTGTTTGGATTCCCGGGCGACTGAAAAGAATTGGATTCGACTTCAAAACGCTGTACCTCGCCCCGGAGTCTGCCCGCGCGGTTCTGCCCGGGCATTACATGCTCGTGATCATGCAACCGACGATCATGCAACCGACGATCGTGGGACCGACGATGATCATGGGACCGAGGTTTTAAGAGCGAAGCAGGATCACCCAAGGAGCATCTATGCGGCGACAATTGATAGCCGGCAACTGGAAAATGAATTTGAATCGCGCCTCAGCGGTAGCTCTGGCGCTGCAAATTGTGGAGAAAGCTGACGGTTGTCCCCGGGCAGATTTGGCCGTTTGCCCGCCGGCGGTCTACCTGGAAGCTGTGGGCAAGGTGGTCGCTGGGTCGCGAGTAGGGCTCGGGGCACAGAACATGTTCTATCAACTTTCCGGCGCTTTCACTGGGGAGATTAGCGGCGAAATGTTGCGAGACCTCGGGTGCCAATACGTCATCCTGGGTCATTCGGAGCGGCGAAATATCCTGGGAGAATCGAGCGAATTTGTAAACCGCAAGGTTCATGCAGCCCTCAATCTGGGCCTTACGCCGATGGTCTGTGTCGGCGAGCTATTGGCAGAACGCGAGGCGGGAGATACCGCCCAGGTGATCCGGCGGCAATTCGACGGCACCTTCTCGGGCCTCAATGCGGAGGAAATGCTTCGGGTCATCATTGCGTATGAGCCGGTTTGGGCCATCGGCACCGGCAAAGTAGCCACCCCGGAACAGGCTCAAGAAGTGCACTTGCAACTTCGGCAATTGATCGCCGAGCGTTACCAAGAAAGCGTCGCGCAACAAGTGAAGATCCTCTACGGCGGTAGTGTCACGGCGGAAAATGCCGGAGGACTTTTGTCCCAGCCGGACATCGATGGTGCCTTGGTCGGAGGAGCCAGCCTTAAGGCAGAGCAATTCCTCGGCATCGCCGCCCAGGCAAGAGACACGCAGAATTGACCGTGGCCAAGGGCAACGATTTTCCCCGGATCATTCGGGCTGTATCGGCGTGTTTGCAATCTGCCTAAGTAACCAATTAACCTAATTAACGCGGGAACAATCGGTTGACAAAAGAAGAAATTGGACCGGGGGAAATTACACCCTGAGGCAAAACCGGGAAAGAGGACAAAAGCCGACTAATATTGCGAAAGTTGGACGAACGGCTTTTTGGTGGTGGCAAACCGGGGCAAGTGAAGACGCAAGACAAACCGAAATCGAAGGCACATCAGAATCGAGACACATCAGAAGATTGCTCCAGAATATTGCTCCGAACGAAATACAGATCGATTGGAAACGTAAGTCTGGGCGAAATATCGAGAGAATCCGAAGCGAATAAGACCGACAAAATTACCATCAACATTCAACATTTAAGACTTTCTGACGAACATGCTTAGCCATTTTTAGGATCCGTCATTCAAACTGGGAGCAGGTGTCATGCTTGAAACCTTGATGATGATTCTTCTGTTTTTCTTGGCGGTTTTCTTAATTCTGGTGATTCTTGTCCAGCGAGGTCGCGGCGGTGGCTTGGCGGGCTTTGCCGGTGGAATGGGAGGGCAGAGTGCATTTGGTAGCAAAGCGGGCGACGTTTTTACCCGCATTACGATGATTGTGGCGGCGATCTGGATTGGAGCGTGCATTTTGACGGCCCTTGTTTTGGCTGGCCGCGGATCGCAATTGGAGTTGCCTGCCGGTCGGCCGGCGAGTGCAACCCCGGCCGAAGGGCCAACCGGTGTTCAAGGGCCGCCGCAGGAGTCGCAGCAGCCAACTCCTTAACCCGGTGGCTCAACTCCGGTAAATACCCCAAGTGGTACGCCATAGCCCATTGAATTCGGCAAGGGGTTGACTTATTCGTCGATATGTTATTCGTCGATATGTTCGACTCAAGGTTCGATTCATTCACCTGACCGGCTGGCAAGCTTATCCTCAAACGAGCTCGACGATTTTTTAGGTCAACTCATTCAACTTGCCAAAGATCGGCGTCTATTGATGAGGCATTGATCATCGCGGTGCGATTGTTTTTCGCAGCGCGATGGCCGAGATGGGCCGGGGGCAGGCTATCGGGGCACCAGAGGCCCGCGGCAATCGAGCCAAAGCGACTTTGGGATGAGCGGTTGAAACACACAAGAGGCTTATCCTCTAGGGGCTTCGTTTTTCAGTGGCGGATAAGAGGCTGGATTCTTCTTGGGTTTCTGAATCTTTGTATCGCCCGATTCTTCCGCAGCTTTAGGTTCTCGCGTTTGAATTTTTGCGAAGGAGCATAAAAAACGTGGTGCTCAGCATGACGGGCTTCGGCGAGGCCCATGTTGAAACTGATGGGCTTCGCGTCAGCGTGGAAGTTCGCGCGGTCAACCATCGGTTCCTGAAGACCGCGGTACGGGTCACCGAGGGCTACACCGCCTTTGTTCCCCTTGTGGAGGGGGTGCTCCGGCAGCGGATGCGCCGGGGAACGGTGCATGCCCAGGTGCGGATTGCGCTCACGCAACTGGTCCACCGTTTTCGTATCGACGAGCGGATGCTCGAGTGCTATTGGCGGCAACTGGAGGACCTGCGGAACCGTTGGCAACTCGCCGAACCGGTACCCCTTGCCACCTTACTGAGCCTGCCGGGTGTGGTGGTGGCGGAAACTCAGCCGGAACTTTCGGAGAGCGATTGTTGGCCGGTGGTGGAGAAGGCCCTTCGTCAAGCACTCGATGAAATGGATCGAATGCGGGCCGAAGAAGGGCGGGCGATGCTTGTCAGTGCCAAGTCGATCTGCGACCAAGCCCTGAGAATCGTGGAGCAAGTGCAGGCTCGAATGCCCGCCATGTTGGAGGCGTATCGGCTCCGGCTGCACGAACGGCTCACGGCACTTCTGGCGGAAAGACAGATGATGCTGGAGCCCGGCGATTTGCTTCGCGAAGTCGCTCTCTTGGCAGAACGCTCGGATATCGAAGAAGAAGTTACCCGCTTGCGAAGCCATTTCGATCAGTTTGTTCGACTGTTGGACTCCGAGCAGTGCACGGGGCGAAGACTAGAGTTTTTGACCCAGGAGATGCACCGTGAGGTTAATACCATCGGGGCGAAGGTCAGCGATCTGGCCGTTGCTCAAATGGTGGTCGACTTGAAGACGTGCGTCGAACGATTGCGCGAGATGGTTCAAAATATCGAGTGATTGGAGACTCGCGAGATTTGGGAGAGGCAACTTTTTAAAAAACACATGCGTGAACACTTGAACACCGAATTCCACTCGATCTCACGAGCGGTAAAAGGGCGCTCGTCTGTGCGAGGCTCCCTTTCCAACCGCGTGGGTTTCCCCGGCTTCATCCATCCTCGAAGCGGAGTGTGTTTCTTGTGAACGTTAGTACACTGTGGATCGCTTGAAGAATCGGCCGCGAGGAAACTAGTTGCTGAAGGTCGGTAATTCTCAATCGGTTGTGGGTAGTCTGGATGCGGTATTTTCCCGGGAACGAGAATATGCAGATCAAAATTGGCATTTTGGCCGTTGATTGATCAACCGGGTGTGGCACAAACCCATCCGCCCCATTGGGCTTCAGGAGGTAAAAATTGAGTTTGAGGAGATAAAAATCGGGGGAGTGAAGGTGCTGGCGGAAACGGGATTAAGTGGAGGCGCCGGGAATTGCACCCGGGTCCGGAGGCAGCACTCGGGCCCCCGGCCTACACACTTGGGCGTTTTTCGGCCTTGGACTCTGGGTCCTAGAGGGCTTGCTGCTGACCCGTCGAGGCTATTCGCCCCCGATTTTGGGGAGTTCGTTCCGAGACATCTCCAACGTTTGTGCCGCGAGCCACGTCAGCCAGTCTCAGTCGAATCACATTAAGCAGTACGAATGGGTGAGAGTTTTTGTGACAAAGCCGTTTCCGAGCCCTTGTCTCAGCCTTTCTCGTCAAAACGCCTTGGTGTCGGCCTCCGCGGAGGAAACGACCTCTGCCTAAATGTTGTAAGATTACTTCGGTTATTGAGGGTTATTAAGGCTCGTTGCCGCCATGATCGTTCTTTTCTCGACCACGAATTCCTGGAAGCTGTTTGGAATCGGATGGTGCACGGCCAATGCCGTATGAAGTCGATTGTTCACTCGATTGTAATTTCGCTAAACATTGCGGTCGTTGGTGGGAAGCCTAGATGTCCCGGCAAGGTGGGGTGAAATAACCGCGATTTTTGGGGAATACTTTCATATCCCTTGGGAATCAACTTTTCGGCGATATCTTTGTTCTGATGCGTCTTGCTTTCCCCCTTCGTCCCCCAAGTCATACATGAGTAAGATCATCACAGATGAGGTTTATGGTTGATATGTGAGTTCGTAGGTTGTTTAACCTTATAGACGATGCTTACGTTTTTAAATGAGCAAAGATCGTGTTTAAATAGATAACAGGTGTAGATCGAGTCATGGAGAGACGGACCAAGATTTACGAGCAAAGTAATTCACAATATGACCAATTCTATAAACCCTAAAGCGCGAACTGTCGCGGATTAAAGTCACGCAAATGTAAATTAGCTATCATTAAACTTCCGGAAATATGTTGTCCTAGAAGAGAGCCCAAATGTGTTGTCTCAAAAAGAGAGCCTAACTTCGTAATTCGTATATCCGAATCCTTCCGTCCGCTCCTTCCAACCCGTGGAATTGGGGGTGGTAAGGAAATGGGAAGGATTGTAGGCGCGACGGGAAAACGGTTTAATGAATGATCGCCTGTGCGAAGATTAAAACTAGTGTGTTTATGTGTTTTGTCAGTTTTTTGATTTGCCGTTTATAAAAGGGTTGTCGTTTTTCTGGCTGAATGGATTTTGGGGAAGCACCGGCAGCCTTTCTGAAGTATTAGACGCGAAGCATTTGATTACGTTTCGCATGAATTAAGACCGGGAAGCCGAGAACGCTCAATTCACTGCCGGTAGAATCGTAGGTTGAAGCCGCGCCGATGTCCCACCAGGTGAGGGAAGGTCGAATCGTAGTGATCTCGGGGCCTTCGGGGGTGGGAAAGTCGACCGTCCGAAAGGAGCTGCTTCGGTCTTCCCCTGTGCCGCTGGTGCGAAGCGTTTCGGCGACCACACGGCCCCCCAGACCGGGGGAACGGCACGGCGTCGATTATTATTTCCTTGCGGAAGATCAATTCGCCCAACTTCGCGAGAAGGGGGAATTCCTAGAATGTTTTCAAATATTCGGCGGACATTGGTACGGAACACTCCGGCAGGAAGTGGAGCGAATCCTTTCCGCCGGTAATTGGGCTTTATTGGAAATCGATGTTCAAGGGGCGCGGCGAATTCGCCAGCAGAATCCCAATGCGGTAACAATCTTCATCTTGCCGCCTGACGAAGAGGAATTGGTCCGCCGGTTAACCGGTCGTGGCACGGAATCCCCCGATCGCATCGCCGAACGTTTGGCACGGATGAAAGCCGAGTTGGCGTTCGCGGGGGATTACCAGTACCAGGTGGTAAATGACGACCTATCGGCCGCGGTAAATCAGCTGAGGCAGATCCTCCTGGAGGAAAGCCGCAAAGGCAGCACGGCGGCTACCGAATGAATTCCCGCGACGATCCCTCACGAGCTTCCACTTTTGGGGAAAGCTCGGTTTTCCTTGGCGGAAAGTGCCGGAACTCGGGCGGAAAGTGGCGGAGCTTTGCGGCGGCGAACGGGATCGGTAAGCCCGGCGGCTTGCGGCGCAAATTCCTATTTAGGTGCAAATTCCTTATTAAACGATTGAAACGATACGAGCACAGATTCGCGAAGGCTGCGGAGTGAGGGATTCGCTAAGGCCTCGCCGCGGGCAACAAAGCCGGCGGCAGTGAAGGAGGCATCTGCCAGAGGTTCCTCCCATCGGCAGGCCAGGAAGAAGTTCGAGGTTTCATTGTCTTTGAGGTGTTCTAGAAGTCGATTCGCTTGATTTGGTCGGGAGAGGTGAAACGATGTACGACGAGCTTTGCGATGAAGAATTGGTCAAAAAGGCAGGCGGCCACTTTAAGTTGACCACCTTAATCCAAAAAAGATTGGTCGCTTTGATGCAAGGGGCGGAACCACTGGTTCAGCTTAATACCGACGACCGGATGAAAATTGTGATTCAAGAGATCCTTCAGGATAAGATCCACCTAGATGTGGAACATAAGGTGCGGACGGTGGCCGATCAACCCGGGCCTCCGGATGTGGGTTTTGCAGATCTATGAAAGAGCGGGAAATTCTTATTGGCGTAACGGGGGGAATTGCCGCCTACAAAACGGCCGCCTTGGTCAGTCGGTTGGTGCAGTCGGGGGCCAATGTCAGTGTGGTGATGACGAAATCGGCCCGGAAACTCGTCGGACCGAAGACTTTCGAGGCCTTAACCCGCCGGCCGGTTTGGTGCGATATGTGGCGGCTGAGCCCGCACCCACATATCGATTTGGCAGTGCGGGCCGAACTCCTCTGCATTGCCCCTAGCACGGCGAACTTTCTTGCCAAGGCGGCCATCGGCCTTGCGGACGATTTGCTCAGTACTCTAGTCCTATCATTCACAGGGCCGATACTCTTGGCACCGGCCATGAATAGCGAAATGTGGCGTAAACCGGCCGTACAGCGCAACGTAGCCCAGCTTCGGAGCGATGGATTCCACATCATCGACCCGGAGGAGGGCTATCTGAGCTGCGGCATGGTAGGGCCTGGGCGAATGGCTTCGCCGGAAAGAATCTTCGAAAAGATTGCCGAATTACTCGAAAAAGCCCCACAGAGCCCTTAAAGCAGCCGCCAAACACGCTGGAAACGAATGGCCTCGAAACCCTCGAAGTGCCCCCGCATGCTCGCCGCGAGAGAACTTCGATAGATTGCGTACCCAAAAAGGGGCGGAATCTCCTGCGGTAATGCCGTTGAAAAGTTTCAAATAGTTGTAAAGGCTTGAATCATCGAGGTGGCAAGAAGCATTCTTTTGGAGCTGGTCGCGGGCGCAGGAGCGTCTTTTGCGAAGCGGAAAACTCGGGCTAACTTCAAGCCGTAAAGAGCAAGCTGAAGACTTCGAACTTTCTCCACCTTGTGAAAAAGGCGGGTTATCATCTGGGAACTCTGAAACGCATCTCCATTTGGGAAAGGTGCTGCGGAGTTCGCCGGGAGAGACCGAGGAAGATGGTGGGTCGCAGAAATAAGATCCCCGGCAAGAGAAAGAATGAACAAATCGGGTACGGAGACTCGGCAAAGGGCTTTTTGAGCTTTAACGACTCATGCTGAACTGAGGTTAACGGATCGAGGCATTCGTCGAATCGGCTTGGCACCATAGGTTCTAAGAAACTGGCTTGATCGATTAAACACAGCTCATGGCACGTATCCTTCTGACATCTGGCCCAACCCGGGAATACATAGACCCCGTTCGCTACTTGACCAACGGCTCGAGCGGTCGCATGGGTGCCGCGCTGGCGGCAGCCGCGGTATCGCTGGGCCACCACGTGGTGATCGTCAGTGGACCTGTGGCCGTGCAATACCCCGCTGAGGCGGAATTGCATTGGGTGGTATCAACGGAAGAAATGGCCGAGGCAGCTTTGCGGCTTTTCCCCGAGTGCGACGGCCTGATTGCCGTGGCGGCTCCGTGCGATTTTCGGCCGGTACACCGCGCCCCGCAAAAACTGCATCGGACCCCTCATCGTTGGCTGCTGGAGTTGGAGGAAACGCCCGACATCGTTTGCCGACTCTCGGCGATCAAACGTTCGCAGTGGATGGTCGCCTTCGCTTTGGAGACGGAGGATGCTCGCACCCGGGCCCTAGAAAAACTTCAGCGCAAGCAGTGCGATCTGATCGTGGTCAATAATCCCAGTGCCATGGAGGCACCCGAAACTTCGGTAGAAGTCCTCGACCGTGAAGGGAGGGTGTTGGGTAGTTTCGCCGGATCAAAGCAAGTAGTTGGGGGGCAATTGATGGATCTTTTCGAGCGGCAGTTGATCCATCGCTTTGCACCGACCCCCTGAGGAGCTTGACTATTTGGGGAGCCTTCCCCGGCTTGAGCCAACCGTTTTGGTTGAGTCGACCGTTTCACTTCAGCCGACCGTTTCAATAGCTGCTCCCCATCTGGGGTAAAAAGCCCAGGAAAACGAACCGCTTTCGGGGTGCCCTATCTGCGGGATGAGTTCGGAGTTTCGGCCGCGCTTAGGGGCAAGTTTTCCGCTTGGCAAAGTATTCGGAATGGGTAGTTTGTGCAGCTTCGTGACATAAGCCTTTTTTCGAGCATAAGTTGCGTGATTTGCTCCGTGGGGGGTTTCGGCTAGGAATCGGAGAAACTTTAGAAAAATTTTTGCAACCTAAGCTCTTTTCCGATGGTGAGTTGCGAAGAATCGTCTTTGCTGCTCTTCTTCTCGCGTTTGCATTTCTCGAAGTTATCCGCAAGATTAAAGTAGATGTGCTTGCGCGCACGCGGGGGAAGTATGCTGCAAGGTAGGAAGCCGATTGCGGCTGCTGGATGCCCCTACTCGCGCGGCCGAGCAAGCGACATTTCAATCACGGACGTAGTGTTTTCAAGCGAGGACGTGATGTGAGAGGACGCAATGTGAGGTGACTTTTCAAACACGGACGTAAGTGAAAGGAACCACAAGCGGCGGAAAACTGTGCGGGGTGGCCCTCGTTTGGGGGCCTTCCCGTTACGCGAAGAGCGCTTGAGGGTGTTTAACGAATAGCGAAGATTGGTGAAGTCAAATCGGGGGCTTGTCCATGTTGTGGCGTTTCCATGGGTTCACTCGGCTTGCGAGCCTTGCAGCCGTTGGGGTGCTGGCTGGGGCTTTCGGGTGCCTGGTAGCGGGCGAAAGCCGGGGTCAAGTGTGTGGTCCTCCTTCCGCCTGGATCGCCGGCTCAGATGGCCAAGTTTACCGAGTCGTTTATCAAACGGTTTGCGAACAACGCCAGGTGACCGCGTATCGCATTGAATACGAGACGGTATATGAGGAGCATCAAGTAACCACCTATCGGCCAGTATGGGAAACCGAGTACCGAGAGAATCGGTACCGGGTGGCCCGACCCATCATGGAAACCTCCCAGCGCGAGGAGCGCTACTGGGTTCAGCGACCTGTGGTCGAGACCCAGTGGAGGGATGTGAGTTACGACCGAATTACGTATGTCACAGAAACCGCCGAGCGCGAAGAGCGGTATTTTGTGGAACGGCCGGTTTGGGAAACCAGCGAGCGTGAAGAAGTGTTCACCGTTTACCGCCCGGTGCAGGAAACGGCATACCGCACCGAATGCCGCACGGTGTACGACCCGGTGGTCTCTTACCGGACGGTGGTCCGGGACGAGGGTCAATGGGCCGAACAATTGGTACTTCGGCCTGGACTGCCGCGGATAGGCCTGCGTTGGCAGCCGCCCGGTTGGGTAACCGATCCGATCACCGGCGCGGTCACGTGGCAGCGGATGGGGCTTCATTGGACACAGACGCCGGCGGGTCGCTATGAAGTGCAACGGGTGTGGCAGCCCAATCCGGTAGCTTATCAGGTTCCTCAGACCACGTATCTCCCGCGGACGGAGACGGTACAAATCCCGGTGCAGGTGACCCGGTACGTGCCCGAGCAGCAGGTGCGGCGGATTCCATATCGGGTATGCCGGATGGTTCGCGAAGAAGTGGTCCACAAGGTTCCGTACACGGTGCAGCGGCCGGTGGTGGAACGTGTGAACCGTCAGGTACCGGTGCAAGTGTGCCGCATGGTGTGGCAGGAAGAGGTACGCCAGGTGCCGGTCACGACTTATCGCATTGCTTGGGAAGAACGGGTGGAACAAGTGCCGGTTCGGGTGTGCCGGATGGTGGCAACGCAGGAGACGGTCATGGTGCCGCGTTGCGTCGAGAAGCGCGTGCCTGTGACCTACACCTACTACGTACCGAGAACCGTCTGCTGTTGGGTCCCCGTAACCTCGTGCCTGGTACCGGCGGAAACATCGCCAGCACCCTCTACGCCGGCACCGTCCGCGCCGACCCCTGCGCCTTCGGCCGCCCCCGCCGAAGCCCCCAGCAGCCCAACCCCCTCAGAGGCGCAACCCCGACCTTTGCCGGAAAGCTAAACCCCGGCTTCGGGGCGAATGCACGATTCGCATGATGCGCGAAGCTGATCGGGGCCAATGATCAAACTTCATCGGTATCACAGAGCGAGGATATTGTTTTAGGTCCTTTTGGCCGCGGCGGAGGATGGAGGGAATCTTCGGCGCGGAATCCCTATGGCACCCGCCAAAGCCATTTAGCTGATTTTCAAGCATCCAGTGGCTTAACTGATGTTTAAGAATCCGGCTCAGCTCCTTATCAGGAATCCGGCGGTTTGGCAGCATCCTTGGTACGGTGGCTCGCAGCAGCGGGGAAGGCTCGCCAAATACGGGAAAAAGCCGCGGAAAGCTCGTCGATTCAAATTAGCCTCCTCCATAGTGAGGGTGCCCTGGCTGGCTGCCGGCTGACTTTTCCCACTTGCATCCACATCTACGCATACCCATGATAGGGGTTAATCCAGCACATTTTTCTCGGAAAAGTGCGCCCGGATGCCAATGCCTTGCGAGGCGATTGACCGCAGTTTGAGTAAACGGTGGGATTCTGCCGGCGGGACGCGCTACCGCATGGTTATGTTACTTCAGGGAATGAATACTCAATTTCAATCAGCCCCAAAATTTGAAAGGCGCTTTGCGTGTGCCGGCTCGCTTTAATTACCAATCGTCAGTTTGACTGGCTTCCCTATTTACGGCGCTCCGAAAAGTTGCGGGGAGGCGACGGCAATGGGCTTTATGTCGGCGGGGTGCTCATCAAGGGGCTGCATTTCAAAGTTGAGCAGGCATGGCGGATCATTTTGGAAATTCCCGGTCCTGCCCTTTTCCACACACGACTAGCAAGCTCGGGAATGAAGGTGTGCGACGAGCTTTGTCATCCCTTTTGGGTGGGCGACGGTGCGTTGGTTCATAATGGAACTTGGCCCGAGGGGGCACAAGAGGCCCGACGCTTGGAGGCGGAAACCGGTGAACCATGGTCGGATACCCGGTACTTTGCCACCCTGGCCACGGAGCTAGGCTTTGCCGAAGCCTGCCGAAAATGGCAGCCCAACGGCGTTTTGATCTTCTTGGCTCGGGATGGACGGTTTGAGGTTTTCAAACGCGGTGGGGAGCTCCACTATAGCCGATCGCTTCAATCCCTGGGGAGCGAACGTTTGCCGGAGGATTATCCTGTGGCGGACGGCTTCTGGGACGGCACCGGCGAGCCTCCTCGAGAATGCGGCAGCTAACCCTGCTTGGAGCTTCCAGGCGGAGAATGCCGTCCCGCTAGCGGTTAGCGGCTTCTTACGAGAGGGGCTGGCGGCTTCTTATAACCGTATTGGAACGCACGCGACTTATAACCGTATTGGAACGCACGTGATTAGACGCATTCCACAGCCGCGCTTCTTATCAGAGCGGTTAGCAGCTTCTTATAGCAGCTTCTTATAAAAGTAGTCATCTTCCGGAGTACGCCGGTTCTCGGGGGTGGTTGGCAATCGTCAAGTCGCTCGCTTATCAGATCACAATATGACGAGATCACAACATTGATCAAATCAAAACCTGGTCAGATCAGAGCATGGTCAGATCGCAATCTTAGAATGGCAACTTGGTGTATATTTCCGGCTTTTCCGGGCAAAGGCATCGAATGCGGTAGGGGCTGCGGTGCTCTAAATAGATAAATCCAACCAATAAGTAGGTAAATCGAATTGAACACAGGCATCGGCAAGAAGAAGGAGAAACCTGCCGGAAGTACTGCGGCTTTAAAGCCGCCGGGGTTCTCATCGGAGTTGTGAAAGTCTGGCAAGCTGTGCTGCGGAGATGGCGCCGGCTGTGTACGGCGGCCCGCAATAAACCGCGCGTTACAAAAGTCCGCTAAGCTGTGCGGCGAAGATGGCCGCCAACGCCTCCGCCGCGGTTTCGATCCGAAGGGTTCGCGGACCCAGCCAAACCGGCTTCCAACCGCGGACAATCGCTGCTTGCACCTCCTCTGGGGAGAAGCCCCCTTCGGGTCCGACCGCTACGACTACGCCGCATCCTCCGTGCGCGAGGCGAATCGACACCGCCTGCTGTAGCGGAGCACGACTGGGGTCTTCCGGCGGCTCTGAATCCGACTCCGTATGGGCAATCAGACGATTGAGGGGCAGATCTTCCCGCTGAAGAAAGTTCGGCCACTCCACAGGCTCTGCAATTTGCATCAGCACATTCCGCCCACACTGTTTCGAGGCTTCTACCACCACCCGGCGTAGCCGGGCCAACCCCGCCGGGTGAAGCGCGACCACCGACCGTTGCGTGATCAGAGGTGCAAATTCGGTTACCCCTAACTCGACAAGCTTTTCGATCAACCAACGCTGGCGATCTCCTTTCGGCAGAGCAGAAGCGATCACCAGGCGCACCGGTAGTTCTCGGTTAATCGCGAGGGATTGAAGGATGGTCAGCTCGGCCCAATCCCGCCCGAAATCTTCTAGCCGGGCTTCGTACTCCGTACCCGAGCCGTCAAACAGGACGACCTTTTCTCCCCGTCTGGCCCGTTTGACGTGCAAAAGGTGATGGGCCTCAGGACCGTGGATCTTTGCACGATTACCCTGAATGGACCCGTCGAAAAAATACCGGGAGCTCATGAGACTTTTTTCTTTGTTCTTAAATCGGAGCCCTCAAATCGGATAAATAAAATCAAGATTATCCCACCATAGAGCCACATTACGTTTGTGGTCAGCCGAATCTTCCTTGACTTTTGGAAATGCCCGCATGTTTCACCGCATAGAAATCTTGCAGTAATTGCGGGCTGACGCCGCCAATAACCCGAAAGCTTCCTTGAGGTTTCCAGCTTTTGTTGACATAATTCATGGGAGAAAGATGCCCCGGGTGCGTTGCCCGCCGGAGAACGTTGACCCCGTTCAATAGGCGGATTGGTTAAACGATTTAGGCTTTCTACTGCAATTATGGCCCAGTAACGACCGCCCATGCGAGCGGACGAAGGCACGTATTACGATATCAAGAAATTGCATCGGATCTTTGCCGTCGCAAGCCTGGGCTTTTTAGCCGCGACGTTCTGGATGGTGCTAAAGGACCACTTTCGGCTGTGGAAGGAATTTCAGCGCGCCTATCACGAGAAAATCGTCCCGTATTACCGGGGGTTGTGGCAGCTTCAAGGGAGCGTGGTTCATCGCGATACGGCCCCCCCATTCGGCAGCATAGGAGCTCCCCATCCTGGGCTACCTTCTTCGCCGGGTAACCGTGAAGTAGGCACTTGGTCAACACCGAGTGCTGGTGGGGATGTTGATCCCGCCGGCGACCATTTCCGCGAAATCTGGAAGCAGCCTGGTTGGCCGCCGCGACCGGGTTGGTTCGATCGGATCTTTACCTGGCCATTTTTGGAACCTTTTAGCGGGAAACGCCGGATTCATCAAATTACGCTGACGGAGCTTCCGCTAGATTATCATTTCCGCCAAGTGCCTCGGATAGATCGCTGTGCCACCTGCCACCAGGGGATGCTCCGTGGCTCAAATCCCGTTTTGAATCCCGAGGCGTGGAAAACCCGACAATGGCGTCGGGGGGTCTTTCCCGCGTGTGATTTGCCGGTTTCGCAATCCGATGCCGGGGAGCAAGCGGATTCATCCACACCGACAGCGGCCGGCGGCGGGCTCGGAACCAATCCCCAGGACTTTCCCCCCCAATCAAGTGGTTTGGGGCCGAGATGGTGGAATTCATGGCAAGGCGATGCCAGTTCGCTCCGCGCTGAATCGGTTACGGCGGCAGAGCGCGTGCTCGGTCTTCGATTCGTGCCTTGGGGGCTTTTTGAGGCGAGGGCTCCCACGATCGGAGTTGTCTTTCCCGGCAGCCCGGCCGCACAGGCGGATTTGCGGCCCGGGGATATTCTGATCGCGGTGGATCGCACGGTGGTGGATGGGCCGCGGGCGGCAGCGGAGCACCTGCTCGCCGCAGCAAATCGGGGAAAACCTTTCGAGGTCATCTATCAGCGGGGCTTACCGCACCCGTTTGCCGATCATCCGCGTCCGGATCTATATGTGGCCCCACAAAGCCCCCACCCGATCGAGCGGTTCGGTTGTACGATTTGCCACGGCGGACAAGGAGGGAACACGAGCTTTTCTGCCGCCCGACACTGGCCTAGTGATCCGGAAAAACGCAGCGTTTGGCGGCATCGCTACGGGTGGCAAGAGGAGGACTCGTGGGAGATTCCCATGCGGCCGGTCGGCCTGATCGAGGCCGGTTGCCTCCGCTGTCATGTCGAGGTGGTGGACCTCGCAGCGCCGAAGTTTTTTGACCCGCCGGCTCCGAAGCTCCTTCTGGGGTATTATCTGGTGGAGAAATTCGGCTGCTTCGGCTGCCACGAGATCCGCGGTTGGGACGAGAATCTTCGGCGGGTGGGGCCGGATTTAAGATGGGAACCCCGGTGGCGGGAGGCAGCCCACGCGTTAGCCGAACTTTTGCCGCCCGATGATCCCTCGCGGTCTTTAGCCATCGCTTTGGCCAGGGAACCTTTCGAAAACGCGTTACGCCGAGAATTGCTTTTCCGTTTGCAGGAGGATCTTGCCTCTGGCAAGGTGGAGGGATCGATTGCCACCAGAATCCAGGGGTTCATCTCGCTTTTGCAGCGCGAGGACAGTCCGCCGGGCCAACTGCCTAAAGTGGGGCCTTCGTTACGCTCGATTGCCGCAAAGCTGGATCGCGAATTCATCGAGGATTTTCTGGTCGATCCCCGACGCTTTAGGCCCGACACCAGGATGCCGCGGGTTTTCTTTCTCTATGCTCATCTCAGTCCATCGGAGCGCTTGCGGGCGGAGGCTTTGGAGAGGGTGGAAATCGCAGCCATTACGTATTACTTGTTGACCGCAAGCCAAGCCTCGGCAGTTTGGGGTGAAAAAGGGAAGTTGAGTTTTCCGTCGAAGACGGGGATACCTCCCGAAGCTACCCCCCCCTCAAATCGAGGGGAATCCGAGGCCGATTTCCTACCGGAAGGATCGGCGGATCGCGGTCGCGAGCTTTTTGCCCTCCAAGGTTGCGTGGCATGCCACCGGCATCGGGAGTTTCCCGAAGTGACCACGACCTTCGGACCCGATCTTTCTAACCTTGGACGGAAACTTCATGGTGAAAAGGGGAGAAAATGGCTCCGCGATTGGTTGGAAGATCCGCAGGGTTATTCCCCCGGTACGACGATGCCCAATCCCCTTCTGCACCAAGTAAAGCCGCATGAGTCGGGACACCGGCGGCCCGATCCGGATACGGAAGAATCCGCCGCCTGCCTCCGGGCGTCGGTGACAGATGATTTGGTCGCCTTTTTGCTGGCCGATTCCCACCGGCAAACGCCTGCGACTGTTGGTTTCGACGAGGAAGTTCTGGACGAGCTTGCCGTGCAGTATTTGGGGCGATTTGTGCCGAAAGAACACGCCCTCGGTTTTCGTCGCCACGGTATCCCTCCAGATGAGGCCGAATCATTTCCTGCCGAGGAGCAAGAACTCATAGGGCCGATGGACCGCCTGAAAAAGCTGCGGTATGTCGGCCGAAGGAGCATTCTTCGCCGTGGATGTTTTGGCTGCCACGATATCCCGGGTTTTGAAGCCGCGCAGCCCATCGGACCTTCGCTCACCGGCTGGGGCCGAAAACACGAAAGTTTGCTGGATTTTGGCAACCTGCATCAAACCGCTAAGTTCCCCGTAGATCAAGTTGGGGTTTATCAAGTTGGGGTTTTTCAATCGGGGGGTTTTTCCTCGGAAGATGGGCAGGAAAAGTCCGGCGATTTTCCCTGGGAAGGTAGGCAGGAGAAATCCGGGCGTTTTTTCTCGGCCGATGGGCACGACGGGTATGAGGAGTCTCAATTATTCGAGGGTTTGCCGGGCGACAAGGCGCATCCGAAGGCCTTAAGCACGTCGACCCTGTCGAAGCGATCTACCAGCTCGTCGGCAGATCGCGATGTGATGGAAGAATCCCTTCATTGGGGGGGTACCCGGCCTGCACCTTTGGCCACCAAAACGATGAGCGCGGAATCCCTCCCTTGGAGGGGGATTCGAGTTGTTGGCCCCTCCTATTTCCGAGAGGCACTTCGTCAAGGGCGTCGCGACGGTTTCCTCTGGGAAAAGCTGCGAGCGCCGCGGGGTTTTGATGCCGGTCGCGCATCGGGCAAGGGGTATTTGGATTGGCTTACCATGCCGCAGTTTCCGTTCGATGATTTGGAGCGGGAAGCGGTCGCCACGTTCATCCTCGGGCTGGTGGGGGAGCCGGTGCCGGCAAACTACGACCCCTACGGCCGCCGTCATGAGTCACCGGCCCTGGAGGGGGCAAAGTTAAACGATCGGCTCGGTTGCGGGCAGTGCCATGTGTTGCGATTGGAGCGATGGTGGGTCAAATACGATGCTGACAAGATCCAAGAACCGGTGGAAGCCCCTGAGTTTGCCTTCTTGCGGCCGCGAATCGATCTGTCCCGCATCAGTTACGGCACGGATTCTCGAGGACTGCGGGAGGCGATCTTAATCGGGATGGTCGAGCGTGATAGTTCCGGGGATCCCGTCGAAGATCGCGACGAGGAGGATTGGCCCCTTTACTTTTTCAGCCCTTGGGAACCGAGCCCGCTTCAGGTCCAATCGCGATGGAGGCTTTGGGATGCCGGGGTGGCCCAAGTGCCGATCGCCGACCCCATGCGGCTTGTGGCCCGGAGCGAACGGGCGCGTTTTGCCGGCGGCCATGACGCGTGGCTGCTGAGAAAACCGCCGATTTCCGCGGACAGCTTCCTGATCATCCCCCTGGGTGCGAATCACTCGATAACCGGAGTATTCGCTTCCGGTCTTGAGGGGGATGACCCGGAATTGCTTCGGCTTTCCGCCCGAGCGAAGGAAAACGCGCATCTTTGGGCGGTTGAGCCGGCTTTGGGGGGCGGCGTTCTGTGGCCTCTGATCTCGCGGGTGATGAGAGGAGTGGTCGGCTCACCGATGGAAGCCTTGAGCCGATTGCCGCCACCGCTAATCCGCGTGGCCGATGCGATAGAACCTGCGTGGCTCCAGCGGTATCTGGCCGAACCGCGGATGGTGCGGCCCAGTGTCCCGATGCGAATGCCCCGATACGCACTTTCGGAAGCGCAGCGGCAGGCGCTTGTTGCGTTTCTTGCGGCAAGTTCGGCGGAACATCGTGCGGCAATTCCCGTTGTGGAGCCCCTCCGAGTCGACTTGCCTTTGGAGGATAGATTGCCGGAACTAGGCGCAGAAGCCACCGATTGGCCAAGAAGCAACCAACTGAGTCAGAAGAATTCCGCGTCTTTTGAAAGCGGGGGAGCTTCTCTGCGTCGGCAGCAAATGCGGCGTCAAGCCTTCGCCTTGATCACCGATCGAAAGATGTTTTGTGCGAAATGTCACTTGATTGGCGATTATCAGCCGGGCGAAGAGCCGGGCACCACCTTGGCCCCGCGACTGGATCAGGTTGCCGGCCGATGGAAGGCGGACTGGTTGCGGCGCTGGCTTGCCCATCCACAACGGTTCTTGCCTTACACAGGGATGCCCGTAAATTTTCCTTCAGAAGGACCGCCGTTGGGGCAAGACCTCTTGCCAGGTAGCAGTGAGCAGCAAATCGAAGCAGTGGTCGATCTGCTGCTCCACTACGCGGAGTTCCTCCAGGGAGAAATCGGCCTGCCTCAATTGAAGATGGAACCTGCGAAAAACCCTTAATGCCCCTCAAATACTGAGCTTTGATCGCACGAAAATGTAACGCCCACCGACGAAGGTCGCCGGGGTCATACACACGCTCAAAGACTGAGCATCGACCGCAGGAAAATGTAACCTTACAAAAACGGTAAGCTTAATTTGCGCACGATTGAAACCCGTGCCCCCTTTCCAAAAACGGCGGGCGCAACGGCTGTGCAACCCCCCGTATTCGCGCGGTGCGCCGGCGTAAGCTTGAGAGGTTTGCTGCAAGTTTTGCCGGCGAGGCTTCCCCCATGTGCAGCGGAGGGATGAGCTGAGAAACTCAAAGAGAAAGGCACTAGAAACGTTTGCCTCATGTGCAGCGGACAGCGAGGCGATCACCATTTGAGCCAAGTTGCGCACAAGGCGACTGGTCTGAAGATTCTAACGATGTGCATTGCGGCAGCTCCGGTAAGTGCATCCGTTCAAATTTCCGGTTTGCTATCGACTCAAGATTTCTTGGACAGGAATTCGGTTCGATTTCTGATTCGGTTGTCTCACGACGTCGAATTCGGTTAACTTAGCTTGCTGAGTTCGTGCCCAAATTTCATGGCAGCAGCATGGAGTTTTCGCAATGCATCGCCAAAAGGAGAATGAATTGCCGATTAAAAGACGCCGGGTCACACGGCGGCACTTCGTGGCTGCTACCGCCGCCGTTGTAGCTACCCATGCCACAGCTATAAAGGTGCCGCAGGTCATTGCCTCTTTAAGTTCCCAGGAATGGGGCGATCTGACCGGCCGATTGGTTTATATGGGAAAACCGCCTGAGCGGCAGAAGCTTGTAGTAGATCGCGACGTGGAATGCTGTGGCAAATACGACATCCGCGACGAGTCTTTGATGGTCGGCCGGGAGGGCGGGTTGATGAACGTCTTCATCTATCTCCGCTCTCGGCCGGCGAGGATTTGCTCGGAATTGGCCGAAAGGATGCCCGAGAAGGTCGTGCTCGATAACCGGGACTGCATTTTCATTCCTCACTGTATGACCGTTTGGTATCCGCGGCAAAAATATCACATCATCAATTCGGACCCGATTGCCCAAAATGTGGCCTTTTCCCCGTTGGGTGATCGAGCGGCGAATATCATCATGACGCCGCCGCCGGACCCGGCTGCCGAAGCATGGTGGGAATTTCGCCGCAGTCAGACGGTCCCGGTGCTCGTCAAGTGCAATTATCATCCTTGGGAGAGTGCTTATGTTCTTCCGCGGGACAACCCGTACATGGCAGTAACCGGGCCAGACGGCTCTTTCCAGATCGAAAAACTCCCGGTGGGAAAGGCGGAGTTCCAGGTTTGGCAAGAACGCATCGGTTATTTGCACATCGAACGTTGGCCGAAGGGCCGCTTTGAAATCTCGATCAAACCGGGGCTCAACGATTTGGGTACGATCGCCATATCGGGCCAGCTTTTCCAGGTCTGAAAGACCGGAGGACACCGCTGCCGGACTTGCGGCGAAAGGCAGTTTTCCGATAGTTGGAGCGAAGATCAATAATCCATTTGAGGTCTTATGAATACTGTGGGACGGGCAGCTTGGGAGATGCTGTCTTGGGGAATACGTGCCTTCGGCGGGGGATTTGCGATTGCAGTACTCGGCGGGATCATTCTCGGAAGCGCGGGGGGGTGCAATCCCGCTTCACCGGCAGCTTTCCGGTTGAACCTCGAGGGACGTGAACCGCGGCGGATCAGCTTCCTTCAGCGGGAGTCGCTCGAGGAGCTGATGGTGGAACTCTTCGGCACGCCCGACGAGCCTCGCCTCCCTCCCGGGGTAGAGCTGAACCTCGAGTTGCTGCGCATGGCTGCTGGACCTGCCATTCGCATGGGAGATGAGGAAGGGTACGGTCGGCAGCGGCGCGGGCTTTATCGGGAACATTGTGCTCGGTGCCACGGGATTTCAGGTGACGGGGCCGGACCGGCGGCCTTGGTCCTCCACCCTTATCCGCGGGATTTTCGCTGGGGTATCTTTAAGTACACTTCGACGCTGCCCGGGTTGAAACCCACACGCGCCGATTTGAGGCAGGTACTGCGCCGTGGGCTCCCGGGCACGGCGATGCCCTCGTTTGCCCGATTGGACCCGATCGAGCTGGAAGCCCTGGTGGAATACGTGATTTACCTGAGTATTCGGGGGGAAACGGAGCGCTATGCCGTTCAATTAATCCTGGATGAAGATGAGCCGCTCCCGCTGAGCATCGTGTCGAAGGAGCGGATCATCGAAGAAGGGGCCCAGTGGGCCTATCAGCAATGGTTGATCCCGGAGTCTGATCCGCAGCAGTATGTGGTGGTTCCCCCGCCGCCTCCCGAAGTATCCATGCCCGCTGCTTGGGCAGATTCCGTGGCGAAAGGACGCGAGCTGTATCGATCCGAACGGGCCCAATGCGTTAAGTGTCATGGACCCGAGGGCGCCGGAGATGGCGAGCAAACCGACCTGTACGATGATTGGAATTTGGCGAAAAAGGGGGTGACTCCGGCTCAAACGGCGCGGCTTTCCGCGTTGTTCTCCCTGCCGCTCCAGCGACTGAAGGCCCGAGATTTTCGGGCCGGGATCTTCCACGGCGGCAGCCGTGCGGAGGATTTGTACCTCCGAATCCATATCGGCATCAAGGGGACGCCAATGCCCGGCGTAGGCCCCAACGGGGATAATCCCGGGGTGCTCCAGCTCGAAGAGATTTGGCATATTGTTCACTTTATTCAGGATTTGGCCGGCCAAAACCCTTTTTCTCAGAAGGCAACCGGGGCGGCCGGGCGGAACCCGCTTTTAAGTGAGCTGAGCGGCTCCACATTCGGAAAGTAGCCGCGCTGAGTTTGTCGAACGGAGCCATACCCGGGACACAGCAATGCGGAGCAAGGCTTCCACGCCGCCCAAGATCCGCCATCTTTCGCTCCAACACGGGCGGATTTGTGCCGGGTAGTTGCCCCGCTTTCATAATCGCCGGTTGCCCACCGTGCCGCGAAGCTGCGTACCTTTTTTCGTGACCCTCGTCACTGGTAATGGGCTTAAGCCTTTGGCGCACTGGTACGAGGGGGGCTCAACGGGCCACGCCATCACCCGCTTCATCTACGCCGCAAGCAGCTTTGAGCGCGCGCGTAGCTTCACAGGGTTGAATGGTCGCACTGAGGGTTTGCGCCAGGACCACACGCGGGAATACCTTGGAGACGAAAAGGCCGCGGAAAAACCAGCTGAGTACAGAGGGTCGGCAACTCGTTTATGGCAGGCTATCGAGCCTTGAGATGGAAACCGGGCAGAAAAACGGAACGTCGCCCCCGTGAAAACTTGCCCGGCTTTACCGGGAGAACCGCGCTCGATGGGCCAGGTAGTTAGCCAGTGCCAGTCCCAAGGGCCGATCGGTCCGCATTTGAAGATAGTCGATTCCGTGGGCACGACAGCCGGCCTTCAACTCGCGAAGAAATTTATTCACACCGGCCAGGTAGGCGCGACGGACGGCTCGCGGGTCGGCGACCACGCGGATTTCCTCCTCCACTCCGCGAAACATGGCTAATTGATGAAAGGGGAACTCCAGTTCGGCCGGATCCAGCACCTGCACGGCAATCACGTCGTGGCGGCGATGTCGCAGGTGCCGCAGCCCCCAAAGCACCGAATCGAGCTGGTCGAAAAAATCGCTGACTACTAAAACGATGCCGCGTTTGCCCAGCCGCTCGGCAAGCTCGTGAAGTGCCGGCCCTAACGCGGTTTTTTCTTTCCCGCACGCATTTTCGAGTTCAGAAAGGAGATTCTCTAATTGTGCCAGATGGCCCGCCGCCCGCAGAAAAGAGCGCGCTTGCGAATCGAAGGTGGCCATACAAACGGCGTCCTGCTGCTGAAGAACCAAATAAGCCAGCGACGCCACCACGCACTTGGCGAACTCCAATTTGGACATCGGGGCTGCCGGACCTTGGTAGCCCATGCTCGCACTGATGTCCAAGAGCAAATAGCAGATCTGGTTGGTCTCCTCCTCGAACTGCTTCAGATAGAATTTGTCCGTGCGGCCGTAGACTTTCCAATCCACATACCGCAGGTCATCCCCCGGTGCATACTCCCGATGTTGGGCAAATTCGACGGAAAAGCCGTGGTACGGACTGCGGTGCATTCCCGCAATGTAACCCTCTACGACGGTTCTCGCCCGGAGCCGCAACCCCCGCAATTTAGCGAGATTCTGGGGATCCAAGTATTTTCGCGAGTTTTCCGCCAAGCCAACTGTTCTCCTCGCTTCGCGCCACGAACTCGATGAGCCGTGAGATGATCCGATCGGGCTTAATCCCCTCGGCTTCGGCATTGAAATTCGTCAGAATCCGGTGGCGAAGCACCGGGTAGGCGACCACGTTGATATCGTCCTGAGAGACATGATGCCGACCGCGGAGCAATGCCCGGGCCTTTGCCGCCAGGATGATGTACTGGCTTGCCCGCGGTCCCGCCCCCCAGGCTACATATTGCCGCACGAAATCCGGCGCCTGCTCGTGCTGGGGACGGCTCAGCCGCACAAGCCGCAGTGCATAACGACTGAGATGCTCCGCCACGGGCACACGACGAACGATTCGTTGCAGGGCCACGATCTGCGCGGCATCCAACACCGGTGTGATTTTCACCTCCACATCAGCCGTCGTGCGATGAATGATTTCTAGTTCTTCCTCCTCGTCGGGGTAATCGATAAAGGTCTTGAACATGAATCGGTCGAGCTGGGCCTCCGGCAGAGGATAAGTCCCCTCTTGCTCGATCGGGTTTTGCGTGGCCATTACGAAAAAAGGCTCGTCGAGCACGTATTTCTTCCCGCCGACGGTGACCTGATGCTCCTGCATCGCTTCCAGCAAGGCAGCCTGCGTTTTCGGCGGGGTCCGGTTGATCTCGTCGGCCAATACCACGTTGGCGAATATCGGCCCTTTGAAAAACCGCAATTCGCGCGTCCCCGAGAGCTTATCCTCCTGAATCAGTTCCGTACCCGTGATGTCGGCCGGCATCAGATCGGGGGTGAATTGGATGCGGCTGAAGCGTAAAGATAAGCACTCGGCCAAAGTGCGGATCATGAGCGTCTTGGCCAGCCCGGGAACGCCCTCCAGCAGACAATGCCCCCGAGCAAAAAGCGCAATGAGCAGCTCATCGCTCACCTGCCGCTGGCCGACAATGACCCGCCCTAACTGCTCTACAATTTGTTCATAGGCCCGCTGAAGCTGCTCGACCGCTTCCAGGTCGTTTACGGTTCCTATAGTCGCTGGATGTTCGCTCATGATGCTTCGAGCTTGCGCTCCTGGGAATCATAAGGCTGCTTTCGCCCCAAGTCCCATTGGGTTCACAACCTGATTACAAGTCCTCAGGGAATTCCACACGCTTTGTGCGACACGCCTTGCCTTTGGCATGCCGTCCGTCGTATTCGCTGTATTGTAGCATCCCCAATGGCCCGCGGAAACCGACGATTTCGCAAGCTGCGGTTGCCACCGCTTGGAAGAGAATAAGTGCAGGCAAAAATCCAAGGGAAGGTCGGGGTATCTCCAAAATTAGGTTGCAACTGCTGGGAAGAGTTCGAATGCAGAGAGAAATCCAGGACAACACCCGCCCCTTGATTGGATAGCTCAGGTATGCCGCGCACCACTGGGAATGGCTATGTTCGCAGGCGAAATGCTGCCAGCGGATCCACACTTGCAAAGCATGCCGGGGGAATGTGAACGCCCGTGACGACTCGACGTAATAGCTGCAAACATCCCGGATCGCGCGGGCAAATAGTGGCTTCCGAAACTGAACCGTCAAGCTGAAGCTATCGGAAACAGATCGCCGCTTTGAAGGGACAGGTTCGGCGGGTAACTCGAGTTAAAGCCTATCCCAAAATGGCGTTTATAAGAGACGTTTATTAGAAGAGGACTTTGGGTTATCCTGCCGGGCCTACCAGCAGTCCTTTTAGGCAAAGAGGTTCGGCAGGGCAGCAAAGGCCGAAGGGGTGTCGGAGGATTAGAGGATCCCCCGGATGAATTGTTAATGGATCCCTGCCAGATGAGTGGGGGCACTTTCGCCCGGCGGCGGAGCACCGGGCCCAAAAACCGCAATCTCCCGCCCGGTGGCCAAAACCAGATAACCGGAGCCGGCGGCGAGATTTCCGCCTTTCAAGTGCCATCGTCCCAGCGAAATGATCCGGCAAAGGCGAGCGGTTCTTTGATCGAAAACGAAAAGCCCCTCCTTCCCGGGCCAAAGCACCTGATCCCGAGCAAGCAGCCCGCGACCGCAGCCCAGCGGCTCTCCCCCCTGGGGCCAGGACGCCACTACCCTGCCCATCTCATCACCTTGAGTACCGATCCAAAAGAGCTTTCCGCCCCCTGCGATCAAACGGCCATAAGCCACACCCAGTAACTGCGTTGCCGTGGCGGTTTCCTCGCCGGTCCACCACAGCGCCTGCCCTGTTTGCGCATCGAGGGCAATGATGCTAGGGGTATCCGCCGGGGCGACATAAAGAATTCCCTCATGGAAAAGCGGTGCATTGGGATCCCGAAACCAATGTGGCCCCAAAGCCGTCAAATCCACCGCCGACCCCCGGGGATACGTCGCCACCCAGCGCAACCGCCCCTTCGTGCTGATGGCGGCGATTACCCCGAGGTTCGTCGTCACATAAATCGTATCCCGGTAGAGCGTGGGCACCAAATGGCTTGATTCGCTGAAGGTATTCCGCCCCAAGCTCTCTCCGCCAGCGATAAACCGCTGCCACAAAAGTGTACCCCGCGATGCCTCGTAAGCGGCTAACCACAGTTGTGGTTGCACTTCGCTTCTGCGAACGAGCACATACACAGCTTGACCGTCGCACGCCGGCGAACCCTCGAAAGCCCAAGTCGGTTGCTCGGGTTGCAACTTCCAGACTAGCCGCCCCTGAGAAGCCAAATCCAAGCACACAAGCGACGTGCGGGGATTACCTCCGCGCGTTCCTGGGGGAAACCCCGGAGTGGGCGATCCCATTTTGGCAAACACACGATTTCCATGCGCAGTGAGGGTAAACCGTGGAATTCCCAATCGTGGAGCCGTGGCCTCCAGCGAAAAAGTCTCGTCCGCGTACGGATCGCGATAGATGGTCGGGCCTCCCGCCCAAGCCGGCTGACCCGTGCCAAGCTCCCAAGCCCAGATTTCCGCCTGGTTATTCGCCAGAAGCCACCGCCCTACAATCACCGGATGGACACTCGGCGGCTCCGGCAGAGAGTCTCCGGCAGAAGCGGCCGACTTCCGTTGGAGCGAGAGAGTTACTTCCCCCGGGCCAATACCCTGCCAAACGGTTCGCCAACGTGGAGGTCCCGCGGGTACATCAACTCGGGCCCGGACTTGGCGAGTCGGCCCGCCGCCGAAGGTCGTCCAGTCCGAGCCGCTCTCATGCGCCGGCTGCTGTGGCATCTCCGCGAGCAATTTCTTGAGCACAGTGACGTAAGAGGCGTTCTCGCTTCCGGCGAAAGGACCGGTGGCCTCGCCATGCAAGTTTTGGAATAGTTCCAGCAGTTCTTCGGCCCGACGTTTTTCCCCATGAAGGATTTCTGCCAAAATCAGCCGCGCGCGAACACCTGCAAGAGCGACATCACTCTCCGGAACGCAAAGCCAAGCCGCGCCGGCCGAGTGGGTGCGATCGATCGGAATGCACTGCTCCCAAAAATACCGTGCCTGGATCGGATCGGCATCTTCGAGTCGAAGGTCCCCTAATAACAGCAAGGCCCGCGCGGTCCACCGGCTTGCGTATGCCTTTTCCACAATCCGCTCTAAATAGCTCCAGTCGCGCGAGCTTATGGCCGATTCGAACCACCTTTGTGCCAGGGGATCCACCCGCTGGCGATAAACGGCCAAGGCCTCGGGCGGCAATTTGGACAGTTGGATGCGGCAATACTCCGCCACGGGAAGAAGCCGACGCGGCGAAATGGAGACCAGTCGATCGCTCTCATCGTCAATGTAACGCTGAAGAATGTCGATGGCTTCCTGCCAATGGCCCTCGGCCAAGAAATCGGGCACCTGACTAAGCCGAAGTTGCGTTTGCCCGTCGATTAGCTCAAGCTGCGGATTCTCCGAAAGTTGATACCGCCACCGCGTTTGATACCAGGTCAGGAGTGGATCGGCGAGTACTTGGCCGAGTGCCCAGCCAACTCCCGAAGACCCGATCAGCCATAATAGGAAGAAGCCTGCCGCCCACCGCGTTCGGAATTTCCAAATCCCGGACCCGGGCCGACGCTCTTCCGCATTCGCGTATGAAACCAGCGACTTTAACATGAGACGGTTGACCTTCACTATTCCCGCAGCATTACCAGGCGGCATTCTCAGATTGTCACAAGCAAATCGCAGCGTTCTTGCAAACTTTCATGACCTAAAAGAAAACCGAGTTAGCTCCCTGTCTTCCGACGCCCCCTAAAACTTGTCCCTTCGTGTTTGCCTGGGTGATTTTGTGCGATGATGAATTATGGGGGCGTAATCCCAGCGGATTCGCGCTGCTTTACCCCGGCGGATCCCCGCAGCAAATGCCTCACTCAACACCCGGATCCAGAAATCCCCGGTTTTATGCCGTTCTATGCCTGATTGGGTTTTCGGTTCTTGATCTTCCCCTGCATCCTCGTAATTTTAGGACGCGCGTCCTCGTAATTTTGGGATGCCCAAGACCGGAAACCCTTATCAACTAAAATCGGCCGGGTCAGACGGTCATCATGGACGAGGATCGTCCGATGGTCATAACCCGCACGTACTGGGTCCGACTTGCCGGGTAGCACTGGAGTTGCAGCCGGTATCCTAATTCTAACCAAATCGGGCAGAAAAGTGCTGTATTGGAGGTAAAGTTCTGATTCCGGGGAGAATGCGCAATGTAACCAAACTTCAAATGCTCGCTAGAAATGCGTATAGCAGCCTCCTGCCGAAGATGTCTTCTTCCGTCAGGGGCATCGGGACGGGACAAATCGGGGGCGTCAACCGGATAGCGTTGCCGAGGCCTCCGCGACGGCCTCGCAAAAAGCATCCACATTAATCGTCGGTACATTGGGGGGCATTCCGCCGCCGCATGAGAGAATCAACCGCCGATGATCCGCCAATGAGGCGATCGCCTCCCGCACCGATTCTTTAACTTGCTCCGGAGATCCTAAGGCCAGCACGTCCCGCGGCGGGATATTGCCCAACAAAACCACTTCTGACCCGGCCCATTCGCGCATGGCGGGCAAGGTGTGTTCATAGGAAAAGTTGAAAACATTAAAACCCATTTCGCGCAGGTATTTCGCCGTGATCTTTCCGTAGCAGTCGTTGTGCAGGATTTTCACAGGAAAATCGAGGCAATGGCCGATTTGCTTGAAATAGGGCAAGGCGAAGCGGCAGAAATCGGCCTCGCCCAAAAATCCGATCAAATCATCCAGCACAAGCATCCCCCCAATGGAGGGGAAAAGAGCAGCCTGGTACTGGAGCCATTCAGTCACAAAGTCGGTCACGATGCGCAGCAGGGTCTCGACCTCGGTGGGATGGGTCTTCACCCCCTCCATCAGCTCGGTGTGACCCACGAGGAAGGATGCGATATTCATCGGCCCCCGGCTTACCGCAAAGCGAATCGCATGCCCTTCGCGTTCGATCATCTCCTGCCGGTGTAGCAGCCGTTTCACCACAAAAGGACATAAACCATCCGTCTTACAATTCGGTTTTTTTTTCCGGTGCACTTCCGACCAATCGTGGATCACCCGCTCGGCAAACGGGAATTCATCTTCTGGCCAGATGCATCGCGCACCCCAGGCCGCCGGCTCGGTGCACATCCCGAATTCCGACCAAAACCCCGGCAAAAAAATCACCTCCGGAAACCGTTGAACCACCTTGAAATTGGCCTCCAGCCACATCCGTTCGCTGGTGTAATAGTCTAAGATCGTGATCCCCGACCATCCGGGAAGCCATGGACTATCGATGATAAAGCCGACGGGAAGCGGCTTGACGAGCTCGCCTGCAATGACTTTCAGCAGTTGATCCCATTGCTTGTCTGTCATGGAAACCACTTTCTCTTAGCGTGGCAGGGCGTGTCGAATCCTCAGGCAACCACAAAGCGGGAGCACCCCGCAGGCCGCGGACATGGCGACGGAACTATCTGTGCAATCGGCAAGGTCTTTCCCCGTTCCCACCTTGTTCTTATCGCTCGGTAGCCTTCCCCTTCAGAAGGATCGCGGAAGCTCATTCCCGTAACTCCCGTGAGTCTTTTCCCACTCGGGGACAAACCACCCGCACGGACACCGGCCGTAACGATCGCCCCAAAATTTATGCCCACCGCGGGCGGGACGCCTCGCCTGATGCCACTCCCGCGAGCCTGCAATCCCCCAATTGAATCTAACCCGGAAAGTGCCGTCAAGCACGTCGGGGCTTTACTCCTATCGAGGTTTCCCGACGAAAGGAGAAAATTCCCGCCCCTTCCCGGCCCTCATTCAGGGTGAGCGATTGCCGGGTTTCGCACTCGATAATAATCGGCACAACGTTCCGGACCGGATACGTATCGATCTTCGCTTATGCCCGGCAAACAGAGCAAAAGGCTGGCTTTCCGTTTTCGCTTGTTCTCCTGCTTTCTGCTATTTGACCAATGCGAACACCCACATAAGCAAGGTGCCACCCAAATGAATCAAAGATATGCGGAAGAGCCACCGGGCGATTGGTAAATCAGGGTGCCACGCGAAAAACAGCGCCGTTACCAAGTAACCGATCGCCAAGACAATCGTCACGAGCCCGAGGCTAAGCGGAAAGCCAAGCATCCAATTTCCGACGGCCGTCAGCCCCACCAAAGCGAACGCACCCACCAGTGCTAAGACGGCTGCGGGGCGCCCGGAAGGATCCACCACCGTGGCCACCTTCAGACCCGCGCTCGCGAATTGTTCGCGATACAACCAGGCGATCGCCATGGAATGGGGAAACTGCCAGAAATAAAGAATCCCAAAAAGTAGCCACGCGGCAACACTACTGGGGGCTCGCGCGATGGCTGCCCCCAAGAGTACCGGCATGGCTCCCGCGATAGCTCCGACGCCAGTCTGCCAAAGTGTGACTGTTTTTAGCGGCGTATAAATCCCCACGTAAACGATCCAACTGACAATTGCCACCACGGTAGCCAGTAAATTGACAAAATACCCCAAGTAGATCAACCCGATAAAACTGAGCACGATTCCGAACGCCAAGGCCTTTCGTGTGGTCAGGCGGCCGGAGGGCAAAGGCCTCAAGGCCGTGCGGAGCATCTGCGCATCAGAACGGCTTTCCAAGGCCTGATTGACCGCGAGGGCCCCGGCGATCACCAAGCCCGAGCCAATCAGTCCGTGACCCCAAACGTCCCAAGGGGGCAAGGTTCCCGCGGCAATCAAAACACTCGTCAGCACGGTTAATAAAACCATCCCCAATAGCCGCGGACGCACCAAGGCAAACCAGTCCCCCAATCGGGCCAACCACTCCGCACTTTGCGCCTCCGCATTGTAGCGGCGACACCAGTTCAGCAAACTCACGCTGCAAGCCAGGCAAAGCGATCCAAAGGCCACATGCCCGGTGGCGGACCAGACTTTCGCCGGATCCTCCGCGGTCACCGTATACTGCCAGGCGAAGAAATAGTCCGTGAACCACCGGGGCCATCCGTAGCTGGTTACCCAGGTCGCGATCCCGAGGAGCACCTGCACCACCACAAGCCCCAGGAGCAGTTTCTGCCGCCGGGCAATCATCGGCACCGGGGCCGGCCCGCTCCTCTCAACCGATGGGCCGCTCCGCCGCTTAGCGACAACCCGGCTTGCCGCCACCCAGACCGCAAGACCCAGGACCAGCACCGCACCGATTACATGAAGCCACACCCAGAGGCTGAAAGTGATCGGCCAACTCTCCGGCGGCACATGCCGGAGTTGGGCCCCCAGGACGATCTGCGTGTAAATCGCCAAACTTGTCAAGATGACCAAAACCTTAAGCCTTCCCACTCCTCCTTCGCTGGGGAGCCGGTCCGCCCGGGCCCAAGTCGGCGAATTGAAGGTCACCGCCGCCGTCACAAGCGCGAAAACCAGCGGGGCTGTACAGCCGTGAACTTTGGCCAAAAGGAGATCGTCTCCCAAAACTCGCAGCCCTCCGAGCACCCCTTGGCTAATGATGCCTAGGAGAACCAAGCCCGCAAAAAGCTGAAGTCTACCGGGGGCTTTCCCCCACCAAAGGGTGATCACCAGCCCGATGGCCAAAAAGCCGGATAAACTCCCCAGCAGCCGGTGGCTATGTTCCAAGAAAACATCCCATACCGCTGTCTCCCACAGCGGAAGCCACCGCGACAAAGGGTAAAGGAAAAGATTATAGCCATACGTGCCGGGCCAATCCGGCACGGCCATCCCCGCTCCGTAGGTGGTGACCAATCCGCCCATCCAAATGAGCGGGAATACGCTGCACGCAAGGGCCCATGCCAACACGTACGCCACTTGCCGGGCAGGGCTCCATTGCAACGCAAAAGGATGTGAAAGATCCCGCTGGTGCTGCTCCGTGGTTTGACTCATCTCCCGGACCTGCTACTGCTACATGAAGCCACAGGTTTACTTGCGATACGAAATTGTGCTCCCGGTCTTCAGCTTTTCCATCTGTCTTTCGCCTGTGAGGCTACGGCTTTACCTTTCGCCTGTGAGGGTACAGCACGCTTGGCTCATTTCGCTTTTTGGGCTTTTCCGACTGGGATGCACGTAATGTTATGGTCGAGGGGCGGCGTTAGGTCATTGTATTCCGCCAACATCGCGCGGCAAACCGACGATTCCTTCTCGGGTCACCTCTTTTTCCGGGGGACTGACTTTTACATGCCTAAACCAAGACCGGGAAGAATCGTTGGCTCCACCGGCGAGAATCGATGGCTGCATCGGCAGGAATCGGCGGCTCTTTTTGCCGCTTGGCCGATCTTAGGGGGCGTAGCCACTTTTGGGGCTAGAGTTTCTCACAAAGCCGGTCGCTATTTCGAGGGGACTATGGGCCGGAAGCGGTGATCGTGTGTGCGTCTTGATTATAGGTGGAAAATTGCTTATAAGTTCGGCCCCGCGAGCGATTCCGTGAGTCCACTTCGTTGGAGAAGCTAAAGGCACCTTCGTTTGCGAGGGGCGAATTTAGTGCGTGGTGAAAATTGATTCTGAAGAGAGATCAATCCGAAAGACGTTCGATTATTCATACCCAAGAGTGATTCACCTGCAAGAATGCGCCGGAGGACATAACCCCCGACGGCGTCGGCGCAAGCGGCGAAAATGAGGTGCCGGCAGCATGATCACGAGGCAACAATTGCGGCCGGGGGCAACAAAAAGCTCGATCGCACTCGCATCTTGCGGGGGAGCCGGGGAAAATGAGCCGCAAGCTGCAAGAGTAAAACGTTTCGAAAACCCCAAGCAATTCAGCCGATCGAGAATTCCGACTGCACCTTCACGATGATGCATTCATCGGGAAAAGTGTGGAAAGCCCGGACAAGCATGTGGCGGTCACGCGTTTCCATTAAGGCGTAACTAATGGGCGGCAATCCGAATCGCACACCCGGCTCGAATCGACAGAAAAGTCCCTGGTGACAAGCCAGGTTGCCTAGCTCCTTTTCCAAAGCGAACAAAAGCTCCGGTTTCACCGGCTCCACTTGGAAGCGGTAGCGATAGGTCACTTGCGGCCCGTAATGCACCCTCTCGTCTCGTTGACCCCGAAAACGGTACCCTGCGAGGCGGCCTAACTCGGGCAGTTTTTGATGGATCGAGCCGGTGACTTCCGTTAACATTACATCCCGATGGTGCCACGTGAGCACGTGCCCTGCCGAGGTAATCTCAACTTTGGCCGTGTACTGCCGCCGCTCTACCTGTCGCGAGGCTACGACCTCAAATAGCTCTGGATGCAACGAGCGTGCGTACACGTAAAAGATCAAATCCTCTAAGCTAGGACGGACTAAGGCACGCTGAATCAACACCGTCGGAATTCCTTCTCAAAGTCCAACCCCTGTTAGGTAAGGGTGTGGGATTCATAATTCACTACCTCGCCAATAGACCGCACAATTTGCTGAGCCCGGGCTTGCTCGCCTTTTTTCCCCACCACCCCTTATTATATCGAGCGAAGTGGGATCTCTCAAACACTGCTTTCTCCGAACCGTAAGGCGCTCACCCCTTCGAGAAATGTAGCAGCAGTTAGGGTTTATAGCCAAGCCGAGATCGGGCGATTCTAGGCCGATCGCCGCCGATTGGCGGGAAGATAAAGCTCTTTTGTGGACCAGAAAAACTTGCGGGAAAAGGGGTTGTATTTACAATGGGGTTTCCGGGGAAAAGGTAGAGGATTTTCTAAACCCCGGCGAACGCCCCGCGATGTTTCGCCTTAAGGCTGTTTTGCTTTGACGCGAAAGCAAGCTATTTTGTTTTAGCCGTTGGCGAAGGTTACTCCGGGAATTTGTGCGTGAATTTCCGGGCCGGTAGCGCCCTCTCTGCCGACTTGGAAACCCGAGTGATACACGTTAATATTTCCGATTTGCCCGGGAGGGCACATAAGTTGCAGCGGAGCCCCGCGTTTCTCTCCGGCTTAAAAGGCTCGTTAAGCTGGGCACAGTAGTTGCGTGCGCGGAGGGCACGTGCCGATCCCTGAAACGCCGCGTCGCCGGAAGGTGGGTCGCCTGAAAATGAGCCGCCTGAAGATGAGGCGAAAGGTACTACCTCTACCACGCGTGCGCATCGTGCTGACAAACGAAGATGAGGCGATGCCCGCACCAAGCAACGGCCACATCAAGTGATCAAGTAATATACATCAAAAGATCGAGTAATGTCGCAAAGACCCTCTCGGCGTAGCCCAGAACCTTGACAACTAATGGAGCGAAAATATTGGAGCGAAAAACCTGGACAAGCTTCAAGGTGACCACTTCCCTCAGGCCATTTGAAGTCAGCACTCATTACAGGGATTAGACAGCTCCGCCTGCGGGAACTTGAACCGCGGCGGCGGTAAAGCGCAATCGAACAGGGCATTTGAGTGGTCGGTTTTTTTGAAACCACCGTGGACGGTATCAATGCTTCTCGGTAACGCACAGGAGAAAGACGGATGACACACCTCGGCTCAGCACCTTTGCATCGCTACGTATGCCTTGTGATGATGAGTTTCTTCATTCTGGCCTTGGCAGCCGTGGCAGGCGATCCGAAGCAGGCTTTTCTCGACCCCCGAGCGGCGGGGATTGACTTCGAGATTCAGGGAGAATACGTCGGCGAAATCGAGATGGACGGCTTACAAAAATTTGGTGTCCAGGTGATCGCCTTGGGCGATGGCGAGTTCCTGGCCTCCGGTTACTCTGGAGGGCTACCGGGCGACGGCTGGCTGGGCACGGAAATCATCCAAGCCAAAGGCCGGCTCAAGGACGGCACGGTCCGCTTTGTCGTGCCGGAGGGAGACGGGGCCGGCATTTGGAAAGACGGCGTCATCACCGTGCAGAATATCTACGGTCAAGTCCTCGGTGAGCTGCATAAGGTGGAGCGGAAAAGCCCGACACTTGGCGCCCAGCCGCCGGAGGGGGCGATCGTGCTATTTGACGGCCGTTCGGTCGATGCCTTCCAAGTCGGTCGGATGAGCGAGGATGGGCTGCTATGCGAAGGGGCGGTGAGCAAACAAAAGTTTCAAGATTTCACCCTGCACATCGAGTTCCGCACTCCTTTCCAACCGTTTGCCCGCGGGCAAGCGCGGGGCAATAGCGGCTTTTATGCTCAGGGGCGCTACGAGGTTCAGATCCTCGACTCATTCGGGCTGACGGGCGAATCGAACGAGTGCGGCGGAATCTACGCCGTGGCTCGACCCAAGGTGAACATGTGCTTTCCGCCGCTTGCATGGCAAACGTATGATATCGAGTTTACCGCGGCGCGATTCGAAAACGGCAAAAAGGTGGCCAATGCGCGAATGACCGTCCGGCACAACGGCGTCTTGATCCACGACAATGTGGAGCTTCCGGGACCCACGCGGGCAGCGATCGTGGCGGAGGAATCCCCCGAACCAGGGCCGGTATATCTTCAGGATCACGGGAACCCCGTGCGCTTTCGCAACATCTGGATCGTCGAAAAGAAGTGAAAGTCGCAAAACCGCCTTCGGGATTGGAGGCCAGCACGCTCCCGCGTCTTCCCCAAAACCGGGGTATTGCTCATGCTGCATCGATCCGGCTGAATGAAAGATCGGTCGGGAGAGTCGGCGAATCCTGCGATCAATCCGTCGCTTTGGTCCTGCGATCCATCAGAGGATCCGCCGACGGTTCGCCGACTAGCCGCCGGGGCGAAATTGACACGAGTCCTACGTGGGACTTAGACGGCGGCACCCGGCGGTAAGCGAAGCTCCCTAAGGAGCGTGTTATGGTTCGGTACTCCCTTAAGCCGCGATTCTGGGCTGGTTTTCTGCGGAGATCCGCGGCGATCCTTGCGGCGGTTGGATGGTGGATCGTCCTTGCGTCGGTAGCCCGGGGCCAAGGAGAGCTTGCGCTTCAAGAGAAAAAGCCTGCGTTTCAAGAGCAAGAGGTTGTCTTTCAAGGGCAAGAGCCGGCCTTCCAGGAGCGATCATTGTGCGGTAGCCGTTCTATGGATTCGGAGGCGACCGCCTCGGCTAAGGCGACTTCCGAATCCATTCCCGCCTCAGTGTTTCCTTCGACGGAAGTCGCGAACCTTCTTGGGAAATTGACCGCCGATGCACCAAGCCCCAATGGCGGGGCGCCCAAAGGTCCGAAGGAGCCTTCGGCGGCAAGCGCCGGGGAGCTTTCATTGGTTCGGTACCGGCTCGAAACCTTGCAGGTAGCCGTGGAAGATCTGATACAAACATTTGGTTCCCGGTATCGGAATGGGGAAGAATATCTTGCGCGAATCGCGCGGTTTCGGGCAGATTTGGAGGCCGGGCACAAGATCGACCTTGCCGCCTTCGAAAATCTCCGGCGAGAAGCCCTTTTGGCGAACCCCCTATTGGACTTGCCCGGGCTACTGGTGGTCAAACGTCGCAGCCGAGCCGACAATCCGGCTGAAAAGCACTTACGGGGTTTGTACCAACGCAGCCCGGGATTGGAGTTCGGTTTTCCCTCGAATCACGAGTGCAACTCGTCTTTGCCACGCACCGGTTACGATAACGAGATTGCCCTGCTGAGACCGGTCGGTCCCACCGGCACATGGTCCACGGTTTATCGACCCGAAGACGGCGGCTATGTGGGCGAAATAGATCTCCATGGGGATGCGGAGCGGTTACTTTTCACCAAATCCGATGAAACCAACTGGAAAATCTTCGAGGTTCGGGTCGATGGCTCCGGCCTGCGACAAGTTTCCCATCTGCCGGAGGATGTCGACTGCATGGATCCCTGCTACTTGCCCGACGGAGGGATCCTGTTCGGTTCCACGGCCTCGTATCAGTCAGTCCCCTGCTGGCACGGACTGAAGTGGGTGGTTCACCTATACCGAATGAATGCCGATGGGGGAAATATCCGTCAGCTTTGCTTCGATCAGGATCACAACTTGCACCCGGCGGTCCTACCGAACGGACAAGTGGTCTATCACCGTTGGGACTACACGGGGCCAAATCATATCTTTTTGCGGCAGCTGATGGTGATGAATCCGGACGGCACCGGTCAACGGGCAATTTACGGGAGCAACTCCTGGTTTCCCAATGCTCTTTATTTTCCCCGGCCTCTGCCGGGAAAAGATAACCAACTGGTGGCGATCCTCTCGGGCTATCACGGTGTGCATCGGATGGGGCAGCTTGTGGTGCTCGACATCAATCGGGGCTGGTATGAGGCCGCGGGGTTGGTGCGGCGTATCTCTGGCAAGGGGGAGCTCATTCGGCCGATGATCCGCGATAACCTCGTGGACGAGGATTGGCCGAAATTCCTGCACCCATTTCCGCTGAGCGAAAAGTACTTCTTGGTCTCCGCATGGCCGGGGCCGAAGGAATCTTGGGGGATTTACCTTGCGGATATTTTCGATAATTTGATTCCGCTGAAGCTGGAACCGCCTTGGGGGCTTTTCGAACCGGTGCCGCTGCGGCGTCAGCCAGTGCCGCCGGTCCTTCCCGATCGGACCGTTCCCTCCCGGGAAGATGCCACCTGCTATCTGCACGATATTTACGCAGGGCCAGGGCTGGAAGGCGTTCCGCGGGGCACCATCTGCGCGTTGCGGATCGTTGCTTATCATTTCGGTTATCGGCATTTAGCCGGTCCGGACCTCATCGGCTATGGCGGACCTTGGGAAGTGATGCGAATCCTGGGCACGGTGCCGGTGGAAGAGGATGGTTCGGCCCATTTCCGCATCCCGGCTTGCACGCCCATTGCGGTGCAGGCCTTGGACGCCGAAGGGAAGGCCGTCCAGTTGATGCGAAGCTGGTTTACGGCGATGCGTGGCGAGGAATTGTCCTGCATCGGTTGCCACGAACAACCCCGGGATGTGCCGGCACCGCGAGTGAGCCGAGCCGCCCTGCGCGCACCGGATGAAATCGAGCCATGGTTTGGGCCGCCGCGGGGTTTCGATTTCACGCGGGAAGTGCAGCCGGTGCTCGACCGGTATTGTGTGCACTGCCACCGTGGGCCGGAGGGCGTTTTTCCCGATCTGCGTCGCGCGGAGGCGGTGCCAGAATACCGCGGCAGGCGGATTAGCGACTTGGGGGTCAAGCGGCTGCATCCGGAAATCCTCGCGGCTACCGGTGGTGTGTTTCGCTATAGTCCGGCATACGAAGCCCTTCTCCCTTACGTTCGGCGGGTGGGGATTGAGGATGATGTCAGCCTCTTGATCCCCGGCGAGTATCACGTCGATACAAGCCCGCTGGTGCGGATTCTTCGCAAAGGGCACGCCGGCGTGCGGTTAGACGCCCAGTCGTGGGATCGTTTCATCACCTGGATCGACCTGAACGCTCCCTTTCACGGCACGTGGAGCCAGGTGCATCCTGTGCCGGAAAAAGCACATGAGCGACGGATGGAGCTTCGGCGACTTTATGGTGGCCCGAGCGATGATCCGGAGCAAATGCCCGCCATATCCGATTCGGTGCTTGAGCCGGTGATCCCTGCTGCTTTAGAGCCGCCGGCTCTACCCGCGCTGGATGACTGGCCTTGGAAGCCGGAGCAAGCCGCCGCGTTGCAGCGGAATGGAAAAGGAGCGATTCGGCGTCTGCCTTTGGGTGAAGGCGAGTGGCTGGAAATGGTGTGGATCCCGCCGGGGCGATTTGTGATGGGCGATCCGCGCGGAGAGCCCGACGAATGGCCACCGTGCGTCGTGGAAATCGGAAAGCCTTTTTGGATCAGTGCCCATGAAATCACCAACCGCCAGTTCCGGTTGTTCCGGCCGGAGCATTCCAGCCGATATTACCAGAAGTTGCATGCGCGGAGCGATGACCAGGGGCTTTCGCTGGATGAGCCGGACCAGCCGGTGGTGCGCGTCTCATGGGTCGAAGCGATGCAGTTTTGTGATTGGCTTACGGAGAAACTGGGTGAACGGTTTTCCCTCCCCGCGGAGGCTCAGTGGGAATATGCCTGTCGAGCCGGGACGGCCACGGCCTTAAATTACGGGGAGCTGTCGGAAGACTTCTCAGCCTGGGCCAACCTGTTGGACCGAAGTTATGTCCAGGGATGGCCGCAGATTACCGGGGGATTGGAACATTTAGTAGTGGATGGGGCCGAACTGGCGGAGCTTCGGTTTGACGATCGCGCGGCGGTGACCGCTGCTGTGAAGAGTTATCGTCCCAACCGCTGGGGGCTTTACGATATGCACGGCAATGTGGCGGAATGGACCCGAAGCGATTATCGGCCTTATCCCTATGACGAGGACGACGGTCGGCACAGCTTGGACCTGCGAACCCGGAAAGTGGTGCGGGGAGGTTCGTTCTTCGATCCGCCGAGGTTTTCCCGCTCGGCGCATCGGTGGGCTTACCCGGCTTGGCAGCGGGTTTTCAATGTGGGTTTTCGCGTCGTTTGTGAGGACAAGGCGGTCGAGTAGCGACGACCGGCCGAGGTGGCCCGAGGAAACGCTTTTTCCGAGCACCGTTATTTCAGATTCGTCGCCAGCCCCCCCGTTGAGAGAATGTCGCCTTTATTTTTTCGGCCTGCCGTATAGTGTGGTTACTTATCTCGCGCTTGTCCTGAGCGAAGGCTTTCCCGCACCTCAATGGATTTTTGGGCCTTACCATGGATATCAGGTTTTTGGGTCTTGCCGGGCGAACCGGCGGGAAGGTCCGGCAACGGTCACTTTGTCCCTTGTGACAATTCAGCCGACTTTCTAAGCTGAAAGAAAAGGAACTAGGGTCCCCCGCAATCGAGTGAAGATCAAGTACGGTCATGTTCATTTGCATCGAAGGTGCGGATGGCGTCGGCAAGACCACGCAGGTGAAGCTTCTCGAGAGAGCCCTGATTGACCGGGGTTACGACGTTCTTTGTTGCCGCGACCCGGGAAGCACGCCCCTCGGCGAGGCTATCCGGAAACTGCTGCTCGATCGGCTGGAGATCCCCATAGGGTCTCGGGCGGAAATGCTTCTGTATATGGCGGCGAGATCCCAATTGGTTGAGGAGGTCATTTTGCCGGCCTTGAAAGAGGGAAAAATCGTTATCAGCGACCGCTACCTTTTGTCCAACGTGGCCTATCAGGGCTATGGCGGCGGTTTGGAACCCACGATGCTTTGGGCCATCGGCGAGGCCGCTACTCAGGGGGTTATGCCGGATCTGACCATTGTGCTGGATCTTCCGCCGGAGCTTGCCTGCGAGCGTCGCCCCCAAAACACCGACCGGTTAGAGGCCCGCGGGATCGAGTTTCAACACCGGGTAAGGTTGGGCTTTTTGGAAGAGGGGGCCAAACAGCCGGGGATCATCCAAGTGATCGACGCATCGCCGGATCCGCTCGCTGTCCACCAGCGGATCCTGGAACTGGTGCTGCCCCCTTTGGAGGCGAAAAAGGCTGTTTTTTAGATTGGGGAGTTGCCCATGGAGGCAATCTGTATGCGGCCGGTAGGGCCGATTCGTGGCAAGATTCGGCCCCCGGGTTCGAAGAGTATTACCAATCGGGCTTTAGTCTGTGCTGCTTTGGCGGCCGGTACGTCGCGATTGACAGGTGCCCTGTTCAGCGAAGACACCGAAGTGATGATCGCCGCACTGCGGGAGTTGGGAATTGCCGTGGAGGCAGCTCCCGAGGCGGAAAGCATCAGCGTGCACGGTTGTGGGGGGCGAATCCCCGTTTCCACGGCGAAGCTCTATACCGCCAATAGCGGTACTACGATGCGTTTCTTGACGGCGATAGTCTCGCTGGGGGCTGGGGAATACTGGCTGGATGGCTCGCCGCGGATGCGGGAACGCCCGATCGCCGATCTCGTGGAGGCATTGCGCCAGCTTGGCGTGGAGGCTTGGAGTGTATATGAGAACGGATGTCCACCTGTGCGTATTTACAGTACCAGAGGCTTCCGCGGCCGGGCACAGGTTGCCGGCAATATCTCCAGCCAATTTTTAAGCGGACTTCTCATGGCTATGCCGTGTGCCCCAGGACCGGTGGAGCTGATGGTCAGCGGCGAGCTGGTTTCCGTTCCTTATGTGGAAATGACGCTGGGCGTAATGCGGGCATTCGGGGCCCAAGTGGAGCACGAGCAATTGCGGCGGTTTTTCAGCCCCGGAAACCTGGGGTATCAGGCCCGGGAATACGCCGTGGAACCTGATGCTTCCGCAGCAAGTTACTTCCTGGCTGCCGCGGCCGTAAGCGGAGGGGAAATAAGCGTCCTGGGCCTCGGCGCAGAAAGTTTGCAAGGAGACGTCCGTTTTTGTGACTGCCTTCAGGCCATGGGTTGCCATGTGGAGTACGCGACCGATCGTATCACCCTGCGTGGGGGGCCACTTCGCGGGATCGAGGTGGATATGAATGCCATCAGCGACACCGTTCCCACATTAGCCGTGGTTGCCCTCTTTGCGGCAGGACCGACGACGATCCGGGGCGTTGCCCACATCCGTCATAAAGAAACCGACCGGATCAAAGCGGTGGCCACGGAACTGCGGAAATTAGGTGCCCAAGTCGAGGAGTTTGCTGACGGAATGCGGATTGTGCCCGGACCGCTTCAGGGAGCGGTTATCGATACTTACGACGATCATCGCATGGCGATGAGCTTTGCCGTGGCTGGATTGCGGCAGCCCGGCGTGGTGATTCGAAATCCTGCCTGCACGGCCAAGACGTATCCGCAGTTTTTCGACGATCTTCGGAAATTAGCAGGCCCTTGCTTTACGGAAGCCGGCTGAGCCAACTCGCGGGACCCGGATGGGTAAATGGTTAGCGGAAAGCCGACGGTCCTCAAGGCTTTGAGCGTTTGCAAGACGATTTCCCCCAGCGTGAACTCTGAAGGCAACCCTCTCGCGGGGCTTTTGGGGCGAATCGAACTGTGTTGAAGAAACCTCGTTGACATAGTCGCAAGAAGCAAGGATTAGCCCCAAGGAAACGTTGCCGAAAGATTCGGGCGTGTAGCCACCGCCACCTGGGTCAGGGTCGGTTCAAACGCGAGTGCAATTCGCCTTCCTTAGATGCCGACAAATTCTGCGCCGGCAGCGGATCGGCAGCCGGTAAATCTTGCGGCAAACCTTGTTGGCCGAGGGCGTGACCGGAACGCCCGTTGCTGGCAGGGCCGGACTTTTTGACGAGTCCTGAGTGCGCGGATTCCGCGGGACCGTCTTCCAGCAAGCCTCCCGAGCGATCCGCGGCCTTCTCCTGAGCCACGAATTGCCCGCCGCAGTGCCGACAAATCACCCGCTTACCTAGATAGGAAATCCTTATGATAAGCCTTCGGCCACAAACAGGGCATTGAGCAGTAAAGGCTAAACCGGCCATGGTTTTTCCTCGTTTTGTCCGCTCTCCCGCTTTAGATTGAAATGAGGCAGAAGAAGTTTAAGGATGTCCCCACGCTTAGACAATCCCCCAAACTCGGCAAAATTTTTCGTTAATCGAAATGAAAATCCGGAAAAGAGTAGGGCACGTAGCCCTCAAATTCGCAGACAGGCTGTATCAGTCACACTTGTCGCTAGCTAAGTGATCGACCCTACTCGTCCACTTCTAAAGTTTACGACTTATACGAGATCAATTACTCGAAGTCGGCGCAAGCTTTGCGGAAAGCTACACGCAGCTTACTCCGGCCCCCCGGTCGTGCTGAATCCTTCAACAAGCACCGCGGCCTTCCGGCGTTTTGGCCAGGACCGACGGCTAGCCTCGCCTTTTGCGGCCCTTCCTGTATCCTTTTGCCCAAAGCCATTTTGAAATGCGAAAATCGCAATAAACGGGCCGACTTACCGCGGGTACCTCCTACCCCTTTGCCACACCTAACTGGCAGTGTGCGGGCTATGTACCAAATGCCTGACGGTTCGATCCCTTAAACGCTGAAAACACCACACCTATGACGAGTGTGGCGGCCTAATGCAAGTAACGTATTATTCCCAAGGTGCTAGCTTAAAGGGGTGTAGCTCGGCCTAATGCAAACCCCCAAATAAGGGCGTCCAAGGCCATCATGCGTTTCCTGCGATGCGTTCCTGAACTGCATTCCGGTGGCTCCGCCGGTGGCTCGACCAGCGGGTGCACTGGCTCCGGGCACCTCGTCCTCGCGGACTTTTCACAAGCTAGACTCGGGCACAAACAAATAGAGGATCGGGCACAAACAAACAGAGAATAGGCGACCAAAAGTCTATGATATTAACTCGGGGTTGGAAAAGTAAAGGAAAAACCTCGGCTATCTAATGCATGCAAGCAAGGCTTTCGCGGGTTGACGTTTGCTTGATAGGGATTATTTCGAAAAAACGGGCCTAAACTCCCCGAGGCAATTCCCCCACTTGTGCCAGCCTAGGCATTCTCCCGGCCAATTTTCAGCTCCCCGGTGAGCAAAGGTCGTGCCCCATTACCGATGCCGTCGAGCACTGATACTTTTCAGTACTGCTGGTGAGAGAATGATTCGCCGCCCTCTCCCCAACTATTAGATTTGACAATCATCCGCACGCCCCACTGATGAGTTGATCTGCCCATGTTTTCCGTTCGAAGAGCGGACCGTTTTCACCACGGAAGACGGCTACACCTATTTACCATCCTCCGGGCGTTTACGGACCAACCGCATGCGAGCGAGCATGAAAAGGGCGTGGGGGACATCCTCCGCGCACGCATGAAGCAACCTTCGGGGATCAAGTATTCGTTTGGATCGGGAAATGCACATCCTCGAATCGGAAAATAAGCACCATTGAATCAGGGAATGGACAATCTTTGAAGCGCGGAATGCACACTATTGGCTCGGGCAATAGACAGCGCTGAATTGGCGAAAGCAAACCCCGTTGCGGCTCATCGGTTGCGAACCTAATGTCCGCGGCAACTTCCGGCACCGGATCCTGCGATCCGTCAGTGCGTCTGTGCTGCTAGGCTCCGCCGGGCGAAAACATCAGGAGCTATTAGAAGTCCGCACGATGGCCTCAAGGATTCAGGCTATCCACGCTCGCAAGGCGCAACTTTCTCGGATGAATCGCATGTTCTCGGGCAAACCCGTATGAGCAAGTCGGTCACTACTCGCATTAGAAATCACCGCTCCGCGGCAGCTTGCGAGTGTTTTGCGTAGCTTCCGGTTCCTCAGCCGCCGGAGTGGGAGGTTCGTCTCAGAGAAAAGCTCAGGTCCATTTCAGATGAGAGCTCATTCAGATAAGAGCTCATCATGTGTCGAGCTGCGGGTTCCGCCGCTGGCACTACAGCCTAGAACTGCCCTAAAGCCTAGAACTCGATTCGGCGGAATGCGTAAATCCCCGTCGATAACGGAATCCCCGCGAACGCCAGTCCCACGACGGGTGTGGCCAACTGGCCGAGTAACCACCACGAGCGGATAAAGGGGCCCAGTTGCGGATGAAGCTCCACCAGGCTGCTGCCGCCGGGCGTCCAGGAGCCCAGTAGCAAATGCGTCGGCAAGGCACCCAGGACCAAAAGGATCACGATAAGAACGGTGCTGAGGATCAGATTCAGCGTGCCGCCGAAACCCGCGGCGATCTTTGCCGGCGACTGCTCCCGGAAGCTTGGAATCGTCGCCCCGAGCCCTACGGCCAGCCCCGATAGTCCCAGGCACAAACTGACGCATGTCAGTTGGTGACTGGCAATGATCCCCGGGGAAACCCCCAGCATCCCATCACTGAGCAAAATCAGTCCGCAACAAGGAAGTAGCGCCCCCAGACTCGCGAATAAAAACTTGCTCCAGAGAATGGTTTCGCGACGAACCGGCAAGAGTCCCAAAATCCAAAAATTCCGCCCCTCCAAGCTGATCATCGGAAAAATGAATCGCGTGGTAAACGTCGCCAGGAGCAAAGCCACCACCGTCAGATTCAGCAGACTGACCATGTTCACCCAACCTTGGTAATAGGTCTCGTAGGTGAATCGGCGGATATTCAGAAAGTAAAGCAGCAGCAACCCAAAGAAGATCAAAAACTGCGTCCACTGTACGGGGTCGCGCCGAAAAAGTCGAAAATCCTTGAGTAACAAAATTCGCACTTGCCCGGGCAGGAAGCCACTCAGCGACCAGAGAGTTTTGTCCAACCAGGAAGTCCGCACGCGGCGGGTCGGCCCGGATCGCGCTTGCGATCGCGCATAAGCCCCCCGAAAGATCGCGGCCGCCGTCCAGACGGCTAACTGGCGGAAAAACAAGGCATTGGCTGCGATCAAGCAGAGAAACATCAAACTTTCCTGCCCATTTCCCAACCCGGCTTCGAGCAAGCCTCCGCTCAGCCACCAACTGGGTAGCAATCGATGCTGGGTAAACTGAAGCCGTGAAAAGATTTGTTGGAACCACTCCGGGGCCAGCGTTTGCTGAGCCAGGGCATCCTTAAAAAGCCATACCATCCCGAAGATCGCAGCCAGCAGCGCCCCAACGCCGATCATCAGCGCCACCTTGGGTCTGCGTGCCAGGCGATAAACCAGCCCGAGGCAGATGATCCCTCCTAAGGCCCCCGGAATATGCGTGAAAAAGATGAGAAATAGCGGCATCATCACGAAGTAAAACCACGGGGACTCCTCCACCACCCCAAACGCAAGGAGCATCGGACTACCCAGCAGCAAAAATGCCCAACTGCTTAGCGCCACAGCCTCCTGGTACTTGAACAGAAAAACCCGTTCCGGCCTCACCGGAAGCGTAAGCATCCACGCCACATCCGGTGCACGGAAAAGCGATCCGTATAGAATGATTCCTGTGGAAAACGCCAGCATCACCATCAAGGTGACGAAAAACACTCCGTACATGACCTCGATCACATCCATGTGCAAGTCGGCGGGAACGGTGTTCTTGAGAAACAAAAACCCATCGGCAAACAGAAAGAAAAGACCGACCCACAAGATGCTGCTTAGAAAAACCACAATCGATAGTTGGAAGCCCGTGCGAACCAGTGTTTGACGGATCACCGTCCGCATGGACCACCACCGCAGTCGCCAAAAAGCCTTGGCCTCGCCCTCCGGGGTGAGCAGTTTCTCGATCCCCTCGAACACCGCGCGAGGTTCCGCCACATCAATGGCCGTCACCGATAACGCTTGCTCGTTTGCATGCATGGTTCAGTCCGACTCAGCTTGCGACCGTCAATCGGGCGATCAACACCCGGCTGCATGCTTTTTATCTTCAACAGCAAACCTCTGCATAGTCGGTAGGGAAATCGTCCCGACGCTCTTCCGCCCCCGGGCGATTGCTCCCAACAGTTGGCTAGGGGCCGGAGGCATCGTTTCTGGGCACGAGGCGCCGTAACTGCCGTTCGATGGGCGTCCAAAAGCGCGCTTGGCCAATCAAAAAGCTCCCTTGAACGATTGTCTGCTAGGGATGCCCTTTCGGGCCTGACTGAGCCGCGTTTGCCGAGCCCGCCAGGGCCGCCTCTTCTTCCATGGTCAGTTGCAGGAAGAGCGCCTCGAGCGAGCTTTCCGCAGCCGCCAGTTCTCGCCGAAGTTGCTCCAAAGTGCCAAGGAATACTAACTTGCCGCGATGGATGATGCCGATTCGGTCCGCAATTTCCTCGGCAATCGATAACGTATGAATCGACATGAAGATGCAGCCCCCCCGGTCGGCCCGCTGCCGCAGTAGATCTTTCACCAACCGCGTGCTTCGCGGATCGAGCCCGACCATGGGTTCGTCGACGATCAAAACAGGCGGGTCATGGAGCAGGGCTGCTGCGAAAACCATCCGCTGCCGCATTCCATGCGAGTAGGTTTCCATCAAATCCTTGAGAAAGCCCGACAGGCCGAACCGCTCCGTCTGCTCCGCAATTGCCCGATCGGCTTGCTCCCGCGACATCCCGCGGATTTCCGCCACAAACTGCAAAAATTCCAAACCCGACAACTTCTCGTACAAGAACGGTTGATCGGGTACATAGCCGATAAGCTGGGCACAAGCCCGGAATTGGGTAGTTACGTCGTATCCGCCGATAAAAATCGAGCCTTTGGTCGGCCGAAGCAAGCCGACCATCATCTTAATGGTCGTTGTCTTCCCGGCACCGTTCGGACCCAAGAAAGCGAAAAGTTCCCCGCGAGGGATTTCCAAATCAAGTGAATCCACCGCCACATTGGTGCCGAATTCTCGCGTCACACCTTTTAAACTAATCATCGCAAAGCTTCCTGGATCCGAATGGACACTCGCCTTGTTTTACAGCCCCTTTTGGTGCCCAGAAGTCTTTACGCCCAGCCTTGCCGCTCTTGCAACGTTATGCCGAAGGCCGATGGATGGAAGCTCCAATCGTTTCTGGCCGGTTGGTTACGCATTCGCCTTGCCTAAAAAGAGGCCGCATCTACGGGCGAACCCCAACCTCCGAGCCTTTCGATTGGGAATCGAGCTGCGCGACTTTTTCGGCCAATTCCCGAGTTACCTCCGGAGACATACGGCTGAACACCAGTCGCGAATCGAAAAGCCCCACTTCTTGCTTGATCACGGTACCATCCATCAGGACCCACATTCTTCCTTTAGGCACTTGAGTTCGGCTGCCGGTTCGCCCCGGCTCACTTCGAAAAACCACTACCCATGCCGTGGCGATTCGATCCTCCCAAATGACCGGCTCCTTCCCCTCCACGGTGGCCTGCAAAATCTCCACCGGGCTGCTCGGATTGGCAAACGGACTGTACACCTGAACAGTCCACGTTTGCCCTTCCCGAAGTCCTGGAAGCTTATTTTGGGGCGAATTCGACTCGCTAAAAAGCACATTCCGCGGTAGCGGCACGTCGAACTCCCGCGAAAAATCTAGGTAATGAATCGACAATTGCAATCGGCCTTCGTCCGCTTTGCCGTGGATCCGCATCGCGTCGCTTAGCGGCGGAAACCGCACCCGAGAATCGAATTGGCACAGCCGATGCAACGGATCGAACGTGAGATGGGTCCGGACCTCCATCTGGAGCTTTAACTGCCGCAAACCCACGCCACTGGGGAGCAGCAAACCCTGGAACCATTTCGGCAAAAGTCGCTCTAGCGGCAACCGCTCGAAGAATACATGGCTATTGAGCGTCGTCAAATTCCCAGGTAGAAGTGTCGTCTCGCTGTAGGCCCAGCCAATCTCTTCGCCATTGCAGCTTAGTCGCCACGCGACTACCGGGTCGTGGTGCTGGGCCTCCAGAATCCGTTGATAATTGGGTGGCTCCCCCACCAGCATGCTCGGCAAGAGCTTCTGCGTGATGAGCCAAGTCATACTGGCCAACCAGACCACCACCACTGCAACGTTGTACCAGGGGGTATTCACCGCCTTGCCGCCTCCGATTCGCCGGTACCTAGTGAAACGGGATCATGGGGCGCCAAGGCCCCGAGCCCAAATCGCACTACCAATGGATTATATCAACTTTCCGTAGGAGCGGCACTTTTGCACCGCGTACGTCACCGCAGGCCGCCGGCCTCCGACGAGCGATGATGACTCAAAGCGTGCCGGTTGCCGCATGCTTGTCCGAGTGCTTTGCGGAGCTCATCTCAAAAGGCGAAAGTATCCACTTGTCCCGCCACTTACCGCTTCCTCCAGGAGTTGCCGCGCGAAGGACCAGAAGAAAAATCTCTGAAAAATCTCGGCGGGGCGGCCGCTAACCCACAGGGGGGCGTGGCTGAGAGAATAGTCCTCTTGCACTATCGGGTGAAGCCCCTTCGGCCCTAAAAGAGGCCGCTTATACTACCCCTGAACCCGTGCTTTCGACCACGGAATTATATTATAAAGTTTGACGCGAAACCTGCTTGCGGGGAAGAAGACAAGAGTTTCTTCAACAAAAGCAGGACGTTCCGGTCGCAAGAGCCGGAACAATTGCACCACGAAGGCCAAAAAGAGGAAAGTCTTTCGGCGGTTCTTGTTGCAAGAAGCGTATCGAGCACGAAAGCTTTCTAAAAACAAGAAGCCGAATTCGAAAATAAAAGCGTTTCCCGTCGTTTCCCGTTGATTTCGCACTTACCCCCGGCAACCCGAGGGTACAAAATCAACTCTGAAAGGCGCGGGCGGTCATGGGTATCTGTCGAATTCGCGACCGGTGTCCAACGAGCGAATAGGGGAAAGTTCTTGGCTTTAAGTTCTTCAGGGGGGCGGCCGGCAAACGGCAGAATCGCTATGAATTACGGTGGGACCAACCGCGGTAACCAAAGGATTGCATATAGTTTCGTTTAAATACGCTTACTTGTGCGTTCAGTTTCGTTCTCGGAAGATCGGAAGACTCGAGCACCTACCGTTCGTGCCGAACACCGGGGGAATTCACGCGCAAGTTCTCCCCAGGATATCGGTAGGCCATTCCACCGGTCCCCGCCGCCGGTGCGTCGCGCCGTCACTTGACTTCAACACCCCAATTTCGGAAAACCTCCAAGTAGCCGGGGGTGAGTGCCCGGACTTTATCCAAAATCCCAGGACGCTCGGACGGGGCCGCCTTTAAATACCGCCGATATAGTTGCCGAAGTTTCTCGCGACGATGTCGCCGGCGCCTCAATTCCCAATGTCTTTCGATCCGACCCATGACACTCGGCTCCGAACTCCAAAACTATTCCCCACTAATCCCAAAATTCTCAATTCGCGCTGAATACTTATTTTTTTGTCTTTTCTAAAACACCATACTCTTAACTCTTAAACTCTTAAATAGATTGAAAATACAATCGCTGAATTAATAATCCTTATGCTTAGAAACTGGTCCAGCTTATATGACGCTAATTCTGATTCGTTTCGAGCCATTCTCCTGCTGAGAACCGCATCAGCATCGATTGATGTTGCGGAGTTTCGTTTCTCTCTAAACTCCCCGTTCGTGAAACCACAAGATTGTCGAAAAATTCGCGCGAAAAGTCAATTGGTGTGAGTTTCCCCGCAAAATGAGCTGTTCTTCTCTGTTTTCTCCATGGTATCGGAAGCGGGCGGAAACTACTGGATTCGGGTCGAAAAGCAATTTAAACCCTCACCAGGAGCCTTCATCGGTGTTAGCCTCAATACGCAAACCGAGATGGCCCTTTGAGGAAGCAAGACGGCGTCTTCATTGACCCGAACGCATAAAAGCCCGCCAGAGGGCAAGAGACATCAGGGCAAGGGACATATCGGGCAATAAATGAAAGCGTTGGAAGAAAAGGAAGGAGGTTTTATTCCGGAATCACCGGAGGATGAAGACCTTGTAGGCGGCGGCGTGACTTTCGTGTGTGCGTCTTGATTGTAGGTGGGAAATTGCTTATAAGTTCGGCCCCGGGCGGGGGTTTACCTATTTT
>CAKZMM010000024.1 GCA_937128505.1 uncultured Thermogutta sp.
CTAACCTCTGTGTGCCAAATCATTTATCCTAACCTCTGTGTGCCAAAATCATTTATCTTTTTTGTGCTAATGTCGTTTACCTTTTTAATGTTAATGTCGTCTATCCGATATTTGCCTTTTTGTGTCGACGGCATTTGGTCGCGCTGATAGCTCCGCAGTGGCCGGAGTGCTATGGTTTACACCAATCCAGCATACGGAGCGCGCTCAAAGGGCCGCCCCAACTTCGCGACAGTCGCTAGTAAGTAAAACCTATCCTCTTCCCCCATCCCAGCGCGGGACAAAAGTACTCGCCGAGCCATCCCCGCAAAAGAATGTTCAACCGGAATGAAATAATCAGTCGGTAAGGCATCTGGGCTTCAGTGGCTCAGCTAATCAAGCTCTGTCCCGGGAACCAGCGCCACACAGCCGCTGTAACCCATGGGCTTATCAAGTCTAAGGCCCTCGAGTGGAATCGCGTCCTTAAGGGTGGGAAAAAATCCCCGGTTACCAGTTTCGCGCAATTGGATAGGTGAAATATCAATAGCCGTCGCCAGGTGCTTTTGATACGCGGAGCGCTAACCACAGAGGCTCGCTCAGCGAATAACGATCAGCGAAGCGAATCACGAAAAGCGAGGAGCCGAAAAGAAACCTTCCATCGCTCAATCGAGGAGGTTCAGCGAGGGCCAAAAACGCGTCAAATTTCGTCTTCGGAGGTCTTCGCATTGCAGATGGGGCAACGAGCAAGCCGTATGTGATAATCCACATCGATCAGTTCCGGGGACAGTGGATTATCTGCATAGGCCGCAAGGCGCTCTTCACTTGGACACAAGGCACCCATTTCCTCGATGACGAAGCGCACAACTTCCACTAAACTCCAGCCGGGATGGCAGGCGTTCGATCGCCCTCGGTTCAATGTGCTTGAAGGATTCGGCCGGATTTCATCACCTGTTGGTGGGGCTGCAAATACTGGCCCGGTACCCGCTCCACCGTACAGGGTGCGAAAAACCGAACGATCGACATCCTTCCTTTGGATGCGATCGAGAATCCAATCGCGGGCACGTTTCAGGTGTTGGTCCACAGAGTTGCGATTCAGCGCGAGAGCTCCGGCGATAGCCAACGGCTTTTCTCCCCGCAGCGCTCGTTCGTAGATCGTCTTGCGCAAGTGCCCGGTCGGAAGCTGCTCGCACAGGCTCACAAACTCACGTAAGATATCGCTCAGGAGCAATCCTTGGCGCAAGCGGCGCTCGCTTTCCAACACTTTTCGATCTGGAGGGGCCGAATGCGCGGCCGGATCGATGCCTTCGAGAGGTTCCTCGGAATCCTCCCTGCCACCCAACTCCTGAAATCTGATCATTTCGTGTTGTCGCAGCAAATCTTTGGCGCGCCAATCACACCGCTGCCTTCACCAGCTAAAAGGATCCGTATGAAGCTCGAGGCCCTTTTTCAGCATTTCAACCAGCTCGGCGAAAACCATTTGGATGACATCATCTGTTTGCCTATTTCCTTCTAAGGTGGGATAAGTCTTGGCGAGGTACCGCCTCAGTCGCTCCCCGTAACGCTCGTACATACCCGAGGCAAACTCATGGGGTTGCATGAAGCGAAACTCCTGAACGAGTTTTTGCCCGCCCCGGATGGCCTACACTATTTCCAGATTTATCGTAAGGAAATCATTTGGCGCGGAGTGCATGAACATTCGACCTAACCGCTCCGCCTCGCTGAGTCGGGACTCGATCACTACGCGGCAAGGAAAGGTGATTTGCTGCCCTTCGAGAGGCAAGGGAACGCCCTCGGGTGATTCCAGCCGGCAGTAGCCTTCGACTGCTTCGTAACCGATGCCATTATCCAAACGGGAAAAGCGAAGCAAACGGCAAGGTAAATCTGGTAGAACAAAATGCGCCGGCGCGCTGGGGGAGACCCGGAGATCATCCGCCATTAAGATCACGCAGCGTTGGGTGCCGCTCGATGTTAACGCCAGTCCTAGATTCCCACTATGAGCATGAAGAAGGGCGGTACCTGAGCCCGCAATCGGTTGACAAAATCGCCACCCACGCCCGCCCGGCGCAAATTCAATCTCCGAAGGATCCGTCAGAATTACGGGGCCGCTGATCAACGAGCCGTTTACTCTCACAAAGCAAGTTTCGCCCCTGTTATTGCGTAGCGGGGCAAGCTGCCACCCCCCTTTTGTACGAATGAAGAGGGCGTGCCGGCTGTGAACACGACCATACACCGGCAGCAGAACCCGCGAATCGCACCCCACGGGGATTTCATCCGCGGTAATCACTACCGCCCATTGCCCTAAAGGCCATCGCACGCCGTGGGAAGTAGGCGGACGAGCCCCACTTTCTGAAGGGTACGCGGAAAAGGGCTTCGGGGCCCTACGGCCTAACTCTTCTTGAAGCGCTTTGACTTCCGGATCATCCGGCAGGATGCTTCGCGCTCGCCGATACGCTTCATATGCCGCCGAGTACTTTTGCTCTTCCAAATACCGCCGACAATCGGCGACATACTGCTCAAAACGCTCCAACTGTTTTTCCCATACTTCACAGCGGTGCTTAGCTTGGATGCTTCTTAGGTTTTCGGCTAATCGTAACGCCGTCCGAAGATGGCCGTGGTGTGCCAGCTGCTCCGCTTGCGCCAATTGCTGACGACTCCAATCGGCGCGGGCCTTTTCCGCCTCATATGCAGCCAAGATTTCGTCCCGCAAAGCGAGCTCGCCGCCTTGGAGGGCCGCACATTTCTCCGCCAGAAGGATGTACTCCCGAGCAGTTTTCAAATGGCCCTTTTCCCAAAACTGATGGGCTTTTTCCACAAGAAGGGTACGGACTTCTAGCAGGAGACGCCGTACGCTCCGGTGCTGCCGGTGCGGAGAATTCAGGAGAAGCTGTGCCGCTTCTTCAGCCTGCCCGCGCTTGATGCAATCGCGCGCAGCTATGCATTCGTGAGGGTCCAAAAGTCCCATGGTAGACACCTCAAAAACCCTCGGAAGATGCACTTTAGTTCGGATGAGGTATACATCAGGCAGCAACGCTTCCAGGAGGCGTGATCGCTTGACTTTTTAGACAGACTAGTGACGATTGAGGCCCTCTTTTTTCATTCTAATATCGATTCTCCAGAAGCTGCCACCAAGCAGCGACGGTGCCACCAATGGCTAATGCCAAACAGACTAGTACAATGGGGATTCTCCGATATCCGAGTGTCGCGCGATCGAGCAGCACCATCGCCCCAAAGGCCACAAGCCAGCCGACGACCGTGCCCCCTGCCACAATAAACCACCAAGAAATCCATTCCTGATGCATATCCTCCACTCGATCGAGCCATTCGGGCACAATTTGCGGGGGGATCCGCAATTCGTACCACGCTTCTACCACTATCCCGTAGTCTTTCGTCTGCACTTTAAATCGCGGGCCAGCGGTGACCCCCGGCTGAGCTTGCAACCAGTAGTATTCCCGCGATAGCGACCGCTTGGTAAGTGTGAGGTCACTCCGCTCCTTAATAAACCGGGCAAGCTCATCAAGCAAGGCCTGTTCGGCCGTTCGCTCAGCCTCCTGCCGAACGAGCGATTCCTCTTCACCCACGCAACGGCCGGAGTAACCCACCAGCCGATTTCCTCCCTCTTGTGGGCCAATGCCCAGCGGCAGCAAACACGCGAGCCCGATCGCGTAACTCAGCAGGGGATTCACCGCTAAGCTCCTTCCCGAGGAAAGCCCTAATCGAGTGCGGGCAGTTTGTCTACGGGTTCCCGGCACCGAATAGCTCGTCGAACTTTTCCACAGCTGACCGGGTATCTACGTCCACCGGAATCTCGCCCGGTTTTTCTTCCTCGAGTGTCCGCGCCAAGACCTTAATCCGCCGCTCCACGTTTTCGGCCAACTGCTGCATAGACGCCATCTTCGAGTCGTCGATCTTCACCGAACCAATCGCTTGCTGGGAGCGCAATAGCTCTAGTTGCGATTGGAGGCTTTCGGCTTTAGCAACGAGCATCTCCCGCTGATGCCGGAATTCATTAAGCTTCTGTTTGGCACTATCTAATCGCTCCTTGTGCTGCTTCAATAGTTCCTCCTTTGCTTTTTGCTCCGCGTCCCCCAATTTGAATCGTTCGAGCCGCTGACCGAGGTCCCGGTCCAATTCCTGCCGCGTATACTGACGACCACCAATTTCGTAAGTTTCACGCTCCTCAGCTAAAATGCCACGGAGCTTTTTCATTTCCGCAAGAGACTTCTCCTGAGCTTCCCGCAGGGCTGCAAGATTCTTTTCTTGATACTCCACATCGACCTCTAACTGGGCGACTTGCCGCTGCGCAGCGCGGATGGCCGGATCCAACTCCTCAATGGATGCGTAGAGGTTTTTCAGATCCACCTCAAGGGGGACAAGGTCCTGAACGGCTTCTCTTACTACCCTCCGGCCCCCCTGCAAAATGCCGACCGTTGTTTGGATGCCCAATACTCCCACAATTAGTGCGCCAACCCCACCGATAACCCACCATTTCTTTAGAAGAGCCCCTAACATGTTTAAGCCTCCTTTTAACTAAAAAAGTTACCCTGACGATCGTTACCCTTGCGATTAATTTCCAGCGGACCTCACGCCGGAACCGTTACTCTAACTGTAAAACGGAAAAGGGGAGAATCCTTTGACAAGACTTTCGAAAAAAATGGCGAATCATGCGAATACCCCGACATATCTTGTGAGCATTCGATCAGACACAACTACATTTTGTGTTCCTCGGAACTGCTCTCTTGAATCTAGAAAGCGGCTTTCTGCCCAAATGTCGTCCGGCACGCATTTAGAAGGCAGACATGTGCCCGGTCGGGGAGATCACAGCGGTAAGAAACGTAGAGCAAACGCCCCTCCGCACCCCCTGAACCGAGCCCGCGGCCGGGGGAAACCGAAAAATAACTATTGGAGGGACTAGATATCAGGAGGCAGGAGCAAGACTGCGCGTATTGGGGTTCCGCCAGTGGCCGCTCGTGGATGCCTTCTGGCCAAGTTAGCTGGCCGAAATACCAAGGGAAATATTTCAGAGAATTTCAGAGCTGAAGCGCGGCAAGTCCGATGCAGGCGGGGTCGGCGGCGCATGAAGCATCATTCCCGTTCCGGGCTCTCGCAGGGCAGAAAGCGGAGGGAGCTTAACGGACAAGCACTTGCCTCGGGTAACCCGGTGCCCTTGGCAGTGAAGCTACTATTAGATAACCTGTTTTCTAGCAGCCCGTTTTTGCATGTTGGCTTTTATCAACCTTATTGTGGCGGGTAAGCGGACGGGGGCAGCCTCAAAGTTTTTTGTTGACGGCCTTAGGCAATAAACGGCTTGCAAGCGAAAATTCTCGGTCCTTAGCCCGACCTTGCCAAAAAATTAAGCTTGCTTTCTAGGGGTGGAAACAGAAAGTTGTAAGCTCGGAGAGTAGGAGCCTGGGTTAAGAGGAGTGATGAGCAGAAGCTTGTAAGTATTTGTGGGTCAAGAAGTTGTAACTACTAGCACGAAAAGACGCAGCAAGAAAAAAAGTTTTGGAGAGTGAAAATAACACTTTTGGAAAGTTGAGACGTAGGAAGTTTCGAACATAACTCCCAAAGAGCTGAACTTCCTTTTTGGAGAGCATGGATTAAAGAAGAAGCTATGGCCGGCACCCAGGAACACGCGATTAGCCCGACTCGAACCGAAGATTACCCCGAATGGTATCAGCAAGTGGTCCGGGCGGCAGACCTTGCCGAAAATGCCCCGGTTCGCGGATGTATGGTCATCAAGCCGTGGGGCTACGCCATCTGGGAGAATATCCAGCGGATTCTGGATGCGAAATTCCGCGAAACCGGTCACCGCAATGCCTACTTCCCTCTATTCATCCCGTTGAGCTTCCTGGTGAAAGAAGCCCAACACGTCGAGGGTTTTGCAAAAGAATGTGCGGTAGTCACCCACCACCGGCTTGAATCCGATGGGCAGGGCGGCTTGCGTCCTGCGGCACCGCTGGAAGAACCCCTGGTGGTGCGCCCGACCTCCGAGACGATTATCGGCGCGATGTTCGCCAAATGGATTCAGTCGTATCGAGACTTGCCCCTTTTAATCAACCAATGGGCAAATGTGGTCCGTTGGGAAATGCGGACCCGGCTTTTCTTGCGTACCGCCGAATTCCTATGGCAGGAAGGGCATACCGCCCATGCCACCGCCGAAGAAGCCATGGCAGAGACCTGCCTTATCTTGGACCTGTACGCCGAGTTCGCCGAACGTTACCTGGCCATGCCTGTGATCAAAGGTGAGAAGACTGAAAGCGAGCGTTTTCCTGGCGCGGTCTCCACCTTCTCGATCGAGGCTATGATGCAGGACCGCAAGGCGCTCCAAGCGGGGACATCGCACTTTTTAGGGCAAAATTTCGCGAAGGCTTCCGAGATCAAGTTCTTGGGACCTGCTGGGCGGGAAGAGTATGTTTGGACGACTTCTTGGGGTGTTTCTACCCGGCTGATTGGCGGCTTAGTCATGACCCACGGCGATGACGACGGTTTAGCCGTGCCGCCGCGCGTGGCTCCGGCTCATGTAGTCATTCTGCCGATCATTCATAAGGAAGAGACTCGAGCCCAGGTCATGGAGTACTGCCATCGATTGCTGAAAGAGATCCAAGCCCAGCAATATGATGGTCAAGCAGTGCGGGCCGAGCTGGATGCGCGCGATATCCGCGGTGGTGATAAGGTCTGGGAATGGATTAAAAAAGGCGTCCCGTTTCGCCTGGAGGTCGGCCCCCGAGACGTGGCACAGGACGCTGTTTTCGCGGGCCGCCGAGACAAAGGCCCGCGGGAACGGGAATCGATCCCTCGGGCAGAATTTGTCGCCCGACTACCTCAGCTTCTTGACGAGATTCAAGACAACTTGTTAGCTCGTGCAAAAGCGTTTCGCGAAGCCCATACGGTTGAAATCGATTCAAAAGATGACTTCTACAGCTTCTTCACACCGAAGAATCCCGAAGAACCCGAGATTCATGGTGGCTTCGCGTTATGCCATTGGTGTGGGGATCCTGTAGTCGAGAACCAACTAAAAGAAGACTTGCAAGTCTCGATCCGCTGCATTCCGCTCGACGGATCCACTGAGCCGGGAACTTGCCCGTTCACCGGCCGGCCAAGCCCACGCCGTGTTCTCTTTGCCAAAGCTTATTAAATGAGGATCCGCTTTTTGTAGTCGATGAGGTATTCTCCCCGCGGTCACATATCCTCCCCGAAGTAAGGACCTTCAAGTTTGATGGGTAAAACGGGCAGGTGAACCCGCGTCGAGCCCCTCACACGTGCTGGAAGGCATTTTCAACCCGTTTGACGAATCTTGATCTGATCGTTGATCTACCGCCACGGAAAGATCAAAAACCGGTGGTACGCGTGGCTCTTGCTGCGCAGAGCGTCTGAAAACTTCCGAATCCGGCGCAGATCGGCAATCTTTTCCAAGGACAGTAACCTCTTTTTGCCTTCTTCAGCTAATTGATTTTGCCGCACCGTTGTCCGCGCTTTCTTCGCGCCATGCGATCATACCCGGAGCAACTCCCGCGGCATCACGATATTAACCGCAGATTTCTGCAATCGCCCCCTCCCGAAACGTCAGTCTCTATAGTAACCACTCTTTGAAGATTACCTTTTCTGGAGGCACGGATCCCGGGGCAGAAGCACAACGAGAAAGCATCCCACGACGAATCGCAAACGCCAACGTTAGCCCACGAACGCTTACACCAGAGCCTCCTAGGCTGATTGTTTCGAGCCTGTCGGGCGATTAGGCTTTAAATGCAAAAAGTACAGTTCGACGATAGTGCTATCTGAAGCTGGAGAGAAAGAAGCAAGGAGAGAACTTATGCTTCGGATGTTCTGCCGAAACAAATTTGCTGTGATTTGTCGGCCCGTCACTGTGCAGAACGGCACTAGCCCCATGAGAGCTTCGATTCCGCTTTTGTTTTTCGCCCTTTGTGGGGTTTTCATGGGGAAATCGGTGTTTCTACCCGAAATCTGTGCTGTGGAAACTCGCCCGCCGAATCTTGTCATCATCTTCATCGATGATCTCGGCTACGCTGATATCGGGCCTTTTGGGGGGGAAGTTTATCCTACCCCGCATTTGGACCGAATGGCGCAGGAGGGGCGCATTTTCACGGACTTCTATGTTTCTCAAGCAGTATGTTCGGCGTCGCGGGCGAGCTTGATGACCGGCTGCTACAACGTGCGGGTGGGGATCTTTGGCGCGCTGAGCCATGCTGCTAATCACGGGATACACCCCGACGAGGTGACCTTGGCGGAGCTCGTCAAGCAAAAGGGTTATGCCACGGCGTGTTTCGGGAAGTGGCATCTCGGACATCACCCAAAGTTCTTGCCCACCAACAACGGTTTCGACGAGTACTTCGGCTTACCATACTCGAACGATATGTGGCCGTTTCATCCGACAGCCGGCAAGAATTTTCCCGACCTCCCCTTGTTGGAGGGCGAACGCATCGTCGATCCGCAAGTAACTGCCGAGGATCAGGCCCTCCTAACCACTTGGTACACCGAACGAGCCGTGGCTTTCATTGAGAAAAACAAGGACCGCCCATTTTTCATCTATTTACCGCATACCATGGTGCATGTGCCGCTATTTGTGTCGGAGCACTTCCGGGGCAAAAGTGCTCGAGGACTTTTCGGTGATGTGTTAATGGAAATCGATTGGTCGGTCGGCCAGATCCTGGACACCATTCGTAAGCACGGGCTGGAAAAAGAGTCGTGGGTGATTTTCAGTTCGGATAATGGCCCGTGGCTTTCATACGGGGATCACGCGGGCTCCGCCAAACCACTTCGGGAAGGAAAAGGGACGATGTTCGACGGTGGTTGCCGTGTACCCACTGTGATGTGGTGGCCCGGGACGATCCCCGCCGGCAGCGTTTGCCGCGAGCCGGCGATGACCATCGATATCTTGCCCACGGTTGCCGAGGTAATTGGGGCGGAACTACCGGCACACAAAATCGATGGCAAAAGCATTTGGCCCTTGGTGGTCGGAAAGCCCGGAGCGAAATGTCCGCACGAGGCACTTTTCTTTTATTGGCAGCGGGAACTCCAAGCCGTGCGTATGGGTCCGTGGAAACTCCATTTCCCCCACACCTACATAACACTGGGCGGACGCCCCGGGGGGACCGGGGGCAAACCGGCCGAGTATGAGCAGGCGAAGATTGATTTGGCACTTTTCAACTTAGAGCAAGATCCCGGGGAAACGACCGACGTGGCCGCTCAATACCCGGAAATAGTGGAAAAAATCAAGCACTTGGCCGACCAAATTCGTGCGGAGTTGGGGGACTCAGCCACCGATCAGAAGCCGACCCAAGCTCGTGAGCCGGGGCGACTTCAACCGGGAGATCTCCGCTTCGACTGGCAACCCGGTGAACCTCTGAAGACCGAACCGATCGTGGTTCCTGAAAAAGAATAACCTTCGTTTTCGGCCGTTTGAGCCACTTTGGAAAGCGAGTTTTCGCCTTGGTTTTCCTAAAGCGCCGGAAATTCGCATATTCACACCAAGGTTTGGGGGATAAATCTCGCGAGAGCTTTCCCAAGCGATTTCTACGCGAGGGATTTATCCCCGATTCGTGAGCGGTCTGCATTCCCCTCCACTTACTGCGAGAACCACATCGATACACTCCGTTCGAGAACGGAGTGCACGATCCCTCCATAAAATATAGTCAACTGAAACAACATTGGGAATAAGCTAAACTAATCTTGCCAAAATTGGCGGATGGTTACGGACAAGTGGATGATCTGATAAGGACAAGCTTCGCGGCGTTTTTGAGTTGGCTTTACAGTCGACGAAAACAATTGGATTTGTGGCGGGAACAATTCGGGTGTGAGAGGCGAATTGTCTAAGCGCATGCGCGTTTGGACGAGGACAGCTTCATCCTCGGCACCCTATACATGACTGCTTGGTGCTCTTGGTGTTACTGGTTGAGGTGTTTTTCTTACGATGCAGACGCCTTCGGCCGGATAGATGGATTGGGCAACCAACATCGGAGCCGAAAACAATGCCGAAAACAATAATGTCCTAACTGTTTCGCTCTTTCTTATCTGTCTCGCTATAAAATTTTTTATCTATTTCGCCTTTTTATCTATTTCGCCCTAAAAACCCCCGATCTTTTTTCGCCCTAAACAATCTGATCTATTTCGTCCTGTAGACACTGCGGGTCGTAGAATAATCGAAAAACTCTCGAGTGTGGCTCGAAAATGGGAGCAACGGCAGAAGGCGGAGGGCATAGGGGGGATGGCGAGGGTTCTTGTGGCAATGTCCGGGGGGGTAGATAGCAGCGTGGCTGCATGGCTGCTCTTGCAGCAAGGGCACGACGTTTACGGACTTTTCATGCGGCACGGCCTAACTGAAACTCCCTTTTCTGCGGGACTGCCGGTTCTGCGTGAGCGCCGTTGTTGCAGTGCCGCGGATGCCAGCGATGCCCGCCGGGTAGCGGACCGCCTCAATATCCCCTTTTACGTGCTGAATTTCGAGGAACCTTTTGCCCGGCTTCGCGAGTATTTTGTCAACGAGTATCTCCGCGGTCGCACGCCCAACCCATGTATCCGTTGCAATTCGTGGCTCAAATTCGGCGAGCTTCTCCGCTATTCCGACGCGGTCGGCGCGGATTTCGTGGCAACTGGGCACTACGCGCGCTTGCTCTGTCGCGAGGGAGACGGGGGAACGAACGCATCCGCAGGCCGCCAAGTCACGAGCAAAGAGAATCCGATTCCGGTGCTGGTTAGGGCCATCGATTTGGAAAAAGATCAATCGTATGTGTTGTTTGAAATAGATCGTCGTCATTTGCCACGGATTTGTTTCCCGCTTGGCAAATATCTTAAAAGCCAAATCCGTCAATTCGCCCGGCAAGTGGGGCTACCCGTCGCCGAGAAGCCGGATAGCCAAGAGATTTGCTTTGTTCCGGATGGCGACCACGGAAAATGGATTCGCCGCTTACGGCCCGATGTTGACACCGCAGGGCCAATTGTCACGGTTGCCGGCGAGATCGTGGGGCGGCACTCGGGGATCGAAAATTTCACGATTGGTCAGCGGAAGGGTTTAGGGGTAGCACTGGGCGAGCGATACTTCGTGACGAAAATCGATCCCGACACAAAAACGGTCTTTATCGGTCCGCGAGAGTACTTGGCCCGCCGGCAATTGACCGCTCGGGATGCCAACTGGCTTGTGGATATCCCTGCGGAGCCTTTTCGCTGCCAGGTGAAAATTCGCTACCGTAGCCCGGCCGTGCCTGCCACGGTCATTTGCGAGGACCAAAAGCGATTCACGGTGCAGTTTGACGAACCTTGTTTCGGCGTGGCGCCGGGTCAAGCCGCGGTGTGTTACGCGGGTGAGCAACTGTTAGGCGGCGGGTGGATCGAGTAGCATCTCGCGAAAAGCTCTTGGCAAATGTTAAGCAAGGGATCGGAAGAATCGCCGCGAATTTGCGATTAGGAAGCGATTCTCATTTCTTCTTATGCGGTTCTTTGCGTCCTCGCGATCGGCGTCGAAACGAACCTAGAGCATTATTACGATTCATTTCATTCCTTCTTATCAGGTTCTTTGCGTCCTCGCCCTATCGCCCACAGCGAACTTTCGATTGCACAGTTCGCTGGCTCAAGGCGGCGACTTACTTCATATGTTGCTAGCCGTATAGTCACTCACTTTTTTCAACTTTGTATCTGGTTTGTCAGTTCCGTTTTATCACCACATAACCGATCATGTTTTGGAGCGAAAGGTTGATCATTTTTCCATGAAAGTTTGCGCTTTTTCGCTCGGGATTCTTATGTCTGTATTTCTATATAGATTTCTATATTGATTTCTCTATTGCGGTTTCTGTATTGCGGTTCTGCATTCGTGTGGCAAAGCACATGCGAAAGCGGCTTCAATGCAAGCCTCGGGGTATTCCAACGATTGCGGAATCGTCCCGCAATGTGGCGCAAATTTTCGGCGGGGATCGCAAAAACCAATCACAGAGATTGCAAAAGGACCGTACAATGCGACGGGTGTTTTTGATTGCATGGGGCAGTGGCAGTTTCCTTCACACCGAGTAACACCATGCCCGAGGCGCGAACCCCCGGAAACTCACTCAACGCAGGGTGGAGGAGATAAAAGCCCTGCAGAGAGCATGCATCCTCGGGAGGCGCAAACACTCGGAAACTCACTCATAGTAGCTTTGTGGAGATAGAAAGCTGCTCCCGTGCCCATATCCCCAGTACTGGTCGCCGGCCGCACTCAGGGCTATCATTTAACTCCAAGAGCGCAAAAAGAAAAAAAGCAAAAACGGGGAAGATCTAGAAAATAGGCTAATAGTTCGTATTAGATTTTGTGTTACTTGACAGATTCGTGGCGGGGGAAGTAACCAAAATAAACGACGTGTGTCAGGACCAAGCTCATTGAGCCGAATTCGGTTCGGTAACTCGTCGATTTGGGATTTGATTTTCGTCTAAACAAATGGGGCGACAAACGTTTTACGGTTTAATTTTCCGGGCAATTCGGAAAAATCCTATTAACTTGGAGGGCATTTGGTGACAGGGGTGACGCTTGCGGCATCCGGGGCTACAGCCGGCATAAGCACCGAGTTAATTTGCCGGCTGCGGGAGAACATAAAGTCCGTTGTCTTGGGCAAAGACGAGGTGATTCAACTTTGTGTGGTGGCCCTCCTAACGGGCGAACATATCCTTCTAGAGGATGTGCCCGGGGTCGGTAAGACTCTGATCGGCAAAGCATTGGCGAAGAGTGTCTCCGGGACGTTTCATCGGATTCAGTTTACACCTGATTTATTGCCGGCCGATATCACGGGAAGCACCATCTACGACACCAAAGAGCAACGATTTGTCGTGATGCGTGGCCCGATCTTCGCAAATATCGTCTTGGCCGACGAGATCAACCGAACTACGCCCCGGACTCAAAGCGCCCTGCTTGAGGCCATGAGCGAAGGTCAAGTCTCGATTGACGGTCAACCGCACGCTTTGCCTCGGCCTTTTCTAGTGATTGCCACGCAGAATCCGCTTGAGTTCGAAGGGACTTATCCACTGCCGGAAAGTCAATTGGACCGCTTCTTGTTGCGAATTTCCGTGGGCTATCCAGATCGCGAATATGAACGTCAGCTCTTGATAACCCATCGAAATGGCGAGCCGGTCGATCAACTTCAGCCAGTCTTAAGCTGTGATCAAATCTTGGCCCTCCAGGCAGAGGTGCGAGGGGTTAGGGTCGACTCGGCCATCAGCGAATACTTGCTGGATTTAGTTCGACTGACCCGCGAATGTGACGAACTTTACGTGGGCGTCAGTGTGCGGGGAGCTTTATCGCTTTATCGCGCAAGCCAGGCTTTAGCCATGGTCGAGGGGCGGCATTATGTCGTGCCCGATGATATCAAGCGGCTTGCCGTACCGGTTCTTGCCCATCGCGTTATCCCGAAGGGGTATCTCCGTGGCGGGCAACGGGCCGCGGTGGAAGCCTTGATTTCCCGTTTGGTGAACGATCTACGAGTTCCTGCGTAGGATCGTGCTACGAAACAATCTTATTCCTCGGTGGATACGTCTATGCTTACGTGGCTGGTTCAGACTCGTAGCGGTCGAGGATAAAAGCTGAAATTTGAAGCAGCTTTTGTTCTTTCGTCCACGCAGGCGAAGCCAGTAGCTTACAAGCGTTTCTACTTCAGGAATCCAACGTTTCTGCCCCTGGAATCCAAGTGTTCAATCAAGCTGCGCGAGTAGGGGCAGGAGTTGGGTGGAGACAACCGGCTCGGGGAACGACATCAGTCGACCTGGCCCGATATTTTCAAGGAGCCACCATGCGGAAACGTGAACGTACTGCCGGCGACCAAGCGCGAGCCGCTCGCGGATGGTGGCGATGGTTTGTGGGTGTGCGCGTCTCGTCCGAGGGGTGGTACTATTTGTTGATCGTCAGCGTGGTGTTGATCATCGGCTTCAGCCGGCAGATGAACGTGATGCTGATTTTGGCCGGCATGCTGCTTGGTCCCCTTTTTTACAATTGGCGCAGCGTCGTTCGGGGATTTGACGGGTTCACGTTTCGTAGACTCGTGCCATCCGGAATTTGTGCAGGCGATCTTCTGGTGGTTCGATGGGAGGCAACCAACACCCATAGTTCCCGGCATGGTTGCAGCTTCCGAATTCAGGATCAACTTCACCTTGTCGAGCCGGGTGCAGCGACGCTTGCGGCGCGACCAGCGGTTTTTTTTCTCCATATCCCTCCGGGGAAAAGCGAGACCGTAAGTTACGAAGGCCGATTGTTTCGGCGGGGGCGATATGAAATAGGTCCGGCCGTGATCAGCACGCGATTCCCGTTTGGGCTAATCGAACATCAGACTCCGATCTTCCTAAAGCAAAGGATTGTCGTTTACCCGCGGCTCGGGCGGCTGACGGAACACTGGTGGGCACGGCGTCGGGAAGAGTTTGAGGGGGCTCATCAGCGGGGAAACCGTGAAACCCGGATGAGCGGCGAGTTCTTCGGCGTCCGTGAATGGCAGGCGGGGGATAGCCGACGCTGGATTCACTGGCGTAGTTCAGCTCGTCACGGCACGCTGGTGGTCCGACAGTTCGAGCAGCCACGAAACCGCGACGTCGCCATTCTTTTGGATTTAGGTTTTGGGGAATCCACTCCGACCGAGGATGCGTATGATTCACCCATTGAAATTGCCGTGAGTTTTGCGGCCACGATCCTTTCGCAACTTTGCCGGGAGGGGGGAACAAGCGTGGCTCTTGGCACGACAACCCCCGAGGCGGTATGCATTCACGGACCGGCCTCAACGCCACTGCTCCGCTCGGGCATGGAGTTGCTGGCCGTCTCGCAGCCTCCGCGGCAGGATTGCTTTGGCCTTTTGTGGCGGAAACTTACGGCGGTAATTGAGCCCGGGACGGAGGTGGTTTTGATCACCGTTCGGGAGCGAGATGCTGTTTCCATGTTGCCGAATGGCCAACAGATTCCCACCGGGGTTGCCAACCGTCAGTTGACTGTCATGCGGGTTCCAAGCGAAGAATTGAAGCAGGCTTTTTGCTGGGAATAACGTCGTTGGATCGTGATGGACGGCAATTGATTGTCAAAAAGACACCGATTACCAGCGCACGGGGAAGCGGCTTTGTCGGTTCGTTTGCAAAGCTGTGCGGGGGATGGATCCAGGTGATTCTGGCTGCGAGGAATAGTGCGATCGTCGTGAGATCCTTCGCATTTTCCGAGGAAATGGCTTCGGAATGAACGTACCGTTTATCCATCGTGCATTACAACTTCACGTGGCGATGACTGCCTCTTTGGCAACCCTGTTATTGGGGATGGGCCAAAGAAATGGAGACTTGCCGCTTCTGATGATTCTGGCGGCCACCAGTGCTTTCTTCCTGACGGATGTTTGGCGATGGATTCGGTTGAATTTCTTTTGGGCCAATTTGATTGTGGGGAGCATATTCCTGGTTTTGCTGCTTTGGAACATTACGCAGCTTCGGGGCACAGCTCAGGTTTTGGCGATCGCGAACGTTCTGGCTTATCTTCAAATATTCTGCCTCTTTCAGGAAAAAGACCCGCGAACCTGTTGGATCCTGGCGTTGCTCGGACTGTTACAAGTCGTGGTTGCCGCCGCATTGGACCAGGGATTTTGGTTCGGATTGCTTCTCGTCGCGTACCTTGCGGCAGCACCTTCGACTTTGGGATTGCTTTGCGTGTTCCGCGATCAGTCGGAAACTTCCCGCCAATCACCCGCAGCAGCGCAGGGGAGCACCTGGCCTAATTCTTCCAAGTCCCGCAGCCAGAACATCATCTCCTCATTTCAATCGCACGATCCCATCGGCGACCAAAGCCAACAGCAGGTCTTCCGACTAATCCGCAAACATGTGGGCCGGGTATTGATTACCACGTTAGTGGCGACGTTGGTGATATTCTATTTGATTCCGCGACCTCGCGGGGCGGCATGGCGGGGACTGATGACCCTACCGGTGCGGATGGTCGGCTTTACCGAGCGAGTGCGGTTAGGCGAGCTGGGGCGCATCATCCAAAGTCCGCAAGAAGTGCTGAGAATTCGTTTTCGTTATCCGGGCACCGAGACAACCTATCCGGTAGAAGGCTCTGTTTATCTGAGAGGGGTCATTCTCACCTATTATCAATCGGGCCAGTGGTTTCATATCGGTTCGGAGGGGGGATTGAGGCTTCAAATGTTGCCGGCATCCTCCCGGCCGCAAATTCCGGAGCTTGTTGAACAGGTGATCACCATCGAGCCGATGGATCGGCCGGAGCTTTTCTGTGTTTGGCCGATTGTCAATGTGAATCGGGAACAGCGCCTTTTGCTGGATACGAATCGGAATGCTTTGAATAGGCCCCTAGAGCACATGGGCCAGCGATTTCAATACGAGCTTCTCACCCCGGCGTTTTATGATGGCCAGCAATGGCCGATTATGCCCGCAGCTTTTTCAGCAGCTGGCTTACCGCAGTTCACCGGCCCGCCGAAAGAAGCCTTGGCAGCCGTATATCCCAACCTGGTCGCATTAGTCGACCAGTGGGTGGAATTATTTTCTGTTTCGCCGGAGGATCCATTCACTTTAGCTCGGGTTTTAGAACGCCAACTGCGCGATGGCGGCGGATTTCAATACAGTCTCCAAGGACAACCACGAGACTTGTCCCTGGATCCGATTGAGGACTTCGTGTCGCGAAACCCGCGCGGACATTGCGAGTATTTCGCAACAGCTTTGGCCCTGATGTTGCGAAGTTGCGGTATACCCTGTCGATTGATCGTTGGCTATCGAACCGAAGAATGGAACCCGCTCGGTCGATTTTTCCAAGTGCGGCAATACCATGCTCATACCTGGGTAGAAGCCTACATACCGATATCAAAGATTCCTCAAGACATGAAAGTAAACCCCCAGTTGTGGGAAGGAGCCCCGGGGGCTTGGCTCAGGCTAGACCCGACCCCCGCTGCCGATGCGGTGCCTCGGGGAGGCGGTTGGCTGGGTCTCGGACACTGGCTGAATTGGCTCGACTTCGTGTGGCACAATTACATCGTGGAAATGGATCGCGCTCGGCAGTACGATTCAATCTATTCCCCCACAGCTCAAGTCTTGCGGGAAACCTGGGAGCGGGTGGCAGTCGCTTTTCCGCCGGTCCGGCAATTGGGTCTCCGGATCCAAAGCTGGGTCCAATATTGGCAGGAAGTTCTGAATCGCCTCAATTGGCAAGCAGCCCTTTTGATCGCCGGAATCCTCTTAGTGGCCATCGGCGGAATACAGTTACTCTTTAAGTGGGTATTCCGCTTGTTCCAATCGTGCTGGAAGCGCATTCGGTGGAGTCGCAATGCGACGGGAAGCCGAATCGAGTTCTACAATCAGCTGGAGAGAATTTTGGGCCGATGGGGGCTGGAACGACAATGGGGACAAACTCCCCGTGAGTTTGCCCTTCAAGCGAGCCGATGGTTTATCGACCGTGCGGAACACCGTTTGGCGACATGGCCTCCCCGGATCGTAGAAATCTTTTACCGCATCCGGTTTGGAGGCGATGTTTTAGCCCCTGAAGAGGAGCGGGAAGTGGGGAGAGCACTCTGGGAGCTTGACCATTGGGGGCAGAGACGCGTCCCACTAGGGGCGGGCGAATTAGCAATGGCGGAAGAATCGACATCGTCACTGAATGATGATCGAAATGCCGATATTTCGAGTATGCGGGGAAGCCCAACGGACGTCAATGCATGAAGTTGAAACCCGAGGAGTTCGTTCGGCAAATCGAGTAGTGTTTAGCCTCTTACGGTCGCTTAACTAAAAGATTAGGAGAACGGATGAAGTAGCCGGGTTACCGCTTTGGTTTTTTAGGGAATTTCTGTGTGGGGCGGGTGGCGGATGCCACGAGCTTGGAGACGCTTAGGGGGATGAACTTTGCGCGCAGAGGCGAGTGGAACGCCAATTCTGGCCCATCGGGACGCGATTGGAATAAGCTTTGCAGGGGGCGAATGGGTGGCTTTGAATTATAGGAGGCCTCGCAGGACTAAAACACCGGAGCTCGACCGGAAGAAAGGACTTTGAACTTTCCGAGTTTGTGAAGTTTCCGGGTTTACGGGCAGAGGATGTGGGGTATTCGCGCGGTATTGCGGAAGCATCTCGGAAGTTCGGCCCCGATATTCAGTTGAGGATTAGTAGTAATGCGGTCCGGCAGTTAATCGGGCAACTGAACAGCAAACATGAAGAAAGCAAAGACTAAAGACTGTAGCGTACATCAGAAAAGAGGAAAATCAGAAAAGAGGAAAAGATTATAAGACTCTGGGAAAAAGTCATTTTTAGCCATGGTGACGGCAAACCCACCTCCAATTTTCCTTTTCAATCCAATTTTCCTTTTGAAGGAGTTACAAAGATGAGGATTGAAAGGATTGGACCGGCTGTTCCGTTCCCACGCGCATGGGAAGCCTTTGCCTGAGGGTCTGAAACTTCTCCCGGAATCACCTGTCCCATCGCGGATGGGGGGAGCGTCCAACCCGGTAGGGCTCACAACGCATCAGCAAGTTCTTTTTCTAGCGGTGCTTCAGTGTAGTTAGTAAGTTGCCGGTGGCATAGGATAGGCCTGTGTGTTTTGCCAATGGCCTCACTCGGGTGCGGCTAATAAGCTACGCAGTCAGGTATTTTTTGACGATCCAAGACTTTCTGAACCCAAAGAGCTTTTGGGCCATAAATCTCCGTAGCGATCATGCCTGAAGCATTTAAGATAGCCTGCACGGTTTCAAGTAGGATGATCATGACGGCCGCACCTGAGCAAGCACGAAGCCCGGAGGGCGATCAGATCCCCCGGCTGGGGTTTGACGACGAGCGTTCCGCTCCAAGCACATCGAACACCAGGTCAAAGCAGGTAGCCAGAAGATGACGGGCGGTCAGTTCATAGACGGTGAGATTCACGGAGTTATTGTCAGAGAGCTTATCCTCCGTCGAGATGCCCGGGGTTGGCTGGTTGAGCTTTTCCGTGAGGACGAGCTGGATCAGTCCCTTCGGCCAGTCATGGCATACGTTAGTCAGACGTTGCCGGGAATTGTCCGCGGACCCCATGAGCATCGTGCTCAGGCAGATCATTTCGTCTTCCTAGGAATCGGGCACTTTCGGCTTTACCTTTGGGATAATCGCCCAGATTCCCCCACGTTCAAAAAGCGTCAAATTCTGGAATTTGCGCCGGGTCAAGTATATGCCGTAGTAATTCCCCCAGGCGTCGTCCATGCCTACAAGAATGTGGGAACAGATCCCGGATTGATCTTCAATGGCCCCAACCGGCTGTACGCGGGTTGGGGGCGTCGGGCGCCCGTGGACGAAATCCGACACGAAGACCAGCCTGATAGCCCATTCCAAATTTGCGATTGAGCTTATGCTCCGCTTCCCAACGACTGGCTCGAACTTACCGCCATTTGTGTGGCTAGTTCTATTACGGCTTCTATCACGGCAACGCTCGCGAGCCATGCCAGCCTCAAGCATGCATCGCTCTCTGGGCTAAATAATTTGCCCCATCTTCTCAAGTTTTTCGCGCCGAATTTGCGCATTCTCCGTGTGGGCCAGGCCCGGCTGCCGGTCATGAATATCGCCGAGTATGAAACCGGTTATAAGTATCGCCGTGTATGAATATCGTGCCGCAGGAATCCCTTCAGCCCCGCTTTGGAACAAATCGGGTACCGGGTTCAGCGGTTCAGCGTTTGCCTAAAGAATTGACCTAGACAAAAAACTGGTTACTGACAAGAAAACCATATTTAAGCCGCCCTTCCGAGATTGCTAGCACGATGGGAGGATCGACAGCTATCCCGACAAAAAACTAAGTGGGCAAATAAACTCCTTGAGGATTAATTCCGCCGTAACTTGAAAAAATTTACCTGATTTGGAACGGTGCAGCGCCGCTTATCACCGGGATAACGATGTTCTCCACTTCGAGCTCTGTCAGGAGAGGCTTAGCCATGTCGGCTCGTCAAATACTGATAGCGCCGCCATTTGTGAATACCGTTCGCGTAAAGCTGCTCTCCTTTCGATGGAAAGTTCGGCATAAGTTCGAGCGTGGGAAGTTTGGTTCAATCTTGGCATCGGGATTGCGCCTTCCCCATTATTCTGCAAGTTCAAGGTAGGCACTTTGGGGTGCATGGGTTGATTTTCGGCCAATTGGCGCTTTGGCGAATTGCGCAAAGCTTCTCCGTGGGCATCGCCCCGAAAACTCGTCAATAAATCCTCTGGTTTCGTCGAAGCTGTGCCAGCCTGTAACGGAAAAGTGATCTAAGTTTGAAGAGGGGTAGCGTTTGAAAAGGGGCAGCCCTGGTCAACAAGATGCGGGGAAAGATTTCACTTTTGAGCCGATTGTGCGGCCGGAGGATCCCCCGGTTACTGGGTAAGAAATCACAGCGATTTTCCGGAGCAAAACCACCAATGCCTTTTGTGGCCCGGATTATGGGAAATCGGGTTTTCAAGCGCAGTCCGGCACGGCCTCTGCGACTCGGAGGACTTTTTATCGCCCCGCGGATTGGCCGGTTCGAGGTAGCCGTTGTAACAATCGAAGGCTCCCTAACCCAATGGCCGCCCCGGTTGGAGAGCGGCTTCGTCGCCGAGTTCGACAATGAAAAGAATTTCCCGTGGCGGGATCCTTGGCCAAGCGAAACCCCTTTAGCACCCCGTCAGTTTCTCAGTGGTTTATACGCCTTGCGGCATCAAGTGGCCGAGCGCGCCTCCGAGGTGGTACTAGATGCTCTGCGGCAATCGGGCCTTTCCCCGCAGCAAGTGGAAGCCATAGGCCTTCTGGACTATGCGGGTTGGAGCACCGGGGAAGGGGGCAGATGCATTTTCCTTGAGCTGTGCGATCCGGCCACTTTAGCATTGCGGTGTGGTTTACCGGTTGTTAGCGGTTTTGCGGAAAACGACTTGGCTGCCGGCGGACGTGGGGGGCCACTAACACCCGTACCACTTTGGTGGAAACTCGCGCAAAACGGTAAGAGGCGAATTCTACTGGATTTAGGGCGCTCGGTAAGCCTCATCTTTTTGCCCCCGAAGGACTCGGCCAACGGACCTGCGGAATTATTGGCTTTTCATGCAGGTCCGGGTACGGAGCTTCTTGATCGGCTTGCCATCAAACTCACGGCAGGTCGGCAGCCGTTCGACCCTGGCGGCACTCTTGCCGTACAGGGCCAAAAAATCCCGGAGCTGCGTGAGAAATGGCTCAGCGATTCGATCATCCGTTCTCCCATTCCTCGATGGTATCCCGGCGGAGTGCCGGTCGATCGCTTCCTTTGCGAAGGTCTTCAGGCGGCTATCGAGAAAAATTGGTCCGTGCGGGATCTCCTGTGCACGGCGACCCATTTGGTAGCAGAAATTGCCGCTCGGGCAGTGGAAAAGGTCGCGGTGGCTCGCGGACCGTTAGACGAAGTGCTCATTACTGGCGGAGGTCAGAACAACGGCTTGCTTTTGGCCGAACTCACGAAATCTCTAGCTCCCTTGCCGCTGGTGCGGCTTTCCCCGAGTGAGGGCAGCGCCACACTTGGGGCACTTTCAGCAGCACTGCTCGCGGCTCTCTATTTGGAGCAACTCCCCGGCAATTGTCCCGCAATTACGGGTGCCGAAAGCCCTAAGATATTGGGACGACTTACCCTTTACGGCCGGCCGATCGAGCTGAAACACGTCAACCTGCCCCAAGGGAGCAATCACCTCCGCTGGATCACTCATTTCCGCCGCGCCGCCATTTGAGGACCCCTGTTTGGATTGCTGCTAACGAGCGGACCGGCACCTTCTCCCCGAGAATGGCCATCTTTCACTGCTCCGGCCCCGCGCCTTTTCACTGGTCCAGCGCCACGGCCCCCGGTTCAAGGCCTGACAGATGATTTTCCGTCGCGGACGGGGACGCATCTGCCGATTTTCATCGAAAAAATTCAGATTTAAAGCGTGTTGGTTCAAACCAAGAGCGTGTTGGCCTAAACATCGCCTGGGGAACGGTAGGCAACGTAACCAGGCGAAGAATCGGAAACTTTGGAAGAATGGGTTAACTCAATCGATTTGAGAATCAGTATGCGTTAAAGATTTTGGGAAGATTTGGACGAGTGTTCCGATATTTAATCAAGGGAGTGGGCGGTTAGCCAGAAAAACCGGGAAGCTACCAAATTTCTCTTAACACATGAGCACGAACCGAATCTCTCGAAATACGAGCATTAACCGATCAACGGGGATTTTTTCGGATTATCTAAAGACAAAATTTGGCAAGAGTCGGCCCCCTATCAGGGTAAAGGAACCCCTGTGGCAAACACGAAGGCGCTGGCCCGGCAAATTGGCCTTCCCATAATGAGACTTAACGCTTGGCGAAGACGAAGGCGCCTGACAAGCGAATTCTCACAATAACCCCCTACAAGTTTTCTTTGTGAAAGGCCGTAGCCCTTGCGGAGATAGCGTGCTGCCAAATCGGACCTCCCCCTTTGGAAAAGCCCCTTTGGAAATAAAGAAAGAAAGGCCTTCTATGGTCCATACGACAATTCCGCAAGCAAATAATTGGGGACGTCTTACTTTTGCCGACTTAGGAGTTTTACCGGGCAAAGATGGTGAACAAACAAGCGGAACCCACGCCTCGGACCGGCACCCGGTGGATCCGCAGCCTCGACCGCACTACTTCCTGGAAATCGCGGTAGGCGTGGGAAACACTCCTGGGGCATGGCGTCTGACGATTCGCGAATCGACCGGAGCCCTGGTTCTCATCGCCGAGGATGTGGAGCCGGATACCAGCGGGGAACGTCTGGAGCTTCTGACCCTGGTGCGCGGCTTGGAGGCCGTGGAAGGACCGGCGGACATCACGATTCTGGATCCTAGCCCATACGTAGAGGAAGGAGTCCGATACGGAGTTCGGGAGTGGCGAGAGAATTCCTGGCTTTGGGAATGTTTTGGAACAATGGTGCCGGTCAAAAACGCGGATCTCTGGCAACGCGTTGACCGCACGTCCCAATTCCACCGCTTGAAATGTCATTTTTCTTGGGCCAATTCGCGCGACCAACTATCGGATCGAATTGAGCCTGGGTCTAGCAAGCACAATGTGTCCACAAAGAATAATCCGGACAAACTGAAGTCAGCTCTGCAAAATATGGCACGGGCCGCCAACGCGGAGCCGGTTCGCTCCAACTTCCAAACTGCTCTTTTTAAGGAAAGACAAAAGTTACTTCCCGCTAACCAGCCGACTCGCGAGCAGGTAGCTCGATCCTGCGTGAAGGGGAAAAGCCGGCCGGGTCGTCAAACTTTCCCATCCTCTCAGCCAGCTTCAGTTGAGGATGCTCCTGAGCATTCTACGGCCAACTTTGAATGGTGGGGGCAGCTAACTTGGCCGGATAGGTGGCGTCTACATCGGAGAAATCACCGCGAAGCCTCAATGAGTCCCGAGGCTGCGGAATCAAACTTCGTACATGTCCCGCTGCAAGAGATTACCAGCACGGGCCCCGGTCGAAGTGGCAGCACCGCAAACGAGAACGGTAGATTGGGGATCCGGCGAGTTGCCCAGGTTTGGCAAAACGCTTGGAATTATTTTCTGCAAAAGATTACTCCCGAATTCTGGCGTTTTTGCAAGCCGGCACAGGTTACACATCCTCTCACTACGGGTTGCGAAAAAGCCACCGGTTGGTAAACGCCATGACCTATTGGGGTAAATTCTTCGCAGGAAGTCATGCTTTTGAAATTCCTGCTGGATTTGCCCAGCCGAAACCGATCTTTGCCACTTGCACGGATTTATGAAAGTATCTTTAAAACCGCCAAATCCTTGCCCCCGAACTAGTGAGGGAACCGTTCCTAGACAAATTGGACCAAAAAAGACAACACACCTATGAAGTCCTGCGAATTCCACGAACCGCGATTAACAGGCCGTCAAAAACTGTGATTGGGGCAACTCTTAACCGCTCCTTATTTTGGCTGCGAAAGGAAACAAACTTTGAAACTTTAGCAAATAGATCAAGCTGATGCATGAACTAATCCGGGTATTTCGGGGAGGAGCATGTTTTTTCCGGGGGAGAAGGTGATAAGAGCTCAATGGTGCCCAGGATGGAGGGGATCTTGGTTGCCCGGCGGGCACATCGGTGGGTTCGCTTTTATCCCCGAAGCTGCCGGGCGATTTGACGCCGGTTAAGGACTCAAAAACTTATTTCGCCAAATTCCCGGATAAATTCCCGAAAGTTTCGCCAGATTCATTCAGAGTGATAGAACTTGGATTCGAGGTGCAAATTGAGGTTCCATTTTCCGACATAATTCCTGGCCGATAGGTCCGGCCGAAGCGTGACGCCTTCCTAGTACCCAGTAACCACAACCTATTCGAAATCATTTGCCGCCGTCTTGAAGTCCAAGTTGGAAGGATAGATAAATTAGCAAATCATTATCGATCTGGAAAATCAAGGAGGATACTCGTGCGGACCAGCCTTCGTTTAACGGATGTAGCATCGTTAGTGGAGGGCCGACACGGTTCGCCGGAAATGGTTCTCGGCCCTCATTGGGCAAATGGCAACGGAAAAAAGGCGATATGTGTACGGAGCTTTTTGCCCGAGTGTACTCGGGCTTGGCTGATCTGCCCCGAAGGCCCGGCTTCCCCACGGCCGATGCGCCGGATCCACCCTTCGGGAATTTTTGAAGCTTTGTGTCCTGTTCCAAACGGTAAACCGGGGCTCGCCGAGGAAGAGAACTTGAGGTTGAATTACCGGATTCGGGTTATGGACGGGTCGGGCAAAGTCAAAACGCTGGATGATCCTTACCGATTTCCGCCGCTTTTGACAAGTTATGACCTTTATCTACTGAACGAAGGTACACATTGGCAATCGTACAACAAGTTGGGGGCTCAGATTCGCACCGTTGATGGCGTGAAAGGGGTGAATTTTGCGGTCTGGGCTCCTAATGCCACGAGTGTCAGCGTCATTGGTGATTTCAATGATTGGGATGGACGCCGCCACCCCATGCGGAAACATATCCCCGCCGGGTTTTGGGAGCTTTTTATCCCCGGCGTGCAAGAGGGTGCCATGTATAAGTATCGTGTACGCTCTGGCGATATGGAGGTGGACAAGTCCGATCCCTACGGATTTGCCGCCGAAGTACCGCCGCGGACGGGGTCTATCATCGTGGACTTATCCCGTTACACATGGCACGACGCGGAGTGGTTGGAGCGCCGCCGGCATACCAACTGGTTCGAACAACCCATCTCCCTCTACGAGGTTCATTTGGGCAGTTGGCGCCGTCCAAAGGACGATCCCTCTCGTTGGCTTAACTATCGGGAATTGGCCCATCAGTTGATCGATTATGTGAAGCACATGGGCTATACCCACATCGAGTTACTGCCGTTGGGGGAACACCCTTTGTCGGCAAGTTGGGGGTACCAAACGGTCGGTTACTATGCAGTGACGTCGCGGTATGGTTCGCCTTTTGACTTCATGTATTTCGTGGACCTCTGCCACCAAAATGGAATCGGCGTCATTCTGGATTGGGTACCAGCCCATTTCCCGCGGGATGGTCACGGGCTTAGGCGATTTGACGGCACGGCGCTTTATGAGCACGAGGATCCACGTCAAGGGGAGCATCGCGATTGGGGAACCTTGATCTTCAATTACGGTCGCCACGAAGTGCGCAACTTCTTGATCTCCAATGCTCTGTTTTGGTTCGATAAGTACCACGTCGATGGTCTCCGCATCGACGCCGTGGCTTCCATGCTTTATCTCGACTACAGTCGCCGCGACGGCGAATGGATTCCGAATGAATACGGCGGGCGAGAGAATCTCAAGGCGATCGCCTTTCTCAAGCTCCTTAACGAGCAGGTCCATGCCCAGTTCCCAGGGGTCCTCACTATAGCGGAAGAATCCACCGCTTGGCCTGCGGTATCGCGCCCCACCTACGTCGGCGGACTTGGGTTTAGCATGAAGTGGAACATGGGGTGGATGAATGACACCCGAAGCTACATGCGTCGGGATCCGATTCACCGGAAGTTCCACCACGATCAGTTGACCTTTAGTCTCATCTACGCTTTTCACGAGAATTTCGTCTTGCCGCTTTCGCATGACGAAGTTGTCCACGGTAAGGGGTCTTTGCTTGCGCAAATGCCGGGCGACCTTTGGCAGAAGTTCGCCAATCTGCGGCTACTTTATACATACATGTGGACGCATCCGGGGAAAAAACTCTTATTCATGGGCTCCGATTTTGCCCAATGGAATGAATGGGATTTTGACAGTCAATTGCAGTGGGATCTCTTACGGTGGGAGACGCACCGCGGTGTCCAGAAGTGCGTGGCCGATCTGAACCGATTGATTCGGCAAGAGCCCGCCTTGCACGAATTGGATTTTGACGGACGAGGCTTCGAGTGGATTGACTGTCACAACTGGGCGGAAAGCACTTTAAGTTACCTCCGGCGAGCAAAGAATCCGCAGGATTATTTGATCATTTGCTGCAACTTCACGCCCGTACCCCGGTTGCGACATCGAATTGGCGTCCCCGAGGAGCATTTCTTCCAAGAGATCTTCAATAGCGATTCGCAGTATTACGGGGGAAGCAACCTAGGGAACTTTCCCGGCGTTGAGGCAGAGCCGATTCCCTGTCATGGTCGCCCGGCTTCGATGCAAATTGTTTTGCCGCCATTGGGAGCTGTGATTTTCAAACCCCGAGGTAAGCTGGATCAAAACCGCCGGTCCTACCACCCGTGAGCGGTGGAGGAGAGCACCGCTAACATAAGGCGCGGATTTCTGTTTTTTCTCGCAAACGGGGTCATTGCTTCGGCGTGTTCGGCATCAACCGCGGCGAGTCGCAAGCGCGGGAAAATCAGACTTTCCCCAAACGAGAACTCAGAGGAAATGATGTTCTTCAGGGGAGAGGGTACAACTTGGGAACAATTGACATTGGGGATCCGGAGTTTCAAGGCGGTTTATTGGCTGCAGGGTCACAGGACGTCTGCGCCGGGCGTCTTCGCTCGACTTTTATTCCCGACTCATACCCCTAGTCGGTATAGCGACGCGGCCGTTCCCACATTCGCCGCTGCCACTCGGGATCCCACCGGAAGCTAAAGTCCGCCTTAATTTCCTCAAGCCATTGCTGATACATTTCGGCTTGGTCCTGCCGGGCCGCCCCCACGTAAAAGATGAACGGTTGTTTCAGCATCTGCTCCCACAACACCTCGGGTGAAGGATTACTCTCCAGCAGCCGGATGACATAAGCCGCGGTTTGCGGATGGTTCATGGCCACGGCAATTTGCCCGGGCGAAAGTGAAAAAACAGTTCGCATGAACTCATGGCCGGGTCGGTCCACACCTTTTACCTCGCTAATTCGCGGCGGGGCCTGCATCCAAAACGGCGGCAATGCCCCGGATGTAAGCCAGCTAAAGGGCTGCGATTCCACTACAGTCAATCCCGCTTGGCCGGCAAGCGCTTCGGCCAGCTTGGTTCCTTTTTGCCGCGCCATTTCCGCGAGGCGATTGGCCTCTTGAAGGGCAAGTTGCCGAGCCCGCAGTGTCTTCCAAGCTACGAGGACCTTTTCCCGAGTCTGCGGCTCCGAAAAATCCGGAATTCGGCTTTCTTTTTCCTCTGTCTTCCATATCAGGTAAAAGTTCTGCTGCGGATCTTGGGCCACAGCCGGACGAAAGACCGGTAACCGCTCGAAGACTGCCTCCAACACCGAAGCCCCGGCTAAAGTGGTGGCTGAGCCGATGTCCAATTTGGCCACCTCGAAAATGCTGGATAGACCCAATTGGCGATAATCGAGTGCGTGCTGTTTGCCCAAGGCAGCCAAGTCCGGCCGGATCGGCTCTGTTCGATTTCGTGCCTGACGGTTTTGAACCGATAGGTCGTAAAGGATTTTGTCCTCTCGATAACGGCTCAATTGACTCTCCAACTGGCCCAGCAGGTCGCGGATCTTTTCCGGCGCCTTTCGCCGCGCCAAAGTGCGCCGGATTTCGTCTTTGACTTCCTCAAGCGGTATGTAGGAAACAACCGAAGCCGCGGCTCCCCCCTCCGGTACCGGAGTGGCGGAAGTGCCCGGAGAATCCGCCGCAGTACCCGGCGACGGATTTTGCCGGGGTGCTTCCCCGGTTTGGGACGGAACTTCGCTTCCGCCAGGTGATTCCGCGCCGCCGGTTCCAGAGGGATTTATCGCATTATCTGAGCTTGGATTCCCTGAGCTTGAAGAGATGGAGTCACCCCCTAAAGTGGCGGCTTCTGAGTTCGGGTTTTGGGCAGCCGTCCCCGCGACCTTCTCTTCAGGCTGAAAGACTGCAAGGTGGATAAGGGGATTTCTATTAGGGCTGTGGCTTCGAATTCGTGAATTCATGGGGGGCCACTGTGCCGAGCCAGTCGCCCCGGGGCCCTCCGAAGAAGTGGGTTGCTGCCGCTCGCTAGGAAGTGGGGTTTCGGAAGCAGGCTCCCCGGCGGTACCCTTTTCCTGAGATTGTTCTACCGAAAGGGACTGTAGAGCTTGCTCCCCAGAAGTCTCCTCCGAACTCGACGGCGCCTTATTCCCCGAAGAACTACTATCCAGTTGAGGAGTACTAGCACTACCAGGCTGGGAAGTAGTTGAAACATCTGACTGTGGAGCGGCGGTATCCGTCTGATTTGTACTCGGCGGAATGACAGGCGTTGCCGGTAACCCGCTTGAGGGCAGTTGGTCATAGGAAGGTACTGCGGTAGAGGTTCCGACAGGATTGTCCGCGGTTTCACCCGTGGGACTTTGTCCGGCATCGGACGGTTGCTCAGTCGCCGGGGGAGATGGAGACGATGGAGAAGCCGGTGCCGCGGCCGCAGGTCCGGGGGAGACAGTCTCGGGTTTTGTCGGTGGCATCGTCGGGAGCGACTCCCGCCTGTACAGCCGATCCTTTTGCTCGTTGTAAAAACGCTCGACCTCTTCGTCGGTAACCGCGCCCAGGTCTACAAATTTATCAAACGGAGCCACCAAATACTCTAGCGCCACTTGTTTCGGCTCGGCAAAACCCAGGTCGGGTGAATCGGGATCATCCACCTGAAGTCGATGGGCATCGAAAAGTTCGCGCAATTCCTTCTCTGAGGGACTTTCTTGAACTTGTGAAATGAATCGTTCGACCGGCAGCTCAACGGATTCAATGGTTACCATCCGATTAAAACGTTGGAAGTAATCCCACCTTTGAGCCGGAGTGAAGCTGGCAAGACTCAGGCTGAATTGATCCATGGCCCGCAACGCTAAAAGCTCCTCGCGCAAGGCTCTGAACAAGGAATCCTCGGAAACACCTAGCTGAGCAAGGATGCCGCGGACGGTATCCGCGGTGACATAGCCCTGGGTCAAATCTCCTATAAAGTAGTTAATAGCCCTATTGTCGACTTCCAGCCCCAATCGCTCGGCGTACCGACTGAGGAGCCACCGTTCGACGACCGCTTCTTCTGAAGTCCCGCCGATCTGGTTCAGCACGCTCTGGACAACCCGGGGATCGCCACCCGCTTGCTGGATTGCCTCGGCCAAAAACATCAGGAAACGCACTACGGTGCCCCGCTGCCGTGTGAGGTCAACGAGGGTTGATTCGCGAATCTCCCCAAACCGAGTTTCGGCCACCAAGGGATTCGACACGGGCCCGGAGCCCAAACCTTGCATAATCACCGGCAATATCACAAAACCGAACATCGCCAGCACACCAAGGCAAGCAAGCATGAGCTTTCGGTGCCGGCGGAAAAATGTGAACGGGCTACGCACGGGATTTGCTCCAAACGGGTGAATGTTTTTGAACCGCTGATAATTCTCTCTGTTAAGAAACCGCAGCCTAAAACTCCGGAAGTTTATTTCAAGCCCGCAGATTTCCGGGTCACCCGCTTGAGCCCTGCGGGCGCGAGGTTTAATTATCCCCAGTTACCTCGCAAATCCGAAAGCTGAACAAGTACGGTTATTCTCCCAGCAACGAAAATTTCCTGCAATGCCAAGCGATTCCAAAGAACATATCCGATCTGATCTTCCGAGACACGTGCGAACACCAAGCCATACTTTTTTAGTCGAAGGACCCAACACCACCGTTGAAAGCGGCCCAATACCTCGACATCAAAAAAGCTCATGGAAGGAAAGAGGACTAAGGAAAGGCGAGCAAAGACGAAATGAGCAAAAACCCTTAAAGGTGTCCGGGGACTTGGAGCATTTTGAAGATCACGCGAACTTGCCAATTCCTTTCTGCTGAGCACGGGGATCAACTAATCGGGTGCTCAGGGCAATCTTTTTGCTCCGTCATATGAGATTGAGATTTGGCATTCTAATTTTTGGCACTCTATTCTTAAGGAAAATTAATCTCGATTAATCTCGATCAACTTTTCCATCATTCAGAGCGTTAGAGCAACAAAGTTTTATATTTGCAGCGAAGTATAAGGAAGGCTTTATGCGTTTGACACTTACGGCAATGGAATTTGCTGACACCCTCAAATAAGTGGTACCTGACTGACGATCAGAACTGCGCACCATTAAGAGAACTGCGAACTACTAATAATTCGGTTGCTGGTGACTATGCTTACCTCACGCCCTCATACCGAGCGCCAACGATCGCGGCACTAATAATAACAATCTTGGTGTACTAAGTGATCATCGACGCGCCGTTTTACCGCCCGATTACCCTCTAGACTTTTTACACGGTTGTCCTTAAAGACTAACTAAGACCGATAGGTAAAAATCGAAATTGGTCTCCGGGGGGGCCGCGTAATGAATTTTCAACCAAAGTTCTAGGCTTTAACGATTCCTTCGGCGCGACGATCGATTTCCGCAACTTGACAGCTTGGGACCAAACTCGAAAAGAAGTTTTACTTTTTAGTCCGGTTTCCTTTAGATTCTTCTAGGGATGGGTATTGACAGACAAAAATCTCATAGCCTCTTTCAGAGACTTTGTGAGGGCTTAGCACACGCAGCTAAAGTCAGTCGGCCTAGCAACGCGATGCTTCGGTACTTGGTCATCCTCTGGACATGGACTGACTATTAGGCTCACAAAGGCACTGCGATACGTTTGTAACTCGGCCGACTTATGTTACACCCGGAGCTCATTTTTACGGATAACGCTCACCGGTCATTGATTACGTGGAACTTAAGCTTTTGAAATAAACTCGTTGGCTTAATAGTCCCCCATGAGTTTACCCAGTCCTCGCAGAAGATCAGTTCGAATACAAATAAAATGATCGTTGCATCAGATGTCGAAAGCCCATCCAGTTGGTACCGGTGTTTGTTTAAAGCTCTCGTTATCACCGCGCGTCAAACGCCCAAGCCATAGTCGCCAAGCACAAATTTTCTGAAGATAGTGAGGTATAGGTTTGGGGTTGAACTTATAGGGTCCAAAGCTTAATAGCCCTTGCTTTCTGAGTTTTTGAAAGAGTGTAAATTCAAAACAGCGTAAATTAACAGAGGGTGAAAAGCGGGAAGTAGCAGGACGAATCGCCGCTCCGAAACCGCTGAAAATTCAGTCGCTCAATCTGTTGATAGCCCATATCTTTATTGGAGTCGGGTTCTCCCTCAGTCATTGACGAACGGAGTAGAAAACGAAGAAATCTGGGAATTCGGCCTTTAACCATGGCAAAACGTTCTAAATCCTCGGAAGGAAAATCGCTGGTCATCGTCGAGTCCCCGACCAAAGCGCGGACCATAAGCCGTTTTCTTGGTAATGGGTTCCAGGTGGAGGCCAGTATGGGCCATATCCGTGATCTCCCTGAGGGAGCGAAGGAGGTTCCTGAAGAGTACCGGAAGCACCCCTCGGGACGTCTCGGAGTACATGTGGAACATCAATTTCAGCCCTTGTACATAATCCCTCGGGATAAGCAGAAGCAAGTTCGGAGGCTAAAATCGGCGCTCAAAGATGCTCAGCGGCTCTACCTCGCCACAGACGAAGATCGCGAGGGAGAAGCCATCAGTTGGCACTTGTGCGAGGTTTTACATCCCAAGATTCCCGTTCATCGCCTAGTTTTTCACGAAATCACGCGTGAAAGCATTCTGGAAGCTTTAGGATCACCGCGGGACATCGATTTGCGCCTTGTTCGGGCGCAGGAAGCTCGGCGGATTTTGGACCGGCTTTTCGGGTACGAAGTTTCGCCGCTTTTGTGGCGGAAGGTAGGACCTCGGCTTTCCGCCGGTCGTGTGCAAAGCGTGGCCGTCCGACTTGTGGTAGGGCGAGAACGCCAACGCATGGCTTTTCGATCTGCCACCTTTTGGGATCTAGTCGGTCAGTTCCGCAAGGAAGGAAGCGAACCGTTTCAGGCCGCGCTAGTCTCGGTGGGTGGGCGGCGAATTCCTCAGGGGCGCGATTTTGATCCGGCAACCGGTTCCCTTAAAGATTCCACGCTCCTTTGGTTGGACGAGGCGGCAGCGCGTAATTTGTGCGACCGCCTTAGGGGCCGTGAGGTTCGCGTCCTGGAAGTTGAGCAAAAGCCTTTTATATTGCGCCCGGCACCCCCGTTCACAACGAGCACGCTTCAACAGGAGGCAAATCGCAAATTCGGGTTTAGTGCCCGCTATACCATGCAGCTTGCTCAATCCCTCTACGAAAACGGGCACATTACGTACATGCGTACCGATTCTACTCAATTGGCGGCGGTAGCCGTCGAAGCAGCCCGCGAGATCATCCGCCAGCACTACGGGCTGGAGTATTTGCCCAGAGAAGCCCGGGTTTATCGCACGCGGGTCCGCAATGCCCAGGAAGCGCACGAGGCCATTCGTCCTGCGGGACATCCATTCACTGCGCCGGAGGATTTGCGATCCGTTCTTTCGGCAGACGAGTGGAGAGTGTATGAGCTGATATGGAAACGGACGATCGCCTCCCAAATGGTTGATGCCCGAGGGTATCGCGTCAGTGTTGCCCTCGGAATCGAGGATTCGCGCTTCGAGGTGGTGGGGCGGACCATCGAATTTGCCGGATACCTGAGGGCCTATGTGGAAGGAACCGACGAATCAGACGTAGAGGCCGCCGAGCCGCAGGCAGTATTGCCCCTACTACGGCCGGGAGAAGCCGTCGAATGTTTAACTCTGGAGCCGAAAAGTCACACGACGCAACCCCCGCCGCGGTATAGCGAAGCCACCTTGATTCGCTGCCTGGAGGAGATGGGAATCGGTCGGCCCAGCACCTACGCGACGATCATCGATACCATCCTTTCCCGAAATTACGTTTTTAAGCGTGGGAGTTCTTTAGTTCCCACCTGGTTGGGGATGGCCGTCACCCAGCTTCTCGAGGAGCACTTAGCCGAGCTGGTCGACTATCAGTTCACCGCTCAAATGGAAGAAGAGTTAGATGCAATTAGCCGTGGCGAATTGGACCACGTCGCATATTTGGCAAAATTCTATTATGGAAACGATCATCCGGGGCTGAAGAAGTTATTGGAAGAAAAGTTGGCCGAACTTCGGGCTGCGGATGTCAACCGCATGCTCATTGGTCAGCCGGAGGGGTCAGGGCCGCAAAGTGCGCCGATTTACGTGCGAATCGGTCGGTTTGGCCCGTACATTGAGCAGGGGGCGCGGCGCGCACCCTTGCCAAAGAATCTGGCACCCGATGAGTTGACGGTCGATAAAGCCTTGGAGTTATTCACACAAGCTGAGCAAGAAGAACAACCAATCGGTTACTGCCCGAAAACCGGCAAACCGATTTACCTGCGCACGGGCCGGTACGGGCCATACATTCAAAGGGGCGATGCCACCGACGGCCAAAAACCGGAACAAGTGTCGTTACTGCGGGGAATGAAGCCCGAGGAGGTCACGCTGGATTTGGCGCTAAAACTTTTGGCCCTTCCCCGAGATCTTGGAGTCCACCCGGAAACCGGTGATAGGGTACTCATCCATAATGGGCGGTTTGGCCCGTTTGTTGAATGTGGGAAGCAAACGCGATCGCTTCCCGCGGATGTCTCACCATTTGAGATCACCCTGGAGCAAGCATTAGCCCTATTAGCGGCGCCAAAGACCTTTCGACGGCGGCGAAGCAGCGAACCTATTCGCACTTTTCCTGAGGGCCCCAATGGGGAGCCTGCCATTCGGGTGATGAACGGTCGCTATGGGCCTTACGTTACCGACGGCACCATCAACGCTTCCATCCCACGGGAACTTTCACCGGAAGAAATCACTGAGTCTCAAGCCCGTAATCTTCTGCTTCAACGGGCCAGCCAGCCGCCATCAAGTCCGGGCCGGAGAAGGCGATCTCAAAGTGTGGCAGCACGCAGCAGCAAAGGTAATAATTCTGTTGAATGAGTCGAGCCATCTGTTTGCTCAATGTGCTCGGGATCCGTTCGCGAACCTCCGTAACAAGAAGCCTTTTCCGAAGCAACAGCTTTTTCAAAAAATTAGGGACGCGGATTTAGCAGTGTTGCAATTATCCGCGCCCCACCCGACCAACGGTAGATCGGAAAATCAAAGAGCCGACTCAACAGAGCCAGGGCTAAAAACCACAGACCTGCGATCCTTCGCGATTTTTTGAATCCTCCGGCTTACCTGACCTTCTCGCTTACTTGCACTAGGTCGAATTGTCGCAGTTGCCCGAGCCGCCACCAAAAAAGGTGCAACTCGGACTTGCTTCCGATTGGCCAGAGGACAAAGCAGGCGCATCAGATTCATCATAAGTCAGGGTACCTCGCGGGTTTTTCCGAGTCCCTTGCTTAACGATTCACGAAACTTTTAATCCCGCGAGATACGTTCGCGCAACTGACCCATCTGGTCCCGAAGCTCGCGAACCTGGGCACCAAGTTCCTCAATCGCCTGCTTCAAAACTTGAAGCTCCCCGAGCAAGTCTCGCGGTGGACCGGCTCCCGGCCTTGGGCCCGCAGGCGGAACCATTACTGGAGGTACTGGTTCGCCTCGAAGCCGGCGTAGGGTCATCTCTACTGCCGCCGCTTGCTCCATCAAGCCGGCAGCCCGCAGATGCTCAATAGCCGCCTCCAAATGATGGATCCGCCGCTCGCGCTCCTCGGGGGGCATCTGTGCGACGCGCGGTGGCACCGGGGGAATGCCCGGTTCAGGCCGCCCTTCGATCCGCGGACGCCGTTGTTCCGCCTCGCGTTCTAGTCTTTCAAGCTCTGCTGTTACTCGCTCAATCTGCTGTCGCAATTCTGCTATTCGACCCTCCGCTCGTTCATGTTCCGCCCGAGCTAATTGCTCTCGCAATTCTGCCATATGCCGACGCAATCGTTCCATTGCGACGATCGGGCGCTGGGGTTCCCTCTGTTGCAATTCAGCCAGCCGGGCCTGAATCTCGCGCAATTCCCTTTCAAGCTGCTCTGCCCGATCCGGTCGCTCCCTGCCGATCCGCGCTAATTCCTCCCGCAGCTCCGCCGCACGCTGCTCGAGTTTCCGCCGCAGCTCAACCACTTCGGGCGGAGGACCTGGAGCTCTTCGTGCCTCCGGTGGCGGCTCGCGACGCTCGCCCTCACGCTCATGGGGCGGTCGATCCCGGCGCTCGCCTTCGCGACCGGGCCCCGCCGGGCGGTCAGGTCGCTCTGCTCGGTCGGGACGATCCGGGTGTTCCGGCCGATCCGGACGATCACCCTCTCGAGGACCCCTTGCTTCCGGCTGGTCGGGTTGTTCCCGCTCTTGCACGGCTGCAAAAACTCCCGTCGAATCCGAAGATCCTACGCCCGGAAGGCCCGTCATCCATTCGCTCGGACCTCCAATCACTGTAAGACAACTCAAGACGGCCGCACCTAGGAGCGTACGTTCCCAAAAATGCTGTCCGATTTTCATCTCTGACTCTCCTTGCACTTTGAGCCACTTTACACGCACACCGCCGACACAACCCACACTACCCACCGCTAGAGTGCCGATCAAAGCCAAGGCGACCAGCCTCCGCACTCCGCTCAATTTTTGGGGAGTCGATCCCCTTTTTGCCAAAGCTACAAGCCGTTTTACACGCCGGGCAAAAAACGATCGATTGTGCCCTAAAGAGAGAGCCATACCGGCCGGGGCCAACCAAAGCCGCCGGCATTCCCGCCCATATCGAAGCAGTATGTCCGCTAAAAGGATCGGTCCGTTGGGCAGGGCGGTCACGGCTTCGTCCGCAGCAAGCTCACTACTTTTCCGCAAATAAACCCCCAAAAGCCAAGCAAAAGGATTCCACCATTGAAATGCGGCGGCAAACCGAGCAAGCATCTGCCACCAAGGATCCCCCGCCGCTAAATGAGCCAACTCGTGGACCAGAATGGCCTGGCACTGCTCCGTGCGAAATTGCTTTTCGAAACTTTGAGGAATAATCAGTGTCGGATATCGTAGGCCAAAAGCTGCCGGTACCTCGAGCCACGAGCTTATCAGTACCCGTACGGGTCGCTTCAAGCCAACCTCGCGAGCTATTTGGCTTACCTGGAGGCGAAGCTCCGCCGAGCATCCTTCAACCGCCTTCCGCCGTACGATGGCTAAGATAACTCGACCCAGCGTAAGCCAAGCCAAACACACTCCAACCCCAAAAAGCCAAATTCGGCCAACCCACAGGGCAACCCACATTCCAATGTCAAAAAGACCAATAGCCTTTTTCGCTCGGCTGTTGAGTGGTTCCGCAAAAGCAGACGGATCTTCCGCAATTGATAAACCGTTGGTAGAGGCAAGCTCCATCGCTTCCGGTGCTTGGGGCAGTTTCGGTTGCTCCGTACCCTGGCTTGATACGTTGCTCCCAGACTCAGAATCAAACGATATGACCTCGTTCCCGAAAAGCGTTCCCAGTCCAGGATCCTTAACCAGAGGGACTGCACCGGGCAAAGCTGGTTTAAGATCGCTTGAGGCTCGAGGCGGTATCTCTCCGCCCCCAAGCGTCGAGGAGGACCTCCTTGAAATCTTCCCTGCAAGTGTCTCCCAAACTTCGGCCTGACGACTTTCGGCTCCAACCGTACCCGCCCTTAGAAAAAAGCCGTCAAAACCAGCCTCGCTACGTGCGTAAGGTGGATTGGGTTCCCAGGAGTCGACCCACAGGTGGCCGGATTCAGATTTAAGACTCATTCGCGGCAACTCAGGCCCTCTTGAAGCCGAATTCGCGGCGGAATGAGCGTTGGGTGCAGCGCGAAAGCCGGGTGTTTCCTCGATAGTTGGGCCCCATTGAGAAGCTGAACGAAGCTGATCTTCCCCGCTTAACTTGCTAGACAATGTCCACGCCACAAGCCAACTGAGGCCACTGATCTCCAAAATGAGAAGGAGCCAAAGCCCTACCACTCCACCCCGCCAACAGCTCCGTTGCCACTGAGCGTTGGCGCAGAGACGACCCAAAAGCCCCGCCGCCAAAAAAACTAAGCCGCCTCCCCCCAAGAGCACACCCGCGGACACGATCGCTGTTTCCGTCAGTGTAGCTGTCACGGCCGAGGCCTCGCGGGCATAGAGTCCCTAGAATCTTCTCCAAACGCCGGGAATGCCACGATGGATGGCCCCACCACAAAGCGTGGAACCAGAGCCATATTTGTAGTCGAACCCGTTTGTGAGTAAGTCGGAGGATTGACTTCGCCGAAGAAATCTTCCTTAAATGACGCTGAAGAAATCTTCCTTAAATGAACCCTAGTAAACCCCTCGCTCGATTATTTCCCAGAATCCGCGTTTACGGGTTTGGCCCCCTTGCATCTATGGAGTCTTTCCTGGTTCTCAGGCGAGTCGCAGAGCAGATCACAATTCTCCAAAACCTGCCCAAAAGCTTCTAACCATCAATTCTTTGCTAACCACTACGATTCAACCGGAAACCCTCTCGCACTTTGCAGAAACGATACCGGCCGTGGATCGGTTCGATAACTTAGGCACTTTTCCGTGAGCTGTTCTCCCCATGATCGCGGGGGCAAAGCCTATCTCAGGGAAGATGATCGCGCGCTGGGTAGGTTCTCCCCATGATCGCGGGGGCAAAGCACACTCAAATCATGGTTCTCGCGGCCCCCGCTTGCCCGCCGATTCTTTATGGGCACGAATTAGTCTCTCGAGCTCATCCAATTCCTGGGCACTGACCTGGGGGCTTTCCAGCAAGAAACTTACCGCCGTGGCCAAACTGCCGTGAAACAACCGATGGAACAAATCTTGAATCATTCCGCGGGAGACCTCGTTTTCGCTGACCAACGGCTGATACACTAATCGCCGCTGTACCCTACAATGCCGTACGAGGTTTCGGGCCTCCATCTTACGGAGCATCGTCGCGACGGTCGTATATGCCCATCGCTGCCCCAGTTGCCGATGAACCTCCCCCACAGTGGCTGGACCGTGCGACCACAAGATTTGGAGGATTTTGAGTTGAAGGTCCCCCAACCGGAATTTCCGTCCTGATTCCATGCTCTTTTGCTCCAAATCTACTACCACAGTAATACTACCAAGGTAGCAAAAAGTTGTCAACTGGCACGTGGGGTTTTCTTTAGTAACTGTACCGATCCCAACCGTTCAGTTGGCCGACAAAAAGCGGAATAGTCTTGGGCGAAACGTTCGTTTGATTTACCGAAAGTATCTCTGGATAAGCCAGCTCTTCTCAAATCCAACGATTTAAAACAATTGCGATGATTCGCATACTCTTTTTTATCCCATTCGATAAAGTCGAGCCCCTTAACCGAGAATCAAAAGATCAGACTGCGGATTTCATAAAAACATTATCCCGTCAAATTAGACGCTGGTATTACAGATGGCAACTTTCTTTCCGTGGGACACATGTCGGCAAAACGCCCGAAAGCCGTAATCTCTATGGCCATCGGCCTTTTTTTGAGTCCACAATCGTTCAGTATGCTCAAGATCGTAAATTGCGAAACTGTCACGAGTTACGGTTTTCTAAAACTAATATGCTCCGCCGGCAGGCAGACTTCCAGGCTTCAAACGGCCCAAGTATCGACAGACCTTGGCCCGGCAGATCGACAGACCTTGGCCCGGCAGAGATCTACGTTAAACATTAGTTATTTTGTGACTTATTGCAGTTAAAACGCAGGGCGAGAATTCAAGTGGTCCGGAAAGACCGGGCCCCGGCACTTCGGGTCTTCTAATCCTCCTCCGGTTTGTTCCAATTTTCCTCTTTTCCTCCGATTCAATGTTCAGGGGAAAAGCTGCCTTCCGGTTGGTTTCAACGCAATCGGGGTAATCTGTCGTCTTCCGAAAATCGCCAAACAGCTTTTTTCAAGCATCCCATTATCAGATGAACGCCGTTATCAGATGAACCGCGCAGAGATCCATTAATCTTTGAACGTCAGTGCGTTCTCCCGCCGGCCAGCCCGGGTGAGGTCTGGAATTGCCCGCCGGATTTGTCTTTTGGGAAAAAGATCAATAAGAACGAAAAATAGGATCGCTCTTTACGTGTCTGAAAACGCTCTACGTCGAAAGCTGGGCAAGCCAACTTACGTAAGTCTCCTGCCGGCTTGCTACCCTCCCTTTGACTCGGTGCATTACTCGGGCTCACGACGTCGCATCCTGGCTTGCGTTTGCCCGTACATGGCAAAGCTCCCTTGGTGCACTAAAGCACGGGGCTGAGCAATTTCGCAATCCCGTCCAAAGTCTTAGCCCATTCAGGTCGATTTTCCCATTCTTCTAGCGTAAGGCGTGTAGAGCGTGCCAAGTACTGCCGTTGCACAACCCGTAATGTTTCGGTCACCTCCGTCCCATAGAGCAACAGGTTCAATTCGAAAGTTAGACTGAACGAGCGGATATCGAAGTTGCCCGTCCCCACGAATGCAAAGCTGTCGTCGATGGTCATGGTCTTTGAGTGAAGGAGACCAGGATGATACAGGTACACTTCGGCCCCCAATTGGAGAAGGTCCCCAAAATACGACCGAGCAGCAGCTCCTACTAGCACCTTATCGCAGACGGCGGGGGCAATGAGCACCACATTCACTCCGCGAAGCACCGCCACTTGCACGGCTTGAAGGAAAGACTCGTCGGGCACAAAGTACGGAGTTGTGATGATGACCTGACGCCGGGCGGTATGAAGAGCCGCAAGAACCATTCGGTGATAGTTTTCAACCGGGTAGATGGGGCCACTCGGTAGGACCTGAATCGGCGTGTTGCCTGCCGGTGGGGTCCGCGGAAAAATCTCTGCATCAGTCAGGGTTTGCTCTGTCTCGAAATACCAGTCGCATAAAAACACGGATTGCAACGCCAGTACCGTTGGTCCGAGGACCCGCGCCGTCAGATCGTGCCAGGCTAACCCCCTCCGCCCGTAATCGGCATTGATGATGTTCTGTGAGCCCGTGTATGCAATTCGTCCATCAATCACGACGATTTTTCGATGATTTCGCACATCAATCCGCGCCATTTTGCCGCGAAACACCCCCACGGGAAGGGCCGGAACCACTTCGATCCCCATCTTCGGTAATTCTGATCCCAAGCCCCGAAGGAAACTGCGGGATCCAACCGCATCCACCAAGAGTCGACATTTCGCGCCGCGTTCCGAGGCCCGACGCAGTGCTTCAATGACTCGTCGTCCCGTCTCATCGGCAGCAAAAATGTAGTACAGCATGTGCACGTGCGATTGTGCGGTGTCGATATCGGCGATCAAGCGGTTGACCATTTCGTCGGTGTCGGTGATCAATTCCACACGATTACCACCCAGAATAGGAAATTGGCCTAAACGCTCCGCTAAACGCACGGCCGACATCGCCTCGGGATCAAGTTGGGGCTCGACGATATTGGCCTGAGAACAAAATTCTTGAGTTATCTGATTGAACTCGGAAATCATCAATCGATATCGCTCTACCCGGCGGCGGGGCAGGCCTCGGGTACCAGCGATCAAAAATAGAAACAACCCTATCCAAGGGACAAAAAAGATAATCAGCAACCAGGCGATAGCGGTCGTCGGATTTCGTTTTCGCGGTACCACATACAGCATTACCAGTCGAATGATCCACTCGCTAAGGTATGTCAAGAAAGACCACGAAATCATGGTGCCTCGCCTACACGTGGGTTGAACCCCGTGGCAAAGGGAAGGTACTAAGGGGACTATCAGCGGACTGTACGGGAACCGTTTTAACAATCTTCAAGTTAAAGCGGTAGCCTCCAAAAAGGCGACACTTCCATTCGGAATCAAAAACTGCGAGCACTTATCTTCGCAGCTTGCCGAGGTGAGGAAGGGCACACCACCGCGGGAGTGCCCCTCTCATGGAGCTCCAAACCCACTCCCGCACTGTCTAGGCATAAGCACATACAGCGTAAACGGCTGCCGGGAGGCTTCCTCTTGTTTGCACTCGAGAGGATCTCGACCGCAACCTACTGCGGCCTAAAAAAGCCATCAGCCCATTAGTCTTTATTCTCGTCTTGGTAAGCTTGGTGGAGAAGAAGGCTCCTATGGACTCACCCCCAAAGGCGATAATCAGTCGACTGATTATTCGCGGGTTTCCACCTCCCCGCCTCTTGCGCCCCTTGACTCTAAGTTTTTGATCTTCTACACCGCCGACGGGTGTCCAACCGGCGATACTTGCGGTTGACGATCGACTTCTAACAGATTTCGATTCTGATATTGTCAACCATGCTCACCTGGCGATGCACGGAAATGCAGATCTGGAATGAGTTAGAAAGTTGAGGGATTTAACGCTTTCAAACAGGCGGCAATTCGTCCGTAGCGCTTTGCAAGTTGGCCGGTCATCATCCTCCTCGAACTGAGGACCACCCATGGGGTAACGTCCGCGCATCATTGCCGAGCAAGTCACCGTTACATCTAATTCAAAGTGCGGGATGGACCAATAGCTTGGTGTAGATCGGAACATCGAATCAATGGGCAACTTGGGAAGGAAATTTTGAGGTAAATAAGCATTCCCCCAGGTGCGCGACGGTAACTTCGGCTAGCCAAAACTGTGATGATAGGCGATCGGGCTTCTGTCGAACGATAAGCGAACCCGTTCAACACCGGAGGACGCCGCTTTCATCACCACGTTAATGGTACAACTAACATATTGCGGTTGCCGAATGATCCAGAAAACAGGGAAGCTTGTGACGTTTTCAGCTAGAAAGCCGTCTAGCAAGCACCACCAGAGAAAAGCATACAAGAATTGCTTATAAATTTTTGAGGAAAACTTTAACCGCATTTATGAAGCTGGTTGGAATTGCTTACCAAAAGAAAAAGAATTTTGGAAAAATTCACGTGTAAGACCTTCCGCCAACGCGATACGTTAGTTCGTAAAAGAAGTGATATTTAGAATTCTCAAGAATCTTTCCACATCTTCCTTCAAAATAGTGGCCATCTTAAGGGAATTCGACGGCTCCAGCCGTCTGAAACGCAGACCTTTTTTGCTTCCCGAGAGATAACCCATAACTTTCACGAGCAGGTGATCTAACACCCGTGAGCGCTCTTTTACGGACGTTTGCTTTTTCGCAACGGATTTTAGGATCTGTTGTTTTGGATTTGGGGATGTGAATTGACAAATCTTCGGCCAAAACCGATTTGTAGTGGCCCGCGATGCTCGGTCTGAATTTTTAATAAGCGAGATCGATCTAAATCCCGATTGCGACTCCACCAGTATTTGCTATGATTCAGATACGGAAAGCTCAACCAATCGAGTGAGCAAGTTTACTGACGATTGTTTGGGTAACTGATAAGGATTTCGGAGTTTGACAACCTGGCACGTGCGCCGGGAAAGGCCGGTGCGGACTGAACTATTGGATCGCGAAAGGTACCGGTGACGGAATTAGCGTATCTGCTGCTGACATTTTCCGCCTTTGCCCTTCTGGCGGCCTGTGGGGTCTGCCTTCGGCGGTCTGTAAAAAGGTGTGCCTATTGGTTTAGCAGAATCTCCGCGGGCACACTTAGTTTGGCGTTAGCGTGGGTTCGCGGGTTAGTGGGGAGAAGCCCACAGTACCGCTCCGCGCGACGGGTCGGACAAGCCGCGCAGCCTCTGGGCAAAGTTATTGGATGTCAGGAACCGAAAGCCTCGTGGTGCCGCGCCATTCGGGCCGACATGATGTTGGCTCCCCGGATTTTGGGGGCGACATTGAGCCCACGGCTAGCCCACAGTGCGCCCACAAGGCTGGCAATGAGTGGTCTCGCTGGCTCAGACTTTCCAATCCGCCTGGCTTGCGAGGCTTCAAGGGGCATTTCGCCATCGTACCGTCTTTGTCTGTTTGGACCGCGGAACCCCGCGTCGAGCGTGGGTTTCCCGACCTCTCAAGGTCAGTGCGCACCCAATTCGTCCGGAATTTGGGCGGATTGAAGCCTGCTATTGGCGGACGCCCTTTGTAGTTCCGGCTGGATTCAGGTCAATCCGGTCGAAGGGTAACAGCCAAGCACAAAAAGCACCGATCGATCAAGTGCTCAGGGGAGGAGATTGAGAAACCCTTAAAGTGTTCGCATTCATCGGGGCTCCTCCTTGAACCCGACGGTGTCTTCTGCCAATTGACGGGTCACTTCCGGCCCGGCTTGGTGCACGTGCCGTGTAGCACAAAGCTTTTTTGGGATTGAGGGCGACGGCCGTGCACGAAGTTCTATTCTATCTCGTCCTTTGTGCGGCGCCGGCCATTCTTACGCTTCTTTTGAAAGGCCTTTGGGATCGCCTTCGGCGCAAGGATGCCGAAACCGAGGCGAAGCTCATTATCGATCGGGCCATTCAGGAAGCAGAAACCCGGCGTCGCGAGGTCGAATTGGAGCTAAAAGAGCTAGCCCTGCGCTATAAGGCGGAGGCAGAGGAGGAACTTCGCAAACGTCGAGAGGAGCTCGACAATCGTGAAAGGCTCTTGAACAAACGTCAAGATGCTTTGGAGCAGCAGAGTGAACAGCTCCGCAAGCAGGAACGTGCCATCGAGAGCACCCAGCGGAAGTTGACGGAGAAGATTCAGGAATGTAACCGCCGGTCGGAGGAGCTGAGCAAGCTCGTCGACCTTCAGCGGCAAACCCTTCACGAAATCAGCGGTTTATCGCGGGAAGAGGCTACGCGACGGCTTCTGGAAAGTCTCGAAAATGAGCTGCGACAAGAGGCGGGGGCCATCATACTCCGTCATCAGAAGAAAATCGCGGAGATGTGCGAAAGCAAGACCCGCGAAATCCTATTGACGGCCCTCCAAAGGTATTCGGCATTTCATACCGCCGAAACGACTACTTCCGTCATCGATATCCCCAGTGACGAGATGAAAGGAAGGATCATCGGCCGTGAAGGGAGGAATATCCGGGCATTCGAAAAGGCGACCGGGGTGGATATAATCATCGACGATACCCCTGGGGTGGTTGTGGTGAGCGCGTTTGACACTATCCGCCGCGAGGTCGCCCGGCTCGCTCTGACCAAATTAATTGGCGATGGCCGAATCCACCCGGCCCGAATTGAAGAGGTGGTGGCGCAGACTCAGCGGGAATTGGAGCGGCATATCCGCAACCTTGGCGAGCAGGCCTGCCAGGAAGTAGGCATTCAAGGACTCCACGAACGGCTTATCGATCTATTGGGCCGCCTCCACTTTCGCACCAGTTATAGCCAGAACGTCTTGCGACATTCAATCGAAGTTGCCTTTATCGCTGGCATGCTGGCGGATGAAATGGGCTTCGACGGCAGCCTCGCGCGACGCTGCGGCCTCCTACACGATATTGGCAAGGCGGCGGATCATGAGGCTGAAGGGGGGCATCCTCAAATTGGGGCGGAACTTTTGAAGCGATGTGGGGAACGTCCGGAGGTTGTCCATGCGGCGGCTGCGCATCATGAAACGCTGACGGTTGATCAGCCGTACACGGTCATTGTGGCGGCGGCGGATGCATGCAGCGCAAGTCGGCCCGGAGCTCGTCGAGAAACCCTCGAACGCTACCTCAAGCGGATGGAGGAATTGGAGCGGATTGCCATGAGTTTTCCCGGTGTAGAGCAGGCGTATGCCATCCAGGCCGGCCGGGAAATGCGAGTTATCGTTAGCGCTAAGGAAACCACCGACGAGGTTGCGGCAAAAATCTGTCACGAAATCGCGCGGGCTTATGAGCAACAACTCACATATCCGGGAGAGATTAAGGTCACGGTGCTTCGCGAGAGTCGTTACACGGATATTGCGCGGTAAGTTCGCATCCTAATTGGCAAATTGTGGGAAACCCGTGCTTTGCCGGCACAATAAAAACCCTTATCCCTTGCGAACGTTGGTTGTCCTGAAGCAATTCTCAAGAGGGCGTAAAGGTTTGCTGGCCAGGTTGCGAGTCCCTTGCTCCAGCCTTGAACGCACCTAAAACAAAATAAACAAATAATCAAGCAGCACTTCAGTCTGAGTCCGAAATGTCACGTTGCGGAAGCAAGGCTCTAGTGTGCAATCTCTCAAGTGTGCAATCTCGCTCAGAAATTTTGATTTGACCGCGACTGACTCACGGCACAGAAGGCAAAGAAATGAATTTCCCTCAAAGCCG
>CAKZMM010000025.1 GCA_937128505.1 uncultured Thermogutta sp.
GGGAGGTAACCTGATTTTTGCCGGCTGGGGCACCTGGTTACTTCGTCGCGAGGTCAATACTTAGCTCCTGAGGCGAAGAGACCCCGCAGAGGAGGTCTCGGGCGTTCTCCATCCTGAGCCTGAGGCGAAACTTAGCTCCTGAGGCGAAGAGACCCTTTTCGCACATATGAGAATATCACGTGAGAATAGCACGCTTGCTCGGCCTTTCGTTTTTTAAGCGTGGGAGGCTTTTTCGCCTCCTGAAACACAGGAAGCTTTGCCGCCTTTTGCGAGAGAATTTTTCTTTTGAAGCTTAGAGTCCTTTCCCAGTGGCTACTCTTGAGGCGACGAAAATTTCAGAGTAGCGGCTTTGTGGAACCGACCGGCTTTCCCGCTTTCAATGGGACGCGTTCTAGAAGAGGAAATGACGCGGCTAAAGGCAGCTATCATTTTGGACCGGGGCAAAGTAGATCACTGCGGCTTAATCCGGGTTACCGGAGAGGTGCCGTGGGCCAATGCCGTTTGGGGTGCTGCGGACACGTATTTGGCCAGATGGAGTGGGGAGGGGAACGATAAGCCAGGAGACGGACGATTTTTACCCTTGAATGGGGTAGACCTTTCCTGAACTATTCAATGAGCAGCTTACGATTTCGTGTGCACTAATTATTCATTTCGTGTGCACTAATTATTCAATGGGCAGCCTACGATTTCGTCTGCACTTGCAGAATTTGCTCTAAGGCGGCGGAAGCCACCTTATACTGTTCTTCGAGCTGGGCCAGGGTTTGCCGTTCGCGCTCGACGACTGCTGCCGGAGCTCGCTGCCGGAACTGCGGGTCATTGAGTTTCGCTTTTTTCTTGTCGATCATTTCTGTCAACCGCGAAAGTTCTTGCTGTTTGCGCCTGATTTCCTGATCGCGGTCGATGAGCCCGGCAAGGTCCACATAGACTTCGACACCCGGCAGACTGACGTGCGCGGCCATCGTGGGGGCCTTAACCTCCGGACCGAGCTCCGCCGGCCGAGCTTTCGCCATGAGGTGGAAATAAGGCTCCATTTTTTGGATTTTGGAAGCCGTTTCCGGGGAGCATCGAACGGTAAAATCGATCATCTGCCGAGGCGGCACATTTTGCCGACTTCGGATTTCGCGGACCGCCCGGAGCAGTTCCTGGAATTGTCGAAATTCCTCCTCGATTTGGGGTTTGCACCACTTAGGCTCGGCCTTCGGCCACGGAGCAATCATGATGCTTTCGGCCGCCTTTTCGTGAGATTCGAGACCCCGCACCGGGGCTACCTTCGCCAGGTGTTGCCATACCTCCTCCGTGACAAAGGGGACAAACGGATGGAGCAACCGCACGAGTTGATCCAAGACCCAGACTAAAACCGCCTGAGCCACTGCCCGTTTGCCTGGCTCTTGGAGCCTGGCTTTCACCATCTCGACATAGAAGCTGCAAAACTCGTCCCATGCGAACTCGTAAAGGATCCGCGTCGCCTCGGCGAACCGGTATTGCTCGAGGGCGTCGTCCACCTCCTGAATGACCCGGGTCAGGCGGCTTAGTACCCACCGGTCTTCGAGTTCCAGTTGCTCCATCGCGATTGAAATAGGGGTGTAACCTTCGAGGTTCAGCAGCGCGAAACGGGCGGCATTCCACAACTTGTTGCAAAAGTTGCGTGCGACTTCGAAGCGTTCGCTGACCACCAGTCCCCGTGGCAGGGCTTTATCTTCCGGCTTTTCGGCCCATTGGGTGGCAAAATCCCGATGGCAGTGCGGACAGCGCAATCGCGGCAAAACGCGGTTTTCGCGGGTCTGCTCGATGAAGCGGTGGCAATGCGGGCACTCGAAGTCCACCGGCATCCGGATGTCTTGGGTTTCCGTCGTTAAATAAGCCAGGGCAAATCGCAACGAGTCTGCCCCGAATTTTTCCATCACATCGACCGGGTCCACCCCGTTGCCTTTCGACTTGGACATGCCTTCTCCATAGGCGTCCAAGATTTTGGGATGGATATAAACCTCGTGGAAGGGAACTTTGCCCACATTGTGGAGGCCCGCCAAGACCATCCGAGCCACCCAAAGCGTGATGATGTCGCGGCTGGTGACTAGGGTGCTGGTCGGATAATAGTACTGGAGTTCGGGGGTTTGATCGGGCCAGCCCAGTGTGGAATGCGGCCACAAAGCCGAACTAAACCAAGTATCCAGGACATCTTCCTCGCGACGAAGGCGATGGCCGGGAATCGCATCCTCTGCAATTTCCCCTTCCCGGACGCAAATGAGCCACTGTTTTCCTTCTTCGTCCCAACGCCAAGCGATATCGTCTCGTCCGGCGAAGGCTTTGGCAATTTCCTCTTCCGTGGCTGTCTCGCAGTACCAAATAGGGATCTGATGCCCCCACCATAGCTGCCTGCTGATCGGCCAATCGCGTTTTTCGCTCAGCCAGTCGAGATAGCCCTTCGCATAGCGAGGGGGAATGATTTTTACGCGACCATCACTGACCGCATCCATCGCCATTTGCGCCAAGTCGGCCATGGCGATAAACCACTGGTCGGTGAGCATCGGCTCGATGGGAGTTTTGGAACGGTCGGAATGCGCCAGGTCGATGAGGCGATCTTCTACCTTGACCAGTAGGCGGGCCGCTTCCATATCCCGCACGACATTCTCGCGGGCTTCGAGGATTGTTTGGCCCTGGTAAGGACCGGCGTTGGCGTTCAAAGTGCCGTCCGGGTTCAAAATGTTGATCATCGGTAGCTCGTGACGCTGCCCCACGAGATAGTCGTTAGGATCATGGGCCGGGGTGATTTTCACGCAGCCGGTACCCATTTCCGGCTTGGCCCAGAGATCCAAAATGAGCGGGATTTCCCGATTCAGGAGCGGCAGGAGGATCTTCCGACCATCTGAAGCCATGTCCCGCAGCCGAATCAACTCCGGCAAAAGCTCCCGTTGGCGGCGGCGAATGTCCTCTAAAGCCGACTCCAATTCCGCACGTTCACGTTCCGAAGCGGTGGTCCATTTTCTTTCCAAATCTCGGGAAGCTTCCTCCAAAGCTTGCGCGGGAAACGGATGCACCGCTACGGCCGTATCGCCGAGCATCGTCTCGGGCCGCGTCGTGGCGATGGTGACGTGGGTAGGTTCACCGGGGCGGGGATCGATCACCGGGTACTTAAAATACCAGAAATGACCGGCGACTTGCTCGTGGAAAACCTCATCGTCGCTGACGACGGTCTGAAGCGTAGTGTCCCAGTTGACGAGCCGTTTGCCCCGATAGATCAAACCCTCGCAAAAGAGACGGAAAAATGTGTGGCGAACCGCTTGCGTACAAATGGGATCCAAGGTGAAGCGCGTACGAGCCCAATCGCAACTGCATCCCATTTGCTTCAGTTGATTGAGGATGCGGTTTTCGTACTCGTCTTTCCAGGCCCAAATCCGGGCAACTAATGCGGCTCGCCCCAGATCGTGTCGGGTTTTTCGTTCCTCCAACCAAAGGCGACGTTCCACAACCGCCTGGGTGGCGATCCCCGCATGATCGGTGCCGGGGACCCAAAGGGTCTCAAAACCTTGCATCCGCTTTCGTCGGATCAAAATATCCTGGAGGGTATTGTTCAGGGCATGACCAAGGTGCAAGGCACCCGTGACATTCGGCGGGGGGATGACGATCGTATAAGGTTTTTTGGCAGGATTGGGTTCGCTGTGGAAATAGCCGCGGCTTTCCCAAAATGGGTACCATCGCTCCTCTGCGGCATGATGATCATACTGCTTCGGAAGATCGTGGGTAGAAGCCATTTGATTCATTTGTGTTCCGTTGACCTCTAAACGGTATTCCTTCGACATGAGTCTTACCGCAGTTAAAACCCATTTAAGGCCATCGTATTCTGTTAAGACAATCGTGTTGTGTTAAGACAATGGTATTCTGTTAAGACAATCGTGTTCTATTAAGGCTATCGTGTTCTGTTAAGGCTATCGTGTTCTATTAAGGCTAACGTGTTCTGTTAA